>NZ_LSRP01000001.1 GCF_001885585.1 Pararhizobium antarcticum
GCTCGAGGATGTCCGCATCTTCGTCGCCCAGAACGGCCATACGGACAGCTTGTCTTCCTTTTCCGGCGGCTGCGGGCGAATGTCGAGCTGGGTGACCTTGACGGCGCCCTGGCGGAACGCGGTGCCGACGCAGTCGGACGCGGTATCGCCACCACCGACGACGACGATATGCTTGCCGCCGGCCAGGATCGGATCGGACGGCCAGCCGACGCTGTCGATGGTTTCACGACCGACCCGCCGGTTCTGCTGGACCAGATAGGGCATGGCATCATGCACGCCGTGAAATTCGACACCCGGGATACCGGCATCGCGCGGCTTTTCGGCGCCACCGCAAAACAGCACGGCATCATGCTCTGCCTGCAGGGTTTCGATCGTCCTGTCGACACCGACATTGACGCCGCAATGGAACGTGACGCCCTCGCCCTTCATCTGTTCGATGCGCCGGTCGATGAAGTTCTTCTCCATCTTGAAGTCCGGAATACCATAACGCAGCAGGCCGCCCGGCTTGCTTTCGCGCTCGTAGACATGCACCGCATGGCCGGCGCGTGCCAGTTGCTGGGCCGCTGCCATGCCGGCCGGACCGGAGCCGATGATGGCGACGGACTTGCCGGTCTTGGTGGTGGCCGGCTGCGGCACGATATAGCCCATCTCATAGGCCTTGTCGGCAATCGCCTGCTCGACAGTCTTGATGGTTACAGGCGCATCTTCAAGATTGAGCGTGCAGGCTTCCTCGCAAGGGGCGGGGCAGATGCGGCCGGTAAATTCCGGAAAATTGTTGGTCGAATGCAGGTTGCGGATCGCCTCGTCCCAGTTGCCATTGTAGACGAGATCGTTCCAGTCGGGGATCTGGTTGTGCACCGGGCAGCCGGTCGGGCCGTGGCAATAGGGAATGCCACAGTCCATGCAGCGGGCCGCCTGTTTCTGCACTTCCGGTTCCGACATCGGAATGGTGAATTCGCGAAAATGGCGAATGCGGTCGGAGGCCGGCTGATACTTCGCCAGCTGGCGGTCGATTTCCAGAAATCCAGTTACCTTGCCCATCGTATTTCCTGACATCTTCTCATTGAATGGACGCTATCGAAGCGCGCATGAGATGCTCCCGGCCCGACGCCGGAAGCACGGTATCAAACAGATTCGGCCTATTCAGCCGCAACGCCCATGCGCATCCGTTCCATTTCCTCCAGCGCACGCCGGTACTCGACCGGCATGACCTTGCGGAATTTCGGACGGAACTCGACCCAGTGGTCGAGAATTTCCTTGGCGCGGGGCGAACCGGTGTAGTGCAGGTGGTTGGAGATCAGCTGGTACAGCCGCTCGTCGTCATGGCGCGTCATGTCGCCGGAGACATCCACCCTGCCCTTGTGCATCAGATCGCCGCCGTGATGGTGCAGCTTTTCCAGCATATCGTCCTCTTCCGGAACCGGCTCGAGTTCGACCATCGCCATGTTGCAGCGCATAGGGAAGTCGTCGCTTTCATCAAGCACATAGGCGACACCGCCCGACATGCCGGCTGCAAAGTTGCGGCCGGTCTGGCCGAGAACGACGACAACACCGCCGGTCATGTACTCGCAGCCATGATCACCCACGCCTTCGACGACCGCGATGGCCCCGGAGTTGCGCACGGCAAAACGTTCGCCGGCAACGCCGTTGAAATAGCACTCGCCGGAAATCGCGCCGTAGAGAACCGTGTTGCCGACAATGATCGAGTTCTTGGCGACGATCCTTGAATTTTCCGGCGGACGCACGACGATGCGTCCTCCCGAAAGGCCCTTGCCGACATAGTCATTGCCGTCACCGATGAGATCAAAGGTGATGCCCCGCGCCAGGAAGGCCCCGAAGGACTGGCCGGCCGTGCCGCGCAGGGTGACGGTAATCGTATCGTCCTTCAGGCCCCTGTGGCGATAACGCTTGGCGACTTCGCCTGACAGCATGGCGCCGGCAGAGCGGTCGACGTTCTTGATCGGCACTTCGAAGGCAACAGGCGTCTTCGATTCCAGCGCCGGCATGGCCTTTTCGATCAGCTGGCGATCGAGAATGTCATAGATCGGGTGGTTCTGCTTTTCGGTCCAGTAGGTCTTTTCCTTGGGCGCATCGATCTTGTGGAAGATACGGCTGAAGTCGAGGCCATTGGCCTTCCAGTGCGAGATCATCGCATCCTTCTCGAGCAGTTCGGACAGGCCGATAATGTCGTCGAAACGCTTGGCGCCGAGCGATGCCAGGATTTCGCGCACCTCTTCCGCCACGAAGAAGAAGTAGTTGATGACATGTTCCGGGGCCCCCTTGAAGCGCTTGCGCAGGACAGGATCCTGCGTTGCCACGCCCACCGGACAGGTGTTCAGGTGGCACTTGCGCATCATGATGCAGCCGGCGGCAATCAGCGGCGCCGTCGAGAAGCCGAACTCGTCGGCCCCCAGCAGCGCACCGATGATGACGTCGCGGCCGGTCTTCAGGCCACCATCGACCTGCAGGGCGATGCGCGAGCGAAGCCCGTTGAGCACCAGCGTCTGATGGGTTTCGGCAAGGCCGATTTCCCAGGGTGAACCGGCATGCTTCAGCGATGTCAGCGGCGACGCGCCGGTGCCGCCATCATAGCCGGAGACGGTAATGTGGTCGGCGCGCGCCTTGGCAACGCCGGCCGCAACCGTGCCGACACCGACTTCGGACACGAGCTTGACCGAGATATCGGCTTCCGGATTGACGTTCTTCAGGTCGTAGATCAGCTGCGCCAGATCCTCGATCGAATAGATGTCATGGTGCGGCGGCGGCGAAATCAGGCCGACACCCGGTGTCGAATGCCGGGTCTTGGCAACGGTCGCATCGACCTTGTGGCCGGGCAGCTGGCCGCCTTCGCCGGGCTTGGCACCCTGCGCAACCTTGATCTGCAACATGTCGGCGTTGACGAGATATTCGGTCGTCACCCCGAAGCGGCCGGACGCGATCTGCTTGATCGCCGAGCGTTCCGGGTTCTTCGAACCATCATGACGCGGCAGGTAGCGATCCGCCTCCTCGCCGCCTTCACCCGTGTTCGACTTCCCGCCGATTTGGTTCATGGCGATGGCAAGCGTCGTATGCGCTTCGCGGCTGATCGATCCGAACGACATGGCCCCGGTCGAGAAGCGTTTGACGATATCGACCGCCGGCTCCACCTCGTCGAGGGCAATAGGCGTGCGGCCGATGGTTTCCGCGCCCTTGATCGAGAACAGGCCGCGAATGGTGTTCATGCGCAAAGCCGCACCATTCACCATCTCGGCAAATTCGCGGTAGCGGTCCACGGCATTGCCGCGCACGGCATGCTGCAGCGAAGCAACGGCATCCGGAGACCAGGCATGGCCTTCGCCGCGCATGCGATAGGCATATTCGCCGCCGATCTCGAGCGTGTTGCTCAGGATCGGATCGTTCCCGAAAGCCGCGCTGTGACGGGAGACCGTTTCCTTGGCGATGGTTTCGAGACCGATGCCTTCGATCTGGGTCGCCGTGCCGAAGAAATACTTGTCCACCAGTTCGGAGGAAAGACCGACCGCGTCGAAGATCTGGCCACCGCAATAGGACTGGTAGGTCGAAATGCCCATCTTCGACATGACCTTGAGGATGCCCTTGCCGACCGCCTTGATGTAGCGGTAGACGACCTCGCTGCCGTCGACTTCCTTCGGGAATTCGCCGCGCTTGTGCATGTCGGTCAGCGTATCGAAGGCGAGATAGGGGTTGATCGCCTCGGCGCCATAGCCCGCCAGAAGGCAGAAATGGTGGATTTCGCGCGGCTCGCCCGATTCCACGACGAGGCCGACCGAGGTACGCAGCCCCTTGCGGATCAGGTGGTGATGCACGGCCGCCGTTGCCAGAAGTGCGGGGATCGCCACGCGATCCGGGCCGATCTGCCGGTCGGAGAGCACGATGATGTTGTAGCCGCCCTTGACGGCGGCTTCCGCCCGCTCGCAGAGCCGGTCGAGAATGTCAGGCATGCCTTCGGCGCCACGCTCAACCGCATAGGTGAAGTCGAGCGTCTTGGTGTCGAAACGGTCTTCCGTATGGCCGATGGAGCGGATCTTTTCGAGATCGCCATTGGTCAGGATCGGCTGGCGCACTTCCAGGCGCTTGGCATGCGCCATGCCGGCATGATCGAGCAGGTTCGGACGCGGGCCGATGAAGGAGACAAGGCTCATCACCAGCTCTTCGCGGATCGGATCGATCGGCGGGTTGGTAACCTGCGCGAAATTCTGCTTGAAATAGGTATAGAGCAGCTTGGCCTTGTCCGACATGGCCGAAATCGGCGTATCGGTGCCCATCGAGCCGATGGCTTCCTGACCGGTTGTCGCCATCGGTGACATCAGGATGCGCGTGTCTTCCTGGGTGTAGCCAAAAGCCTGCTGGCGATCGAGCAGCGAGACGTCGCGGCGCAGCGCCCGCGGTTCGACGGGCTTCAGTTCCTCGAGGATAAGCTGGGTGTTGTCGAGCCACTGGCGATAGGGATGCTGGTTGGCGAGCGTCGACTTCAACTCCTCGTCGGAGATGATGCGGCCCTCTTCCATGTCGATCAGAAGCATCTTGCCCGGCTGCAGGCGCCACTTCTTGACGATGCGCTCCTCCGGCACCGGCAGCGTGCCGGCTTCGGAGGCGAGAATCACCCGGTCGTCGTCGGTGACGATATAACGCGCCGGACGCAGACCGTTGCGGTCGAGCGTCGCGCCAATCTGCTTGCCATCGGTGAAACACACGGCGGCCGGACCGTCCCATGGCTCCATCAGGGCAGCGTGATACTCGTAGAATGCCTTGCGCTGCGGGTTCATCAGCTGATTGCCGGCCCAGGCTTCGGGGATCAGCATCATGACCGCATGCGACAGCGGGTAGCCACCCTGCACGAGGAATTCCAGTGCGTTGTCGAAGCAGGCCGTATCCGACTGGCCTTCATAGGAAATCGGCCAGAGCTTGGAGATATCGGCACCGAACAGCGGCGAAGACACGGAGGCCTGACGGGCTGCCATCCAGTTGACGTTAGCGCGCAACGTGTTGATTTCGCCGTTATGGGCGACCATGCGGTAGGGATGCGCCAGCTTCCAGGACGGGAAGGTGTTGGTCGAGAACCGCTGGTGCACGAGCGCGACCGCCGATTCAAAGCGCGGATCCGACAGGTCCTTGAAATAGGCCGCGACCTGATAGGCAAGGAACATGCCCTTGTAGACGATGGTTTTGGTCGACAGAGAGACCGGATAAAACCCGGTATCGGCGCCCTGGAAAGCGTCGTAAATGCGGTTCGATATCACCTTGCGCAGGGTGAACAGCCGGCGCTCGAACTCGGCATTGGTGGCGGCATCGCGACCGGCACCGATGAAAACCTGAACGTGGTGCGGTTCGGTCGCAGCAATGTCGGCAGCCTTCGACAACGAGGCGTTGTCGACGGGCACGTCGCGGAAGCCGAGCAGGACCTGCCCTTCCTCGGCCACAACCGTGGCGATCACACTCTTGAAATGCGCGATTTGGGCTTCGTCCCGCGGCATAAACAGATAGCCGACAGCATAGTCGCCAGCCGGCGGCAGGGTCACGCCCTGCGCCGCCATTTCCTCGCGGAAGAAGCGGTCGGGAATCTGCACCAGAATGCCGGCGCCATCGCCCATCAGCGGGTCGGCACCAACAGCACCGCGATGCGTCAGGTTCTCGAGTATGAACAGACCATCGGTGACGATCTGGTGCGACTTCTGTCCCTTCATATGCGCGACGAAGCCGACGCCGCAGGCATCATGCTCGTTGCGCGGATCGTAAAGGCCTTGTTTCTTCGGCATGCCGCGGAATTCAGGGGTGCGTGCGACCGTCGCCGTCTGGCGCACGAGGTCGAGTTCTGCATCGTGGGATGGCGTAAAGTCCGTCATCGTCTTCCCTCCTGTTATGCCCGGCTCATCCGGGCAGTCCCGCAGTCGGCATCTGCTTTCGTGGGCGTGCGCCCATGATAGCCCGAACTGGCATTATCGTTGCATGATCCTGATCCGGTCGCAAATGAAGCATGGCTGCTGCCGGCAAGAATGTCCGCGACCTTTTGTACGCACCGGCGTTATCAGACAGATGAAAAGCACCCGCAGACGGCGCCGGGTTACGGCCGGACCACCCGGCAATGAGCGGGGCTGTTCCGGCGATTTCCGGTCTTAAGACCGAAATAGGACAGCAAGACTGTCCTATTTCATAGGTTCTATGCCAGAAAGCCGTTCTCCCTGCAAGGCCGCCGCCACAAAATAATCAAAGTGTTTTTCGCAAGATTGCGGATAATTACCTTGTTTTGTAATTATATTTCAAAAACGCGGAGAAATCGTCTATTTGGTTTCAAAATGGTCTGGAAATAAGCTGTTGACGTGTTCCCGCTTTGACCGCGCCGCGCAGAGCATTATTGTCCTGCCACCCACCCGGACGACGCGGTTTGCGTCACAAAACAGCAGGACAAGACGATGATTTTTTCCTCCGACAATTGGGCCGGCGCCCATCCGTTGATTGCCGAAAGCCTCGTCAAGGCGGCCAGCGGCTATGCCTCGGCCTATGGCACCAGCGACCTCGACAAGGCGGTGGAGAAAAAGCTGTCGGAGGTTTTCGAACGCGAGGTCGCGGTCTTTTTCGTCGGCACGGGCACTGCGGCCAATTCGCTCGCCATCGCCAGCGCCAACCGGCCCGGTGGACACACATTTTGCCACACCCATGCCCATGTGAATGCCGACGAGTGTGGCGCACCGGAATTTTTTGCGCATGGTAGCCGACTTGCCCCTGTTGACGGCCTGCTTGGCCGGATGGATCCGGAACATTTGAAGACCGCTATCCGCCGCACGCAAAGCGGGGGTGTGCACGGTGGCCAGCCGATGGCGATCACACTGACCCAGGCAACTGAAGCCGGCACGGTCTACTCGCTGGATGAGATCCAGGCGATCTCCGCGATCGCGAGATCGAACGATCTGCCGCTGCATATGGACGGTGCACGGTTTGCCAATGCGCTGGTGACGCTCGGCGCGACGCCGGCGGAAATGACCTGGATGAGCGGCATCGACCTTCTGTCCTTCGGTGGCACCAAGAACGGCTGCTGGTGCGCCGAGGCGCTGATCCTGTTCGACACCGCAAAAGCCCGCGAGATGAGCTATTTGCGCAAGCGCTCGGCCCAGCTCTTCTCGAAATCCCGCTTCATCGCCGCCCAGTTCGACGCCTACCTGCAGGACGAACTCTGGCTTGACCTTGCCCGTCACGCCAATGCGATGGCCGCAAAGCTTGCCGAAGGCATCGCGCGATCGAACTCGGCACGCCTTGCCTGGCCTTCGGGCTCCAACGAGCTCTTCGTCATCCTGAACGCTGAAACTGCAAAGACCCTTCAGGACAAGGGCGCGGTCTTCTACGACTGGCCCGCACCGCAGGAAGTCGCGGCGACCATGGACAGCGACGAAGGCCTCTACCGCCTCGTCACCAGCTTTGCGACGACGCAGGATGATGTGGGGCAATTTCTGGCGACTTGCTAAGCGCGTTCCCGGCTGAAAGGTTGCGGCGCACAATAAGATCGAAGAGCAACGATGCGCCGCTTCCTGCCTGATACATTCACCATCCTCCTGGTTCTCACCGTCGGTCTCGCTTCGCTGCTGCCGATATCCGGCGTTGCGGCGGAATGGTTCGCGCTGGCGACGAAGGTTGCCATCGGCATGCTGTTCTTCCTGCACGGAGCCCGGCTTTCGCGGGATGTCGTTGTCGCGGGCATCCTTCACTGGCGGCTGCATCTGGCGATCCTGGCCGCGACCTTCGGCCTCTTTCCCCTGCTCGGTCTTGCCGCCGGCTTCATTCCCGCATGGCTGCTCCCGCCAGCGCTCTATACCGGCATCCTGTTCCTGTGCGTGTTGCCGTCGACGGTACAATCGTCGATCGCATTCACCTCGATATCCGGAGGCAATGTGCCGGCAGCGATCTGCGCCGCATCGGCTTCCAATATCTTCGGCATGTTCCTGACGCCGCTGCTCGTCGGGCTTCTGTTCACGGCGAGTGGTCAGCGCGGCTTTTCCCTCGCTGCGCTCGAGCAGATCCTTTTGCAGCTTCTGGCGCCCTTCATCCTCGGCCAGATCCTGCAGCCCTGGATTGGCGACTACATCCGCGCGCGCAAAAGGCTGCTGATGCCGGTTGATCGCGGCTCGATCCTGATGATCGTCTATCTCGCCTTCAGCGATGCCGTCACGGGCGGTCTCTGGCACACTTTTTCAATCCGCGACCTGACCGTCGTCATTGGTCTCGACATCCTGCTTCTGGCGATCGTTTTGCTTGTCACCATGCTCGGAAGCCGGCAACTCGGGTTTTCAAGGGAGGATCAGATCACCATCACCTTCTGCGGCTCGAAGAAGAGCCTCGCCAGCGGCGTTCCCATGGCCAACGTCATCTTCGCCGGCCAGAGCATTGGCAGCATCGTCCTGCCGCTGATGCTGTTCCACCAGATCCAGTTGATGGTCTGCGCCGTCATTGCCCAGAAATATGCAGAGCGCGGACGCCGGCTGGACGCAGAGGCGGCCGTCGCGACACAGCCTCAAAACAGAAACGGCGCCCTTTCGGACGCCGCCTCTTCGGTCATAAACGCATCAAGCGTTCAGTGAGCGCTGGCTTCGATCTGCGTGGCGGCAATCTGCTTCGGTGCCGACTGGGCCGCGACGATATCGATCCGGCGCGGTTTGGCCGCTTCCGGGATTTCGCGCAGGAGGTCGATATGGAGCAGACCGTGCTTCAGCGAAGCCGACTGGATTTCGACATATTCGGCGAGCTGGAAGCGGCGCTCGAAGGCGCGCTTGGCGATGCCACGATAGAGAAACTGATTCTCGGTGGCGGCTTCCTCGCTCTTTTCGCCCTTGACCGTCAGCGTGTGCTCGCGCGCCTCGATCGAAAGTTCGCTTTCGTCGAAGCCGGCAACGGCCATGGTGATGCGATAGGTGTTATCGCCGGTCCGCTCGATATTGTAGGGCGGATAGGTCTGCGCCTGCTCCGGCTGGCCGAGACTGTCGAGCATGGTGAAAAGACGGTCGAATCCAACAGTGGAACGATACAGGGGGGTAAAATCAACGTGACGCATGATGTCCTCTTGAGAGCAACGGGTTTGCGTGTGGAGCCCTGCCACCCCATTCGAAGGCTGTGGCAGAACCGGTGGTACGGTCCCTTGATCGGCGACCGTGAAGAACAGATGGGAATTGTTTTTCGTCGCTTCAAGAGGTTTTGATCCGGTTCCGAGCAAACGCATTGCAAGGCATATTAACCGCCGATGAACAGCCGGTTCGGTCAGCATTCAGCCTTGCCTCGCTACAACAGCAGGCATCGGGGCGCAAATGTCCCGGCGCTGAAGTGAATGTCCCTTCTCCTTCAGCTTTTCGAGGCCGGAACGGCAGCGGGCTTGCCCACCGTTTCCGGCCTTTTTTCTTTATGGCGTTTTTCTTTGACGCGATCGAAACCACGGCCTATCCCTTGAGCATTGCCCCTTGCCAGCCAGACGTGCGGACGATCCCTGCCAATGACAGACATCCTCCACTCCTCGATCGATAATCCCATGCCGGGCCACATGTCCGGCAATACGTCTGGCAGCACGACTGCCGGATATTTCACGGGTGTCGACGGCAAGCAGATCCGCTATGCGATCTTCCGCAGCGATGCGCCGGTTGCACGAGGCACCGTTGTGCTTTTGCAGGGCCGCAACGAATCCATCGAGAAATATTACGAGACGATTTCCGAGTTTACGGCCCGGGGTCTTTGGGTCGCCACCTTCGACTGGCGCGGCCAGGGCGGCTCGGATCGGATGCTGAAGCAAGCGCGGCGCGGCCATGTCCGGCGTTTTACCGACTACGAAAAGGATCTCTCGACTTTTCTCGAGCAGATCGTTTTGCCGGATACGCGCCTGCCCTTCTTCATGGTCGCGCATTCCATGGGTGCGCTGATTGCGTTGTCGCATGCGCCGCTGATGACCAATCGCATCGACCGCCTCGTCGTCTGCGCCCCCTTCGTGGCGCTCGGCGCGCAACCGATAGGCCAGGGGCTGATCGGCCTTCTGGCCGCCGCGGTGAGTGCAGTGGGTCTCGGTTTTCTGCCGCTAAAGCGGGATCGCGGATCCTTGCCCTTCGCGAACAACCTTTTAACCAGCGACAGCAGGCGTTTTGCCCGCAACATGGGCCTGACCGCGGCGCAACCACGGCTGGCGATGGGTCCCCCGACGGCGCGCTGGCTGCACGAAACCTTCAAGGCGATCCGCCGTGTCACACGACGCGAGCACCTGACGACGATCCGCGTACCGACGATCGTACTCGCCCCGACGCAGGACAGGCTGGTGCCGCATCTGGCCGTTGAAAACCTCGCCCGCAATTTTCGGGCCGGACACATGATCCCGGTCGACGGTGCGCGCCATGAGTTGCTGCAGGAGGCAGACCACTATCGCGCCCAGGCGATCGCCGCCATCGAGGCCTTCATCCCGGGCAGCGACGCGGATATGGCCGATCTCGCCGGTGCGGCGGAATAAAGGGCTCTTCCGGAAAGATCAGGTCTTCAGGATTGCCAGGGCCTGGGCGTGCACCTCGGCGCTGCCGGCTGCGATAATCTCGCCACCCATTTCGGCGGGGCCGCCATTCCAGTCGGTAATGATGCCACCCGCCTGCTCGATGAGCGGAATAAGGCCGCCGACATCATAGGGTTTCAGCCCGCATTCGACGACAAGATCGATATGCCCGGAGGCAAGCAGCGCAAAGGCGTAGCAATCGCAGCCATAGCGGGCGAGTTGCACCTTGTCCTGTACCGCCTCAAAACGGGTTTTGATGTCGCCCTTGTAGAGATGCGGCGACGTGGTGAACAGGATGGCTTCCGAAAGATCCTTGCACGGGCGAGTGGAAATGACCTTGTCACCGCCCGGCCCGCTGAAATGCGACTGCCTGCCATCGGCAAAAAAACGCTCGCCGGTAAACGGCTGATCCATCAGGCCCATGATGGCCTCGCCCTTGTGATAGAGGCCGATCAACGTTCCCCAGACCGGCAGGCCGGAGATGAACGCGCGCGTTCCGTCGATTGGATCAATGACCCAGACATGATCGCGGTCGAGACCGACATTGCCGAACTCCTCGCCGAGAATGCCGTGATCGGGGAAATGCGTCTCGATCATCGCCCGGATCGCCGCCTCGGCGCCACGATCGCCTTCCGTGACCGGATCGAAACCGCCGGCCTCCTTGTTGGCAACGCTGGTTCCTGTGCGGAAGCGCGGCAGGGTCTCCGCCTTCGCGGCATCCGCGAGACGATTGAAAAAGTCACGATCCGGCAGCATGGAAACCTCATTCTGAAGCAGGGAGGGGCGTCGAGCCTGCTTAGACCATTTTTTTTGAAAAGAAAAACAATCGCGTCAAAAACGAAGAAATAACGCACTTACGCCAGGTACGGCGCCAAACACGAAGCGAATCCAGATCTACGTCAGGCAACCGGCATCAAAAACGCGGGTTTTTGCTCAAAAACAGGAAAAATGCCCACGCCCGGATTTGCCGCACTGCGAAACGAAAACGGTTTTCCGCTTGACAATGGTGCGTCGCAATATTAATTTTTCCTTACAGTCACTTGTGGCTGTAAATACCCTCCTTGGGTGTTTCCTCCCTAGACTTAGCCGCGCCACAGGCGCGGTTTTTTTTGACCTCCTGCTGCGTGCAGACAAGGTCATTTTGCCACAGGCAGCGTCACGCCACCCGGCAGGTTCCCCACCTACGCTTTTTCTTCCAAAACGCCTGGAATGGTCTATTCGGCGGCAAGCGCTGTATTTTCGGGATAGGTTCCGACATGCAGGGCAAGCTGCGAAACGAACATCGCGATCGCCTGCGCCAGGTTTGCAAAACCCGGCTTCTTACGCAGCGTTGCCTCATCGACATAAAGTCCGCGGTTGATCTCGATCTGCAGAGCATGCAGTCCTCGGGCCGGGCGTCCGTAATGCTCGGTGATGAAGCCGCCGGCATAGGGCTTGTTGCGGGCGACGGAAAAACCGAGCTCCTCCAGAATCGTCACGGCCGTCCGCGACAATTCCGCAGACGCACTGGTTCCATAGCGATCGCCGACAATGAAATCCGGGCGTTGGGTGCTGCCGGCCACACGGATATTGCCCGGCATGGAATGGCAGTCGATCAGCACCGACAGGCCGAACTGCACATGGGTTCGCGCGATCAGGCGGCGCAGGCAGGCATGATAGGGCTTGTAGATCTGCTCGATCCGCTCGAGTGCATCCGCCACCGGGATACGGCGTCCGTAGATTTCCATGTTTTCCGCCACCAGCCGCGGCACTGTTCCAAGGCCGCCGGCCACCCGCAGGGAGCCGATATTGGCATGGGACGGCAATGCGCCATCAAACATGCGCGGATCGAGTTCGTAGGGCTCGCGATTGACGTCGAGAAAGGCGCGGGGGAAATGCGCCATGAGAAGCGGTGCGCCGAGATCCGTCACGAAATGGAACAGTTCGTCGACATAGTGATCTTCCGACCGGCGGATGGACATGGCGTCGAGCCGCGACTGGCTGAGAAATTCCGGTGGATAAGTCCTGCCGCTATGGGGAGAATTGAAAACGAAGGGGATGCGCTGCGTTTCCGGCTCCAGGACCTCGAACAGGTCGGTTTCGCAGACATCGTCCGCCATCTGAGCCCTTTTTTACCATGTCATAAACTGGGTGCTTCGTGTATGTTGCCAGTTGGTGGCATCTGTGTCCATAGTCGTTGCAGACGGGTGGCAGGGCTTGAACGCAAGTCTTCACCGGATATTTACCCACATGCGGTTTCATGAAGGCTCCGCAATTCCCAACATTCAGATGGAAGTAGCAACGGCTGAACCCATGAGTCCAAAAATCCTCCTTGCCGAAGACGACAACGACATGCGCCGCTTTCTCGTGAAGGCCCTTGAAAAGGCTGGCTACAAGGTGATGTCGTACGACAATGGCGCCAGTGCCTATGACCGGCTGCGCGAAGAACCCTTCTCCCTGCTCCTGACCGACATCGTCATGCCGGAAATGGACGGCATCGAGCTGGCCCGCCGCGCGACGGAACTGGATCCGGACCTGAAGGTCATGTTCATTACCGGCTTTGCCGCCGTTGCACTGAACCCTGATTCGAAGGCTCCGAAGGACGCAAAGGTCCTTTCCAAGCCCTTCCACCTGCGTGACCTCGTGGATGAAGTCAACAAAATGCTGGCTGCATAGCCTGCTCTACAAGGCGTCCGGACGGTCGCGAAACTTCCTGTCAAAAAGCCGATAAAAGCCTATTGACGCCATAAGAGGTTTTGTGATCTATGCGCCGACATCGGATGGGCGTATAGCTCAGCGGGAGAGCACTACGTTGACATCGTAGGGGTCACAGGTTCAATCCCTGTTACGCCCACCATCCTTTTTTCAAGGGCTTAGCGAGAAATCGCTGAGCCCTTTGCTTTTGTGCAAGCGGCTTTGTCTTGAAGGAAAAGTAGCAGCGGCAGGTTCAGCCCGTCACGCCGCCCACGACAGCAGGGACGGTCGTCATCGGCCTGGAAGTCTCCCGGGCCCAGAGTTGGTAGCCGATGACGCTTCCCAAAATAAAAGACCAGATTATGAAATCACCCAATCGGAAAAGTGGTTCTCTTGTCATCTCAGCCCCACGAAAACCTTGAATCTTGAAGACAGACTGCGCTCGTCCCGTCACCCGCAATAAAATCGCGGTCGGTGAACGCTGCGCAGAGAGGCCGGAGACACGCCGGCCCGCTGTGGCGAACGTCTTTTAGGGCAGGCTGCCAGCGTCAGGCCAAACGCGGCGAACGCCGTCACGCCCGTCGCCGGCGAAACGCTATGCCTTCAGTTGAAATAGATGCCGAACCGCAGATGGCCGTTGTGACGCCGATGGTGACCAAAGGTGCGACGGCCGTAGCTGCCCGTCCAGTTGTCACCGTTCCGGTGATGGCGGCGATAGCCGGAATTGCGGTGACGAGGCCGCTCATAGCCATGTCGATAATACTGCCGGCGATGCCATTTGCCACGATGGCCGATCGCATGGATGCCCGATTTCGTTTCGATCTGCACAGGCATCAGCGGGGCTGCCATTGCCGGAACAGCGGCAGTGAAACCGATGCCGAATGCAATGACTGCAGCACCGAAGGCTTTGAAAATCCTAAACATAGTCGCTCCTTTCATGAAGGCAGATACCATCATGTGTCGTCGCGGGATTGGCCACACCATGACTTCAGCACGCCTATGCAGAAGGACGATCTGCAGTGTTTCTTTATTCTCTTGGCCGATAATCTTATTTCGATATTCGGGATTTATACTTTTGCGACCAGAGACAAGTATGGATCAATACAGGATGGATCAATCGCCAAAACCCAGGGCTGGCTCCATCTGCTCGAAACTGTCATCCATCGGATAGGCACTGCTCAGATATGGCACGGAAAAATGTCCGTAGCGAATCGACAACTGCGCTTCTGCCTGCGCCTCACCTGCGCCGGCCAAGGCCGCGAGATAAAGCGCCGAGGCAAGGCCGGTGCGGTCAGCGCCTGCTTTGCAATGGATGAGAAGCGGCTTGTGTGCATGTCGCATGACCGCGATCAACCTGTCGGCGTCGGCGCGTGAAAGCTCCCTGCTGCTGGCCATGCGGAAATCGATCTGATCGAGCCCCAGTGCCACCGATGCACGCCGCTCCTCCCGGTACCAGCCTTCGTCCTGGCGACCGCGCAGGTTGATGACCGTCTGAATGTGGTAACGCGACCGGTATTCGGCCAGCAGCGTCGCGTCTGGCTGAGCGGAGCGATACAACTCGCCGGGAATGACGACGGCAAAATTATTGCTGGCATAGATCAACGCCGCGTGCGCCGCACCGGCGAGGGCAAGCAAGGCGATCACGCAACTCAGCCCGACCCGGATTTTCATCGTGAGGGTTATTGGCAAGCGACAACTCCAGAACAGCGTGTCGACAGAACAGGGGTGACACACAAGGCGCCGATCCCTCGGTAGACCCGAAAGCCTATCAGCCAGCTGTCCATCCCGGCGGTGTCGTATCGCCCTGCACGAGGCAAAAAGCGTGATTTTTAGCCATCGAGACGCCAGGAATGGACGGTTTCGTGCTAGAGTGACAGTGACGGGCGGTGAGATTTGCGCTAGGACCCCCTGCAAACGCGAGGCGGCCGCTCCTATCTGGACCGCTATCCACCAACGCGCGCAAGGAAGACCCCGATGCCAGTCTATCGCTCCCGCACCACCACCCACGGCCGCAACATGGCCGGCGCCCGCGGCCTTTGGCGCGCAACCGGCATGAAGGACGGCGACTTCGGCAAGCCGATTATCGCCGTGGTCAATTCCTTCACGCAGTTCGTGCCCGGCCATGTCCACCTCAAGGATCTCGGCCAGCTCGTTGCGCGCGAAATCGAGGCCGCCGGTGGCGTCGCCAAGGAATTCAACACGATCGCGGTCGATGACGGCATCGCCATGGGCCATGACGGCATGCTCTATTCGCTGCCGTCGCGCGACCTGATTGCCGACAGCGTCGAATACATGGTCAACGCCCATTGCGCCGATGCCATGGTCTGCATCTCCAATTGCGACAAGATCACCCCCGGCATGCTGAACGCTGCGATGCGCATCAACATCCCGGTCATCTTTGTTTCCGGCGGCCCGATGGAAGCCGGCAAGGCGATGCTCAAGGGCAAGCTGCAGGCACTCGATCTGGTCGATGCCATGGTCATGGCGGCCGACGATCAATACACCGACGAGGAAGTCCAGGCCGTCGAAGAGGCGGCATGCCCCACCTGCGGCTCCTGCTCCGGCATGTTCACGGCCAATTCCATGAACTGTCTGACGGAAGCGCTCGGCCTGTCGCTGCCCGGCAACGGCTCGACGCTCGCCACTCATTCCGACCGCAAGCGCCTGTTCGTCGAGGCCGGCCACCTGATCGTCGATCTGGCCCGCCGCTATTACGAGCAGGACGATGAAACGGCACTGCCCCGCTCGATCGCCACGAAGAAGGCCTTCGAAAATGCGATGGCGCTCGACATCGCCATGGGCGGCTCGACCAATACTGTTCTGCACATTCTGGCTGCGGCCCATGAGGGCGGCATCGACTTCACCATGGACGACATCGACGCGCTCTCGCGCAGGGTGCCTGTGCTCTGCAAGGTCGCGCCTGCCAAGAGTGACGTGCACATGGAAGACGTGCATCGCGCCGGCGGCATCATGTCGATCCTCGGCCAGCTCGACCGTGCCGGCCTGATCAACCGCGACGAACCGACGGTTCATGCGGCATCGATGGCCCATGCGCTCGACAAGTGGGACATCAGCCGCACCAATTCCGACATGGTCCGCAACTTCTTCATGGCGGCCCCGGGCGGCGTGCGCACCACGCAGGCCTTCAGCCAGTCGAACCGTTGGGCAGAGCTTGATCTCGACCGCCACGCCGGTGCGATCCGTTCATCCGAAAGCGCGTTTTCCAAGGATGGCGGCATTGCGGTCCTCAAGGGCAATATCGCGCTCGACGGCTGCATCGTGAAGACCGCCGGGGTCGATGAATCGATTCTGAAATTCTCAGGCCCCGCCCGCGTTTTCGAAAGCCAGGACGACACCGTCAAGGCGCTGCTTTCCAACGAGATCAAGGCCGGCGACGTGCTCGTCATCCGCTATGAAGGCCCGCGCGGCGGACCCGGCATGCAGGAAATGCTCTATCCGACGAGCTACCTGAAATCCAAGGGTCTCGGCAAGGCCTGCGCGCTGATCACCGATGGCCGCTTCTCCGGCGGCACCTCGGGTCTGTCCATCGGCCACGTCTCGCCGGAAGCCGCAGAAGGCGGCACAATCGGCCTGGTGCGTGAAGGCGACATGGTCGATATCGACATCCCGAACCGGACGATTTCGCTGCGCGTCACGGAAAGCGAGCTTGCCACGCGCCGCGCCGAGCAGGATGCCAAGGGCTGGAAGCCGGCCAAGCCGCGCAAGCGCAAGGTAACCCAGGCGCTGAAAGCCTATGCCGCCTTTGCCACCTCCGCCGCCCGCGGCGCAGTGCGCGACCTTGGCGAATTCGAGAATATGTAAATAAAACTGCTGATTGCGAAC
This sequence comes from Pararhizobium antarcticum, assembly GCF_001885585.1. Taxonomy (GTDB): domain Bacteria; phylum Pseudomonadota; class Alphaproteobacteria; order Rhizobiales; family Rhizobiaceae; genus Pararhizobium; species Pararhizobium antarcticum. The sequence goes on from NZ_LSRP01000001.1 coordinate 17,036, forward strand.
AGACACGGCTGACTCACCACCGTCAGCCGTGCTTTCCTGCGCGGCCAATAGCGCCACAGGAAACGTACAACCATGTCGATTATCAGCCACATCACGCTTGGGACCAACGACAAGCAACGCGCTGCAGTTTTTTACGATTTGGTGCTCGGCGCCCTCGGGTTTGTGCGACTGGTCAAGCCTGCCGAAAAGCCCCTGGCCTATGAAAAAGACGGTCAGATGCCAACGATTTACATCTACTCTCCAGAAAACGGTTTGCCCGCAACATGGGGCAACGGCACACACATTGCCTTTGTCGCCGAAAGCCGTGCGGCGGTCGATGCGTTTCACGCCCAGGCTTTGAAGCTCGGGGGAAATAACGAAGGCGCGCCCGGCTTTCGCCCGCATTATGGCCCGGACTACTATGCAGCCTATGTCCGCGATCCAGACGGCAACAAGCTGCAGGCCGTCTGCTACGCGAAATCATGAAAGCCTGACCTCAACCGCCCGGTTGCGCCATGTGAAAATACTCCCAGACATGGCCGTCTAGGTCCTGGAAGCTGCAGCTGTACATGAAACCGAGATCCAGATTGGGCTTCCACGGGCTGGCCCCGGCGGCAAGCGCCTTGGCCAGAATGTCATCGACCTCGGCGCGACTATCGGCGGTAAGCGCTGTCAGCACTTCCGTCGCCTTGTGGGCATCGCTGATTTCGCCGGTGATGAAATCCTTGAACTTCGGATGGGTGAGCAGCATGACGAAGATGCTCTCCGAAACTATCATGCAGGCGGCGGTTTCGTCCGAGAAATCCGCATTGAAACTGTAGCCGAGCGCGCCAAAAAACGCCCTCGACTTTTCCAGGTCCTTCACCGGCAGGTTCACGAAAATCATCTTCATAGGCAGTCTCCTTCGTTTTTGCTTCGCGGGTCAATGAAATCGTCAGGCCAGCGCCCTGAGGTCACCTCGCAGCCGCTCGGGACCGTCGCGCCCCGGAAGCAGTGCATCGACATCCGCATGGGTACTTTTCCAGACGGGTACCGCTTCCGACAGCACTGCATGACCGCGCTCTGTCAGGCGCAGACGTTTCGAACGGCGATCCCTCGGGTCACCGAGCAACTCCACCAGGCCGCGCCGCTCCAGCGGCTTCAACGCGGCGGTCAGCGTCGTGCGATCCATGGCAAGCAACGAAGCCACCGGCCCCATGCCGGGCGGCTCCGGGCGGTTGAGCGACATCAGCAGCGAAAACTGGCCGTTGGTCAGCGAAAAAGGCCGCAGCGCCTCGTCGAACCGACGCGCCAGGGCCCGCGCAGCGCGCTGCACATGCAGACACAGGCAGGTATCGCGGACAAGCAGGGTCGTTTCAAAAGGAATCACCACGGGTTTTGACATAACTGAATAATGTTGATATCAACCTATTCAGTCAAGCGGAACGAAACGCGATTTCTGAGGAGGAATGAACGATGGCGATGCATGAGATTGTGACGCGCGAGGAATGGCTGGAGGCGCGCCGTGCGCTGCTGGTGACCGAAAAGGAGGAGACCCGGCTCCGCGACAGGATCCGCGCCGAACGGCTGGCCATGCCGTGGGTCAAGGTCGACAAGGCCTATCTCTTCGACACACCAACAGGCCGCAAAAACCTGGGCGATCTCTTTGACGGTCGCAGCCAGCTGATGATCTATCATTTCATGTTCGGACCAGACTGGGACGCGGGCTGCCCCGGCTCCTCCTTCCTGTCGGATCACATCGACGGCACGCTGGTTCACCTCAACAATCACGACGTGACCTATGTCAGCGTCTCGCGCGCACCGCTCGACAAGATCGAAGCCTACAAGGCAAGGATGGGCTGGAAATTCCCCTGGGTCTCGTCGTTCGAAAGCGACTTCAACAGCGACTACCATGTCTCCTTCACCAAGGAGGAACTGGAGAGCGGCACGGTCTTCTACAATTTTCGTGACATGGCCGGCGATCAGGCCAATGACGAGCTGCCCGGCATGAGCGCATTCATCCGCGATGAGGCCGGCCATATCTACCACACCTATTCGGATTACGCCCGCGGTGGCGAAGAGGTCCTGACGACGCTGATGATCCTCGACCGTGCCCCGAAAGGCCGCAATGAGACGGAAACCCTCAGCTTCGTCAAACGCCACGACGAATATGAGCAGGCGCCCCGGGCGCATGCCTGCTGCGCCTGACACCATTCGGAATGCCGGGAGGGCAAGATGAACATTGCAATAACCAATGAACACCGATGGCTGCAACAGCTGACAGGGCGGTGGCAGGTGACCTTCGACATGCAGGACCATCCGCTCTGGCAGGAGGATGTGCGATTGCTCGACGGTCTCTGGAGCATTGCCGAGCTTTCCGGCCCGATGCCGGACGGCAATTCCGCGACCATGATCATGACGCTTGGATATGATCCTGCGTTGCACCGTTTCGTGGGCTCGACGATCGGCACGATGATGTCCAACCTTTGGGTCTATGATGGCGGGCTCGATGAAACAGGAACGATCCTGACACTCGATTGCGAGGGGCCGGACATGACCGACGCCGGGCGGACGGCCCGCTATCGGGACATCATCACGATCATCGACGCGGATACGCGGCGCTTTTCCTCGCGCATGGAAAACGCCGACGGCAGCTGGAATCCTGTCATGGCATCGCACTACAAGCGCATGGCAGCGACCTGACCGGAGATTGACACTCCCGAAGTGCACAAGGAGGAAAAATTGTGAGCAAACCATTCAGCACGTTCGTTTGGCACGAACTGATGACGACAGACCTTACCGCCGCCACGAATTTCTACACCGAGGTGGTCGGCTGGCGGGCCGCTGATAGCGGCATGGCCGGTTTCGACTACACGCTGGTCTATACGGGCGAACAGCGCGTCGCTGGCCTGATGAGCATGCCGGAGGATGCTCCACCCGGAATGCCGCCCTGTTGGGTGGGCTATATCGGCGTCGCGGACATCGACAGGACCGTTGCGGACCTCTTCGAAAAAGGCGCGGCCATCATCGAGCAGCCGCGCGACATCCCAGGCGTAGGTCGGTTTGCCGTCATCGCCGATCCGCATGGCGCCGTCTTCTCGCTGTTCAGCACCGATGATGGCGACATGGGGCCGCAACTCCCGCCGGGCAGCAATGGTCAGGTCGGCTGGAACGAGCTGATGGCCGGTGATCTCGATAGCGCATGGAGCTTCTATTCCTCCGCCTTCGGCTGGACCAGGGACATGGCGGTCGACATGGGCGGCATGGGCCTCTACCAGACCTTCGGTGTCGATGGCGGACCGGCATTCGGCGGCATGATGACAAAGCCCAAGGACATTCCGGCACCACCCCACTGGGGCTACTACTTCACCGTCGACGCGATCGAAGCCGCCGCCGAGCGCGTCAAGGCACACGGCGGACAGGTTCTCATGGGGCCGATGGAGGTACCGGGCAGTTCCTGGATCATCAACTGCATCGACCCGCAGGGCGCACATTTCAATCTGGTCTCGATGAAGCGCTGAACTGTCATCCAGAAAAGAAAAAGGCGCCATCCAGCACGGGTGGCGCCTCGGTCGTTTGCCCCTCGTCGCACCCGAAAATCGACTCGAAAACCCCGCCAGCAATACCCTCGACATCTTGAAGACGGGACAAATGACGCTAAATCAGACCGGATGCAGAAAAGCGCCCGATACACAGGGCGACACGGGTCTGCGCTGACACCGTTCAAGATTGAGATTGCCTTGTTTCCCCTGCTTGAAGAACCCGAAGCCGTTCATCAGAAACGGCTGGAAGCCCTTGAGGCTTACGATATCCTCGACACCCCGCAGGAACCCGAATTCGACGATATCGTTCTGGTGGCCACAGCCTTGTGCAAGACGCCCGTCGCACTTGTCAGCCTGGTCGAACTGGGACGGCAATGGTTCAAGGCGCGCATTGGCTTCGAGGCTTGCGAAACGCCGATCGGACAGTCGGTCTGCGCTCACGCCCTGGGCCGGCAGGATACGCTGATCATACCAGACCTGACCACCGATCCCAGAACCAGAGACAACACGCTTGTAACGGAGAACCCGCATATCCGTTTCTATGCCGGTGCACCGCTGATAACGCCCGGCGGCGTCGTTATCGGCACGCTCTGCGTCATCGATACGGAAATTCGGCCTGCCGGTCTTGACGATGCGCAGAGGAAGGCACTGGAGGCGCTGGCCCGACAGGTCATCCTTCTGCTGGAAGCGCGCCGCATGTCCCGCCGCAAGGACGAATTGTTTCGCCGTCAGAAGAATATCGCCTCCACGATCCGGACCAGCGCCATCAAGACAGTGGCCGCCCAGGAGGCGGGCCGGATCGGGACCTACGAAATCGACATTGCAACCGGCAACGTCAAGGTGTCGGCCGAGGCCTGTCGGATTTTCGGCCTGCCACACGCGGACAGCTACCCGGCAGCAACGATCGAGGCGATGATCGTGGCCGAGGATCAAGGGCGCCAGTCCAACAGCGAGAGCCGCCGCACCGGCGATGCCGAGACCGATGTCGAATACCGCATCGGGACCCCGGATCGGGGGATCCGGTGGATCAGCCGCCATGCGACATTCGAGCGGGATGCAGATGGCAAGCCGTTGCGGATGCTCGGCACCGTGCAGGACATCACGGCCCAGAAGCGATCGATCGCCCGATCGGCGGCGCTTCTCGATCTGGGCGATCGCCTCCGTGACCTCGAGGATATCGAGGCAATGGCCCTGGTTGCCTCGGACCTGATGGCCAAAGCGCTGGACGCCAGCCGCGCCGGGTTCGGGATTGTCGACCTGCCGTCCGAATCGGTGATGATACAGCCGGAATGGTGCGCACCGGGGGTCGATAGCCTCGTCGGATTGCATCATTTCCGGTCTTACGGAAGCTTTATTGATGACTTGAAGGAAGGCGCGACCGTCGTCGTGACGGACGTCCTGACAGATGCGCGGACTGCGAAGAACGCCAAGGCGCTGACCGATCTCGGCGTCCGCGTGCTGGTCAACCTGCCGATTTTCGATCACGGCAAATTCAGTCTGGTGGTGTTCGTTCACCACAGCACGCCCTACGCCTGGAGCGACGAGGAACTGTCGTTTGTTCGCAGCGTCGGCAATCGCATCCAGAGCGCCCTGACGCGCCTGCAGGCCGAAACAGACCAGGACCTGCTCAACCAGGAAATCGGGCACCGCCTGAAAAACACCTTTGCAATGGTCCAGGCAATCGCATCGCAAACCCTACGGCCTGTTGCCGAGCGCGATCACGTCCTGAACTTCGAAAAACGGCTGCAGGCCTTGAGCAGAGCCCATGACACGCTTCTCGCACAGAACTGGATGGGCGCTGACGTATCGGCACTGGTTACGGGCAGCATCGAAACCCTGGGTCTTGCGGATCGTTTTGATATTTCCGGCCCGGTGTTTTCGTTCGGGCCCAGAAGCAGTCTCTCGCTTTCGTTGCTCGTCCATGAGCTAACGACGAACGCGCTGAAATACGGTGCGCTGTCGAACCCGACGGGCCGGGTGGCGATCGACTGGTCCATCGAGGGTCAGGGCGACAATGCGACATTTCGTTTTCGCTGGTCGGAGCAAGGTGGTCCTCCGGCACAGCAACCGCAAACCAAAGGATTCGGCTCTCGGTTGATTAATATGGGTCTTTCCGGAACAGGGGACGTCGTAGCGAGTTACCAACATTCAGGCTACAGGGTCGAAATGACGGCCATCGTTTTCCAACTCCAGCACGCGAAGTGATTTGATGGCACAGTCCAGACCACTCGGCAAACGGATCGTCCTGATCGTCGAAGATGAGCCACTTCTGCGCATGATGGCCGTCGATCTTGTGGAAGATGCAGGCTTTGTGGCTGTCGAGGCGTCGAACGCGGACGAAGCCGTCCGCATCCTGGAGATGCGCTCGGACATCCGCATCGTCTTTACCGACATCGACATGCCCGGCAGTATCGATGGCATGATGCTGGCAGCGGCCGTGCGCGATCGCTGGCCCCCGATTGAAATCATCATCACGTCCGGCCACCGCCGAATGACGGATCTGGATCTGCCCGCACGCAGCGTGTTTTTCGCCAAGCCCTACGACACCGCCAAGGTAACGGCGACGCTGCATCAGATGGCAAGTCACTGATCGCCACTGCAGCGCTCGCGCCGATATGGATGAAGATCCGAGACGCGACCGGCAACGCTCGTCGGGACACGAACCTCGGGCGTTTACAGCGACCACGCGCAGGAAATGAATCTTCCCGTGGGGAATTGAGCCTTGCAATCTCTCTTCGCATTGCACAAAGTCATATCAAATGACGGCATAGACCCGTCGTCGAGGGGATAAAAATCCGCATGTCGATCAAAGCCAGCATCTACCATCTGACGCATTACACCTATGACAAGCCCGTCCGGCTCGGCCCCCAGATCATCCGCCTGAAGCCAGCCGCGCATTCGAAAACCAAGGTGATCAGCCACTCGCTGAAAGTCTCGCCGGCCAATCACTTCGTGACGCTGCAGCAGGACCCCTACGGCAACTACCTGTCGCGCTACGTGTTTCCCGATCCAGTCACCGAGTTGAAGATCGAGGTCGATCTCGTCGCCGACATGACGGTCTACAACCCGTTCGACTTCTTCATCGAGGAGGAGGCCGAGACCTTCCCCTTCAGCTATCCGGAAGACATTCGCGACGATCTGAAGATCTACATGCAGCCGGAACCCGTGAGCCCGGCACTGGCCGCCTACATCGCCACGATCGACCGGACGCCGATGCGCACCATCGATTTTATCGTTGGCCTGAACGCCAAGCTGCAGCAGAAGGTCAATTACGTCATCCGCATGGAACCCGGTGTCCAGACGCCGGAAGAGACGCTGAACCTGGCACTCGGCTCCTGCCGGGATTCGAGCTGGCTGCTGGTGGAAATCCTGCGCAATCTCGGTCTCGCCGCCCGCTTCGTCTCGGGCTACCTGATCCAGCTTGCACCGGATCTCAAGGCGCTGGACGGCCCGTCCGGCACCGAGGTCGACTTCACCGACCTGCATGCCTGGTGCGAGGTCTATCTCCCCGGCGCCGGCTGGGTGGGTCTCGATCCGACATCCGGCCTTTTGACCGGCGAAAGCCATATTCCGCTGGCGGCAACGCCGCATTACCGCAACGCCGCTCCAATTTCCGGCGGCCTCTATGGCGATGCGAACACGACGTTCGACTTCGCCATGAAAGTCTCGCGCGTTGCCGAGCACCCGCGCATCACCAAGCCGTTTTCCGAAGAAAGCTGGGATGCGCTGAATGCGCTCGGCGAGCGGGTCGACCAGGTGCTGAACGGCGCCGACGTGCGCCTTACGATGGGTGGCGAACCGACCTTCGTCTCGATCGATGATTTCGAATCGGAGGAATGGAACACCGCTGCCGTCGGCCCGACCAAGCGCGAAAAGGCCGACGAGCTGATCCGCCGCCTGCGCGAGCGCTTTGCCCCCGGTGGCTTCCTGCATTACGGACAGGGCAAGTGGTATCCGGGCGAAAGCCTGCCGCGCTGGACCTTTTCGCTCTACTGGCGCAAGGACGGAAAGCCGATCTGGCATAATCCGGACCTGATCGCGGCCGAGGGCAAGGACACCAAGGTCACTCCCACAGAAGCCGCAGCGCTGATGAACGGCATCGCAACCGAACTCGAGATCGAACCGGAAATGATCATCCCGGCCTTCGAGGATCCGGCCGAATGGATCATCAAGGAAGGCAGCCTTCCGGAAAATGTCGATCCGTCAAACTCCAAGCTCGAAAGCCCGGAAGAGCGCGCCCGCATCGCCAAGGTGTTCGAGCGCGGCCTGACGACGCCGACCGGCTATATCCTGCCTGTCCAGGCCTGGAACTCGAAAGCCAGCGGCCAGAAGTGGATTTCCGAGAAATGGAAGACCCGGCGCGGCAAGATCTTCCTCATTCCCGGCGACAGCCCGATCGGCTACCGCATGCCGCTCGGCACCCTGCCCTACGTTCCGCCATCGGAGTATCCGTTCATTCACGAAGCCGATCCGTCGATCCCGCGTGATGACTTGCCGGACTACGGCACGCCGGCCCGCGCCTTGGCCGAGGCGTCCCGCAAGGCCGCAGCCGAAGAGCGCCAGAAGCGTGTCGAGCAGATACTCGCCGCCGCCAATGCCGATATTCGCGGCGCCGTTCGCACCGCCCTGAGCGTCGAGCCGCGCGATGGTCGTCTCTGTGTGTTCATGCCGCCGGTCGAGCGCATCGAGGACTATCTCGAGCTGATCGCCGCGGCTGAAAAAGCAGCCGCCGATCTCGGCCTTCCGATCCACATCGAAGGCTATTCGCCGCCGCAGGACGAACGCATCAACGTCATGCGCGTCGCGCCCGATCCCGGCGTCATCGAGGTCAATATTCATCCGGCCTCGAACTGGGCAGACTGCGTGGCGATCACCACCGCCGTCTACGAGGAGGCCCGCCTCACCCGCCTCGGCGCCGACAAGTTCATGATCGACGGTCGCCACACCGGCACCGGCGGCGGCAACCACGTGGTCGTCGGCGGCAACAGCCCCAACAACAGCCCGTTCCTGCGCCGCCCGGACCTGCTGAAAAGCCTGATCCTCCACTGGCAGCGCCACCCGTCGCTCTCCTATCTGTTTTCGGGCATGTTCATCGGCCCGACCAGCCAGGCACCGCGCATCGACGAGGCCCGCCACGATACGCTCTACGAACTCGAAATCGCCATGGCGCAGGTGCCGACGCCCGGCATGGGCCAGCAACCCCTGCCGTGGATGGTCGATCGCCTGTTCCGCAATCTGCTGACCGATGCCTCCGGCAATACCCACCGGTCGGAAATCTGCATCGACAAGCTGTTTTCGCCTGACGGACCGACGGGTCGGCTGGGCCTCGTCGAGTTCCGCGGCTTCGAAATGCCGCCGAACGCGCGCATGAGCCTTGCACAGCAGGTCCTCGTGCGGGCGCTGATCGCCCGCTTCTGGCAAAGCCCGGCCGAAGGCAAGCTGGTGCGCTGGGGCACGGCTTTGCACGACCGGTTCATGCTGTCGCATTATGTCTGGCAGGATTTCCTCGACGTGCTCGACGACCTGCGCGCCAATGGCTTTGACCTCAGGCCCGAATGGTTTGCGGCGCAGCTCGAATTCCGCTTCCCGTTCTGCGGCGAAGTCGAGTATCTCGGCTCGAAGCTCGAATTGCGGCAGGCGCTCGAGCCGTGGCACGTGATGGGCGAAGAAGGCGCGCCGGGTGGGACCGTGCGCTATGTCGACAGCTCGGTTGAGCGCGTGCAGGTCAAGCTCCAGACCGCCAATCCGGAGCGTTACACCGTCGCCTGCAACGGCCGCGCCGTGCCCTTGTCGGGGACCGGAATCAGCGGCGTCGCCGTTGCCGGCGTCCGCTACAAGGCCTGGCAACCGTCGTCGGGATTGCATCCCAACCTGCCGGTTAACACACCGCTTACATTCGACATTTATGATACATGGTCCAAGCGTTCGATCGGTGGCTGCATCTATCATGTTGCCCACCCGGGCGGACGCAGCTACGACACGTTTCCGGTCAACGGCAATGAAGCCGAGGCCCGCAGGCTGGCCCGCTTCGAGCCGTGGGGGCACACGGCAGGCAGCTACGCCCTGCAACCGGAACACCCGTCATTCGATTTTCCGCTGACGCTCGATCTGAGGCGTCCGCCAGGGGTATAAATGTCAAAGAAACGCACGGCCGAGGCGCAGCAGACACGGGACCGGATCGCAAGTGATCCGGTCTTCGGCTATGCGGCGCTTCCCGGTATCGCCGACGAAATGCTCGATACGCATGGCAATGTCCGTCCTGTCTGGCAGCACCTGCTGGCGACCATCGGCAGGATGGACGAAACTGAACTCGCCAACCGTTTCGCCCGGGCCGATCGATACCTGCGGGATGCCGGCGTGTTCTATCGGGCCTATGGCGCCAAGGACAGCACCGAACGCAGCTGGCCGCTGTCGCACATCCCGGTGCTGATCGCCGATGCCGAATGGCAGGCAGTATCGCGCGGCCTGATACAGCGCGTCGAACTGCTGGAGCGCATCGCTGCCGACATCTACGGGCCGAACCGTCTCGTCGCCGAAGGCTTTCTGCCGCCCTCGCTGGTCGCGTCCAATCCGGAATTCCTGCGCCCGATGGTCGGCGTCCAGCCCGTGGACGGACATTTCCTGCATTTCTGTTCGTTCGAGATCGGACGGGGGCCGGATGGCAACTGGTGGGTCCTGTCCGATCGTACGGAAGCGCCTTCGGGTGCCGGATTTGCGCTGGAAAACCGCGTCGCGACAACACGCGCCTTTTCCGATGTCTACGCCGAAACCCATGTGCACCGGTTGGCCGGCTTCTTTGCCGCCTTCCGTGACGAATTGCAGTCGCGCAAGAAACATCCCGACGACCGCATTGCTGTCCTGACTCCGGGCGTCGCCAACGAAACCTATTTCGAGCACGCCTATATCGCCCGTTATCTCGGCTTCATGCTGCTTGAAGGCGAGGATCTGACGGTGGTCGATGGCCGCGTCATGGTGCGCACCGTCGCCGGCCTGAAATCCATCGGCGTTTTGTGGCGGCGTCTCGATGCGTCCTTTGCCGACCCGCTCGAGTTGAACCAGACATCGCATATCGGCACGCCCGGCATCGTCGAGGCGCTGCGTTCCGGCTCGCTTTCGATCGTAAACTCCCTCGGCTCCGGCATTCTGGAAACCCGTGCCTTCCTCGCTTTCATGCCGACCATCTGCCGGCATCTTCTTGGCCAGGACCTGCTTTTGCCGAGCATCGCCACCTGGTGGTGCGGCCAGCAGCCGGAACGCGAGCAGGTCGCCCACAACATTGAAAAGATGGTGATCGGCCCGGCCTATTCGACCCGCCCCTTCTTCGACGACAACGGACAATCGGTGCTCGGCTCGTCATTGCGCGACACGGCAAAGGCCTCGATTGCCGACTGGCTGACCTCCGATGGCGCCAAGCTCGTCGGCCAGGAAGTCGTGACGCTGTCGACGACGCCGGCCTGGGTCAACGGCCGGCTGACGCCCCGACCGATGAGCCTGCGTGTCTACGCTGCGCGCACGCTGGACGGTTGGAAGATCATGCCGGGCGGCTTTGCCCGCATCGGCAGCGGCGCGGATGCCGCGGCAATCGCCATGCAGGCCGGTGGATCGGCGGCAGACGTCTGGATCGTCAGCGACAAGCCGGTCGAGCGCACGACGCTCCTGCCACCCGAGGAAAGTTTTACCCGCAACATGCCTGGCAGCCTGCCAAGCCGGGCGGCCGACAATCTCTTCTGGCTCGGCCGCTATATCGAGCGGGCCGAAGGTGCGCTGCGCATCCTGCGCGCCTGGCACGGGCGCTTCGCCGAATCCGCCGATCCGGGCACGCCGCTTTTGAAGGACGTGACGGACTATCTGGAAGCGCTGGACATCGACACGAAGGAGCCGGTGCCAGCGAGCCTTCTTGCCAATATCAACAGCGCGCTGTTTTCGGCCAGCAATATCCGCGACCGCTTCTCGGCAGACGGCTGGCTGGCGCTCAACGATCTTGCCAAGACCGCGCGAAAATTCCAGGCGACCGTCCAGGCTGGCGACGACGCGACCCATGCCATGACGATCCTCTTGCGCAAGCTGGCGGGTTTTGCCGGTCTCGTGCATGAAAACATGTACCGCTTTACCGGCTGGCGTTTCCTGTCGATTGGCCGTTATCTCGAGCGCGGCCTGCATATGACGCGCCTGCTCGGCCATACGTCCCGGTCCGATGCGCCTGATGGCGCCTATGACATGCTGCTGGAAATCGGCGACAGCGTCATGACGCATCGCCGCCGCTACAACGTCAACACCGCAGCGCTGACCGTCACCGATCTTCTGGCACTCGACCCACTCAATCCCCGCTCGATCCTCTACCAGTTGAACGAGATCAAGACAGAGGTCGAACAATTGCCGAATGCCTTCTCGAACGGGCAGATGTCGCCCTTCTATCGCGAGGCGATGCGCCTGCATGCCGGGCTTGCGGTGATGACTCCGGAAGCAATGAGCGTCGAAGTCTACGAGCAGCTGGAGCAGGATCTTTACCGACTGTCGGATATTCTCGCACAAACCTATCTCGGCTGATCGGGCCCCCATGCTGTACGACATCAACCTCAAGATCACCTATGCCTATGAAGCCCCGGTTTCCGGGGGCCGGCACATCGTGCGCGTCCTGCCGATTTCGCTAAACGACCGCCAGAGGCTGGTGGCAGGCACGGTGACCTGCCTGCCGGCACCGGAAGAGCGTCGCGAAAACACCGACTTCTTCGCCAATCCGGCAACGATGATCCTGTTTCGCAAGGCACATGAGAAACTCGTCATCCGCATGCAGGCACGGGTGCAGGTCGAGCCGCCGACGCTGACGGCAGATTTTTCGCCTGATCTCGCCTGTCTTCCCGCCGACATCGCCAATTGCTGGGCGCTCGACGGAAATTCGCCGCATCATTTCATCGGCCCAAGCCCGCGCCTGCCGGACGATACGGGCATTGCCGCCTATGCCCGCAGCGTGATCAGGGACGGCATGACGATCCGGCAGATCGCGCTCGCCATCTGCGAAAGGATCCACAAGGACTTCGTCTACGATCCGAAGGCGACGACGGTGGACACGACCCCGCGCGAGGCATTCAAGATCAGGCGGGGGGTCTGCCAGGATTTCACCCATGTGATGATCGTCGCGCTGCGCAGCCTGGGGATACCCGCTGGCTATGTCAGCGGCTTCCTGCGCACCATCCCGCCGGCCGGCAAGGAGCGCCTGGAAGGTGCCGATGCCATGCACGCCTGGGTCCGCCTCTGGTGCGGCACCACCTCCGGGTGGATGGAACTCGATCCGACAAACAATATTCTGGCGGGTTCGGACCATATCGTCGTTGGCCATGGACGTGACTACAGCGACGTTGCACCCGTCATCGGTGTCCTGAAAAGCTACGGAAGCCATAAGACGGAACAGGCCGTCGATGTCATTCCGGTCAGGTGAACCGAAACGGGACCGCAGGTGTCCCTTTTTCAGACAGGCCGGAAAGCGCCAAACCCCGACACGTGCGGCGTCTCTTTCCTTTAATTCAAATTTTAGCACGTACCTCCACCGAACCCTAAGACTTGTCGATTAAGGTCTTGTCATGGATCACATCACCAAGTCCGAGGACAGGCAAATGGGCAGGACGAGCAATATGCTGCGCAAATCAGGATCGCTTCTTCGAGATCGGGCCGGCAATTTCGGCATGATGACGGCCATCGTTTTGCCGGTTCTGCTGGCCGCAGGCGGTGTTGCGATCGACATGGCCAATATGGTGATGACGAAGAACAAGCTTCAGGATGCAACTGACGCTGCAGCGCTGGCTGCGGCATCGGCCCTGGCAAGCCAGGGCGTCAGCCACAACGAAGCCAAGCGCATTGCGCTGAACTTCCTGAAGGCCCAGGTCACAAGCACACAGAGCCTGGATGACCCGGGAGAGGGAGACGCCGATGCAAGCGGTGAAGCCCCTGGCGATGACGACGCGATCGCCAACGCTACGTCGGTGGAGATCACAGAAGCACCGACGGTCGGCACCGGCAAATCCTTCAAGGTCGCCGTCGCTTTCGACTATCCGGTACCGCTCAATCCGATGACGCGCTTGCTTGGCAAGGAAAGCGTTACCGTCAGCAGCGCTTCAGAGGCCGAGAGCTCGACCCAGTCGAAGAACGCCCTGTCGATGTACCTGGTGCTCGATCGCTCCGGCTCGATGGGCGAAAACACCAGCACGGTGAACAGCACCAGTCCGACCTATACGTACGACTGCAGCTACTATAGCGGCTGGACATACGTCCCGAAAACCTGCACGGCCACGAACTATGTAAGGAAGATTGCAGCACTCAAGCAGGCAACAGCCGATCTGCTGACGCAATTGAATACATCTGATCCGACGGCACAACTCGTGCGGTTGGGTGCCGTGTCCTATAACGACCGTATGCAAACCCAGAGCGACCTCGCCTGGGGACAAACCGCGGCACTTGCCTATGTCAGCGCCCTGACGGCGACAGGCGGAACCGATTCCAGCCAGGCGTTCAAGCTTGCCTATACAAAGCTTGCAGCGAATACCGAAGACACAGCGCACAAAAACAAGAACGGCCAGGTTCCGACCAAATACATTGTCTTCATGACCGATGGCGACAACAACTACTACAACAACAGATCCAACAGCACGTCGGCAGACGTCGAAACGAAAAAATACTGTGATAAGGCCCGCACCGACAAGATCGAGGTCTTCAGCGTGGCCTTCATGGCACCGACGAGAGGCCAGGCGCTGCTGAAATATTGCGCCACGTCGGACAAGCATTATTTCCCGGCAGAAAACGCCAGCGAATTGACGGCCGCCTTCAAATACATCGGCGAAAAGGCATCCGAACTGACATCGCGCCTTTCGCGCTAACCTAAAATCGCCATCGTTTTTCACCCGCCCGGAGCAATCCGGGCGGGTGATTTGCGCGTGCAACACCGTCGCCTCTACGCTTTTGCCGATATAAAGGTATCCCTAAAAAGCCAACCGTTCAATTTTCATCTTATTGAAAACACTTATTGCAAGCGCTTCGTATCGGTGCATAAATTGCGCCACGCCCCGTTGGTGTTCGACCTCCGGTCTCCCAAATCTCGACAAGAGGGTAAGTCCGTTTCCATGACCAGTCCGTCCAACTCCGACCTCCTCAGCGCCGCCCCCCGCGCCTCAACTCCAGAAGTTCTTGCACAGGAAATCCTCGAGCGCCTGACCTACCGTATCGGCAAGGATCCGAAGGTTGCCAAGCCACACGACTGGATGACCGCCAGCATTCTCGTCATCCGCGACCGGATCACAGACAACTGGATGGAGTCCACCCGCAAGACCTACCGGACGAATGCCAAGCGCGTTTACTACCTGTCACTCGAGTTTCTGATCGGCCGGCTGATGCGCGATGCCGTCACCAATATCGGGCTGATGGACGAACTGCGTCAGGCTCTGGCATCGCTCGGCGTCGACATTGATGTGATTGCCCTTCTGGAACCGGACGCGGCACTCGGCAATGGTGGTCTCGGCCGTCTCGCTGCCTGCTTCATGGAATCGATGGCGAGCGTCGATATTCCGGCCTATGGCTACGGCATCCGCTATGTTCACGGCCTTTTCCGCCAGCAGATGGCCGATGGCTGGCAGGTGGAACTGCCCGAAACCTGGCTCGCCCATGGCAATCCCTGGGAATTCGAGCGTCGTGAAAGCTCCTATGAAATAGGCTTCGGGGGCTCCGTCGAGACCGTGAATGTCGATGAGGAACTGACCCGCTACGTCTGGAAGCCGGCAGAGCGCGTCATCGCCACGGCCTGCGACACGCCGGTCGTCGGCTGGCGCGCCAAGCGCGTCAACACGCTGCGTCTCTGGTCGGCCCACCCGATCGATCCGATCCTGCTTGATGCTTTCAATGCCGGCGACCACATCGGCGCCCTGAAGGAAAGCAACAAGGCCGAAAGTCTGGCCCGTGTCCTCTATCCGGCCGACGCCACCCCAGCGGGCCAGGAACTGCGCCTGCGGCAGGAGTTTTTCTTCTCCTCTGCCTCGCTGCAGGACATCCTGCGCCGTCACCTGCAGCAATATCCGGACTTCTCCTCGCTCCCGGACAAGGTCTCGATCCAGCTCAACGATACCCATCCGGCCGTATCGATCGCCGAACTCATCCGTCTTTTGATGGACGTCCACGGCATGGATTTCGAGCAGGCCTGGGAAATTTCCCGCAAGACCTTCTCCTACACCAACCATACGCTTTTGCCGGAAGCGCTTGAAACCTGGCCGGTGCCGCTGTTCGAGCGCCTGCTGCCGCGGCATATGCAGATCGTCTATGCGATCAATGCCAAGATCCTTCTCGAAGCCCGCAAGCAGAAGGTCCACACCGACCAGGAAGTGCGCAACATTTCGCTGATCGACGAAAGCGGCGACCGCCGCGTTCGCATGGGCAATCTCGCTTTTGTCGGTTCGCACTCGATCAATGGCGTTTCCGCCCTACATACAGAACTCATGAAGGAAACCGTCTTTGCCGATCTGCATCGGCTTTACCCGACACGCATCAACAACAAGACCAACGGCATCACCCCTCGCCGCTGGCTGATGCAGTGCAATCCGGACCTGTTCAACCTGATCCGCGAGACCATCGGCGACGATTTCATGGACAATGCGGAAGCGCTGCAGGCGCTCGACGCCTATGCCGACAAGCCCGATTTCCAGCAGGCCTTTGCCGCGATCAAACGATCCAACAAGGTCAAGCTTGCGCAGCTCGTGCAGGGTCGCATGGGCATCAAACTCGATCCTTCGGCGATCTTCGATATCCAGATCAAGCGGATCCACGAATACAAACGCCAGCTTCTCAACATCATCGAGGCGGTCGCGCTCTACGACCAGATCCGCTCGCATCCGGAACTGGACTGGGTGCCGCGCGTCAAGCTTTTCGCCGGCAAGGCGGCGCCGAGCTATCACAATGCCAAGCTGATCATCAAGCTGGCCAATGACGTCGCCAAGGTCATCAACAACGATCCGGCCGTGCGCGGGCTGCTCAAGGTCGTTTTCGTGCCCAACTACAACGTCTCGCTGGCCGAAATCATCGTGCCCTCCGCCGATCTGTCCGAACAGATTTCGACAGCCGGCATGGAAGCGTCCGGCACCGGCAACATGAAGTTCGCCCTGAATGGAGCGTTGACCATCGGAACGCTCGACGGCGCCAATGTCGAGATGCGCGATTGGGTGGGCGAAGAAAACATCAAGATCTTCGGCATGACGGCCGATGAAGTCACCAAGGTTCGCGCCGAGGGCCACAATCCGCGTGCGATCATCGAGCAGTCGCGGGAACTGTCGCAGGCACTGCTGGCGATCTCCTCCGGTGTCTTCTCCCCTGATGACCGCAACCGGTTCACCGGTCTGGTCGATGGCATCTACTCGCATGACTGGTTCATGGTCGCCGCCGACTTCGACGCCTATGCCAAGGCCCAGCGCGAAATCGATACGATTTGGACAGACCCGTCCTCCTGGTATTCGAAGACGATCCGCAACACCGCCCGCATGGGGTGGTTCTCGTCCGACCGCACAATCCGGCAGTATGCCGGGGAAATCTGGAGAGCCGGATGACATCAGCACCAAAAGATGGATCCACAGAACAAATGGCTGGAGCCCTTCCGGCCGAAACAATAGCGACGGTGTTGTCTGGCGCGCATACGGACCCATTTTCGGTGCTTGGTGTGCATGCAACGGCCAAGGATTTTGTCGCGCGCTGCTTCATTCCGGGCGCCTGGGATGTGGCGGCGGAAACACTGTCCGGCAAGGCGCTCGGCGCCTTGACAAGACGTGACGATGCCGGGTTTTTCGAGGGCCTCGTTGCCCTCAAGAAGATCCAGCCGGTTCGCTACCGCGCCCGTAACGAGGGTGGCGAATGGACGGTGATCGATCCCTACAGCTTCGGCCCCGTTCTCGGCCCTATGGACGACTATTATATCCGCGAAGGCTCGCATCTGCGGCTGTTCGACAAACTCGGCGCCCATCCCATCAAGCACGACGGCGCCGATGGCTTCCATTTCGCCGTCTGGGCTCCGAATGCGCAGCGCGTCTCCGTGGTCGGCGAGTTCAACGCGTGGGATGGCCGCCGCCATGTCATGCGCTTGCGGTCCGATACCGGGATCTGGGAAATCTTCCTGCCTGGCGTCCAGGACGACATGATCTATAAATACGAGATCATCGGCAAAAACGGCGAATTGCTGCCGCTGAAAGCCGATCCCTTCGCACGCCGTTCGGAGCTGCGCCCAAACAACGGCTCGAAGACGACAGGCGAAATCGCGCAGGTCTGGGAGGACGAGGCGCACCGTGCCCATTGGGCGAGTGTCGATGCACGCCGCCAGCCGATCTCCATCTACGAAGTGCACGCGGCCTCCTGGCAACGCCGCGACAATGGCGACATGCTGTCCTGGGATGAAATGGCCGAACGGCTGATCCCCTACTGCATCGACATGGGCTTCACCCATATCGAATTCCTGCCGATCACCGAATATCCGTTCGATCCGTCCTGGGGCTACCAGACGACTGGTCTTTATGCACCGACAGCCCGTTTCGGCGAACCGGAAGGCTTTGCCCGCTTCGTCAACGGCGCCCACAAGGTCGGCCTCGGTGTCATCCTCGACTGGGTGCCGGCCCATTTCCCGACGGACGCGCATGGCCTGGGATGGTTCGACGGTACGGCGCTCTACGAGCATGAAGATCCGCGCCAGGGTTTCCACCCGGACTGGAACACCGCGATCTACAATTTCGGCCGCGCCGAAGTGTTTTCCTATCTCGTCAACAACGCCCTCTACTGGGCCGAAAAATTCCATCTTGACGGTTTGCGCGTCGATGCAGTCGCTTCGATGCTCTACCTCGACTATTCGCGCAAGCATGGCGAATGGGTTCCGAACGAGTATGGCGGCAACGAGAATCTGGACGCGGTGCGCTTCCTGCAGACCATGAACACGGAAGTCTATGGCAGCCATCCCGGCATCCTGACGATCGCCGAGGAATCCACGTCCTGGCCGAAAGTATCGGCGCCCGTGCACGCCGGCGGCCTCGGCTTCGGCTTCAAGTGGAACATGGGCTTCATGCACGACACCCTGCAGTATTTCGCGCGCGAGCCGATCCACCGCAAACACCACCACAGCGACATGACCTTCGGGCTGATCTATGCCTTCAGCGAGAATTTCGTTCTGCCGCTCTCCCACGATGAAGTGGTGCACGGCAAGGGCTCGCTGGTGGCCAAGATGGCCGGCGACGACTGGCAGAAATTTGCCAATCTGCGGGCCTATTACGGCTTCATGTGGGGCTATCCGGGCAAGAAGCTTTTGTTCATGGGCCAGGAATTCGCCCAGTGGCGGGAATGGGCGGAAGACCGGTCGCTCGACTGGAACCTGCTCGAATACCCGCTGCACGAGGGCATGCGCCGGCTGGTGCGCGACCTCAACGGCACCTACCGCAACAAGGCCGCTCTGCATGGCCGCGACTGCGAGGGCGAAGGCTTCGAATGGCTGATCGCAGACGACAGCGAGAATTCCGTCTTTGCCTTCCTGCGCAAGGCACCAGGCGAGAAAATGGTTGCCGTGATCAGCAATTTCACGCCTGTTTATCGCGAGAACTATTCCATACCGCTGCCTGTGGAGGGGCGGTGGAAGGAAATCCTCAACAGCGACGCCGAGATCTATGGCGGTAGCGGCAAGGGCAATGGAGGCATCGTCAAGGCAAGCAGAAACAGTACGGGGGGCATATCCGCTTCGATCATGTTGCCACCTTTGGCAACCTTGATGCTGGAACAGGACTAGGCACGGACACGTGCGAAAAGACGTTGGACGGAACGATGCCGGACCGGCCTCGTTTTCGCTTCGGGAACATTCTATCGGGAGGAAGACCATGGAAAAACGAATACAGCCGCTCGCCCGTGACGCGATGGCCTATGTACTGGCCGGCGGCCGCGGAAGCCGCCTCAAAGAACTGACCGACCGCCGTGCCAAACCGGCCGTGCATTTCGGCGGCAAGGCCAGAATCATCGACTTCGCACTGTCGAACGCGCTCAATTCCGGCATCCGCCGCATGGGCGTGGCGACGCAGTACAAGGCGCATTCGCTGATCCGCCACCTGCAGCGTGGCTGGAACTTCTTCCGTCCGGAACGCAATGAAAGCTTCGACATCCTGCCTGCCTCGCAGCGGGTGTCCGAGACCCAGTGGTATGAAGGCACAGCCGACGCGGTCTACCAGAACATCGACATCATCGAGGACTATGGCGTCGAATACATGGTGATCCTGGCCGGCGACCATATCTACAAGATGGATTACGAACTGATGCTGCAGCAGCACGTCGATTCGGGCGCCGACGTCACCATCGGCTGCCTCGAAGTGCCGCGCATGGAGGCTGTCGGCTTCGGCGTCATGCATGTCGACGAAAAGGACGGCGTCATCGCCTTCGTCGAAAAGCCTGCCGATCCGCCCGGCATTCCCGGCAATCCCGACATGGCGCTCGCCTCGATGGGCATCTATGTCTTCCACACGAAATTCCTGATGGAACTTCTGCGCCGCGACGCCGCAGATCCGAACTCCAGCCGCGATTTCGGCAAGGACATCATCCCCTATATCGTCGACCACGGCAAAGCGGTTGCACACCGCTTCACCCAGTCCTGCGTCCGCTCCGATTTCGAGCGCGAGGCCTACTGGCGCGACGTCGGCACCATCGACGCCTACTGGCAGGCCAATATCGACCTGACCCATGTAACGCCGGAACTGGACATCTACGATTCGACATGGCCGATCTGGACCTTTGCCGAGATCAAGCCGCCGGCAAAATTCGTCCATGACGATGAAAACCGCCGCGGTTCCGCGACCTCCTCACTTGTGTCAGGCGATTGCATCATCTCCGGTGCAGCGCTCAACCGCAGCCTTCTGTTCACCGGTGTGCGGGTCAATTCCTATTCCCGCCTCGACGGTGCCGTGATCCTGCCGGACGTGAAGATCGGCCGGCATGCTCAGTTGAAGAACGTTGTCATCGACAGCCGTGTCATCATCCCGGAGGGGCTCGTCGTCGGCGATGATCCGGAGTTCGATGCCAAGCGCTTCCGGCGCTCGGAAAACGGTATCTGCCTGATCACCCAGCAGATGATCGACAGACTGGGTCTCTGACATGGAAATCCTGTCGGTTGCATCCGAGGTCTTTCCGCTGATCAAGACAGGGGGGCTCGCCGACGTGGCGGGCGCCCTTCCCTTGGCACTGAAACCCCATGGCATCCGGATGCGAACGCTGTTGCCGGGTTATCCCATAGTCCTGCAGAAGATCGGCAAGGCGACGCGGATCGGCGGGTTCGACAATCTCTTCGGGCATCCGGCATCAATCCTCGCCGTCGATCATCACGGCCTCGACATCCTCGTGCTCGACGCCCCGGCCCTGTTCGATCGTGACGGCGGTCCCTATGTCGACAAGGCCGGGTTAGATTATCCCGACAATTTTCGACGCTTCGCGGCACTCTCGCTGGCCGCCGCCGAAATTGCCGGCGGGCTCCTGCCCGACTGGACACCCGATCTCGTGCATGTCCATGACTGGCAGGCGGCGCTGACGCCGGTCTACATGCGCTTCGGACCGGCTTCCGGCATGCCGACCGTGCTGACCATCCACAACATTGCCTTCCAGGGACAGTTCGGTCCGACGGTCTTTCCGGAACTGGCTCTGCCGCCGGAAGCCTTCACCGTCGACTATGTCGAATACTACGGCGATGTCGGCTTTCTCAAGGGCGGCCTGCAGGCTGCAACCGCGATCACAACTGTCAGCCCTTCCTATGCCCAGGAAATCCTCACCCCGGAATTCGGCATGGGGCTCGAAGGCCTGCTTGCCGCCCGGCTTTCCGGCCTGAAGGGCATCGTCAACGGCATCGACGCCGACATCTGGGATCCGCGCACGGACCCGAATATCGCCGCCCCCTACAGCGCCGACAAGATGAAGCGTCGTGCGGAAAACAAACTCGCCTTGTCGAAACGGTTTGGCTTCGATGCAGCGCCCGGCCCCATCTTCAGCGTCGTCAGCCGCCTGACGTGGCAAAAGGGCATGGACGTGCTTGCAGAAGCAATCGACGACATTGTCGAAAATGGCGGCAAGCTTGCCGTGCTCGGCTCCGGCGATCCGGTTCTTGAAAATGCATTCCTGTCTGCGGCGGCCCGCCACCCCGGGCGCGTCGGTATCGTGGTCGGCTATGACGAGCCGCTCTCGCACCTGCTGCAGGCCGGTTCCGATGCCATCCTCATTCCGTCCCGCTTCGAGCCCTGCGGCCTGACCCAGCTCTACGGCCTGCGGTATGGCTGTGTGCCGGTGGTGGCGCGCACCGGCGGGCTTGCCGATACGATCATCGACGCCAACGAGGCGGCGCTCGCCGCCCGCGTAGCCACAGGCTTCCAGTTTTCCCCGGTGACTGCGGACGGATTGCGGCTTGCGCTGCGCCGTGTCTTTGCGCTCTATAAGGAGCCGAAAGCCTGGGCGCGCCTGCAGGCGCAGGGAATGAAATCCGATGTTTCCTGGGACAAGAGCGCCGAGCGTTATGCCGCCCTCTATTCCGGACTTCTTGTGAAAGGCTGATAGTATGAGCAAAACCGTTGCGACCACGCCGTTTGGCGACCAGAAACCCGGCACGTCGGGCCTTCGAAAAAAGGTCCCGGTCTTCCAGCAGGCGAATTATGCCGAGAACTTCATCCAGGCGATCTTCGACAGCCTCGAAGGCTTTCGCGGCGAAACCCTCGTGGTCGGCGGCGACGGCCGCTACTACAACCGCGAAGTCATCCAGCTCGTTATCAAGATGGCGGCGGCCAATGGCTTCGGCCGCGTGCTGGTCGGCCGCGGTGGCATCCTCTCGACGCCGGCTGCGTCCAACGTCATCCGCAAGTACAAGGCCTTCGGTGGCATCATCCTGTCGGCCAGCCACAATCCCGGTGGCCCGACCGAAGATTTCGGCATCAAGTACAATATCGGCAATGGCGGCCCCGCACCTGAAAAGGTCACGGATGCGATCTATGCCCGCACGAAGACGATCGACAGCTACAGGATCGCCGTGGTTGCCGACGTCAATCTCGACAGCGAAGGCAGCCAGGACGTTGCCGGCATGGAGGTCGTGGTCATCGACCCGGTCGCCGATTATGCCGAGCTGATGGAAAAGCTGTTCGACTTCAAGGCGATCCGCAACCTGATCGGCGGCGGTTTCCGCATTGTCTTCGACGCCATGAGCGCGGTGACAGGCCCCTATGCCAAGGAAATCCTCGAGAACCGGCTCGGCGCCGCCAAGGGCTCGGTGCTGAATTTCATTCCGCTTCCGGATTTCGGCGGCCATCATCCCGACCCCAACCTTGTCCATGCCCGCGCCCTCTATGAGGAGATGATGGGCGAGGATGCGCCGGACTTCGGCGCCGCTTCGGATGGTGATGGCGACCGCAACCTGATCATCGGCAAGGGCATCTTCGTGACGCCCTCCGACAGCCTTGCCATGCTCGCCGCCAATGCCAGCCTGGCGCCCGGTTATTCCAAGGGTCTTGCCGGCATCGCCCGCTCGATGCCAACAAGTGCTGCAGCCGACAAGGTGGCGGAAAAGCTCGGCATCGGCATGTATGAAACGCCGACCGGCTGGAAATTCTTCGGCAATCTGATGGATGACGGCCGCGTGACGATCTGCGGCGAGGAAAGTGCCGGCACCGGCTCCAGCCATGTGCGCGAAAAGGACGGCCTCTGGGCAGTCCTGCTCTGGCTCAACATTCTGGCCGTGCGCATGGAAAGCGTCATCGACATCGCCCGCCAGCATTGGACCACCTATGGCCGCAACTACTATTCGCGTCATGACTATGAGGAAGTCGATTCGGATGCCGCGAACGGCCTGATGACAGCGCTGCGCGACCAGCTCGCGACGCTGCCGGGCAAAAGCTTCGGCGCACTCACGGTCGAGACCGCCGACGACTTTTCCTACCTCGATCCGGTCGACAAATCGGTGAGCAACAATCAGGGCATCCGCATCCTGTTCGAGGGGGGCTCGCGTGTCGTGTTCCGCCTGTCCGGCACCGGCACATCGGGTGCCACCTTGCGCGTCTATATCGAGCGTTACGAGCCCGACGCCGACCGTCACCACTTCGAGACGCAGGCGGCCTTGGCAGACCTCATCACCGTTGCCGACGAAATCGCCGGCATCAAGACGCGGACCGGACGCACGGAACCCAGCGTCATCACCTGATGCAACGACGGCCTCCGGCGCGCGGCATCACCGTTGCGCCGGAAGCATCGCGCATCCCGGCGTCTGCGCATTTGCCAGATGCCGCCAGAAGGCGCAAAGCTATCTGCCGCGCTGCAAATCTCCGGATCTCCGGAGCATTTGCCCAGAACGGGAAACAGGAGCGCCAGATGATTGTTCGGGACATGACGAGAGCGGAATGCCAGCGGATGCTGACGAACAACCGTTTCGCGCATCTGGGCTGCATCGCCAAAGACAGGCCCTATGTCGTTCCGATCCGTTACGTCTTCCGCGACGGAGCCTTCTACAGTTTCTCCCTGCCCGGCAAGAAGATCGATTGCCTTCGCGCAAACCCGCACGCCTGTGTCCAGCTTGAGACGCTGGTAACGGACGAGGAATGGCAGAGCGTGTTGCTTGAAGGGCTTTTTCAGGAACTGCCTGACGACGAAAAATGGCATGGCCAGCATATGCAGGCCTGGTCGCTGCTGCAGGAGCATGGCAATTGGTGGGAACCCGGCGCCTACAAACCCGATGCTGGCGCGACCGAAAGCGCGGATATGCATCCCGTTTTCTACAGTATCCAGATTGAAAACCTCTCGGGGCGCACCGCCACCAATGCTTGAGATTTAAAATCACCGATGTGCCCGCCCACGCGGTTCTTTTCTGCGCGTGTTACAGAGGTTGTGGCCACTGGGTTCATCAGCCGCGTGACGTCACCCATACGCCCACCAGGGTTATCGCCAAGCCGGCAAACATCGCGACGGTCAGAGGCTCCGAAAACAACATCCATGCCCACAGCATCGTTACGGGTGGGCTGAGGTAGATGGCAGCGCTCACCTTGGCCACGGGAAACAACCGGAGACTGGTATAGTAGACCGCATAGGCGAGAAACGTTGCGATCAGCACCAGCCAGACCATCCCGATCGCAAAGTCCCGGGTCATCGGTGGAGCAAGGCTGCCCTGCGTCAGGGCGCATAGGCCGAAGAGAACCGAACCCGTCAGGGTCTGGATGCAAAGGCTCTGGTGAACGGGCATATGCTGCGTCTTGCGTTTCCTGTGCAGGACCGAGGCGACGGCGAAAACCAGCATCGAACCGACCGTCAAACCGTAGGCCCAGACAGGAGCGGTGCCGAAACCGAGGCTGTCGAAGGACACGATCAGGACGCCAACGACGGCAACCGCGGTACCGAGCCATTGCCGTTTCGTCAGTCGCTCACCGAGGACGGGCTGGGAAAGGGCGGCAATGGCCAGCGGAAGAAGGTCGGAGATCAGGGCCACGAGCCCCGTCGGTACCTTTTGCTCGATCGCCAGCGCGAAGCCTCCCAGATAAAGGAAAACGGCCATGACGCCGAACAGCGCCTGATCTCTGACCGCACGCATCGATATCCTTGGTCCGATGGCCAATGCGAATGGCAGGAGGATCAGACCTGACAGCAATGTCCGCCAGAACAGCAAAAGCATAACGCTCGCCTCCTGGTTGGCATAGCGGATGCCGACGAAGCCCGAACTCCATCCGATGATGAGGAGGGTGGCAAGAAATGGCCACAACAGAGGATGGTGTTGGGCTGTGACGGACGGACGAAGGGGTTCTGTCATTTGGGCTCTGTCGTGCGGAATGGAATCTACCGCTAAAGGCAAAGCGCAGAAATCGCACATGACAAATATCGATGAAGGCATGAAAATTGTTAAATCCTTGTCATGATCGACATGGTTCGTGGCAGGTTCGCTCCAAGGACAATTTGACGGATATGACCATGAACGAGCTGAACAGCCGCCGCCTCGAAATCGACGCCCTACGGGCGCTTTCCGCAATCCGCCAGCATGGCGGAATTACCAGAGCGGCCGCAGCCCTTGGTCTCTCCCAGTCCGCCGTCAGCCATAAAATCAAGCGGCTCGAAGTCAGCCTCGACTGCGAATTGCTCGGACGCAAATCGGGCGGACCCATGTTCACGGCTGCTGGCGAAGACCTGCTGGACTACGCGAGCCGCATCCTGGGGCTGCACGACGAGGCGCTGTTAAGTCTGTCGAAAACGCCGCTCGCGGGAAGAATTCTCCTGGGGCTCACCGAAGACACTGCATGTACCGATCTCGCTCGCATTTTCGGCCGCTTCAGGCGGCTTCACCCAAATGTCGCGGTTCGGACCAAAGTCCGCATGAGCCTGGTTCTCCGCGCCATGTTGGAGCGCGGAGAGCTTGATGCCGCAATCGTCCAGGTCTTCAGCCACGAGGTGCGACCCAACGACGTAGTCCTCTACAGAGAGGATCTTCACTGGGTGAAGCATCCCGAATTGATAATCCGGCAAGGTGAACCAATTCCTTTTTTGTCGTTTGATGACGATTGTTTCTATCGACAGTGGGCGCTCGACATCGGCCAGGACAACGCCGTTCTCGAAACGGTCTTCGAGTGTTCAAGTGCGGCTGGAATTGTCTCCGCCGTCAACGCGACAATGGGTGTGGCGTTGCTGAATGACCGCCATATCCGAGGCGAGATGCAGATACTGAACGACTGTTTGCCTGCTCCGCCATCCTTGGCCTACGTGGTACGGCGGGCACGCAGGTCGCGAAATCCGGCTCTCGATAGTTTGGTCGGAGAAATCGAGAGAGACATTGGTCGACAGGGTGGATTGGCACTGATTGGCTGATACGCAGTGTCTGCACGGAGACCAGCCTCCTTGACCTTCCGTCAAAAAAACATCCGGGTTGGGGATAGACGTAAGCCCTTGCCCGATGGGCGGATAGAAAATTGTTTCCCTCTCGCCTTAAACGAAGCGCGGCGCGCGGGCATGTTCCGCCGGGCGAAAGATACAGGCTCGTTTTAAAGCAAAGCCGCTTTTGCGCGATCAAAGATCTCAAGGCGGGGATAAAACAATCCGCTTGCAACATATTCCAAAGCAGGGACAAATCTCTGTCAAACCAGACTGATACGACACGCTCATCCTTCAAGTAACACTCCGCCCGTCCGAAAGGTGCCTTCTTGATGCAGTCCTCCACCCTTCCCTCGCTCGGCGCGACACTCACCCCGCAGGGCACGCTGTTTTCGATCTGGTCGCGCCATGCCGCGCGCATCGACCTTTGCCTCTTCGACAGCGAGGGACATGAGCAGTTGCGCCGGTTGCCGATGGTGCGCAGCGGCGATGTCCACAGCCTGCTTCTGAGCGACGCACCGGTCGGCACCCGCTACGGCTTTCGCGCCGACGGCCTCTATGATCCCGATCAGGGCCTTTGGTTCGATCCCGCAAAACTGCTGGTCGACCCCTATGCAAGGGAGCTCGACCGCCCCTTCCGCCATGATCCACAGCTATCCGTCTTCGGCGTCAATACGGCCGATCTCGTGCCGAAGGCGGTCGTTGTTGCCACGGCACCGGTGCCCGCGAGCCCACCGATCTTCGACACGAGCGGCCTGATCTACGAGGTCGCCGTGCGGCCCTTCACCATGCTGCATCCCGATATCCCCGAAGCCGCACGCGGCACGGTCGGCGCCCTTTCACACCCCTCGATCATCGCCCACCTGAAGCGCATCGGCGTCAGCTGCGTCGAACTCATGCCGATCACCGCCTGGATCGACGAGCGCCACCTTCCGCCGCTCGGACTGACCAATGGCTGGGGTTACAACCCGATCGCCTTCATGGCGCTTGATCCCCGCCTCGTGCCCGGCGGCATTGCCGAACTGCGCGATACGGTAGCGACGCTGCACAAGGAAGGCATCGGAACCATTCTCGACCTCGTTTTCAACCATTCCGGCGAGAGCGACCGGATGGGCGCCACCGTCTCCATGCGCGGCATCGACAACCTGACCTATTATCGCCATGCCACGGACCATCCGGGAAACCTGATCAACGACACCGGTTGTGGCAACACCATTGCCTGCGACCATCCCGTGGTGCGCCGGTTGATCCTCGACAGCCTGAAGCATTTCGTCCAGGTGGCCGGTATCGACGGCTTCCGCTTCGATCTCGGCTCGATCCTCGGGCGCGACATGAACGGCTTCAGCCGCGATGCCCTGTTGCTGCAGGAGATGCTGGCCGATCCCGTGCTTGCCGATCGCATTCTGATCGCCGAACCTTGGGACATCGGTCCCGGCGGCTATCAACTCGGTAATTTCCCGCTGGCCTTTCTCGAATGGAACGACCGCGCCCGCGACGACCTGCGCCGCACCTGGCGCGGCGACCGTCATATCGTCGGTGCGCTGGCGACAGCGCTTGCCGGTTCCTCCGACATCTTTTCACGCCATGACGGCAAAACGACCCGCAGCGTCAACTTCATCGCCGCCCATGATGGCTTTACGCTGATGGATCTCGTTTCCTATGCCGGCAAGCACAATGAGGCGAATGGCGAAGACAATCGCGATGGCCACGGCGACAACCAGTCCTGGAACAACGGCGTCGAGGGTGTGACCGAGGACCATGCCGTTCTGGACGCCCGTCGCCGCGACGTCATGGGGCTATTGTCCACCCTGTTTGCCACCCGTGGTGCGATCATGCTGACGGCCGGAGACGAGGGCGGGCGCAGCCAGCGCGGCAACAACAATGCCTATTGCCAGGACAATGCCATCACCTGGGTCGACTGGGCGGCCCTCGACGACAGCCTGATCGCCCATACGGCGGCGCTCGCCGAAATCCGCAAGCGCTTCGACGTCTTCCGCCAGTCCGCCTTCTTCACCGGAGACAAAGACATTGCCTGGATGACGCTGGATGGCCATCCGATGAGCGTGCAGGACTGGGAGAGCCCCGCGACGGACACGCTGGCGATGCTGCTGGCAACGACGGACCGGCAGACTGGTCAACCGACGCGGCTTGCCATCCTCATCAACCGCAGCCATGCGCCGCATCCCGTCCGGCTGCCGCAAGGCAAGGGCTGGCAAGGCCTTCTGGAAACGGCAGATGCAGGCCCGCATATGCTTGCAGCACGCTCCGTGGGCTTCCATGTCGAAATATCCTGAATGGCCAGGCGCTTGCCGATTGCCGTTTATGGACTGCCACGCCTATAAACAAGCTGGGAGGCTTGGTCTTTCAGCTTCGGGGAAACAGAATGCCGCGTGAAATTTCGCTATCTGATGTCAAGGATCTGGTCGGCCAGGAGATCGGCATCTCCGACTGGATCACTGTGTCGCAAAACACCATCGACAGCTTCGCCGACGCCACCGACGACCACCAGTTCATCCACACCGATCCTGCGCGCGCCGCGGCCGAAACACCGTTCGGCGGCACAATTGCCCACGGTTTCCTGTCGCTCTCGCTGCTGTCGGCCATGAACTACAACTGCCTGCCCAAGGTGCGGGAACAGACGATGGGGATCAATTACGGCTTCGACAAGGTGCGCTTCATGACGCCGGTGAAGAGCGGCGCAAAAGTCCGCGGTCGCTTCACCCTCGCCCAAGCCCGCTTCCGCGGCGCCGGCATGCTGATGGTCACCTACGACGTCACCGTCGACATCGAAAACGAACGCAAACCGGCGCTGACCGCCAGCTGGCTGACGATTATCCAGTTCGATCCGAAGGACCGGCCGGAGGATGCTTGAAGAGGCTGGAAAGTGGTTCACTTCTGCCTGATGCAGTGAGTGCTGTCGCGTAAAGCGTTCTCCATTGGCAGCGCTTCTACCGACCGGTATTTACAGAGCCGACACCCGGTTGCGACCAGCCCTCTTGGACATATACAACCCCTCGTCAGCGCGTTTGAGTATATCGCTGGAAAGGCGATCCGGCTGACCGAATTGGCTAACACCGCCGCTGATCGTCGCTTCGTAATGCAGGCTTTCCCTGAGGATGGTCGGCACACTTTCGCGCAGCTTGTCGGCGATTTCCAATGCATCGCGACAAAG
This sequence comes from Pararhizobium antarcticum, assembly GCF_001885585.1. Classification (GTDB taxonomy): domain Bacteria; phylum Pseudomonadota; class Alphaproteobacteria; order Rhizobiales; family Rhizobiaceae; genus Pararhizobium; species Pararhizobium antarcticum. The sequence goes on from NZ_LSRP01000001.1 coordinate 46,553, forward strand.
CGTGCCCGGCATGACAACCACGAATTCGTCCCCACCGAAACGGGCAATCACATCGCTTTGGCGCAAATGCTGCCGGCAGAGGCGCGCAATTTCCACAAGCGCCTTGTCGCCTGCATGGTGCCCCATCTCGTCGTTCAGCCGTTTGAAATTGTCGACATCAAAGACGAGTATGGAGGTCTGCGACCTCTCCCGTTCAAAGATCGCCAACCGCTGATCCAGGGTCTCAATAAGCTTCCTTCGATTGTACAGCCCGGTCAGAGCATCCGTCTCGCTTAATTGGCGAAGCTCTTGCTGGATCTCATTCTTGTTGGTGATATTGCTCGCAACCCAGACAACGGCCGCTTCACCCTCGACCTCAAAACTGAGCGCCTGAACACGACCTTCAAACCAGATGGAATGACCAGGGCCCTCTCCGGCTCCTTTGACGTCATTACCGCTGAGTTCGTATTCGACGATGTGAAGGACACCGCTGTTCAGCGCTTTTTCAATTTCAGCAGCGAACCACTCAGCCTTTTCCTGTTTCAGCACGTCAAACATTGTCCGTCCGACAAGACCACTCCCATCGTGATAATGCCTGAGGTCTTTCCCTCCGAATATCGCGGCGTAGCGGCCACTGCGCGTCAATATGAACGCAGGATCGGGAAGTGAGGAAAGGATGGAACTCAATTGCTGCTGCGTAAACAAGGAACCGCCTTCCCAAATTGCCTGGCGAAACGGATCTGCAACAAAGACACCAGCACTCAGCGCGCATCGCATTTGCAAATCAGCCTTCACATTCGGCCAATTTGCCACAACAGCATTTCATTTTTCTAAATAGGCATTTCGGGTAAGAGAGCGTCCCCGCTCTCCGTCATTCCTGTGCTTGTCACAGGAACCCGGCCGCCCAGATCCTTGGGCGAAGGAGCCCTTTGACCCGAAGCACGCCGGGTCGCTCGGTCCCCGCCACAGGGGCGAGGAAGGCGGCATCTGAAGTTGACATCGGTCAACAGGGTATTCCAGGGTTTGTCAGCAGCCTCAGGCCAACACCACAAGCCCCACGCCTCTTAGTTCCCTGCATCCTCGGCCGCTTCACTCAGCAAGCCGAAAACATAAGGCGAGAACGAGCGCCAGCATTCGATCCGGAAGGCGTCGTCTGCGGTGCGCAGGAGAACGATCTCGGCCTTGCCGAAAATCGTGCGCGAGCAGGCATTGATCGGGAAGGCCGCGAGTGTCAGGTCCTGCGGGCAGCCGCCATTAACAGCCACTTCGGCACCGAAACCCTTGACGAGGATGGCGGTGTTGCGGTGGGACACGTCGGTTGCCGAATGCAGCACATTGCTTGAAGCCGCCGCCGCCATCAGGTCGGCCTCGGTCTCGTCGATCACAAGCCATTCGTCCGGGCCAAGCCAGAGCGCATGACGGCCGTTCGAAGACGCTGATGTCTTTGGCCTGGTCGGCAGCGAGATGCCGAGCGCCGCCGACAGCGTCTCGACGGCATCGGGCTTGGCGCGCAGCGAAAGCCGCGTCGCCGGTGCGGCCGGCGTCAGTGCCGCGGCACCCAACCCACCATGACGGCCCGCGAGAGCCAGCGTGCGGGCGTGCGAAAGATCAGACCCCAAAAGTTCAGACCTCAAAAGTTCAGACATGGAGACGTCCTCCTTCCTTGTCAAAGAACACCATGTCGCTGACTTCGACGGCAATCGTCCGGTCCGGCATGGGCACGTAAAGCGTTTCACCGATGCGCGCCTTGCCGCCGGCAACGAGCGCCAGCGCGATCGAGCGGCCGCAATTTTCCGACCAGTAGGCGGAGGTGACATGACCGATCATCGTCATCGGCACAGTCTGGTTCGGATCGGCAACGATCTGCGCGCCTTCCTCCAGCACCACCTTCGGATCCTTGGTCAGGAGGCCGACAAGCTGCTTGCGGCCATCGGCGACGAGATCCGGACGGCGTAGACCGCGAATACCGACAAAGTCCGGCTTCTTCTTGCCGACAGCCCATCCGAGCGAAGCATCATCAGGCGTCACCGTGCCGTCCGTGTCCTGACCGACGATGATGTAGCCCTTTTCGGCGCGCAGAACGTGCATTGTTTCGGTGCCGTAGGCGCAGGCGCCGAGCGGCTCGGCCTGGGCGCGGATCGCTTCCCAGACCGCCGGGCCAAAATCGGCGGGAACGTTGACTTCGAAACCCAGTTCGCCGGTGAACGACATGCGGAACAGCCGTGTCGGCACGCCGCAGATCTTGCCTTCGCGCACGCTCATATGCGGGAAGGCCTCGTTCGACAGGTCGATGCCGTCCACCAGCGGCGCGATGATCTCGCGGGCCTTCGGACCCTGGATGGCAATGACCGCCCATTGTTCGGTGGCCGACGTCAGCCAGACGTCCAGATGCGGGAATTCGGTCTGCAGATAGTCTTCCATGTGGTTCATGACACGGGCGGCACCGCCGGTCGTCGTGGTCACGTGGAAGCGGTCGTCGGCCAGACGCCCGACGACACCGTCATCATAGACGAAGCCGTCTTCGCGCAGCATGATGCCATAGCGGCAGCGGCCAGGCTTCAGCGTATCCCAGCTGTTGGTGTAAATCAGGTTGAGGAACTGAGCTGCATCCGGGCCGACGACCTCGATCTTGCCGAGCGTCGAGGCATCGAACATGCCGGCGACATCGCGTACCGTCTTGCACTCGCGGTTAACAGCCTGGTGCATGTCCTCGCCTGCCCTGGCATAATACCAGGCGCGTTTCCACTGGCCGACATCCTCGAACACAGCACCCTGCGCTTCTTCCAATGCGTGCATCGGTGTCTTGCGGGTCGGGTCGAACAGTTCCCCACGCGAATGGTTGATCAGCGTGCCGAAGGTCACCGGCGTATAGGGTGCGCGGAAGGTCGTGAGACCCACCTTCGGAATTTCGCGGCCGAGCGTTTCGGCAGCAATCGCCAGTCCATGGATGTTGGACAGCTTGCCCTGGTCTGTCGCCATGCCATTGGTGGTGAAGCGCTTGATATGCTCGATCGAGTGCATGCCTTCGCGCACGGCCAGACGGATATCCTTGGCGCAGACGTCATTCTGGAAATCGATGAAGGCCTTGACGGTCGTGTCGGGACCGGCCCCTTCGGCTGCTCCGGCCATGCCGCCGGTCCAGTTGAAGGCGTTGTGACCCTGCAGTTCGAGCTTCTCGGAAGCCGAATATCCGGACGCCCTGGCGGTCAGTTCGCCGGCCGCCAGCGATTCCTCGATGGTGGCCTGCAAATCATTGGTGCCGTTGCAGGCGCCGACCGACAGGCAATCCTGCGCGTAGGCGCCGGGCAGGAAGCGCTGCGTCTCGGTATCATAGGCGACCTTGCCGCGTGACTGCGAGAACATGTGTACGGAGGGCGTCCACCCGGCCGACATCAGAAGCGCGTCGATCGCGATCGAGCGCGCAGCCCCGCCGCCATTTCGGGCGACGGACATGGAGGACACCCGCAGATTACCGGAGGTATTGACAACGCCATGGCCGGTCAGCACCTCGATGCCGAGCGCGCGCGCCTCAGCGAGAACCCCCTCGCCGGGCTTTTCGCGGCTGTCGACAATGGCGGCAATCGTCACGCCGGCGCGCTTGAGGTCGAAAGCCGCCTCATAGGCGGAATCATTGGCCGTGTAGACACCGATCTTCTTGCCGACGGTGACACCGAAATGATTGAGGAAGGTGCGCGCCGCCGAGGCCAGCATGATGCCGGGACGGTCATTGTTGGCGAAAACCATGTGACGCTCGATGGCGCCCGTGGCAATGATCACGCGCTTGGCCCGCACCTGCCAAAGGCGTTCGCGCGGCAGCTTCTTGTCAGGCTTGGCCAGATGCTCGGTGACGCGCTCGTTCAGGCCGACGAAGTTCTGGGCGTAATAGCCAAACGCAGTGGTGCGCGGCAGAACCTTGACGTTTGTCATGCGCTTGAGGTTGGCAGCGGTCGCCTGCGCCCAGGTAAAGCCGTCGAGACCGTCGATGGTCACGCTCTTGTCATAGTGCAACGCACCGCCGACTTCCGGCTGTTCGTCGCAGATGATGACGCGCGCACCGGTCTTGGCCGCAGCAAGGGCTGCCGATAGACCCGCAAGGCCGGCGCCGATGACCAGCACGTCGCAATGGGCGTAGCGGCTGGAATAATGATCTGTATCGTCTTCGGTCGGGGAAACGCCGAGGCCGGCGGCCGCGCGGATCTGCGGCTCGTAGACATGTTTCCAGGCCTGCTTCGGCCACATGAAGGTCTTGTAGTAGAAGCCGGCGGCAAAGAACGGGGCCAGAAGGTTGTTGACGGCGCCGACATCGAAGGCAAGCGACGGCCAGCGGTTCTGCGACACGACCTTCATGCCGTCGAACACGTCCTGCACGGTGGCGCGCACGTTGGGCTGCTTGCGCGCGGCGTCACGTTCGACCCCGATCAGCGCATTCGGCTCTTCGGCACCGGCGGAAACAATGCCGCGCGGGCGGTGATATTTGAACGAGCGGCCGACGAGATGAACGCCGTTGGCCAGCAGCGCCGAGGCAACCGTGTCGCCTTCAAGCGCTGCATAACTCTTGCCGTCGAAAAAGAAACGGGCGGTTTTGGCAGGGGTGAGACGGCCTGCACCGGGAATGCGATTGGCGCCGCTCATTTCGCGTCTGCCTCCGTGGCTTCATAAGTTTCGACAGGGGCGGTTCCGACAGGCGACGATGCAGCCGGGCGCAGAGCGCTGATATCCGGGCGCGGCAGGCCGGCCTTGTAGGTTGTCAGGAACTTGTCGCTGACGGTGTCGCGGGCGGCATTGAAGAACCGGCCACAGCCGTTCAGATGGCGCCAGCGTTCGAAGGTCAGGCCCTTGACGTTGTCACGCAGGAAGAAAAAGGCCTCGAAATCCGCGTCCGACATTTCAGTCATGTTGCGCGGGCGCGCGATATGGGCGTCGCCGGCCTGGCGAAACTCGAGCTCGGAGCGCTCTTCCTCGCAATAGGGGCAATAGATCAAAAGCATCTTGTTTTCCCCTTCAATGCGCGACGGCGGCAGCGGCCGCTTCGTCGATCAGGCGGCCCGAACGAAAGCGTTCCAGCGTGAACGGCGCGTTGATCTTGTGCGGCGCGTCATTGGCGATGGTGTGCGCGAAGACATTCGCCGAGCCCGGCGTTGCCTTGAAGCCGCCGGTGCCCCAGCCGCAATTGACGTAGAGCCCCTGCACAGGGGTCTTTGCGAGGATCGGCGAACGGTCCGGCGTCACGTCGACGATGCCGCCCCAGGAGCGCATCATCTTCATGCGGCGGAAGATCGGGAAGAGCTCGCAGATCGCATCCAGCGTATGCGTGATGATCTGCAGGCCGCCGGTTTGCGAGTAGGACGAATACTGGTCGGTTCCGGCGCCGATGACGAGCTCGCCCTTGTCGGACTGCGAGATATAGGCGTGAACGGTATTGGACATCACGACGCAGGGGAAGATCGGTTTGACCGGCTCCGACACCAGCGCCTGCAGCGGATAGCTCACCAGCGGCATGCGCACGCCGGCCATTTCCATCAGCACCGAGGTATGACCGGCCGCAACGACGCCGACCTTCTTGGCATTGATCTGGCCGCGATTGGTATCGACACCGGCGACGGAACCGTCGGGATTGCGGCGGATACCAGTGACTTCGCAATTCTGGATGATGTGCACGCCGCGATCCGCAGCCGCACGGGCATAACCCCAGGCGACGGCATCATGGCGCGCCGTGCCGCCGCGACGCTGCAGCGCAGCGCCGTTGATCGGGTAACGGGCCGAGCGTGAAATATCGAGCGGCGGGCAGAATTCCTGCGCCTGCTCCGGCGTCAGCCATTCATTGTCAATGCCGTTCAGCCGGTTGGCATGGATATGGCGCTTGAACACCTGCTGGTCATGGATGTTGTGCGACAGCATCATCACGCCGCGGGCCGAATACATGACGTTGTAGTTGAGGTCCTGACTGAGGCCATCCCACATCTTCAGCGCGTGGTCGTAGATCCCCGCGCTTTCGTCATAGAGATAGTTGGAGCGAATAATCGTCGTGTTGCGGCCGGTGTTGCCCCCACCGAGCCAGCCTTTTTCAAGCACCGCGATATTGGTGATGCCATGCTCCTTGGCAAGGTAATAGGCCGTTCCCAGACCATGACCGCCGGCGCCGATGATGATGACATCATACGCCTTGCGCGGCTCGGGAGAGGTCCATTGTGCCTCCCATCCCCTGTGGCCGCGCATCGCCTCGCGAGCGACAGCAAAAACCGAATATTTGCGCATTCGCCTTCACTCCGTATTCCGGTGAACTTCCGTGTCGCCGCTAGAAATCGCAAATCCCCGAGCGAAGCAACGTTTCTTTTGCGACGCAATCCGCCGCGACCTGCACGACTTGCGACATGATCGCAATTTGCATCGACCGAACGACTTGCATCCGGTCGCAGACACTATAAAGCATCGCCACCTGTGCTGCCGAACCAAATGACGTTGAAGCGTGCAGCCATGACGAAACATGCCTGCAACGCAAATTTCGGGCAGCCCCGGAAAACTCCCAGCTGGACTTTGAAGCCGCGACCTGCTAAGCGCTGCCGCAATCGTAAAGCCCATGGCTCCGCGAACGTCATTTCTGTTGCCTCGTTGAGCTTGCTCCAGGGGCCGGCACACGAAACAAAGGAACGGAATTCAGGTGCAGGTACTAGTCCGCGACAATAACGTTGATCAAGCGCTTCGCGCGCTCAAGAAGAAGATGCAGCGCGAAGGCATTTTCCGTGAAATGAGGATGCGCGACTACTTCGAGAAGCCGTCCGAAAAGCGCGCCCGCGAAAAGGCCGAAGGCGTCAGCCGCGTTCGCAAGCTGGCCCGCAAGCGCGCCCAGCGCGAAAGTGGCATCGTTACTACCCGCCCTGCAGCAGCTGCTACACGCTGATTGGTCGTTTTTTCGACTCGTTCAGATGTATAGTCCGGCGGAGGCGACACAGTCGCTGCCGCCATTTCCAGCTTGACGCAACGACTGCCGCGTAAAGCTGAAAGCCCGGTGGCACCGGACGGAGATGATCCGAAAAATATACGGCGCCTCGTGCTTCCTTTCGGTGGCTCAGGCGTTTCCGAGCAGGCAAACAACGCATATTCATGCTATAGCGTCCGAAACGGCCTGGACGCATCGCTGTATCGAGGGATCAATCTTGACATTTGCTGCAACGACTTCGGGCATATCGAGCCAGATTGGCAACGGCATGCGCCGTCTGAACACACAGGGCCGGGGTTTTGCATCGCTGCTTGCCATCGCGGCGGCACTCACCCTGTCGGGATGCCAGACCGATACATCGGAAGACATGATCCGCGTCGAACGCGCCCAGGGATCCGAAGGAAACATTGCCTCGCTCACCAGCGTGATTGCCGCCAATCCGAGCGATCCAGAGGGCTACAATGTCCGTGGGTCTGCCTATGGCCGCGCCGGTGAATTCCGCAGGGCGCTGGCGGACTTCAACCAGGCGATCCAGCTCAATCCGCGCTTCTACCAGGCCTATGCCAACCGCGCGCTGGTCCAGCGCAACATCGGCAACCAGGCTGAGGCCGCAAACGACTACAACATGGCGCTTCAGTTGAACCCGCGCTACGACGTCGCCTATATCGGCCGGGGCAATCTCTATCGGCAGGCAGGCCAGCTCGACCGGGCCTTTGCCGATTTCAACAAGGCGATCGAGCTCGACACGACCGACCCGCGCGCCTACCACAATCGTGGCCTGATCTATCAGACCCGCAACCAGCATGGACAGGCGATCGAGGATTTCTCGACCGCGATCTCGCTTTCGCCGAGCTCACCGGAACCCTATAACGGCCGGGGCATTTCCTATGTGGCGCAGGGCGACGACGACAACGCCTTTGCCGACTTCAACACTGCCATCAATCTGAACGGCAAGATCGCAGAATCCTGGGCCAACCAGGGGCTGGTCTACGAACGGCGCGGCGAGAAGGCCAAGGCGGCGAAGTCCTATGGTCATGCCTTGTCGCTCGACACCAAATACGAGCCGGCCCGCGCCGGCCTCGCCCGGGTCAAAGCGACAGGTTGACGCAAACGCGTCCCATCGAAATCAGACAAACAAATACGCCCGCCGGATCACTCCAGCGGGCGTTTTCGTATGAGCCGAACGGCACGTATTTAATGGGCCATGGCCTTGACGATGTCGTCGGTCATCTTCTTGGCATCCCCGAGCAGCATCATTGTGCCATCCTTGTAGAACAGCGTGTTGTCGATGCCGGCATAGCCGGAGCCGAGCGACCGCTTGACGAACAGGCAGGTCTTGGCCTTGTCGACGTCGAGGATCGGCATGCCATAGATCGGCGAGGTCTTGTCGTCGCGCGCCGCCGGATTGGTAACGTCGTTGGCACCGATGACATAGGCGACATCGGCCTGCGCGAATTCGGAGTTGATGTCCTCAAGTTCGAAGACCTCGTCATAGGGCACGTTGGCTTCGGCGAGCAGCACGTTCATGTGGCCCGGCATGCGGCCGGCAACCGGATGAATGGCGTATTTCACCTCGACACCGTTCTTCTTGAGGGCATCGGCAAGTTCGCGAACGGCATGCTGTGCCTGCGCCACCGCCATGCCGTATCCGGGCACGATGATCACCTTGGAGGCGTTGGCCATCAGGAAGGCGGCATCGTCTGCCGAGCCCTGTTTGACCGTGCGCTGCACGCCGTCATCACTGGTTGCCACGCCGGCATCACCGCCGAAACCACCCAGGATAACCGAGATGAAGGAACGGTTCATGCCTTTGCACATGATGTAGGACAGGATCGCGCCTGACGAGCCGACCAGCGCACCGGTGATGATCAGTGCCAGATTGCCGAGCGTGAAGCCGAGCGCGGCCGCAGCCCAACCGGAATAGGAATTGAGCATAGACACCACGACCGGCATGTCCGCTCCACCGATCGGCACGATCAGAAGAACGCCGAGCGCAAGCGCCAGCACGACAATCGCCCAGAAGGAAAAATGGCTTTCGGACCCAGCAAGTCCGACGATGAAGATGACGATCAGGGTCAGAAGCGCGATATTGATGGCATGGCGGAACGGCAGCATGATCGGCTTGCCGGACATGCGGCCGTCGAGTTTCAGGAAGGCGACGATCGAGCCGGTAAAGGTGATTGCGCCGATGGCCACGCCAAGCGCCATCTCCACCAGGGCCACGGCATGGATCGAACCGATCTCGCCGATGCCGAAAGAGGACGGTGTGTAGAGCGCAGAAGCAGCAACCAGAACAGCGGCAAGGCCGACCAGCGAATGAAAGCCGGCAACCAGTTGCGGCATTGACGTCATCGGGATCGAACGGGCGATATAGGCCCCTGCCCCGCCGCCGATGGCAAGGCCCAGCAGGATCAGCATGAGGCCGCCGAAAGACGGCATGGCCAGCAGCAACGTCGTGACGATGGCAATGCCCATGCCTGTCATGCCGAGAATATTGCCGCGGCGCGACGTGGTTGGATGGGAAAGACCGCGCAGCGCCATGATGAACAGCACGCCGGAGATGAGATAGAGGAAGGCTGCGATATTGGGTGACATCGGCTCAAGCCCTCACTTTTCTTTTTTCTTGTACATGGCAAGCATGCGCTGGGTGACGAGAAAACCGCCGAAGATATTCACCGACGCCAGCACCAGTGCGACGAAGCCGAAACCGGTGGCAAGACCGGAGGCCGATATGCCGACAGCCAGCAGCGCGCCGACGACGATGACCGATGAAATCGCGTTGGTGACCGCCATCAGCGGGGTGTGGAGCGCCGGCGTCACCGACCAGACGACGTAGTAGCCGACGAAGATCGACAGCACAAAGATCGCCAGTTGAAAAACGAAAGGGTCGATGGCGCCGCCGGACAGCCCGTGGACAGCAGCACCGGCTGCCTCCGGCACATATTCGGCTGCCGTGCGAACTGCTTCGACCGCCCGGTCGAGGTCGCCGATCGCCTTGTCGAGTAGGTCATTGGCCATCAAACATCTCCCATGGGCGGTCGCACTTCTCCCCGAAGTCCGAACATCACCCTTTCAAATTCTTAAGCTGTTGCTGTTGCTACGACCGGCGCCGGCGCAAAATTCGGATGCACGACCGTGCCGCCATGCGTCAGCATCGTCGCCTTGACCAGTTCGTCCTCGATGTTGAGGGCAAGCATGCCGGTTTCCTTGCTGACCATGGTCTCGAGGAAGGTCACGAGGTTCTTGGCGTAGAGCGACGAGGCGCTGGTGGCGATCCGGCCGGGCACATTGTTGTAACCGACGACCTTGACGCCTTCGACCTCAACGACGGAGCCGGCAACGGCACCTTCGATATTGCCACCACGCTCGACGGCAAGGTCCACCGCAATCGAACCTGGCTTCATGGCCTTCAGCATTTCGCGGGTGATCAACCGCGGCGCCGGGCGGCCCGGGATCAGCGCCGTGGTGATGACAATATCCTGCTTGGCAAGGTGCTCGGCGGTCAGCACAGCCTGCTTGGCCTGATAGGCTTCGGACATCGGCTTGGCATAGCCGCCCGATGTTTCCGCGGCCTTGAACTCGTCGTCCTCGACGGCGATAAACTTGGCACCGAGCGAGGCGACCTGCTCCTTGGAAGCCGGACGAACGTCCGTGGCGGTAACCACGGCACCAAGACGGCGGGCAGTTGCGATCGCCTGGAGGCCGGCAACACCGGCGCCCATGACGAAGACCTTGGCAGCGGGCACAGTGCCGGCCGCCGTCATCATCATCGGCATGGCACGATCGAATTCGGCGGCGGCGTCGATCACCGCCTGGTAGCCGGCAAGGTTCGCCTGGCTCGACAGCACGTCCATCGACTGGGCACGGGTGATGCGCGGCATCAATTCCATCGCAAAGGCAGTGAGGCCGGCCGACGCCATCTCAGCCAGAGCAGCTTCGTTCCCGTAGGGATCCATGATGGCAATGACGATGGCACCGGACTTGTAGCTGGCGGTCTCGGCAGCCACCGGACGACGGACCCGCAAGACAACGTCGGCAGATTTTGCATCGGCAGCAGTGCCAATCCTTGCACCGGCGCTCTCGAAAGCTGCGTCCGGGACGCGAGACAGCAGTCCTGCGCCCGCTTCAACGACAACGTCGAAACCCAGCGTCTTCAGCTTCTTCACACTATCAGGCGATGCGGACACGCGCCCTTCGTCGGGATTGCTTTCCCTGGCAACAAATACGGTTTCAGTCACTCAACCCTCCCTGATGGACAGTCCACGGCGCAATCCAGCACCGCAACGGACCTGTCCTTCATCCCCGTCTGTTCTCGCCCGCCTGCACGGTTCGCGCCGCAGAACAAACGCGCGCGTCGGTAAACCCGATCAAAATGTCAGGCGATGCGAAACCCGCCCATCACTCCCATGGGCAGGCTCCAGTCAATGTCCGGAAAGCCGATCAGCGCAAAAGCACGACGCCGGCAACGTTGAGAAGAATGAACAGCACGGTTGCCGTGAAAAAACCGGCGCTGGTGAAGAAACCCGCGGCCATGGCGATCAGAAGCGCAACGCAGAAAATTGTCAGATACTTCGATGCAGCAAGGAAGAACGTATATGTTTTCTCATGCTCTGGATAATCCATCGGCGCGCCGGTTTCGACCGGTCCGGATTGATGTTCAGCCATCGTCCCTATCTCCCAGAATTCTGCGCGCTCCGCGGTCAAGCCGTCCCGATCCGCACATCATATGAAACCAAATATAAAACCAATTCCTGCGACGCCATCCAGCATAACGCGCAAAGCATCGTCCACTGGCCATATACAAAGCGGCGATGAAGCGCAATAAAAACCCGTCACGCAAAGCTGTGGCATATAGTTTCGGCTTTGCCCGCGATGATCAGAGCGGCATCCGCGTTCGATGCTGCGTTGTCATCGCGAGACGGGCGGTGGGCCGGACCGTCAATGGCGTGAAGGAAGCCCGCTCATTGCCGTTAAACATCATCCTGCGCTCGAAAGGCTCGGAATCAAAAAACGGAAAGCGGGTATAGAGCCAAGGCCGGATTTCGCGCACGCGGGCGGCAAGCAGCGTCAGGTCGATCTTGTAGTTGCCGCAGTTCTTCTGCGGGGAAACGATGGTATCGGCATCGAAGACCCGCTTGTAGAATGCCGCATGCTGCGGCTTGACCAGCGACAGGCAGCGATCAACATCGAAATGTTCCGAAGCCATGGTCGCGACGCGGAGCGTCAGATAAGGAATGGCCGGCATCTCCTTGAGGATTTCCGGATCGGCGGCGAGCCGCACGGGGTCTATCAGGCTCATGCCGGCATCAAGAAAACTGTCGATCTCTTTGCCGAAAACGGATCCCGACGAACTGGCCCGATGCTCAGGCGTGACGTGATGGACACGCACCGTGCTGATCAGGCGCTCCTCGTAGTAGATGCCGAAGACATAGGCATGGCTGTCGAAGTCGATGTCGTCGATCAGCGTCGAGCCGGACAAAGGCAGGATATCCGCCATCTTGTAGGCCTTGAAGCGGATGCGGGCGACATCTTCCATGTCCTCGCCGGACTCGACCCGCCGGTACTCTACATGGTCCAGCAACTCCAATAGTTTTTCGGAAAACCGATTCCGCGTCGAGCCAATAGCGTCCATGAATAATACCTCGTTAACGAAATATTAATCTATCAAGCCGCATCGGCGCCACAATGGGGACGAACAATTTTAACAATTTACCATTTGTTAAGGTTAATGAATCGTAAACTTTTTATTACAACAAATCGCACTTAACTATGAATATTCACGGAATACGCGGCTGAATCGCACAGAAATAAACTCTGCGGATCAAAAGGAGATCGCAGATGAAGCCGTACTCGGCATCAATGTGGGCTGTATCAGGCGGTGCGCCGGCGCCGTTTTGTCGACGGTCTCTTCTTCGCCAGGGTATCGCAGAGATCCACGATCGAGAAGGATGGCATAGGGGCCGCGAACACATACCCCTGCACCAGATCGGCGCATTTGAACTCGTTGATCAAGGCGAGCTGGTCTTCGGTCTCGACCCCTTCGATGACGATCTTCAGCCCAAGCTCGCGCGACAGGTTCACAGTTCCCCGCAGCAGCTTGAAGCGGCGTGCGTCCTCGCGGATGTTGCGAACGAACGAACGGTCGATCTTGATAATATCAAGCGGCAGCGCATCGAGATAGCTAAGGCTGGAATAGCCGGTTCCGAAGTCGTCGATGGCGATGGTGATGCCACGTGCCCGCAGCTCCTGCAGGATGGTCTGGACCTTGACGGCCTCTTCCAGAAGGCAACTTTCGGTAACCTCGAGATGCAGCCGCGCCGGGTCAAGTCCGGTTTCCGTCAGTGTATCGGTGATGAACGCAACGATATCGCTGTTGCGCAGGTCGAGGGCAGAAAGGTTGACGGACACGGCAACATGGGACGGCCAGGTCATGCAGTCGCGGCAGGCCTGGCGCAGCATGATATGGGTGATTTCCGAAACGACGCCCATTTCCTCGGCCAATTGGATGAAGACCACGGGCGATACGGGACCGCGCTCGCGGTGCGTCCAGCGTGCCAGCGCCTCGCAGCATTCTATCCGGGTTCCATCCGGCAGGAACATCGGCTGATAGGCCACGGAAAGATTATCGTTGTCCAGGGCTTCCCGGAGATCTGATTTCAGCTTCTGGCGATCGAGATAAAGCGCATCCATCTCCGCTTCGAAGGCCGTGCATCCACCCTTGTTGCGGCTCTTCGTCTCGAACAGCGCCAGATCGGCCTTGATCTGCAGATCCTCCAGCCGGAAGCCGCTGCTGGAACTGATGACGTAACCGGCACTCATGGACATGTTGAAGGTAAAACCGCTGGCATTGTAGGAACCGCGCATCTGCCCGTGTACGGCGCGCATACGGTCTTCCAGATCGTCACGATTGTCCGCATTGGGGAAGAACAGCACGAATTCGTCACCCATCAGGCGCGCCGCAATCGCTGTATCGATGCTGACCTTTTTCAAGCGTTCCGCGATGACGCACAGGAGTCGATCACCGACCACATGGCCCTTGGTGTCATTGACATGCTTGAACTCGGCCACATCGAGAACCATGAAACCGATCGGCCCGGCCTGCGTCCGCTCGGAAAGGGCATTGCTGACGAGATCGGCGAAATAGTCGCGGTTGGGCAGGCCCGTCAGCGTATCGAAGCGGACCATCTGCAGGATCTTCTTCTCCGCCCTGACCCGCGCCGTGACATCTTCGAATATCAGCACCACACCGCCGTGGGCGCGGCGGCTGGCGGAGAATTCCAGAAACAGGTCATCGGAGAAGGGGATGAGCGCGCGCGACTGCACGCCTTTCATCAATTGGTCGAGTTGGCGCAACACCTGTTTGGCCCGATCTTGCTCCAGGAACGTATGGCGCACCCCGTAGCGCAAAACCGCATCGAGATGGCAATCCTTGAGCCGAGCCTGATCGCCGAGATTGAGCAACTCGCAGGCACGCCGGTTGGCGACAAGAATGCGGTTCCCCGAATCCAGCATGAACAGACCATGCGGCATATTGTTGAGGGCGACATCGAAGCGCGCCGCAATCGTCGAGATTTCGCGCGCCGCCTTGACATTCTTGTGGAGGAATTCGCGGACACCGGTTGCCATAGACCATGTGGTCAGGATGAAGGGAACCATCAGCAAGGCCAGGAGAGCCATGAAACCATCGAGCAAGGCGAGCAGGCCAATCACGATCGGTCCGCAGGCCGAGAAGGTCAGCATCACCACCGCACGCGCCGAACCGTAATTTCGTCCGACTACGGAGACCATGGTGGCAAGCGTTACGGAGATGCAGGCCAGTTCAGCAAAGGCATCCCGGGAGACGAGAATGGAATAGCCGCAGGCAGAACCGAGCGTAATGGTCGCGCAGACCGCGCCGGCATTGTAGCGGTTTTCCCACATGCGAATGCCGTTGAAATCGAGTGCCGAACGATCGACATGGTCGAACCGGCGCATGCCAACACTTCGGCCCAGCCAGATGACGATGACGGCAGCGCAGCAGGCAAGATAGAAGGGATCGGAGGTTTTCGCGAAAACAAGGCTGAAGGTCACGACATGCGAAAGCATGCCGATCAAGAGAGTCTGGCGATACTCATAGAGAGAACTCACGAACGAAAGATAGACATCGGTCGGAAGAGCGCCCTGTTCTGTTGCTTTCATGAACCCTCTGCTCCGGTTTGAAGAAGTGTTATTCCGGAGGCTTTAACGAAAGATTGCATCCATTGGCATGTAAAACAGACTGCCGATGGCACCACTCTTCAGTGGAGACACGACTGCCCAGCGTATTCAACCCCATATTGCAGTGAAACCTAAAGAATACGCGCCTTTTACAACCATGCATGGAGAACGGGTGCAAAATCTTTTTGCTCGCATTTGCGCTTCGGAACATCACAAATCTGACTGTTCAACAGGTTAAATCCGGAAATGGTTACCCGGTCTCTAAGAGTTCCGGCCAGATCTTGCCACTTTGGCGCAAAGGCTTTGCCGATCGCCTCATCTCAAAGCGTAAGCCGCCATGCAATCCGATTGACTTCAGGCCCTTTGTCAAGGCAAAGCGGAGGGCAAGGATCGCCGATGGACGCGCCGATACCGCGACAAACCGCCGCCGAAACATTGCCTGGAGACGGACTATGCACAAGCCGATCGTTGCCATTCCGGCAGACTTCCGCGAATTCGACGGGAATGTCTGGCATGGCGTTCCGCATCAATATGTCCGCGCTGCCGTCGAGGGTTCCGGGGTCATGGCCTTCCTTGTGCCGGCGCTGGAAAGCGGAAACGATGCGGACGCGATTCTTGACCGCGTGGATGGTCTCCTCGTCAGCGGATCCCGCTCCAACGTCCATCCTTCACTTTATGGAAAGGTCGCCGTAGACTCAGACGGCCCTTTCGACCCGGGCCGGGACGCGACCAGCCTGCCGCTGATCCGCCGGGCACTGGAACGCGGCGTTCCGCTTCTGGCCATCTGCCGTGGTATCCAGGAACTCAATGTCGCGCTCGGGGGCACACTGGCCAGCGAAATCCACGATGTTCCCGGCAACTGGGACCATCGCAAACCGGATGTCCCGGATCTCGACATAGCCTACGGCATTCGCCAGAACGTCGTCATTCGTGAAGGCACCTGCCTTGCCTCGGTGCTGGGCGCAGGCTCCGTGCAGGTCAATTCCCTGCATCGCCAGGCCATTTCCAGGGCCGCGCCGCGTCTTGCGGTGGAAGCTGTGGCCGAGGACGGCACCATCGAGGCGGTGTCTGTCATCGATGCCAAGGTCTTTGCCGTCGGCGTGCAATGGCATCCGGAATACTGGGTCGGCACGGACGGCCCGTCCTCCACCCTGTTTGCAGCCTTCGGCGATGCCGTCCGGGCCTATGCCGCAACCAAGGCTGGCTGAACGGATCAGCCTGCCTTGCGGGTAAACGGTGTTTCCGGCACCGGCGTCAGCGCTTTGCCGGTCGTAAACCAGGCCACGAGATTGTCGACCACCAGATCGGCCATGCCGTTGCGGGTCGCCTGAGAGGCCGAGCCGACATGCGGCAGCAACGAAACATTCTCCAGGGCCATCAGATCGTCGCCGACATGCGGCTCGTTTTCGAAGACATCAAGGCCGGCACCGGCGATCACGCCGCGCTGCAACGCATCCGTCAGCGCAGCCTCGTCAACCGTCGAACCACGCCCGACATTGATCAGCACGCCATTGGCACCCAAAGCAGCCAGAATCTCGGCATTGATCGTCTTTGACGTGCTGTCCGTTCCGGGAACGATGACGATGATCGTATCGACAGCCGCGGCCATGTCCTTCAGCGTCGGATGATAGACGTAAGCCAGCCCCTCGCGTGCCGTCCGGGTGTGGTAATGAATGGCGACGCCGAAACTTTCCAGGCGCTTGGCAATGGCAAGACCGATGCGGCCCATTCCATAAAGCCCGACAGTGCGCCCACGCAGCGTCAGCGGCGACAGCGGGAAAGCCCCGTCGCGCGCCCACCGACCGGCCCGCAGCCAGCGCTCCGCCTGCGGCAATTGCCGCACGGTGTTGAGCAGAAGACCGATGGTCGTATCGGCCACCTCCTCCGTCAAGACATCCGGCGTATTGGTCAACACAATACCTTTGTGGCCGGCGTGGACCGCATCGACACCATCATAGCCGACGCCGAAATTGGCGATGATTTCGAGATGCGCGAACGCATCCATGAACGCTGCAGAAATCTTGCCCTGGACCGCAATGCCGGAAATGCCGGCTGATAGCTCCGGCGTGATCAGTGCCGGATCGGCCGCAGAGACGAAAACCGGCTCGAAATGATCCGGCAGGCGATCGAGCACACGCGTGTTGATTTTTCCGGGCACGAGAATGCGGGGGCGGCCTTGCGGCATGATGCGCTCCTTTGGAATCGAATTATGAAAGGTCGGATACGGGAATGCGCAACGGGCCGGTGGACTGGCGGATACGCATTTCCGGCTTGATCAGGTGGATACCATCCGGTTCGTGACTGCCCGACAGTTTGTCGAGCAACGCGCGTGCAGCACTGCGGCCGACCTCTGCCTGGCCGTTCCAGACCGTCGTCAGGGCCGGGGTGGCGATCGAGGCTTCCTCGAGATCGTCGTAACCGGTGACCGACACGTCCCGGCCGGGAATGAGGCCGGCGCGGGCAATGCCGTTCATCATGCCGATGGCGACGAGGTCGTTCCAGCAGACGACGGCTGTCGGTTTTTGCGGCAGGGACAGGAGATGCACCGCCGCCTCGAAGCCACCCTGCTTGGAGCGCGGGCCCGGAATGCGCAGATCCGGATCGACCTCGATGTTCGCCTTGCGCAACGCGTTGACATAACCCTGGTAGCGGTCGCGGCCGGTGGATGTCTGGTCCGTGCCGCCGACCATGGCGATCACCCGGTGCCCGAGGCTGATCAGGTGATTGGTGGCCAGCGAAATACCATAGGCGTCGTCACCGCGGAAGATCGGCACGTCGAGCCCCTCGATCGACCGGGCAATCAGGATCGCCGGCATGCCGTTGTCTTCCGCCAGCTGGATATCCTCCGGCGGCGTGCCGATGGCCGGAGACATGATGACGCCATCGCCACCGAGCTGCAGCAAGGTTTCGATAAAAGCCCGTTGTTTCTCGACGGAATCATAGTGGTTCGAAAGGATGAAAGTCTGGCGGTCGCGGTCAAGTTCGGCCTCGATGGCCTTCAGAATTTCACCGTAGAACGGGTTCATGATGTCATGGACGACGACACCGATAATGCCGGAGCGTGATGTCCGCAGGCTGGCGGCGCGCCGGTTGTAGATATAGCCAAGCGCGCGGGCCTGTTCCTTGATCTTGTCGCGGGTGGTGGCTGCCACGAGCGGGCTGTCGCGCAAGGCGAGCGACACGGTTGCCGTCGAGACGCCGAGCGTTTCGGCGATGGTTGACAGTTTGACTTTCTGCGCCACGTTTCCTCCGGCCGTTCCATGTCGGCCTTCGGGCCGTTCTTTTTAAATTCTCTTTAAACTGTTTAAATTGGCGCCGCAATCGGCAAAAAAGGCAAGCACTGCCGCTATTCGCCGGGCGTTGATCCCTGGAGGTTGGCATCCACGACGCGAAGCAGCTTCATCAGCGTCTTGATCTCCTTGTCGCTCATGCCCTGCGTGGCCATTGTCTCGGAGGTTTTCCCGGCGGCCTCGATCGTTTGCAGGCTGTTGCGGCCAAGCTCGGTCAGATAGACCTTCGTCAGTCGCCCGTCACCATCATCGGTTCGACGCTCGACGAAACCCTGCGCCTCCATCCGGCCGATGGTGCGGGTCATGGTCGGTGCCTTGACGCCGAGCTTGATGGCCAGATTGCCGGCCGTTAGTCCGTCCGTTTCGGCCAGCAACAGCATCACGCCGTCCTGGCCGGCATAAAGACCGCTGTCGAGCAGATTACGCGACACGACGGTGCGCATCGAGCGGGCAGCCTGCACCAGCACCGAGGCAATATCCTGCGGCCCTATGGAGAGATCGTGCTTCTTCTTGCCCTTGTTTTTCTTCTCGGCCTTGCTTTTCTTTCCCATCGGTCCTCCACCAAATTTCTTGCACGGCCTTACCACCCCTGTATGACTCAAACGGCACCATTCCCGCAAGCAGAAGCGAAAGGCTTGAAAAGAAATGCCATTCCCGCCCGCCCGCTGGACGGAAGAAAGCGACGGATCGTCACGCGAAGACCGGCGCGACTGGATTGCAGTGCTGCCGCTCGGCGCCCACGAGCAACATGGCCCGCATCTGCCATTCGAGACGGACACGCTGATTGCGGAAGGCCTGGTGGACCGCCTCGTCGCCGCCCTGCCCGCTGGTCTGCCCGTCACCTTTCTGCCGACAGAGCCAGTCGGCTATTCGATCGAGCACCTGGATATCGAGGGTACGCAGTCACTCACCTATGACGAAGCCATCCGCAAATGGCTCGGCATCGCCGAACAGCTGAACCGACAGGGCTTTCGCAAGCTGGTCATGCTCAACGCCCATGGCGGCAACGCACCGCTGATGACGATCGTCACAACGGAAGCGCGGGTGCGGCTGAACATGCTGGCTGTTGCCACGAGCTGGACGCGCTTCGGCCAGCCGCCGGGCTGGATCGCGCCGCAGGACAAGGCGATCGATATCCATGGTGGCGATATCGAGACCTCGGTCATGCTGGCGCTCTACCCAGACAGGGTGGACAGAACGAAGGCTGAAAACTTTTCCTCACGCCAAAGCGAATTTACCGGCCTTTTCACCCATCTGCGCGCCTATGGTCCGCATGCCTTCGGCTGGAAGATGTCAGACCTCAATGCAAAAGGCGTCGCCGGCAATGCTTCGGTGGCAACGGCCGAAAAGGGCGAGGCGCTCATCGCCCATGCGGTCAACGGGATCATCGAGCTCCTGAAGGATGTCCATCGCTTCGATATCAGAGGATTCGATGCGGCCAACGGGTAGCGTTGGTGCTTTTCATCTCCTATATGACATGGCAACACTGATGGCCGGATTTCCGGCCCGCCAATCTGTCGAGGCTCTCCCATGACCGAAACCGCATCCGCCCCCGCAATCAAGCCCATTCCCGTCACCGTTTTGACCGGTTATCTCGGCGCCGGCAAGACGACGCTGCTCAACCGCATCCTGTCGGACAGCCACGGCAAGAAATATGCTGTGATCGTCAACGAATTCGGCGAGATCGGGATCGACAACGATCTGATCGTCGAATCGGACGAGGAAATCTACGAGATGAACAATGGCTGCGTCTGCTGCACGGTGCGCGGCGACCTGATCCGCGTCGTCGAGGGCCTGATGCGCCGTCCGGGACGGTTTGACGGGATCATCGTCGAGACGACCGGCCTGGCCGATCCCGTGCCGGTCGCGCAGACCTTCTTCATGGACGACGACGTCCGCGCCAAGACCGAACTCGATGCCGTCGTCGCCCTTGTCGACGCCAAGCATCTGCCGCTGCGGCTGAAGGATTCGCGCGAAGCCGAAGACCAGATCGCCTTTGCCGACGTCATCCTGCTCAACAAGACCGATCTCGTGACGCCGGAAGAACTGGCGAAGATCGAAGCGACCGTGCGCGCCATCAATCCTTCGGCCCGCATTCACCGCACCGAACGTTCCAATGTCGACCTGAACAAGGTTCTCAACCAGGGCGCCTTCAACCTGGAACGGGCACTGGAAAACGAGCCGCATTTCCTCGATCACGATCATCATGAGCATGACCACACCTGTGGTCCCGATTGTGGCCATGACCATCATGATCACGGGCATGATCACGCGCACGAGCATCACGATCACGGGCACGATCACGGGCACGACCATGGACACGATCATCATCACCACGACCACGCACCCTCGCCGATCCATGATGTGACCGTGCAGTCGGTTTCCCTGCGGGGTGGCGAGATGAACCCGGACCGCTTCTTCCCCTGGATCCAGAAAATCACCCAGACGGACGGCCCGAACATCCTGCGCCTGAAGGGCATCATCGCCTTCCAGGGCGACGAGGAGCGTTATGTCGTGCAGGGCGTGCACATGATCATCGAAGGTGATCACCAGCGCCCCTGGAAGGACGGTGAAAAGCGCGAAAGCCGTCTCGTCTTCATCGGGCGTGAACTCGACCGGGAAAAGCTCGAGCGGACGTTCAACGCCTGCGCAGCCGAGGCAAAGCCGAACTGATGCCGACAGTTGCTCCTCTCGATCTCGCCGGTCACGTGGCCGGCGTCGCCTATCTCGGCGACGTGCCCTTCTTTGCCGAGTCCGCTGGCCTGATCCACCGTCTCGACCATGGTCACAAAACAGTGGAGGCCCATGACGGGCTTCTTGCCTGCGTGCGCGACGAGGCGACCGATACGCTTCTGACCGGCGGCGAGGACGGCAAGGTCCTGCGCATCGGCATCGACGGTAGCGTAACGCAAATCGCCCATGTGCCGCGCAAGTGGATTTCGCAGATCGCCGCCGGCCCGCAAGGTGCCGTTGCCTATGCCCATGGCAAGACGGCCCATGTGAAGCTCGCGGACGGGACGGAAAAAGACTTTACAGAGGAGCGCACGGTCGAGGGAATCGCCTTTGCCCCCAAGGGCCTGCGCATCGCGGTCGCCCGCTACAACGGCGTCTCGCTGCATTGGGTCGCCATGGCGGCAGCGCCGGTCGATCTCGAATGGAAGGGCGCCCATACCGGCGTCAGTTTCTCGCCGGACGGTCGTTTCGTCGTGACGATGATGCAGGAGAACGCCCTGCACGGCTGGAAAATGGACAGCAAGCCAGGGTCGGAAACCCGCCACATGCGCATGACCGGCTATCCTGCCAAGATCAAGTCGATCTCCTGGTCGGCCAAGGGCAAGTGGCTGGCATCCTCCGGCGCGCCAGCGGCCATTGTCTGGCCATTCCAGGCGAAGGACGGCCCGATGGGCAAGGCGCCGCTCGAACTCGGCACGCGCGGCAATATGATGGTGACGCAGGTCGCCTGCCACCCGACCGACGATATCGCTGCCATCGGCTATGCCGACGGCATGATCCTTGCCGTTCGCTTCGCCGATGCCAAGGAAGTGCTGCTGCGCCGCCCCGGAAAGGGCGCGATCAGTGCCATGGCGTGGAACCGCAGCGGCAAGCAGCTGGCCTTCGGATCGGAAGCCGGCGATTGCGGCGTGATCGACATTACCGCCTGAAACATCGCGTCGGTCGTCAGCCGTCGCAGCACCGGAAGAGCAAGCGATGATCCCCTGGACCGTGATCGATACCGCAATCATGCCCGGCGGAACGGACACGCTGCGGCTGAAGCAGCGCGGCACGGAATTCTCGATCATGCTCGGCACCAACGAGCTGATGAACAGCCGGCTGAGCGGTTCGGAAGAAGCGTTGGCCAAGCTCTCCTGCGACCGGATCCGCAGCGCTTCCCGCTCCGCCATCCTGATCGGCGGGCTTGGCATGGGCTTCACGCTGCGCGCGGCATTGAAAGAGGTCGGCGACACAGCCAGTATCGTCGTTGCCGAACTTGTGCCAGCGGTTATCGCCTGGGCCCGCGGGCCGATGGCCGAAGTCTTCGGTGACAGCCTGTCAGACCCGCGCGTCACCATCCGCGAGAGCGATGTCGGCGCCTTGATCCGCGCTGAGCGCGCCGCCTATGACGCAATCCTGCTTGATGTCGACAATGGACCGGAAGCGCTGACGCGACCGGCCAATGACGACATCTACAACCTTGCCGGGCTCCATGCCGCGAAGGCAGCGTTGCGACCCGGCGGCGTGCTCGCCGTCTGGTCCTCGGCGCCCGATAGTCAGTTTACCAGGCGATTGAAGACGGCGGGTTTTGTGGCTGAGGACGTCAGCGTCCGCGCCAATGGAAAGCGCGGCGGCGCCCGACATACGATCTGGCTGGCGGTCAAGAAGGCCTGAGTGTCAAGCAGCACCCTTATCCCTCGCGCACGGCACCGATGATCTGCGCCATCAGCGCATGCAGGTCATCGCGATAACCGGTTCGCGCAGACGGCCCGCTCTCATCCGACGTCATCGCCACGGCGAGATCAAGCTCCGGCACAAGATAGAGCATCTGACCGCCGAAACCCCAGGCAAGGTGCACTGTGCTGCCGCCGATCTCACGGGTGAACCAGCCGTAGCCATAGCTATCACCGGAAAAGCGCGAATTCGTGCGCGGCGTCCAGGATTGCGCAATCCAGTCCGGCGAAACAATCTGTGCGCCGGCGCGATTTTTACCGCCATTGAGATAGAGCTCACCGAAAGCAAGAAGCGAGCGGGTGCTCATCGCCATCTGGTTTCCGCCGAGATAAATCCCCTGCGGGTCGCGATCCCAGGCCTGGATTTCGAAACCTTCGACAGGACCGAGCCACTCGCGGGCGAGCGAAAGCGTCGAGCGCCCGGTCACGCGGGACAGAGCGGCTGAAAGAAGATGGCTGGACCCTGTCGAATACAGCATGTCGCCGCCCGGTTCATCGACGAAGTCAGCCGCAAGAGCGGTACGCACCCAGTTGCGGCTCGAAACCCAGCGCCCGTAGTTCGGCCCGGACATGCGGTCGAGGCCGGCCTGCATGGACAAAAGATTGCCGATGGTGATTTTGTGGATGCGAGGATCCGGAGCGGCAGGAAGTTCGGCCTTGAGTATCGGGGCGATCGGCTGATCGACACCGGTGAGCACGCCTTTATCGATGGCGATACCGACAAGAGCCGAAATCACGGATTTGGAGGCCGACTTGATATTGGCGGATTCCGCCGGACTGTGCCCGCCCAACCCGCGTTCGCCCAGAACCTCTCTCTGGCGCGAAACAATCACGGCTTTCAGTGGCGTCAAAGACGACGCACCCTCCAGAACTTTCATGAGCGCGGGGGAAACGGATGTTTGCGCGGCAGGTGGCGTCGCCTGCGCCTGGGCAGACGCGACGGGCGCACACAGGGCAAGCAGAAGGGCGGAAGTCATCAGGGTTTTCATCACCAACGCATAACTGCCGCTTTTGCTGAAAAAGCGGCAGTTATGGCAATGGTCTGTCATGTCACGGGAAGGTGAACCGGCGTTATCACGCCGATCCTGTCACGCCGCCCGCTTCATCGGCGCCTGCATCAGCTTGCGGCCGGTGGCCGTCAGCATGCCGGCAGCTCCCTGCAGCCAGTTTTCCTTCAGTTCCAGCGCCAGGAAACGGCTGCGCTCGAACGGACCCGGCATCACCAGATGCGCGGCCTTTTCGCCGAAAAAGCCGAAGCGCTCGTAATAGGGCGCATCGCCGACGAGCAGGACGGCGCCGTGGCCGCGCGTCTTGGCTTCGCCAATCGCTGCCCGCATCAGCGCGCCGCCGATGCCCTTGCCCTCATGGCCATCGTCGACGGCAAGCGGGCCAAGCAGCAAGGCCGGCACCGGGGCACCATAGCGGCTGACCCCTGCCTCGACATTCCACAGGCGCACGGTACCGATGACATGACCGTCCGGATCACGTGCCACAAGCGCCAACCCCTCGGCCGGCACGCGGTTGCGGCGCAGCGTCTCGGACGACTTGCGGCGACGGCCGGGACCCATGGTGCGGTCCAGCAGGTTCTCGCGTGCGACGACGTCGCCCGGATTTTCCATGTCGATGGTGAAGGCATTCTGCGCAAAGAAGGCGCGGACAGAATCAAGAACAGCGGCCATGTCGGCCTCCCGTACCCAATACCGTAGTTAGCGGCGGTTGTGACAAATTGTGAAGGTGGCTGCTCCGGCAAAACCGGAGCAGACCGTTAGATGACGTAGGACTTCAGCGGGTCGAAACCGTTGAAGGCGACGGCCGAATAGGTCGTCGTATAGGCACCGGTGCCCTCGATCAGAACCTCGTCGCCGATCGAAAGCGAGATCGGCAGCGGATACATGTTCTTCTCGTACAGCACGTCTGCCGAATCGCAGGTCGGACCGGCCAGAACGCAGGGCTCCATGACGTCGCCATCATGCGCGGTGCGGATCGGGTAGCGGATTGCCTCGTCCATGGTTTCGGCGAGACCGCCGAACTTGCCGATGTCGAGGAACACCCAGCGATGGTTGTCATTGTCCGACTTCTTCGAAATCAGAACGACTTCCGCCTTGATCACACCCGCATTGCCGACCATGCCGCGACCCGGCTCGATGATCGTTTCCGGAATGTTGTTGCCGAAGTGCTTGCGCAGCGAGCCAAAGATCGCCTGGCCATAGGCTTCCGCCGTCGGCACATCCTTCAGGTACTTGGTCGGGAAACCGCCGCCCATGTTGACCATCTTCAGTTCGATGCCCTGCTTGGCCAGCGAAACGAAGACGCGCTTGGCATCGGCCAATGCCGAATCCCAGGCATCGACCTTGGTCATCTGCGAGCCGACATGGAAGGAGACGCCATGGGACACGAGGCCGAGCTGATGCGCGTAGACGAGAACGTCGACAGCCATCTGCGGAACGCAGCCGAACTTGCGGCTAAGCGGCCATTCGGCACCTTCGCCATCGGTGAGGACACGGCAGAATACACGGGCACCGGGAGCGGCACGGGCGATCTTTTCGACTTCCTCATGGCTGTCGACCGCAAAGAGCGAAACGCCGAGCGCATGCGCCTTGGCGATATCACGCTCCTTCTTGATCGTGTTGCCATAGGAAATGCGGGCTGCGGTGGCACCAGCGTCGAGCGCCATTTCGATTTCAGCCACGCCGGCGCAATCGAAATTGGAGCCGAGACCGGCGAGCAGGCGCAGGATTTCCGGCGCTGGGTTTGCCTTCACCGCATAATAGATCGAGCTGTCCGGCAGCGCATGCTTGAAGGCCTTGAAATTGCCGGCGACGACATCGAGGTCCACGACAAGGCAAGGGCCTTCGGGACGGCGGGTGTTGATGAAGTCGATGATGCGTGCAGTGGTCATAGCTCTAATTCCCCATATTCCAAACGCTCCGGGAAAACCGGAGGACAAAGGACATGCGCGAACATGAGCTGGAACCAGCCGGTGGAAACCCCGGATCCAGACATGCGCACGATGCGCGGATAAGTGAACAACGCCCTGCCAGGAGCTTTGTTCGGCTTTGTCTGCCTTTGATTGGAGGGGTGTCCCTACCGCACTTCGGGCAATGAAGGTGTGCCTCTTCAGTAACCCCGGCTGATGGAAAGCCGGAAGAGAACAAAAAGGCCCGCACCGTCGTTGCTTCAGATGTCCTCGCATTGTCCGGTTGGCCGGGCTAGCGACTGGAGGGGTTAATTCCAGGTACCTTACCGATTTCCTCACCAAATTCGAGGGTCGGCGGACACCCATGGGCACGTGCGACTTTGGGCTGAGAGGGAGATAAGAAAAAACATTGTCGTAATCAAGACTTTTTTGAAATCAGCCTCTGATTTTTTGCGCTGGACGAAGCCAATTCCATCGTTCACATTTACCGAACAGTGAAGTGATCGCAAAATGCTGACACAAAGCACTGATTTTAAATAGTTTTTATCGAAAAACCGCTTGAAGTTCCGGCATCGTCCGGGAAGGCGACACGAGACTGCCATCGACAGATTTCCGGAAGTTGCGCGAAATACGATCGAATCATTTGCGGCGCACACGCGACGCCCGAGCAAGGAGCGCAAACCATGGACACCCTCACCCGGATACGCGCGTTTATCGACGTCGTCGATGCGGAAGGATTTTCGGCCGCGGCGCGCAAGATCGGACGCTCCAAGGCGCTCCTGTCAAAATATGTCCGTGAGCTGGAAGACGAACTCGGCGCGCTCCTTCTCAACCGCACGACACGACAGTTTTCACTGACGGAGGCGGGGCACACCTATTATCGGACCGCGTCGGAGATCCTCAAGGAAATCGACAATCTTGCCGATCTCGTACGCGCCAACAATTCCGACCTCAAGGGCAAGCTGAGGATCACCGCCCCGCGCACATTCATCGATGCAGACATCGGCCAGTCGCTGATGGATTTCGCCAAGGAGCACCCGGAGCTTGCTCTTGAAATCGTCTCGGACGATCGTTTCGTTGATCTCGTCGAGGAAGGCTTCGACGTGGCGATCCGCATCACCAAGCTTGAGGATTCGACGTTGATCGCGCGCAAGCTTGACGATTTCCAGATCAAGATCTGTGCGTCGCCGGACTTTCTCGAGAAACACGGCCCGATACTCCATCCGTCGGATCTCGCCCGTGTGCCCTGCGTCATCGATACGAACGGCCGATCCTACAGCAACTGGCGCTTTATCGAGAAGGACGGCACCGGTTTCAGTGTTCCCGTCACAGGCCCGATGGAAGTCAACAGTCCGCTGGCTTCCATCCGCGCGGCCGAATCAGGGCTCGGCGTTTCCGCCGTCCCAGAATTCATAGCGCGACCGAAGATTGCGTCGGGCGTGCTCGTCTCGCTGCTGGAGGATTACCTGCCTAGGGATCGTGGCATCTATGCCATCTATCCGCACCGGCGCTACCTGCCGGCCAAGGTGCGCACCTTGGTCGATTTCCTGCATGCCTGGTTCCGGAAGAACGCATGATACGGGTCCCAATTCCGTCCCAATTCCGCTACAAGGAATGCAGATCGCATCGTGCTTCGGCGCAGGCAGACGGGACAACCGCACAATGAAGACAAAGCTCATGACCCTGGCAGCGGCGCTGGTGCTTGCGCCGTCGCTTGCCTTTGCGCACCCGCATATCTTTGCAGAGGCACGCCTCGAAATCGTCTCCGACGATAAGGACGAGATCACCGAACTGCGCAATATCTGGCGCTTCGACGAATTGTTCTCATCGAGCGTCATGCTCGATTTCGACAAGAACTCGAATGCGCAGCTCGATCCGGACGAACTCGCCGAGGTTGGGCAGACGGTTCTCGATTCGCTGGAAGAGTACGATTATTACACGACCATTTTCGACAATGGCAAAAGCGTCAAGGTCCAGAAACCTTCAGAAATCCATGCCGACTACAAGGACGGCCAGCTACTTTTGTTCTTCAGCGTAAAACCGGCAGTGACCCTGGCACTGAAGGGCACCATGTCCTTCGGCGTCTATGATCCCTCGATGTATACCGCCATGGACTTTCCGACGGATGACGACCTGGCGCTGATCGGCGACAAGGTGAACGCCTGCTCCCACAAGGTCGTACGCCCGGACCCCGACGAAGTGCTCGCCCAGAACCAGGGCAGCCTGACAGATGCCTTCTTCAACGACCCGACAGGCACCGACATGTCGAAAATGTTTGCAACGCGCATGGAGCTCACATGCTGAAGGCCGGAACTGTCGCCCGTATCGCGACGATCAGCCTGTGCCTGGCGGCAGCTTTCGCGGCGGTGGCCCACGCCCAGTCGCCGCTCGGCATCGGCACGGCCGAGCCGGCCTTCCAGACGACCGGCCTGTTTGGCGGTTTCTTTTCCTGGGTCAACATGGAGCAACAGGGCTTCTACCGCACCCTGACGGGCGCGCTGAAAGGCATGCGGGAGAACCCCTGGCAGTTGACCTCGCTGATCGGCCTGTCCTTTGCCTACGGCGTCTTCCATGCCGCTGGTCCGGGCCATGGCAAGGCCGTCATTTCCTCCTACATGATCGCCAACGAGACCGAACTGAAGCGCGGCGTTCTGCTCTCCTTCATGTCCTCCTTCCTGCAGGGCATCGTCGCAATCCTTTTGGTCGGCGCCGCCTATCTCGTGCTGCGCGGCAGCTCGATCTCGATGACCCAAGCCACGCATTTCCTCGAAGTTGTCAGTTTCGCGCTGATCGCCATCTTTGGCGGCTGGCTTCTGTTCCGGAAATTGCGCGCCATGGCGGCAAGCCGGGCAGCGACCATCGATCACCACACCGGTCATGCGCATCCGGGACACGATCACCACAATCATGCGCATGGCGAAGTCTGCGACACCTGCGGGCATGCCCATGCGCCCGACCCGTCCCTGTTGAAGGGCGACCGGTTCGCCTTGCGCGAGGCATGGTCTGCCATCATTGCGGTTGGCCTGCGGCCCTGCTCCGGCGCACTGATTGTTTTGAGCTTCGCCCTTTTGAACGGGCTTTACCTTGGCGGCATCCTGTCCGTCTTTGCCATGTCGATCGGAACAGCGCTCACGGTATCGCTCCTGGCGACATTGGCCGTGACGGCAAAGGGATTTGCTGTGCGCTACGCCTCAAGCGATGCAGCCGCCGTCAGGGTCGGCAACGGCATCGAGATTGCCGGCGCGTTGCTGGTCCTGGTATTGGGCCTGATTTTGCTCGTCGCATCCCTGCAGGCCTGAGGTCTGGCCTCTGATAGCTGGCCCTAAAGGCCGCGCCGGCGCTGATAGCGGGCGCGCAACCAGAAGATCAAGAAGAAGCCGAGCACGAACAGGGCACCGAAAACGGCTGCAAGCCATGGCGAATAATCACCGAGCCACAACATCATCGATGGCAGCAGGTAGAAACCGATGGCAACGACCACGAGAATGATGGCGGCAGCAATGGCCGGCGAACGTTCTTTTCGGACCGGATCGGTCATGCTCTTCCTTGCTGATGCCCGTGCTGTTGTTTTTGTCATGGCTGGCAGGGCGGCCACGCCGTGTGCGCCAGCCATGCCCCGAAAACATTCGTCAGTAAAGGCCATTTACACCAGAAGGCCATTGCGGCGCTTTGACACGCCGCAATGAAACCCTCCAGTCATACGCAGCAAACGACTGTCTACCAGGGAGACTTGACGGGCGTCTCGCCGATCTGCGGCACGGATGTCTGAGCCGGCTGCGTTTCGACAGTCGCCGTCTTGGCGGCGGACACCGTCGCCTCGATATGATCGATCAGGGCGTCGGCCAAGCCAAGGCGGCCGGCCAACTGGTCGAGATAGCCGCGCTCGGCCCGGTTGTCGGCATCGATCGCGAGGCGCGAGGCCGTGTAGAGCTCAACGCGCTCTTCCTCGGTCCTTGCCGCCGAGACCATGGCATCGAGATCGACCGGCTTGCTCAACTCGTCCCGAAGGAAGCTCTCGGCCTCCGAATCGAGACCTGACAGCTTGACCTTGTCCATGATGCGAGCGCGCTCGGCATCATCGATATGACCGTCGGCACGCGCCGCAGCGATCATCGCGCGCACCAGAACGAGAACGAAATCGTTGCGCATCACCTCGGGCGCGGTGCTGAAACCGGAATCAGCCGGTGGCGGCAGGAGTTCCGGCGTCGACTGGACCGGCGCATCGGCAGCGGCCGGCGTCTGTCCCGCCTGGTAATTCTTGTAGGCCTGGTATCCGAGCCCGGCGATGGCTGCGAGGCCACCCAGCTTGAGCGCACCACCGGCAATGTCGCGACCTGTTCCTGTGCCGAGAAGCACGGCAGCCAGGCCCGCGGTCTTCAGCGGATTGTCTTTCGCCATCTGCGTCAACTGGCCGGCGCGATCGCGGACCGTGCCGCCGGCTCCCGGTACCTGCGAGCCGAGCAACTGATCCAGCAATTTCTTAGCGTCGAACATAGGTTCTCACTCCGTCCCGTGTTGGTGTTCATCGCAACATAGGAATGCCTTCCGTGAAATACAATCGGATGACGGAAACGACAAAGCCGGACGTTTCCGCCCGGCCTTGGTTGTTTCAACATCCGGAATCATCAGCCGCGCAGCGCGAAGGCTTCCGATGCCAGCTTGGTAATGCCGGCCCAATCGCCCCGGGCGACCAGTTCCTTCGGCGCGACCCAGGATCCGCCAACGCAGACAACGTTCGGCAGCGACAGGTAGTCGCGTGCGTTGGAGAGCGAAATGCCACCCGTCGGGCAGAAGAACGTGCCGGCCAGCGGCGAAGACAGCGACTTCAGATAGGCGGCGCCCCCTGCCTGCTCGGCCGGGAAGAACTTCATCATCGTGAAGCCTTCCTCGCGCAATCCCATGACTTCGCTGGCAGTTGCCGCACCCGGCAGCAGCGGAATTTCGGAATCCGCGGCGGCGTCGATCAGTTCCTGCGTCGTGCCAGGGCTGACGATGAACTGCGAGCCGGCCTCGACGGCTGCCTCGTACTGCGCTGCATTCAGGATGGTTCCGGCACCCGTCACGGCACCTTCGACCTCGTTGGCCACCGCACGGATGGCTTCGAGCGCCGCGGTCGTTCGCAGCGTGATCTCGATCGCCTTCAATCCACCGGCGACAAGCGCGCGTGCCAACGGCACCGCAGAGGCCAGATCATCGATCACGAGAACCGGAACAACCGGCTGCAATTTCAGGATGGAAAGGAGCTTGTCGTTTTTTTCACTCATGCCGAAACGCCTTTTAAAACGATTGAATGTTGGACCCGAATACTCCCGCCGATCTGTTTTGTCGAGACAAAACCCGGCTTTGCATATGGTAGACGTTTATAGCAACATGGCGACAGCGCATTGACAACACCTGCTGGGCGCTGGATTGCAAGGAAAGCGACAGAGAGACGCAGGCGGATTTCTGTTCGGGAGCGGCAATGGCCAAAGAGATCGAACGCAAGTTTCTGGTGTCGGGAGACGGCTGGCGCAGCGAGGCCGAAACGGGGAGCGTGTTCCAGCAGGCCTACATCGTCACCATGGACGACCGGTCGGTACGGGTGAGAATTGCCGATGGCAAAAGCGCCCGCATGACACTCAAGGTGGGGAAAAGCGCAGTGGTGCGCGACGAGTTCGAATATGAAATTCCGCTGTCGGATGCGTTGGCCATGATTGATCTCGCTGTCGGCATCGTCATCGAAAAAACCCGCTACCGCGTGCCCTTCCACGGCTTCGTCTGGGAGGTCGACGTCTATGATGGCGCCCTGCAAGGACTGGTGATCGCCGAGGTCGAGATGCGGAGCGAGGACGACAGGCCGGACCTGCCAGACTGGATCGGCCGGGAGGTGAGCGGCGAGCGGCGTTTTTCAAACCAGTATCTGGCGCTGGACGGGCGCCCGCCGGATTGACATGGCCCGGCGCAATGCCTGGGGGAATTGCGTCAACGGTCGGAACGCTGTATTTCACGCCGCATGACCGACACTCTTTCAATTCCGCGCCCACAGGCAGAGGGCCAGTTCCTCGTTGCCGCGCTCTATCATTTCGTCTCCTTCGTGCGCTACGCGGATTTTCGCGCGCCATTGCAGGCGCTGTGCGATGCCGAGGGCGTCAAGGGCACGCTTCTGATCGCCCATGAAGGTATCAACGGAACCATCGCCGGCACGGATGCCGGCATCAAGGCCGTGCTCTCCTATCTCCGCGCCCAGCCGGAATTCGCGGCCCTCGAGCACAAGGAAAGCCGGGCGTCTGCCATGCCCTTCCTGCGCATGAAGGTGCGGCTGAAAAAAGAGATCGTCACCATGGGCGTCGAGGATATCGACCCCCGGCGCGTTGTCGGCACCTATGTCGCACCCCAGGACTGGAACGCGCTGATTTCCGATCCGGAGACGATCGTCATCGATACGCGCAACGACTACGAGACCGCGATCGGCACGTTTCGCGGCGCCGTCGATCCGAAGACCAAGAGCTTTCGCGATTTTCCCGACTGGGTGCGCAACAATCCCGGCCTGCACAACAAGCCGAAAATCGCCATGTACTGCACCGGCGGAATCCGCTGCGAAAAGGCGACGGCCTTCATGAAGGAACAGGGCTTCGACGAGGTCTATCACCTGAAGGGCGGCATCCTGAAATATCTGGAGGAAATGCCGGAAGAAAACAGCCTGTGGGATGGCGCCTGCTTCGTCTTTGACGACCGCGTGTCCGTGACCCACGGCCTTGCCGAAGGCGAACACACGCTTTGCCATGCCTGCCGCCAGCCGCTGACACCAGAAGACCTGACATCGCCGCATCATGAACCGGGGGTCGCCTGCATCCACTGCCACGAGAGCCGCACGGAAGACGACCGGCAGCGTTACCGGCAGCGCCAGCAACAGATCGAGATCGCCCGCACACGCGGCATCCGACATCTGGGGAGCTGAATGCGCCGACCCATGATGGCAGCCGTCATGGCAGCAGGATAAAAGCGGCGTCTCCGCTGGCCTGCAGCGTCAGGCGCGACGCAGAAGAAATCTCTGCCCAATCCTCCTCCCGTGCCATCACCACCGGACAGGCAATGCCGTAGAGCTCGGCGGCGACCATCGCACCGACGGTAACGATCGCGTCCCGGCTGAGAAGCACGATGCCGGCCGGCCCCTTGCCGAGGCGGATTGCTTCGGCAAGAACCGAACTGCCCGAACTCGACCCCCTGCCCGCCGTCATCAGCAGGATCCTGCCGGTGATGATCGCATCCTTCTGCGGATGCCAGCGGTCGATGATCCGCCCGGTCGCGGAATCAAGGCCGCCCCAGAAGCTCAGGGGCTCCGCAAGCACAAATGGCGACGCTTCCGCAAAGCCCGGCGCCAGCAAGGTCGCAATATGTTTTTTGGCGTCTCCGCTCACAGCCACACCACCTTTCCCGCCCGGGCCGATGCCATGCAGTCGGCAAGCGATCCGAAAGCGATCTCGACACCGATATTGCCGGGCGCATAATAGGCCATCTTGCCGGAATTCGTCATGATCGCGCCGCTCATATCGCGCATGATTGCCGTCACATAGGTGCAGGTGTCGATGACCAGTGTGATGCCGGCGGCCGTCAGAACCCTGTCCCAGCCACACGCTGCAAGCTGATCGAGAACGCCGCGATGGGTGTTGATGTAGATATCGACGATCGGCCTTGCACCCTCGAGCAGGGGCATCAATCGGGTAAATTCCTGAAACGAGAAATGCGGCGTGCCGAAACTGACGCCGGTAAGCGGCGTGCCATCCGGAACGGTCGAGAGGTCGCGGACGGTGCGGCGCAGATCATCGGCGGTCAGGCGGATGGTCTCCACCGGCGCCTGACCCTGGAACGCGGCCTCAACCGTCGGCGCCTCGGGTGTCAGGCCGACTGCATGAAACAGCGCCACGGCCCCCGACGACGCGGCAACCGCGCCAAGCGCCTTCAGGTCGTCTTCCTGGGCATGGCCCGGCAGACCGACGATCGCCGGAATGAGACTGCCGCAGCGCTTGCCGATCGTGTGGCCGACGGCCACGCAGACGGGGCCGGCATCCTGCCATTCCTCCGGCAGGCTCTCGATCTCGACGAGCACCTGCGCCCGGCGGTTTTCCGCAAGGTGGAGCCCGTAAAGCGGCGCCCTTCCCGTCATGGCGCAACAGAGATCGATGAAATCGCCGTAGCGATTGGTGCGGGCGCCGATAACAGAATTGGCAAAGACGATGGCATTGGATTCGGCCCAGGCGATCTGGGCACCGAAGCGGGGCCTGAACAGCGTCTGGTAGGGCGCGCAGGTGAAGGTCGAGAAGCAGCCGAGGTCTTCATGCGCCCGCATCAGCCGCGCTCCGCCCGTGCCGATCTGCGCCTCGCCAATGAACAATTCCGGATGGATGAGATCGACCGAACCGACATTCAGCGTTGTCGGCACCCGCACCCGCCCCTTGTGGCGCACCAGGTGCTCGACAAAGTCCAGGCTGACCTGTCCGAGATAGAGGCAGCCATCGATGTGGGCGGCCTCAATATCGATGAAGCGCTCTGCCCCTACAGCATCGGCAAAACGCACCAGCAGCCGCATGCAAAAGGCTGCAGCCTCGCCCTGCATCCCCGCCAGCAGGGCCTTGTCGAAATCGGAAAGATCAAGCGCCATGAAACCGGAGTAAGCCGGTCAGTCCGTCTGTGTCAATTCCAAGCCCGGCCGACAGGACGCCATTCCCGTCAGCCCGGTTTATGATTGCCCTTCGGAAACTGTTCGGCCAGCGCCTTGTACCAGTGGGCGCTCTTTTTGAGGGTGCGCACCTGCGTCTGGTAATCGACATGGACGATGCCAAAACGCATGCGGTATCCTTCCGCCCATTCGAAATTGTCCATGAGGCTCCAGGCGAAATAGCCTTTCATCGGATAGCCCTCGGTGATCAGATCGGCGGTGACGGAAAGATGGTCGGAAATGTAGTCGAGCCGCGGCTGGTCATTGACAACGCCATTCTCGACATCCATGTTGTAGCTGGCGCCGTTTTCCGTGATGTAGCAGTCCGGCATTGCATATTCGGCGTTCAACTTGCGCACGACATCACCCAGTGCCTGCGGAAAGACTTCCCAGCCAATATCGGTCCTGACGTCGCTGACAAACTTGGCGCCGACCGTCGCCGGATAGTCCGCACCGGGCGTCGGATCGTGGCTGACGCGCATCGGCGTGTAGTAATTGAGGCCCCACCAGTCGAGCTTCTGGCCGATGGTTTCCATATCACCGGGCTCGATGGCCGGCATGCGGTGGCCAAGCGCGCTCATGAAACCTTCGGGATATTGTCCCTTGAAGACGGGGCCGAAAAACACGCCATTGTGGAAATCGAAGGCGCGATCCGCCGCCGCCGTGTCCTCGGCGCTATCGCTGCCAGCATAGACATGCATGGGATTGAAAACGAGGCCAACCGGAAGGTCGGGACGCTCCGCACGGATGGCTGCAACACCGAGGCCATGGGCGAGATTGGTGAAATGCAGCGCATGCAGCGCCGCGTCCATATTGCGCTCGCCCGGCGCATGCACGCCCATGAGGTGGCTGAGCCAGACGGAACACCAGGGCTCGTTGAAGGTCGCCACCGAATCCAGCCGGTCGCCCAGCCGCTGGATGACGGTCTTGGCATAACGCTGGTAGGCATAGGCGGTTGTCCGCGATGTCCAGCCGCCGTCGCCCATCAGCGCCAGCGGCAGGTCCCAGTGGTAGAGCGTCGCGAACGCCTTGATGCCTCGCGCCTTCAGTCCATCGACGAGGCGCTCGTAGAAATCCAGCCCCTTCTCGTTGACCGGTCCCGTGCCCTCGGGAATGATCCGCGGCCAGGCAATCGAGAACCGGTAAGCCTCGACGCCCAGCGAGTGGATCAGATCGAGATCGGCTTCGAGGCGGTTGTAGTGATCGCAGGCGACGTCGCCATTGTGACCCTTGTAAACCCTGCCCGGCATATTCGAGAAGGCGTCCCAGATGGAGGCTTTGCGGCCGTCCACCTTCGTCGCGCCTTCAATCTGGAAGGCCGCCGTGGCGACACCGAACATGAAATCACCGGGAAAACGTGCGGCAAGAGTTTTGGGATCGATCATAGGAGGCTCCAGCGGCAAATCTGTAACGTTGCAGTAAAAGGCTATGTAGAAATGTCAACCTCCGTTCCGACCATCATACTTCCGGAAACAGCTTGGTTGTGAGACGAGTCAGCACTTCTTTTCCGCTTTTCGTCCGCCCCTCACCAGCATGCGCAAGGCCCCGCGCGATGGAAAGGTCGAGTGCCGTAAGGCGTTTTTCACGCTCCTCGATCATTCGAATACCTTCCCGCAGCACTTCACTGCGGGAATTGTACCGTCCGCTTTTCACAAGATCTGTCACATAGTCTTCCAGATGACGCCCGAGATTCGCACTGCTCGCCATGCCCGCTTCCTATGTCGCAATGAACAGGTTTTAGTAACTGTTAGCATAGCAGGAGGCAGATGCCTCGGGAAGATCACACGCAATCAGACCTTCACCCAGGCTCCGTTGCGCTTCGAGGACTGCACGCAGGCATCGACGAAGACCATGCCCTTCATGCCGTCGTCGATGGTCGGGTAGATGACCGCCGGATCAACCGCCACACCCTTGCGCCGGGCATAAATGGCGCGGGCGGCTTCGGTGTAGATGGTGGCGAAGCCCTCGAGGTAACCTTCCGGATGGCCCGACGGAATGCGGCTGACGCGGGCGCTGGCAGGTCCCGAACCCGCCCCGCCGCGGGTAATCAGCCGCTTCGGTTCGCCGAACGGCGTGTACCAGAGGTAGTTCGGGTCCTTCTGGGTCCATTCGAGCCCGCCCTGGGTGCCGTAGACGCGGACCATAAGGCCGTTCTCGTGGCCGGGAGCAACCTGGCTGCACCACAACATGCCCTTGGCCCGCTGGCCGTCCTTCGCCTTGAAGCGCATCATCACATGGGCATTGTCGTCGAGCGCCCGGCCCTCGACAAAACTGTCGAGATCGGCGGCAAGCTCTTCCAGGTCGAGGCCGGACACAAAGGCACCGAGATTATAGGCGTGAGTGCCGATATCACCGGTGGAACCGCCGGCGCCTGATTTTGACGGATCGGTCCGCCATGCCGCCTGCTTCTGGCCGGATTGCTCAATATTCTCGGTCAGCCAGTCCTGCGGATATTCCATCTGCACCAGACGGACCGCTCCGATATCGCCATTGGCAATCATCTCGCGGGCCTGGCGCACCATTGGATAACCGGTGTAGTTGTGGGTCAGAACAAACAGCGCATCGCTTTCGTCGGCGAGTTTCTTCAGCTTGCGCGCATCGGAAAGCGTCGAGGTCAACGGTTTATCGCAGATGACGTGAATGCCGCGCTTGAGAAACTCCCTCGCGGCCTCGTAATGCACATGGTTCGGCGTGACGATCGCAACCGCTTCGATGCCGTTCTTCAGCTTGGCTTCGCGGATCGCCATTTCCTTGAAATCCGAATAGCTGCGCGCCGGATCAAGACCGAGTTCCGCACCGGAGGCCTTGGCCTTTTCCGGCGTTGACGAGAGGGCGCCGGCCACCAGTTCGAAATGATCGTCAAGCCGTGCGGCCATGCGGTGGACCGCGCCGATGAACGCACCGGAGCCGCCGCCGACCATGCCAAGGCGAATGCGCTTCTCGCGTGTTTCCGAAGAGCTTCCTTCGATTGCCATAAGAGTGTCTCCTGAATATCCATTGTGTTCGTAGAGGGTTTCGGCCCCTCTTCTCCCCAACGGGGAGAAGTGCCGAGCGAATGCGAGGCGATGAAGGGGCTACCGGCAGTTTCTGACAGGCGCTGCTCCCTCATCCGGCCCTTCGGGCGACCTTCTCCCCGCCGGGGAGAAAAAGTAGCTAAAGCCCCAGCATGCGCCGGTTGGCCGCGTCGTCCGTGCCTGTGTCGGCGAAGTCGTCGAAGGCTTTTTCGGTGACGCGGATGATGTGGTGCCTCACGAACTCGGCGCCTTCGCGGGCTCCGTCTTCGGGATGCTTCAGCGCGCATTCCCATTCGACCACGGCCCAGCCGTCAAAATCATGGGCCGTCAGCTTGGAGAACACCGCGCCGAAATCGACCTGGCCGTCGCCCGGCGAGCGGAAGCGCCCGGCGCGATTGACCCAGCCCTGGTAACCGCCATAGACGCCCTGGCGCCCGGTCGGATTGAACTCGGCATCCTTGACGTGGAACATCTTGATGCGCTCGTGATAGATGTCGATGTTGTCGAGATAATCCAGGCATTGCAGGATGTAATGCGAGGGGTCGTAGAGCATGTTTGCGCGCGGATGGTTGCCGACGCGCTCGAGGAACATCTCGAAGGTGACGCCGTCATGCAGGTCTTCACCGGGGTGGATCTCATAGGCGACGTCAACGCCGCACTCTTCCGCATGGTCGAGGATCGGCGTCCAGCGGCGGGCCAGCTCGTCAAAAGCGGTCTCAACCAGACCGGCCGGGCGCTGCGGCCAGGGATACATGAAGGGCCAGGCCAGTGCGCCCGAGAAGGTCGCATGCGCCTTGATGCCGAGATGTTTGGATGCTGTCAGCGCCATCTTGACCTGCTCGACCGCCCACTCCTGGCGCGCCTTCGGATTTCCGCGCACTTCCGGTGCTGCAAAACCGTCGAATGCCTCGTCATAGACAGGATTGACCGCGACCAGCTGGCCCTGGAGATGGGTCGAAAGCTCGGTCACCTCGATGCCGTTCTCGCGCGCCTTGCCGGCGAATTCGTCGCAATAATCCTTGGACGTCGCGGCCTTCTTCAGGTCGATCAACTGGCTCGCCCAGGTCGGAACCTGCACGCCGACATAGCCGCAATCGGCCGCCCATTTCGTGATCGCATCCCATGAATTGAAGGGCGCGGCATCGCCTGCAAATTGTCCGAGAAAGAGCGCGGGGCCCTTGATGGTCTTCATCTGTCGTCTCCTCCGTCGAAAGATGGCCGCTCATCCCGGCCAGATCGATCTGTTTTTGATCTGCGTTCGGCTGACTGGCTCGATCGAGCAAAACAGCGTCACCTGAAACGTTGCAGGTTTCGGGGAAAGCTATCATAACTTCGCCGACCGGCAACCGGAACAATGTCGATTTTCGGAATTTTCCGCCGCTGAAAAGCCGCCCGCAGCATCCTGCTACGGGCGGCCCACGCGTCAGGTCCTGATTAGAAAGGCGAGTCCGGGAAGTAGTAGTTGGCAGCATTATCCTTGGTGATCAGGGTTGCGTCGATCGTGTAGGTGCCGCTGACGGGAACCTGGCTGTAAAGCGCAGCCGCCGTCATTTCCATGGCGGTACCAACCATTGCCGGCGGATAGAGAACGTCGACCGGGATCATCGTGTCGCCGTCCATGACCTTCTTGATCATGTCCTTGGAACCGGCACCGCCGACGACATACTTGATGTCCGTGCGCTTCGACTGAGCGATGGCCTCGAGTACGCCGACGGCCATATCGTCATCCTGGCACCATACGACATCGATCTTCTGATACTTGGTCAGATAGTCCTGCATCACCTTGAAGGCATCGTCGCGGTTCCAGTTGCCGAACTGGCGATCGAGAACCTTGACGTTGGAGCCGGCAATACCCTTGTCGAAACCGTCCTGGCGCTGCTGGTCGATCGGGATCGGCAGGCCGCGAATGACGACGACTTCGGCATCCGGCGTGGTTTCGGCGATGTATTTGCCGGCGACTTCGCCCAGTGCCGGGTTGTTACCCGCGACATAGAGGTCACGCACAGTGCTGTCATTGACGCTCGGCGCGCGGTCGACGATCGTCACGAACTTGCCGGCATCCTTGACTTCCTTGATGGCGTTGACCAGCGGATCCGGATCGGACGGCAGGATGACGAGGGCATCGATGCCCTGCACCGCAAGGTCCTGCACCGCATTGGCCTGCGTCGCCGGATCGGGCGACGTCTTGACGATGACGTTCAGGCCGGGATGTTCGGCCATCAGAAGCTTGGCGACACGCTCGGCATGAAACACGACGCCTGCCGTCCAGCCATGGTCGGCGGCCGGGATCGAAACGCCGATCGTCTTTGTCTCCTGGGCCTGCACTGTGCTGGCAAAGGCAAGCGCCACTGCCGCAACGGTCAGGCTCAACATTGTCTTACGCATGATAGTCCTCCCATAATTCAGGTCTGGTTTTCGGGCCGGGCGACCTGTTGACCCGGCTGTTTCCTTGCAGTTCCAGGCGCAAACCGCGCGCACTCTTGCTGGACTTGCCTGGCCTCACGATTTCCGTACCAGCGAGCGCTGGACGAGCATCGCAATGATGATGATCGAGCCCTGGATGGCGCCGATCAGGTATTCGCTGATGAAATTGGACAGCAGCATGATGTTGCCGACCAGTTCGAGGATGAAGGCACCGCAGATCGTGCCCCAGACCCGTCCGGCACCGCCCTTGAGCGCCGTGCCGCCAACGACGACGGCCGTGATCGCCTGCAACTCCCAGAGAATGCCGGTTGTTGCCGAGGTGGAGCCGAGCCGCGGAACGTAAAGCAGCACCGCAATGGCAACGCAGAGCCCCTGGATGACAAAGGCAATAGTGCGCACACGATTGACCGCGATGCCGGAGTAACGGGCGACATCGCTGTTGGAACCGACGGCCACGACATGCCGGCCATAGCGGGTGCGGTAGAGAATGAACGCCGCGATCCCTGTGACGAGAAAAATCACCGCAATCGGCACCGGAATGCCGAGGATCGAACCGAAATAGACGGGGCGATACAGCGCCTGCAGTTCCGGTTCGCGCAACGTGATTGCGCCGCCCTGCGACAGCCAGGTTGTCAGGCCGCGATAGATGCCCATGGTGCCCAGCGTTGCAATGAAAGGCTCGATCCGACCGACCGTGGTGATCAGGCCGTTTGCAAGACCGCAGGCACCGCCGACGAAGACGGCAAAGACCACGGCCGCCGTCAGCATCAGCGCCGGGTCGGCAATCACCCCGGAATTCATGAAAAGGATCATCACGCTGGCAACGAAGGCGACCATCGAGCCGACGGACAGATCGAGATCACCAGACGAAATCACAAAGGTTGCACCGACGGCGATGATGGCGATGAAGGCGCTGCGTGTCGCGACATTGGCAAGGTTCGTCACGCCGATGAAATTCGGGTTGACCAGCGCGCCCACGACCAGGAGCAGAGCCAGCGCTGCAAACGGTGCGACAGCCCGAAGATCGATATCCCGCCAGCTGCGACGACGAATGTCCCTGGTTTCCTCATTGACGCTCATATTTTAGACCTGCCTCCCGCAGTATTTTTGTGGCCCATTATCCCCGGGCGCTTTGTTTTTGACCTGATTTCAAAGCTGAAAGCGCCGCGTTCAGGCCGCCTGCTTCTTCTTCAACCCGGCCGCATAGCGCATGATCTCCTGCTCGGAGATCTCATCGCCCTCGAGCACGCCGACGATCCGTCCCTCCCGCATCACGGCGACCCGCGTGCAAAGGCCGATAATCTCAGGCATTTCCGACGACACGACGATGATCGACTTGCCGTCCCGGGCCAGCGCCGAAATAAAATGATAGATCTGCTGCTTGGTGCCGACATCGATGCCGCGCGTCGGCTCGTCGATGATGATGATATCAGGCTCGGTCTCCATGACCTTGGCGAGAAGCAGCTTCTGCTGGTTGCCGCCGGACATCCGGCGCGCAACGATGCTGCCGTCGCGGACACGGATATCGAAGCGCCGCCGGGCGCGGACCAAAGCTGCTGCCTCGCTGGACGGGTTGAGATAACCGAGCTTGCCGTGCCGATCGAGCGATTGCAGCGTCAGATTGGCAGTCATGCCGGAGTTCAGCAGCAGACCCTTGGATTTGCGATCCTTCGTCATATAGGCAAGGCCGCAGCGGTTCGTCGCATGGACGTCACCAGACAGCACCGTCTCCCCCTTGATGACCACCTCGCCGGCGTGGCGGGACCGCAGACCGGCGACCGCTTCCATCAATTCCGTGCGACCAGAGCCGATCAGGCCGGAAAACCCGAGTATCTCGCCCTTGCGCACCTCGAAACTCGCATCCTGCACATAGGATGTCGAAAGCGACCGCACATCGAGCATGACCTGCTCGTCGACATCAGGCTCGTTCTTGGCCGGGTAGAGACTGGAAAGCTCACGCCCGACCATGAGCTGGGCAATCGATTCTCCGTCAAGAATCGATGTCGGCGATGTCTTGATCCACTGGCCGTCGCGCAAAACCGTGACGCGGTCCGTCAGCTCCATGACCTCGTCCAGCTTGTGCGACACGAAGACGAAGCTTGTGCCCTTGTCGCGCAGCTTGCGCACCTGCCGGAACAGGAAATTGGTTTCCTCGCGCGACAGGACCGCAGTCGGCTCGTCCATGAATACGACCCGGGCATCGCGACTGATGGCTTTGGCGATTTCGACCATCTGCTTGTCTGCGATCGACAGCGAACTGATCATGGCGTTCTCGTCCACATGCGAGCCGAGCTGGTCGAGCACGCGACGCGTCTCGGACCGCATATGCCGGCGATCAAGCATGCCGAAGCGCGTTACCTCGCGACCGAGAAACAGGCTTTCGGTGACCGTCAGATGGTCTGCAAGATTAAATTCCTGGTGGATGATGACGATGCCGAGCGCCTCGGCGGCGCCATTCGGCGGCAGCGTCACGGGCTTCCCGTCGAGCAGGATTTCCCCAGACGTCGGCTGTTCGAAACCGGAGAGAACCTTGACCAGCGTCGACTTTCCAGCGCCGTTTTCGCCCATCAGCGCATGGATCTCTCCCGCCCGCAGTTCGAAATTGACGCTGAACAGGACCTGCACACCGCTGAACGACTTGCTGATGCGTTTTGCGCACAGCACAACGGCGCCAGCGTCGACGGTCTTCGAATCCATGGCTTCCTCCCAGCGGCTCCCATCCGCGTGGAGAGCTATGTAAACCTTTACATACATCATGTAAAGGTTTACATCGGGACTTATCAGTGAATTCCGCGACGCACGGTTTGACCTCGGTGGAACTCTGTGTAGTGTCCCGCCGAGACCGAACCCAAGGCAGAGCGCAGTGTCGAATTCCACGCCGGCAACCATAGAAGACGTCGCGAGGATCGCCGAAGTTTCGATCGCGACCGTGTCGCGCGCCATTCACATGCCGGAAAAAGTCGCGAATTCGACGCGGCTCAAGGTCAACCAGGCGATTGCGATCACCGGTTATACGACCAACGCCATGGCGCGCAGCCTGCGGCTCGGCCGCTCGAACATGATTCTTGTGGTGGCACCGGATATTGGCGACCCGAATTTCTCCAACATTCTGGTTGGTCTGGAAAACGAGGCCCGCGCCCATGGCTACGGCATCCTGATCGGCCATACCCAGAACGATGCCCAGCGCGGGCTGGAATACCTGAAGTTCCTCAATTCAAACCAGGCAGCGGGCCTGATCCTATTCACCGGCATCCTGCCCTTCGGGCATCAGACGATGACCGCGCGGCTGCCGCCGAGCGTCGGCGTCTTCGAACCCGTCTTCAATGGCGGTATTCCCTATGTCGGGGTCGATGATATCGAAGGCGCGCGCAAGGCGATCGACCTGCTTCTGGCCGAGGGTCACCGCAAGATTGCCTTTATCGGCGATAGCCGCACACGGCTTGCCTACAGCCGCCGGCGCGCCGGCTACGACGCCGGACTGGATGCCGCCGGCGTACCGCAGGATCTGCGCATAGTGCTCGAAGGCGACGGCACGATCGAGAGCGGACGGCTGGCGATCGAGCAACTGTTCATGCGCGACACGCTGCCAACGGCATTCATGTGCGTCAACGACCAGACCGCCATAGGCGTGATGATCGGGCTGACGGCGCGCGGCTACAAGATACCCGAGGATTTTTCGGTCACCGGCTTCGACGATGTGCCGCAGGCCGTCTTCATGTCACCGCCCCTGACGACGATACGCCAGCCGCGCACATTGATCGGCAAGCATGCAATGGCGCTCCTGCTGGAGCTGCTTTCGAACGGTCAACCGGCCGAGACCGAGATCCTGCTGCGGCCGGACCTGATCGTGCGGAACTCGGTATCCGCTCCCTCCCGGCAATGGGCGAAACGCTGACGGTTCTGCACCACCAGCGCTTCATATGCACGTCTCGCCCTGCGCCGCTTTAGCGGCGCCGTCCCATGTTTGTCGTCAACCGTACCGCTGACTACGAACCGGCGCGTGATTGCCGGTCGAACGGCCCGCCGATACCTTGAACTGGTCGACCAGCTCTTTCAGCGATGTGCTGGTGCGCATCAGGCTGTGCGTTGCCGCATTGGTCTGCTCGACCATGGCGGCATTCTGCTGGGTCATCTGATCCATGCTGCTGACAGCCGTGTTGATTTCGACGATGCCGATCGATTGCTCCCGGGCAGACCCCGCAATGGCATCGATATGGCCGTTGATATCGACCACCTGTTCGCCGATCGTGCGCAGCGTATCGCCGGTTCTGTTGACGAGGGAGACGCCCAGAAGCACGTCCTGGAAGGACCTGTCGATCAGTTCCTTGATCTCCTTGGCTGCAGCAGCCGATTTCTGCGCCAGTTCACGAACCTCCTGCGCCACCACGGCAAATCCCTTTCCGGCATCCCCAGCCCGAGCCGCTTCGACACCGGCGTTGAGCGCAAGAAGATTGGTCTGGAAAGAGATCTGGTCGATGACGCTGATGATCTGGGTGATCTTGCGGGAGGAATCCTCGATCGCCGTCATCGCCGCAACGGCCTGCTCGACGATCTCGCCGGATTTTTTTGCCTCTCCCGTCGCGACCGAGACGACACGCATTGCCTCCTGGGCGCGACTGGCCGATTCCTTCGAAATCGTGGTGATTTCCTCAAGGGCCGCGGAGGTTTCCTCGAGCGAAGCCGCCTGCTGTTCGGTGCGGCGCGCCATGTCGTC
Organism: Pararhizobium antarcticum; assembly: GCF_001885585.1. Taxonomy (GTDB): domain Bacteria; phylum Pseudomonadota; class Alphaproteobacteria; order Rhizobiales; family Rhizobiaceae; genus Pararhizobium; species Pararhizobium antarcticum. Next base: position 91,164 of record NZ_LSRP01000001.1, read on the forward strand.
GGTGGCGCTCACCAGTTCGCCCGAATTCGACGTCGTCTCGTCGGCGGCGTTGATGATCGAGCCGAAGGCCTCGTCCAGTTTCTCGATCGCGCTGTTGAAATTGGATTTCAACCCGTCGAACTGGGGCGCCAGGCTCTGGGCAATCACCGCCGTCAAGTCGCCGTCGGCAAGCTTCTGCAGCGAAGTCTCCAGAGCGGTCAGCGCCTGCTCCTGCTGCGCACCCTGTTCACGACGCGCGGCTTCTGCCTTTTCGCGTTCGATCTGCAGCGCATCGAGATAGACGGTGATGGCATAGTCCATGTCGATCAGAGCCGCCTTGACCACAGCCGAGATGTCCCGCGTGATCTGCGGAGCTTTGCTCTTGTAGAGCATGCCTTTCAGATGCGAATCGACAACCGCTCCAATGATCGATTCGAGGATGAGCGCATAGCCGCCGATATACCAGCGCGGCTCCAGCCCGAGACGGGCATGGGTGTTGCCGATCGTCGTGACCGCCTTGACATAGGCGGCATCGAAATTTCCGGATGCGATCAAGTCCCAGTGCCTTGCCTGGCGGGCCTTTGCGCTTTTGATATGATCTTCGCTGTTGAAGAACTTGGCCGTTTCCGGCGCGCTCCGCGCCTTGGCATAAAATTTGTCGAGCGCGACATCGAGCGATGCGGAAATGACGGGCTTGGCCTGCGCCAGCGCCTGTCGTTCTGCCGCTCCGATGCCGACAAAATCGAGCCGCTCATTGAGCAATTTCGTCGTGGAATCCATTCCCGTCATGTCATCCGTCCTGTACTGAGGGGCCAAGGACATGCGAACTGCTGGATCGGCTTCATGCCGGCAGTGATAAACGCGTATAGGTCAGATTAAGCAGAAATGCTTAACGGACTGATAAGACATTGTTTATGTGAAATATATCAATAGCTTGGAGAATGCATAAAAATCCCCCGTCCGCATTGATCCAGATCAAGGATTTCATGTTTATTCGCTAACAAAACTTCCGGATGCAGAATTTCATAATTGCCCGGCATAAGAGTATTTTTGCACGTACATTTTCAAAACTCAAAGGGGTGGACCCAATCCACCCCTTTGACACTTCCGGAACGGTAGAAAAAAGGATCAGACGTAGCGGTTGACAACGTTCTCGAGCAGTTCCTGCTTTCCGGAACGTGGCTGCGGGTTGAGATCGGTCTTTTCGACCTGCGCGGCGATGTCCTCGAGCGTATATTCGCCCTTCAGCATCTTCTGTGCCTCGGCCGAATTCCAGCCGGCATAACGGGCATCGAGCGGGCCCGACAGCGCCTTGTCCTCGATCATCGCCGCTGCCGCGCGCAGGCCACGGGCGCAGCAATCCATGCCGCCAATGTGGCCAATCAGCAGGTCTTCGGCATCGAGCGACTGACGGCGCAACTTCGAATCGAAATTGGTGCCACCGGTCTTGAAGCCGCCGCCCGCAAGGACCTGGTAATAGGCAAGGGCCATTTCCGGAACATTGTTCGGGAACTGGTCGGTATCCCAGCCGGACTGGTAATCGTTGCGGTTCATGTCGATGGAGCCGAAAATGCCATAGGCATTGGCCAGCGCCAGTTCATGCTCGAAGGAGTGGCCTGCAAGGATCGCATGGCCCTGCTCGATATTGACCTTGACCTCGTTTTCCAGGCCGTAGGTCTTGAGGAAGCCGTAGACGGTGGCGACATCGTAGTCGTACTGGTGCTTCGTCGGTTCCTGCGGTTTCGGCTCGATCAGGATGGCGCCCTTGAAACCGATCTTGTGCTTGTACTCGACGACCATGTTGACGAAACGGCCGAGCTGATCGAGTTCCTTCTTCAGGTCGGTGTTGAGCAGCGTCTCGTAGCCTTCGCGGCCGCCCCAGAGAACATAGTTTTCGCCGCCGAGTTTCAGCGTCGCATCCATGCAGGTCTTCACGGTCGCCGCTGCAAAGGCGAAGACATCAGGATCCGGATTGGTGGCAGCACCCGACATGAAGCGGCGGTTGGAGAACAGGTTCGCCGTACCCCAGAGCAGGCGCACGCCGGTCTCCTGCTGCTTCTTGGCGAAGTAGTCGACGATCTCGTTGAGGTTTTTGGTGTTCTCGGCGAAATTCTTGCCTTCAGGGCGCACGTCGGCATCATGGAAGCAGTAGAACGGCACACCGAGCTTGGTGAACAGCTCGAACGCTACGTCGGCCTTCAGCTTTGCAGCCGCCATCGTGTCTTCGAACCAGGGGCGCAAAAAGGTCTGGCCGCCGAAAGGATCGCCGCCCGGCCAGGTGAAGGTGTGCCAATAGGCGACGGCGAAGCGCAACTGGTCTTCCATGCGCTTGCCCATGACGATCTCGTCAGGATTGTAGTGGCGGAAGGCCAGCGGGTTTGTGCTGTCAGGGCCTTCATATTGGATCGTGCCGATATCACCAAAAAAACCGGTGCTCATTTTGTGTTCTCCTTGGGTGTTTTACTGGGTATTTTATGGGGTGGTTCGATTGAAAATGCTCAGTCTGCTGGAGCCTCAGCTTGCAGCCATCGCCTTCAGCGCCGGGTAAAGCCTGCGGTAGCGCTGGTAGGCCTCCTCATAGGCGCCCTTGAGGGCGGCATCCGGGGCAATCGTCTCGTCGGTTTTCGGGGCGGTGCAGGTCGCGACGGGATCGGCACCAGTTGCGGCGATCAGGCCAAGCCGGGCTGCCCCGAAGGCCGCACCGAAATCGCCATCCGCCGGCAGGTCGACCGGCAGGTCGAGCGCCGTCGCAATCGATTTCAACCAGTAGCGCGAGCGCGAACCGCCACCGATGGCGGTAACGCGCGACAGGTTGGTGCCGGCCGCCTTGAGTGCTTCCAGACTGTCGCGCAGTGCAAAGGATACGCCTTCCAGCACCGCCTGCGTCAGCACCACCCGGCTGCTTTCGTGGCCAAGACCGATAAAGGCGCCACGGATCGCGGCATCATTGTGCGGTGTCCGCTCGCCCGAGAGATAGGGCAGGAACGTCACGCCGGACGGTGCCTTCAAACTGTCACCAAGTTCCTGCGTGAGCTCGGCTGCGCTCTTGCCGGTGATGCCCGCATGCCAGTTCAGCGCATCGGTCGCCGACAGGATGACGCCCATCTGGTGCCAGGTGTTGGGCAGCGCGTGGCAGAAGGCATGCACGGCGCTTTCCGGATTGGGCAGATAGGACGCATTGGCTGCAAACAGCACGCCGGACGTGCCGAGCGAGACGAAGGCATGCCCCTCGCCGACCGTGCCCATGCCGCAGGCCGAGGCCGCATTGTCGCCGGCGCCACCAGCAATGACGACACCGGACCCCATGCCCCATTTCGCGGCCAGATCGGCTTTCAGCATGCCGCCGACATCCGTGCCCTCGACAAGCGACGGCATCTGCCTTTCGGTCAGCCCCGTGGCTGCGAGCAGGCTCTCCGACCAGGCGCGCTTGCCCGTATCGAGCCAGGAGGTACCCGCCGAATCCGACATTTCCGAAATCCGCTCGCCGGTCAGCCAGAGCCGCAGGTAGTCCTTCGGCAACAAGACGCAGTCGACCTTGGCGAAAATGTCCGGCTCGTTGTTCTTCACCCACGCCAGTTTCGGTGCGGTGAAACCCGGAAAGACGATATTGCCGGTAATCGCGCGAAACTGTGGGTCGGCATCGAGCAGGGCTGCTTCCGCATGGCTGCGGGTGTCGTTCCAGAGAATGCAAGGCCGCAAAACCTGGTTCGCCGCATCGATCAGCGTCGCGCCATGCATGTGACCGGAGAGGCCGATGCCGCGCACAGCGGCAAGTTCGGCCGGATGAGTGGCTTTCAGGGCCGCGATCGCTTCTTCCGTCGCCCGGATCCAGTGTGCCGGGTCCTGTTCCGACCAGCCCGGATGCGGCCGGGAGACGTCAAGCGATCCTGTGCCCGAGCCGACGATCGTCTGATTACCGTCGATCAAAAGCGCCTTGACGCCCGATGTTCCGAGATCGAGACCGAGATACATTGTGTTCTCCTCCATAGGGTTTCAGTCGTCCTGCTCGACCTGGTCGCGCAGGTCGCCTCGCTGTTCAGGCGGCAGGTTGTCTTTCAGGAATATATCGATGCGGATGCGCTCCTGCGCCTCGATCACCGCAACACCATCGGCCTTGGCCTTCAGGACGCGGATCGCGCTGCGGACTTCATGGCCGGCATCCTGATGCAGCACGGCGTCGATCAGTCCAGCCTTGAGCGCCGAGCGTGTATGGGACGTGAGGTCGTGGGCGATGACGCGCAGACCCTTGGGAGCCCTGGCCGAAATTGCAGTGACGAGGCCCCGGTTGCCGGCACCAAGGCTGTAGATTCCGGCAAGGTCCGGATGCGCATTGAAACACATGGCCACCAGTTCCTCGGCCAGCATCGGATCGTCCTGCCCCTCGAGCACGTCGAGGATCACCCGCACCTCGGAATGCTCTGCCATGGCTGCTGTAAACCCCTCCAGGCGCTCGCGGTGATCGCGAACCAGCATCGAACCGGCCAGCACCGCCACCGGCCCGGGCCGACTGCCGAGGAAACGCCCCATCAGGCTTCCGGCCGTTCGACCCGCGGCAACATTGTCGATGCCGACAAAATGATCCCGTCCGGACGCAGCAAGATCCGACACCAGCGTCACGACGGGCACGCCGGTCGTGCGGGCACGGTCGATCGCCGCAGCAACCTCCGGCGCATCGACGGCAACAACGGCAATGCCTGCGGGTTGGTCGGCCGCAGCCGTGTCGATGGCTTCCACAAGCGCCAGCGGATCAAACGCGGGGACTGTCAGGATGGAAATCTGCGCCCGATCGGCTGGCGAGCGCCGACCGGCGACCAAAATCTCGGCTTCCAGGCCGCGCATGAAGGGATTGTCGCCGGCCGGAACAATGAACACGAGTGGATAGACGCGCCCCTTCGCCAGATTGGCAGCCGCCACGTCGCGGACATAGCCGAGCGTCTCGATCGCCGCCTCGACTTTCGCACGGGTCACGCCGCGCACACCCGGCCGATGGTTCAAAACCCGATCGACGGTGGCAAGGCTGACCCCGGCACTGGCCGCAATGTCATGAACTGTAGGACGCATGTTTCCTCCGGGAAAAATCCTTAGAGGAGTTTTTGATGTACGTAAATCAAAAAATTTTAGCAGCGAACCAGCAGGGTCTGCCTTGCTCCGGATCAGTGGCCGCCGCCTGCGTCAGCAGCCACTGCCTGCGGTTTTTTGATGAGGAAAGCCAGAACGACGAGGGAGCCGAACAGCACGGTGAGAATGACGAAGATATCGGCGAAGGACAGGATGCTGGCCTGCCGCTGCACAAGCTCCGACATCTTCTGGAGGGCGATGGTTGCGCCATCCAGCCCATGGGCGTTGTAGTTCGACGCCATATCGCGCAACTGGTCGACGGCCTGCGGATTGCCCCACTGCACATGCTCTGACAGACGGGCATAGTGTTCCTGCTGGCGCTGGGTCAGAATGGTGTTGATGGTCGCCAGGCCGACGGCACCGCCGAGATTGCGTGTCAGGTTGAACACGCCGGAGGCGGCGCGCACACGATCGGGCGAAAGCGTGCCCAGCGCGACGTTGTTGATCGGCACCATGCACAGCATCAGGCCAAACCCGCGCAGGATCTGCGGGATCAGCAATTCGTAGAAATCCCAGTCGGCGGTCAGCGAACTCATCAGCCAGGTGCCGGACGCGAAACTTCCGAAGCCGATCATCATCATCACCCGCGGATCCATCTTGTTCGACAGGATGCCGGCGATCGGCGCGGTGAGGAACATGGCCAGGCCCGAGACGAACATCGTCTCGCCGATCATCAGCGAGTCATAGCCGCGGATACGCCCTAGATAGAGCGGGTAGAGATAGGTCAATCCGTAGAGCCCGATGCCCATGACGAAGGAAAACAGGGAGCCGAACGCAAAGTTTCGATTGCCAAAGGCGCGCAGGTCCACGACCGGGAAACTCACCGTGAACACCCGGTAGAAAAAGATGAACGCGCCGACTGTTGATGCGACGGCACCCAAAACGATATGGCTGTCGTTGAACCAGTCATTGGCGTTGCCTTCCTCGAGCACATATTCCAGCCCGCCGAGAAAGACCGCCATGGAGGCCAGTCCGGTCCAGTCGAATTTCTTGAAGAGGCTTAGTTCAGGCTTGTCGAAATCGATGAAGTTCCAGGTGATGATCGTCACCAGAATGCCCGGAATGATGTTGACGAGGAACAGCCAGTGCCAGGAAAAGGCGTGGCTGAGATACCCACCGACGGTCGGGCCGATCGTTGGTGCAAGCGTTGCAACAAGGCCGATAATCGGCGAGACGATGGCACGCTTGGAGGGCGGGAAAATCGTGAAGGCGGCAGCGAAGACCGATGGGATCATACCGCCGCCGATGAAGCCCTGAATGGCCCGGTAGACGATCATCTGGTCGATATTGGTGGCCGTGGCCGCAAGCGCGCTGGCCAGGGTGAAGCCTGCCGCCGACACGGAGAAAAGCACGCGAGTCGAGACGATGCGCGCCAGCGTGCCGGACAGCGGGATCATGATCACTTCGGCAATCAGATAGGATGTCTGCACCCAGCCGATTTCATCGGAGCCGGCGCTCAAGCCGGCCTGGATTTCGGCGAGCGATGCAGAGACGATCTGGATGTCGAGGATCGACATGAACATGCCGAACACCATCGCAAAGAAGGCGATCAGCCGTCTTCTGTCCATCTTTTCAGAGGCCTTCTCGGCGGCAGGCGCAGCCGTCGCCGGGCGCGATACCGCTCCGGCTGTCGTGGTGGCAGACATGAACACACACTCCGTTCAACCGGCAGCGCCGGTTTGCCGTTACTGGCCTTTGGCAGTCCCGTCGCTCGACGGCGATGTGCGGGTATCGACATCGACGACGACGCTGAGGCCGGCCCGCAGGCGACCGCTGTCCAGAACGTCTTTGGGCAAGGCGATGCGAACCGGGATGCGCTGGATCACCTTGGTGAAGTTGCCGGTGGCATTCTCAGCCGGCAGCAGGGAGAAGACCGAGCCGGATGCCGGCGCGATCGACGCAACGGTCCCCTCGATTGTTTCGTCTTCGAAGGCATCGACGTGTATCTTGACCTTCGAACCGGGGATCAGGCCAGCAATCTGGGTTTCCTTGAAATTGGCATCGATATAGAGCTGATCGACCGGAACAAGGGCTGCCAGACGCTGGCCGGCGGAGACAAGGTCGCCGTCCTGTACGGCAAGATTACCAACAATCCCGTCATAGGGGGCCTTCAGCACGGTGAAGGCGAGATCGCGATTGGCCTTGTCACGGGCCAGTTCCAGGGAGCGGATCGTACTTTCGGCTTCTGCCCGCTGTGCCTGGAGAACGGCGATATTGGCGCTGGCAACGGCGATATTGGCATCGCCGCCGATCAGGTTCGCCTTGGCCTGGTCAAGCGCCACCTGGGCGTTGTCAAGGGAAGCGACCGTGCCGACGGCCTTCGATTCGAGATTGCTGGCACGCTTCTGCGTTGTTTCAGCGCCGCGCACCGTCGCCGCGAGGGCTGACTTCTGCGCCTGCGCCTGCTGGAGGCTCGCCTTTGCGCCGGCAATCTGGGCGTCGAAACGCTGCAGCGAGAGTTTTTCCGTATCGATCTGCGCCTGCGCCTGATCGGCAGCGATGCGGTAGTCTTCGCGGTCGAGCGTGATGAGCGGGGCGCCGGCCTTGACGTGCTGGTTGGCGACAACGTTGACAGTCTCGATATAGCCGGACACCTTCGGCGAGATCAAAGCGATGTCACCCTCAATATAGGCGTCATCGGTCGAAATCATGAAACGGCCGTTCGTCCACCATTCATAACCGTACCAGCCGCCCGCGGCCAGGACGGCCAGGGCGATCACCGGCAGGATCTTGTTGCGGCGTTTGGGTACAGGCGTCTGCGCTGGAGCGTCCGGCGCTGACGGGGTCGCCTGCAGGTCTGCAACGGGCTCGTCAACCGCCCTCGCTTCTGTTTCAGTGCGATGATCTCGCGAACCATCGTCGCCGACGGGGCGAACATGGATGGCTTTGGAATTGTTGGAAACGGACATGTTGCGCTACCAGCCCTTATATGAGAAGTTCGAACCGAACCGTTCAGTTCGATTGACTTAGGGCGAAACAATACACATATCAAGAGGAATCGAACCAATCGGTTCGAAAAGTTAACAACGAGACAAGACGATGTCGGCCGCAGAAAACGATGCACACGAACACCTGACGCAGGACGACCGTCCTGATGATCGCTCTGCCGTGGGCCGCAAAGCAGCTGGCGAGGACCCTGCCAAACGCGAGCAGATCATCGATGGGGCGAAACGTGTCTTCATGAGCGTCGGTTTCGACGCTGCCAGCATGAACGACATCACCCGCGAGGCCGGCGTCTCCAAGGGCACCATCTACGTCTACTTCCAGAACAAGGAAGATCTCTTTGTCGCGCTGATCGAGCAGGAGCGAAACCGCGTCGTGCGCAGCATCAAGCACGCACTTGACGATCATGAGCCGATTGATGAGGCGCTGTTTGAATTCGGCCGGACACTGACCAGCCACATCACCTCCGACGACACGATCCGCGCCATGCGTATGGTTCTGGGCGTCAGCGACCGCATGCCGACACTGGCGAAGCGCTTTTTCGCCGCCGCGCCGGAAAATGGTTATACGGTTCTGAAAGCCTATCTCGAACGGCAGGTGCAGCAGGCACGGATTGAAATCGAGGATACCGATCTTGCCACGCGCCAGTTCATCGAAATCTGTATGGCCGGCATGCTGAAACGGCGGCTTTTCGGCGAAATGGAGGCCCCGCCAGCGTTGGCCTACATCGAAAAGGCAGTCGCCTCAGGCGTCAAGATCTTCCTCCTGGCCTATGGCGGGGAGCCTGCGGCGATGAGCATTTAGCGGCAACGGGCCCTTGCAACGCATCAATACCCTCTGCACCGACCACATTTAACGTTAAATCGCAGCGATCGGCGCTGTTTCAGCGCTTGCCTTGACGCTGTTTCTCCATACATAGAGAAACTTCATTGACCCGCGGGCCTGTCCGGCGTCGCGGGTCCGCGCCATCTGCAGCTTGAATCGAAGAAGGACCCAACCGCGATGCAGGACATTCTGCTTCTCATGCAAGATCCCGCCGCCTGGATCGCGCTCGTCACCCTGATCATCATGGAAGTGGTGCTCGGCATCGACAACCTGATCTTCATCTCCATCTTGACCAACAAGTTGCCGCCTGAAAGCCGCGAACGCGCTCGGCGCATCGGCATCGGGCTGGCGCTGGTGATGCGTCTTGCGCTTCTCGGCACCGTCGCCTGGATCGTCCAGTTGACCGCACCGGTCTTCACCGTGCTCGGCAACGAGTTCTCGTGGAAGGACATGATCCTGATTGCCGGCGGCCTGTTCCTTGTCTGGAAGGCCACGAAGGAAATCCATCACAGCGTCGATCCGGAAGATCATGAAGAAGACTTCATTGCCAAGTCTTCAACCGTGAACACGACGTTTGCCGCCGCCATCGGCCAGATCCTGCTGCTCGATCTCGTCTTCTCTGTCGACAGCATCATCACCGCCGTTGGCATGACGCCGCATCTGCCGATCATGGTTGTTGCCGTTGTCGTTGCCGTCACCGTGATGCTGGTCGCCGCCGGGCCGCTGGCCCGCTTCATCGAGAAGAACCCGACCATCGTCATGCTCGCGCTCGGCTTCCTTTTGATGATCGGCACGACGCTGATTGCCGAAGGCATGGGCTTCCATGTTCCCAAGGGCTACGTCTATGCCGCCATGGCCTTCTCGGCGCTGGTCGAGGTTCTGAACATGCTGACGCGCCGCAAGCGCAAGCGCGACAAGGCCGCCACACACTAACAGTGCGGTCCACCGCATCAATGACATGGCCTGGGATTGAAAGATCCCGGGCCATTTGCTGTGCATCAAGAAAAGACCCGGCCGCCCAACGACCGCAGTTTTCCTTGACGCGTCCTTTTGAATATGGTCTCACGCGAGCCAAATGGAAAATCCTGAAATTCGGCTCGTTTGAGCGTCCTCCAGGGCTTTTCCTTCCCTTCAAAGCATGAACCTTCATCCTCGGGGAAACCTTACGACGGGACGGTTCAGAGCAGTCAAAACGGGCCACGATCATGACAGACAGACCAGTCCGGGTACGCATTGCCCCCTCCCCCACAGGCGAGCCGCATGTCGGCACCGCCTATATCGCTCTGTTCAACTATCTCTTCGCCAAGAAAAACGGCGGCGAATTCATCCTGCGCATCGAGGATACGGACGCAACGCGCTCGACCCCCGAATTCGAACAGAAGGTCCTCGACGCGCTGAAATGGTGCGGCCTTACCTGGTCGGAAGGCCCGGATATCGGCGGCCCCTATGGCCCCTATCGCCAGAGCGACCGCAAGGACACCTATCTTCCCTTTGTCGAGCAGATCGTTTCCAACGGCCACGGCTTTCGCTGTTTCTGCACGCCCGAACGGCTGGCCGAAATGCGGGATGCCCAGCGTGCCGCTGGCAAGCCGCCGAAATATGATGGTCGCTGCCTCACCCTCAGCGCCGAAGAAGTGACCACCCGCATGGCCGCCGGCGAACCGACCGTCGTGCGCATGAAGATCCCGACCGAAGGCTCGTGCAAGTTCACCGACGGCGTCTATGGCGACGTCGATATTCCATGGGATGCCGTCGACATGCAGGTTCTGCTGAAGGCGGACGGCATGCCGACCTATCACATGGCCAATGTCGTCGATGACCACATGATGAAGATCACCCATGTGGCGCGCGGCGAGGAATGGCTCTCCTCGGTGCCGAAGCATATTCTGATATACCAGTATCTCGGTCTTGAGCCGCCGGTGTTCATGCACCTGTCGCTGATGCGCAACCACGACAAGTCAAAACTGTCGAAGCGCAAGAACCCGACTTCGATCTCCTATTACACGGCGCTCGGCTACCTGCCCGAAGCGCTGATGAACTTCCTTGGCCTGTTCTTCATCCAGATCTCCGAAGGCGAAGAGCTTTTGAGCATGGAAGAACTGGCTGCAAAGTTCGACCCGGAAAACCTCTCCAAGGCCGGCGCCATTTTCGACATCCAGAAACTCGACTGGCTGAACGGCCGCTGGATCCGGGAGAAACTGTCGGAAGACGAATTTGCAGGCCGTGTGCTTGCCTGGGCGATGGAAAACGACCGGCTGAAGGAAGGCTTGAAGCTGTCGCAGTCGCGCATCACCAAGCTTGGCGAATTGCCGGATCTCGCAGGCTTCCTGCTGAAGTCCGATCTCGGGCTCGACGCATCCGCCTTTGCCAAGGTGAAATCGACACCGGAGGAACTGGTCGAGATTTTCAACACCGTCCAGCCCGACCTCGAAAAGATCCTCGAATGGAATGTCGAGACGATCGAGGCCGAACTGCGCGCCATTGCCGACCGCATGGGCAAGAAGCTCAAGGTTGTCGTCGCTCCGCTGTTCGTCGCCATGTCCGGCTCCTCGCGCTCGCTTCCGCTTTTCGATTCAATGGCCATCCTCGGCCGCTCGGTCGTGCGCCAGCGGTTGAAATTGGCAGCGCAGGTTGCCGCCAGCATGGCTGGCAGCGGGAAATAACGGCAAACTCCCTCTTCTCCCCATCGGGGAGAAGTGCCGAGCGAATGCGAGGCGATGAGGGGGCGCACGGCAGACTTCGGTGCAAGCGGCTCCCCCTCATCCGGCCCTGCGGGCCACCTTCTCCCCGCTGGGGAGAAGAGGAAGAGGCGCTCGAGCACACACCTTATAAGAACACAGGCCCTATCCAAGGCGAACCCCATGACCGACAAGACACCAGAAATCACCCTCTCCTCCGACGTCACGGAAGTGCGCGCCCAGAAGCTGAAAATGCTGCGCGAAAAGATCGGCGACGTCTATCCCGCGCATTTCCACCGCACCATCACCAATGCGGACCTGGCTGCAAAATACGAGACGCTTGAAGCCGACGTCGTGACGGAGGATACGGTCACGGTTGCCGGCCGCGTCTATTCCGCGCGCAATTCCGGCATGTTCATGGACATCCATGACGCCGGGGCTAAGATCCAGATCTTCTCCCACAAGGACACGACGCCCGAGGACGCCCGGGCGCTTCTGCCGCTGATCGACATTGGCGACATTATCGGCGTCACCGGCATCGTGCGGCGCACCAAGCGCGGCGAACTGTCGATCAATGCGCATGAGATCACCATGCTGACCAAGGCGCTGCTGCCGATGCCGGAAAAGTGGCATGGCCTGTCGGATGTCGAGCAGCGTTATCGCAAGCGCCACCTCGACATCATGACCAACGAGGATTCGAAGCTCCGCTTCCAGCAGCGCTCGAAGATCGTCTCCGGCATCCGGCATTTCATGGAGGAAGACGGCTTCATGGAAGTCGAGACGCCGATGCTGCATTCGGTCTATGGCGGCGCCACCGCCGAGCCCTTCAAGACGCATCACAACACGCTGAAGCTCGACATGTTCCTGCGCATCGCGCCGGAACTCTTCCTGAAGCGCACGCTGGTTTCCGGCCTTACCGACAAGGTCTTCGAGATCAACCGCAACTTCCGCAACGAAGGCGTCTCCACCCGGCACAATCCGGAATTCACCATGATGGAATGTTACTGGGCCTATGCCGACTACGAGGACATCATGGACCTCGTCGAGCGCTTGTTCGCCAAGCTGGCAATGAGCATTCACGGCAGCACCGAATTTGCCTTCGGTGACAAGGAAATCTCATTCAAGGGGCCGTTCAAGCGCGTGCCCATGCCGGACGCCGTCAAGGAAGCGACCGGCATCGATTTTCTGGCCATGAAGACAGACGAGGAAGCCCGCACCGCTGCCAAGGCTGCCGGCTTCGAAGTCGAGAAGGATGCGACCTGGGGCGAATGCCTCGCCTTCATCTTCGAGGAAAAGGTCGAGGGCACGCTGATCCAGCCGAGCCACGTCACCCATTTCCCGAAGGATATCTCGCCCTTCGCCAAGGAAGTGCCGGGCGAGCCGCGCTTGGTCGAGCGGTTCGAGACCTATTGCAACGCCTGGGAGATCGGCAACGCTTTCTCGGAACTGAACGATCCGGAAGAACAGCGCAAGCGCATGGTCGAGCAGTTGGAGCAGGCGCATGCCCGCGGCGAGAAGGCCAAGCAGCTTGATGACGAATTCCTGGACGCGATCGACCAGGGCATGCCCCCGGCCGGCGGCCTCGGCATCGGCGTTGATCGCCTGATCATGCTGCTGACCAACGCACCGTCGATCCGCGACATCATCCTGTTCCCGGCACGGCGCAACCGAAACGACTGATCGAAACTGTTTCGTCTCCCGGCCGTAAAAACCGGGAGAACGTCAATGCGCGACGGATTCTTGCGCCGCCGCATGTTCTTCAGCCTCGGCAGGTGCTGGCGCATCATGGGCGGCGGCAGGGTCTTCTTGACCTTCCGTCGTTGCGTGCTCGCCTGCTTCCGCCGGCAGGGCGGCCTCATGCTCCGGCGTCGGTGACTGTGCGTTCTCTTCTCCGCCGAAAATCATGGCCTTGATTGACGCGAACATGCCGCCACCCGTTTCGGCTTCTGCGGCAGGTTCGGCATGGGCTCCATCGGCCGCTGCCTCACCATGGCCGGCTTCCGCAGCTTCGCCATGTTCGCCGGCAGGCTCATGACCAGCCACAACCTCTTCGTCACCGGGCATGCTTTTGTGCGCGACTTCCGATCCCGGCTCGCCAATCTCCACTGTGGTATCGATGCAATCGGACTTGTCGTCCATCGCCGTCAGCGTCGCCTTGATCTCGTCAAGCGGCACCACGACTTCCTTGCCGTGGAACAGCCCGACCATATTGGCCTCCGCATCGTTGTACTTGGCAACGAAGGGGGCCGTCATGCCGGGGATCTGGTCCGGCTGCGGTGCGAACAGAACTTCGGCGCCGATTGCCGCACCGCGCATATGAGCGCGCTCCGTTGGACCGGCATGATCGAGAATGATGACCTGATAGAAGTCCGCTTTTTCCTGTTTTGCGAGAACGCCGGTGACCCGCAACGCCGTGCGGACGCGATCGATCCCGCCGATGCTGTCGGTATTCACATATTTGCGGATCCAGCGCTGGCCGTTGCGTCGCAGTTTCAGGGTCTGGATCGTGGTGCATGCCTGGCCCGAAAGCGAGACAGCGTTGGCTGTTTCCGCATGGCTCGTACTCTTGGCTGCGTAGAGTGCAAATGCACCGGACGCGCCGCCGAGCAGAAGCACACCGGACAGGATGAGCATGACTTTCTTCGGAAAGCGCATCTTGAGGATCTTCGCCTTCACGCCCATTGCTCCGCCATCGCTTCTACTCCAAACACACACGATAAGCGGCAAAGATACGGGTTCGACGTTTCGGAAAGTTTAAGCGCGATCGCATCCGGCGGCCATCTGCCGGCAAAATGTGGTTCGTCCTGACGCATCCCGGTTTGCGATGGCTTGCAGGAAGGTGGTTGCGGTTGCGTTTTGGCCGCGCACACTTGAAGCAAGCCTAAAACAGACAAGCACCACATTCACGGCGAATTCGGTTGATCGCTGCAGCCACATTGCTAAAACCGTGACAACGACCATCTTATTTCCCAAAGGACATTCACCGCATCATGGCGCGTATTGGCATTGCAGGCGCGGGCATCATTGGATGCGCGACAGCCGTCTACTTGCTCGAGCAGGGGCACGACGTCACTGTTTTTGAGAAGGACGCGCAGGGATTACCCGCTTCCGTTGGCAATGCAGGCATTCTCGCCGTTCCGGAGATCGATCCCCTTGCCCGCCCCGACATGATTCTCGCCGCTCCGAAATGGCTGATGGATCCGCTCGGACCGCTGACACTGCGCTGGCAGGATCTCGTGGCGCTGATGCCCTGGATGACCGCGTTTCTGAGGGCCGCGGCCCCTGCCAGGGTTGCGGCATCGCGCCTTGCCCTGCTCGGACTGATGCGGTCAGCACCATGCGAACATCTGGCACTCGCCTCCATGGTCGATCTGTCCGGCCACATGGCAAAAACCGGAGCATTGACCGTTTTCGACAGTCCCGGCGCTGTGGAAGCAGCCTTTCAGCATGAACAGCGCACGGCCGAGCTTCTGGGCTATGCCGTAGAAAAACTCGATACGATACAGGCACGCGCCCGTGTCCCCGCCCTGGAAGGCGCATTTGCAGGCGGCGTGTTTTCGCATGGCTACCAGACCTTTGCCGACCCTCTGGCCTTGCTGCGCCACCTGCAGAACCATATTCGGCAACGTGGCCGCTTCGTCGACGCGACCGTCAAGGCCGTGCAATCGGCGAGTGACGGCGTCAGCCTGATCACCGCGGCAGGAGAACGCGAGATGTTCGACAAGGTCGTCATCGCCGCGGGCGTCTGGTCGCGCGACCTGGTGCGAGGGCTTGGCCTCAAGGTTCTTCTGGAAACCGAACGCGGATACAACACCACTTTTACCGACCCGCAGGTCAAGCTCGAAGTGCCGGTTTTCTTCGCCGAACATGGCTTCGTCGCAACCCCGATGCGCAATGCGCTGCGGATCGGTGGTGCTGTCGAACTGGCGCGTCCGGAGGCACCGGCAAATTTCGCCCGGGCTGCCGCGATGCGCAAAAAGATGCGCCGCTACGTGCCGTCGCTGCCCGAGACCGGTGGCGTCGAATGGATGGGCCGGCGACCATCGACACCCGATTCGGTTCCGGTGATCAGCCTCAGCCCGGACGATCCGCGGATCGCCATGTGTTTCGGTCACGGGCATCTCGGCCTGACCCTATCGGCCGCATCAGCGCGGGCCGTGACCCGGCTGATGTCGGGCGAACAAACCGTCGACCTTGCGCCCTTCTCAATCAAGCGCTTCCAGTAACAACCGAAGCCGGGGCAAGATTGACTTTCAGCCCAGGCTTGCCTCCATAGACAGACCATCAACCCTGACGACAGCCAAGAGAACGAGAAGAAGACACGATGCACAAGGTAATTTTCGATACGGATCCCGGCATTGACGATGCGATGGCTCTGCTTTTCCTGCATCAGCACCCCGATATCGACCTGATCGGCATCACGACCGTTTTCGGCAATGCCTCGATCGAGACGACGACGCGCAACGCGCTTTACCTGAAGAAGACATGGAACATCGCTGCGCCGGTCGCAAAAGGTCTTGGCGAGACCCTTGATCCGTCACGGCCGCATGTCGATTGGCCAACAGCCATCCATGGCGATGACGGGCTGGGCAATATCGGCGTTTCCGACAAGGTCGATGTCGATCTCGATCCCCGTCCGGCGCACCGCTTCATCATCGAGACTGTGCGGGCCCACCCCGGAGAGGTAACGATCGTCGCCGTCGGGCGCATGACAAACCTCGCTTTGGCGCTGAAGGAAGATCCTGATATTGCCGTGCTGGTCAAGGACGTGGTGATCATGGGCGGTGCCTTCGACGTACCCGGCAACATTACGCCGGCTGCGGAAGCAAACATCCATGGAGACCCGGACGCTGCCGACGTGACCATGACAGCCCCCTGGCCGGTAACGGTGGTCGGTCTCGACGTCACGACGAAGACCGTCATGACGCGTAAACTGATGGCCGACATTGCCATGACCGGCGGCGAGCGCGCCACGCTTCTGGCGAAAATCTCGCAGTTCTACATCGAATTCTACGAGCAGCATGTCGAGGACGGCATGGTCGTGCATGACAGCTGCGCCTGCGTCTACGTGGTCGCGCCGCATCTGTTCGAGACACGCAGCGGTGCGATCCGGGTTATCTGCGGCGGCATTGCCGATGGACAGACCATTCAGAAGCCCGACAGCCGGTCGTTCCCGCCAAGCCCCTGGGACGATCTGCCGAGCCAGAGCGTCTGCACCTCCGTCGATGCCGACGCCGTGCTCGCTCTCATCGCCAAAACGATCGGCCGGCCGGCATGATCGACGGCATGCGCTAAAAAAATCTTGGACATGGCTGGCAGACGCGCGTTTGCCGGCTATCTTCCACTCCATGAAACCGGACGCCCTGCTTTACCCCACGCCGAAAGGCCTCTTCTGCGAGGTCGGCCAGTTTTACGTCGATCCGGTCCAGCCGGTCGATCGCGCCCTGATCACGCACGGCCATGCCGACCATGCCCGTTCCGGTCACGGCCACGTGCTCGCCACGCGCGAAACGCTTGATATCATGCGCATCCGCTACGGCGAGGACTTCTGCAACAGTGAGCAGGTGGCAGCCCTGGGGGAAAAACTGGTCATCAACGGGGCAACCGTCAGCTTTCATCCGGCGGGGCATGTTCTCGGCTCCGCGCAGATTGCCGTCGAAGCGCAGGGAACGCGCATCGTCGTCTCCGGAGACTACAAGCGCCGCCGCGATCCCACCTGTCTGCCATTTGAGCCGGTTGCCTGCGATGTCTTCATCACGGAGGCGACCTTCGGCCTGCCGGTCTTCCACCACCCCGACGATCGGCTGGAAGTCGCAAAGGTCCTGACATCGCTGCGGCAGTTCCCAGAACGTGCCCATCTTGTCGGCGCCTATGCTCTGGGAAAGGCACAACGGGTCATTGCCCTGCTCAGGGAGGCCGGCCATGAGGCGCCAATCTATATCCACGGCGCCCTTGTTAAACTCTGCGATTATTATCAGTCGCAGGGATACGATCTCGGCGATCTCAGACCGGCAACGCTGGTTGGACATGACCGCCAGGTCTTTGCCGGCGCCATCGTCATCGGTCCGCCATCGGCCTTCGCCGACAAATGGGCACGGCGTTTTCCAGACCCCGTATCGATTTTCGCCTCCGGCTGGATGCTGGTGCGGCAGCGCGCAAAGCAGCGGGGCGTCGAACTGCCAATGATCATCTCGGATCATTGCGACTGGCCCGAACTGACCCGGACGATCCTCGAAATCGCACCGGGCCAGGTCTGGGTGACGCATGGCCGCGAGGAAGCCCTGGTGCGCTGGTGCGAGCTTCAGGGCATTGCCGCCCGGCCGCTGCATCTGGTCGGCTACGACGACGAGGGCGAGTGATGCGTGCCTTTGCCGAACTTCTCGACCGTCTGGTCCTCACCCCGCAGCGCAACGCCAAGATCAGGCTGCTGTCAGACTATTTCCGCGCAACGCCCGACCCGGACCGCGGCTATGCCCTGGCCACCATCGCCTCGACGCTGTCGCTGAAAGCGGTCAAGCCGGCGCTGTTGCGCGAACTGGTGATGGAGCGCATGGACGAGGTGCTGTTCCGCTACTCCTACGATTATGTTGGTGATCTCGCAGAGACGATCTCGCTGGTCTGGGAACCCTCGACGGAAGCCGGATCGGAAGCCCATGACCTGTCGCTGGGCGCGATCATCCACCTGCTCCAGTCTGTCGGGCGATCGGAGGTGCGCGGGCTGGTCCGCAGTCTTCTCGACCAGATGGACAGCTCCAGCCGCTTTGCCTTCCTCAAACTCGTGACCGGCGGGCTGCGTATCGGCGTCTCCGCGAGATTGGCAAAACAGGCGGTCGCCGATGTCGGCGAAAAAGACATCGGCGATATTGAGACATTGTGGCATGGGCTTGCGCCGCCCTACAGAGAGCTTTTCCAGTGGCTCGAAGGCAAGGCGGACAAGCCGCAACTGACGACACCGGCTGTGTTTCACGCCGTCATGCTGGCAACACCGGTCGGCGACAAGGACCTCGAAAACCTGGATCCGGCCGATTTCGCCGCCGAATGGAAATGGGACGGCATCCGCGTTCAACTGGCCAATCTCGGCGGTACGCGGCGATTGTATTCGCGCAGTGGCGACGATATTTCGGGGGCTTTCCCGGATATTCTCGAAGCCACCGATTTCGAAGGCGTCCTTGATGGAGAGCTTCTGGTCGGCGGCACATCGCGCACCAATCAGGCGACACGCACCTTTTCCGACCTGCAGCAGCGCCTGAACCGCAAGACCGTCAGCGCCAAAATGCTGGAAGACTATCCGGCCTTCGTGCGCGGCTATGACCTGTTGTTTTCCGGCACAGTCGATATTCGTGGCGACGGCTTTCTGGCACGACGCGAGCAACTGGCGGGACTTCTGGAGACGACATCCGCCGCGCATTTCGACCTGTCGCCGCTGGTGCCGTTTTCAAGCTGGGAGGAACTCAACCGTCTGCGCAGCGATCCACCCGATCCGGTGATCGAAGGCATCATGCTCAAACGGCTGGATTCGCCCTATACACCCGGCCGGGCCAAAGGGCCCTGGTTCAAGTGGAAGCGCAATCCCTACAATGTCGATGCCGTGCTGATGTATGCGCAACGCGGCCACGGCAAGCGATCCAGCTATTATTCCGACTTCACCTTCGGCGTCTGGACCGAGAGTGATGGCAAGGACACCCTCGTGCCTGTCGGCAAGGCCTATTTCGGTTTTACGGATGCCGAACTGGACGTTCTCGACCGCTTTGTCCGCAACAATACGATCGAGCGTTTCGGCCCGGTTCGATCGGTGCGTGCGGAGCCGGATTTCGGTTTCGTGGTCGAAGTGGCCTTTGAGGGCATCAACCGCTCCGGCCGTCACAAGTCCGGCGTTGCCATGCGTTTCCCCCGGATTTCGCGCTTGCGAACCGACAAGCTGCCGCGCGACGCCGACAGGCTTGCAACCTTGATCGCCATGATCGACGGCGGAGCAAGGCAGCCGTAAACAGCATCCAAGGGCCGACTGCAGGGCACAAGGTCGCCACGACTGCTTGACCCTGTCGTTTCATACATCTTGTTAAGATGATTTTGCGACTATCCCGCCACCCTGTCCGACAGGACCGCAATGTGGTGATCGTGTGCAGTCAGACCAATCAAACATGCCGGAAAGACCGAGAACAACACGCTGGCTCACGGCGAACCACTTGCCAAGCCTTCTGGTGCTCATTGTCGTCATCGCCGCAGGTATTTTTGCCGAACAGCAAAATCGCGAGGTCCATCACGCCAAGTTACGGGAAGAGGTTGCAACGGCCCTCAATCCCATCCGGTCGAAGCTCGAGGCCAACATCAACGGCGATATCCAACTGGTGCGGGGGCTGATCGCAACGATCTCCACCGAACCCGGCATGGATCAGAAACGCTTTTCCCAACTGGCAAGGCATCTTTTCAACGAGCAGTCGCGCCTGCGCAGCATCGCAGCCGCCCCCAATCTCGTGGTTTCGCTGGTTTACCCGCTTGAAGAGAACAGGAAGGCCCTCGGCCTCGATTATCGGAAGAACGAGGATCAGCGCGCCGCAGCGGAGCGCGTCAAGGAAACTGCGCGGATGGTTATGGCCGGCCCTCTGTCACTGGTCCAGGGGGGTGAAGGTTTGATCGGCCGATTCCCGGTCTTCATTTCCGGTCACGGCGGTACGAACAGCTTCTGGGGCATCCTCTCTGCCGTCATCGATGTTCCCCGGCTCTACCAGGACAGTGGCCTCCTCGCCGCCGCTTCGGATATCGACATCGCGATCATCGGTCGCGATGGCCTTGGCGAGGATGGTGAACAGTTTTACGGCTCGCCGACCATCCGGGCTTTGGATCCCGTCGTAAGGAATATATTCCTCCACTCGGGCAGTTGGCAGGTCATGGCCACCCCTAAGGGGGGCTGGCAGCGCGAGCCACCGAACACATGGCAATTGCGCGTGCTGGTGGCGACGGGCGGCCTCTTCATTCTCGTTCCGATGTTCCTGACAGGCCGGTTGATGGAGGAGCGTCAGGGCAATATCGAGGTGCTGAAGCAGAACAGGGAAAGCCTGCAGGAACTATCCTATCGCCTGAAGATTGCGCTTGATACATCGCAGATCGGCATATGGGAGCTGGATATCACAACCGGCACGCTGTTCTGGGACGAGCGCATGAAAGAGCTCTACGGCGGGCTCCATTTGAAGGGCACCTACGAAGACTGGCAGACAACCCTGCATCCAGACGACCTGAAACAGGCGGAAGCCGAATTCGCCGCAGCCCAGGCTGATGGCCAAAGCTACATGTCCCAGTTCCGCATTGTCCTGCCCGATGGCAATATCAGGCATATCCGCGCGATCGGCTCGAAATATCTCGGAGCCGGCGGGCGGCAGAAAATTGTTGGCGTCAACTGGGACGTCACCCGGGACGTCGAAACCAACGCGATCCTCGAAGAGGCCAAGGCCCAGGCGGAGGCCCATAATACCGAACTTGAAGCGGCCCGACACCGCATGGAATTCAACGCCCTGCATGATCCGCTGACCACCCTGCCAAACCGCCGCTATCTCGATCAGGTCCTCGCCGATAGGAGCGTGCACAGCGACAACGCAGACCTGGTGAGTATCTTCCATGTCGATCTCGACCGGTTCAAGGAAATCAACGACACACTGGGCCATGCGGCAGGCGACGAAGTGCTGCGCCATGCCGCAAAGGTTCTAAGGGCGAACACGCGTGACAGCGATTTCGTCGGCCGCATCGGCGGCGACGAGTTCGTGATCATTTCGAAAAGCGGCTCGACGGACATCAGCGACACGACCATGGCAAGCCGCATCATCGACGAGATGAGCCTGCCGATCCGCTACAAGGAACAGGAGTGCCGCATCGGCGTCAGCATCGGCATCGCGCACCAGACGCGTCCAGATGAAGAGCGCATCCAGGTTCTGGTGAATGCCGACATCGCGCTCTACGAAGCCAAACGCCGCGGCCGTAACCGCTACGAGGTCTTCACCCATTCGCTCAAGACAGCGGTGATCAAATCCAAGCAGACTGCCGACGAAATCCTGCGCGGGCTCGAACAGAACGAATTCATCGCCCATTTCCAGCCGCAGTTCTGCCCGGCCTCGCTCGACATTATCGGCGTCGAGGCCTTGGCCCGCTGGGATCATCCGACAAAGGGCTTGCTCGCCCCCCACGCCTTCCTGAAGACTGCGGAAGACATCAACGTCATTGCTGACATCGATCAGCGCATCCTCGAGCAGGCGCTGTTCCAATTGCACCGCTGGGAAGCATCCGGCATCCATATACCGAAGCTCTCTGTCAACCTGTCCTACCAGCGACTGCACGATGAACACCTCATCGAACGTCTCTCGCAATTGACCATACCGGCCGGACGCCTGTCCTTCGAACTTCTGGAATCGATTTCGTTTGATGAAAGCGATGTCACGGTTCTGTCCAATATTGAACGCATCAAGAGCCTGGGGATCGATATCGAGATCGACGACTTCGGCACGGGTTACGCATCCATCGTCAGTCTTTTGAAGTTGACCCCGCGGCGCCTCAAGATCGATCGCCAGTTGATTATCCCGATCCTGACTTCGACGAAGCAGCGCCAGCTCGTCGCCTCGATCATCGATATCGGCAGCTCGCTCGGGATAGAAGTCATCGCAGAGGGCGTGGAGACCATGGAGCACGCCCAGGCGCTGCGGGAGCTCGGTTGCCACGGTCTTCAGGGATACGCCTTTGCCCGCCCGATGAGCGCCAATGACCTCGCCAATTTTGCCCGCGAGCGGAAATGGCTGGCCGCCTGAAACGCCATTCCCGCCCCGGACTGATTCGCAACAGCACCGGGCCCGCGCACAAAAACCTGCGCGCTTGCGTCCGTTTCCGCCCCGGATTCGGATCGTTTCAGCCATAAATAGCGTATCAAATTGTTTCTTGTGGCGGTTTTTTGTTTGTCTTTGTTTCTCGCGTGCGTCGCGCCTGTAAGGCTGCGTTGCGTTTGCTTTCCCATCTCTTCGCCTGATCTGGCCGACAGCTAGGCGACGCCGAGCCGCCCTCTGTCGAAACGGGCCAATACAGCGATGTTTCCGAAGGTTGAGCCGCTTTTGCAGCGGTGGCCGATTGCGTCCTGAAATGTTTCCGCGCGGAAAAAGCGAAGATTGCAGGGATAAGGTCTCGACTGTTGAAGTCAGCTTTGGTTAGGGGATCCATGACCACTGTTGCGGATCGCAACACCGAAAATACGAAGGAAAGACAATGGTTGCCGCTATTTCCAGCACAACGCTCCTGACCACAACGACGACCAGCAGTTCCGGCGGTGGCACGGCCCAGAAGGCTTCGCTTGAAGCCCAGATCCAAACCAAGCAGACCGAACTCGACGAAGCGAAAACCGATGCGGAAAAATCCGAGCTTGAACAGGGGATCGCCGAACTGAAGGCCAAGCTTGCAGCCCTGGCGGCAACGGAAAGCAGCAAGACCGAACAGCAACAAACGCCTCACACCCAGGCAGACCAAGCCCCATCCGAAGCGGCGTCACTGATCGGCACGAAAAACTTCAAGGACGGCGAGCAGTTCGGCGAGCGCGAGATGTGGGTCTGATCACGAACCACCGGTCCTCAAGAGGAAGACAATCCCTGAATGCCTTACTCTGAATACGGGCGGGGGCAAGACCGATGACCGGTCCGCGCAAGCATTGCCGGCATCTGGCTGCGCCCGCCGATGCACATTTTCCTTGCGTTCGCCTTCAGCATGGCACCGCGTCCAACCTGCGACCAATTTGCACCACTCCTGGTTATTCGGCGGGCCGGTGCGCTCGGCAAAGCGCCTGATATTTTTCTGAGGCTCAGGCACGCCGGGCTGTCTGCGGCATTCGAACCGATCACACGATTTCAACCCGCCGGTTCGGCTTGGCGCGCACTTTTTCATGCACAGCGACGGAATATCGGCCCCAGTCACATGCGATAGACGCGAAAAGCCGCCTGGCGGGTCACCAGACCGGTGCTGAAGACACGGTGACGGGTGCGGCAGGAGGGTCGTGAATGCCAAGACTGCGCCGGGTACGAATCCCCAGATTGTCCGATTGCATTCAGTGAGGGACCATCATATATGGAGTCCGCTCGGTACTGCGACGCATCCGAGGCCTTGCTCGATGACGTAGGGCGACTAAGACTAGGATCGTGGAATTGCTGTCTGTGAAGGCCGTGGAAATCGGGGAGTGATTTCCGTCTGTCGGCTCACGGCATGCCACAAGAATTTCTGGGGACAGTTTCGTCCCCTCAAACTTTGACATCGACTGCGTTCTTGATACGCGGAAAACTGTTAAAGACCGATTAAAATTTGAATAGTAAGCCGCGCATGCCTTGCCGGATGGGGATACCAGATGAAAATTGCAAACGTGCTCTTTCCCTTGAGCCTTCTCCTTCTGTCTGGCTGCGTCGTCGGCCCCAACTATCAGTCCCCGGATGCAGCCCTTCCGGGAAAGTTCTCCGAGGGCAACGCCCGTGTTGCCGATGACGTTACCCTGTCACCCTGGTGGCAGGCTTTCCGCGACAAGAAGCTGAACAGCCTGGTTGCGCAGGGTCTGGCCGAAAACCTCGACGTCAAGGCATCGATGGAGCGCATCGTCGAGGCGCGCGCCAACGTCATCTCTGCTGGCGCCGGCGGATTGCCGCAGTTGAACAGCGGCGCGTCCGCGAGCAGACAAGGATCAGATGGCTCGTTTGCGCGCCGGAGTTCCGTTACCGGCAATGACCACAGCGAGTCCTCAACGCTGACAGCCGGTCTCGATGCGTCGTGGCTGCTCGATTTCTTCGGCCAGTATCGTCGTGCCAAGGAGTCGGCGAATGCCTCGCTCGACGCCGCCTTTGATGACGTGAACGTAGCAAGGCTGGCCTATCTGTCCGATCTCGTCAGCTCCTATATCGACGCCCGCTACAACCAGGAAGCCCTGGCACTGGCGCAGAAGAGCCTGTCGTCGCGGCGCGAAACACTGAAGCTGACCAACGACATCAAGGCCGCCGGTGCAGCCTCCAATCTGGACGTCGTCCAGTCCGAAGGTCTCGTCAACCAGACGCTGGCGGAACTGCCAGCCTATGAAACCGGCTTCCACGTTGCGGCCAATCATATCGCCACGCTCCTTGGTGTGCCGGCAACCACGGTCACCGCCGACCTCATTCGTGGCGCAGCGCAGCCAATGCCGCGCTACAACACCAAGATCGGCATCCCGGCCGACCTGATCCGCAACCGTCCCGACATCCGCCGTGCCGAGCGCCTGCTCGCGGCAGCGACCGCGCAGATCGGTGTTGCCGAATCGCAGCTCTACCCGAGCATCTCGCTCAGCGGCACGATCGACGGTTCGCGCACGATCTCCAACGCCGTCCGGGGGGGCGCAGCGGCCTGGTCGTTCGGACCGAGCCTGAACCTGCCGATCTTCAACGGCGGCGCCCTGAAGGCCAATGTCGACATTGCCAAGTCTGGCGCTGCCCAGCAGTACATCGCCTGGAAGCAGACTGTGCTGCGCGCCGTCGAGGACGTCGAGAATGCGCTGATCTCGCTGCGCAAGAACTACCAGACGGTCGCCGCCCTGCGAAAGGTCGTCGCGTCCTATGAAGAAGCACTGGGCCTGGCACGTGAAAGCTACAAGGGCGGCGCCACATCGCTGCTCGATGTTCTCGATGCCGAGCGCTCGCTGTCGTCGTCGCGCATTCAGCTGGCTGCCGGTATTCGGAGCCTTGCAACGAACTATGTCGCACTGAACATCGCCGTTGGTGGCGGCTCGGCAATCGAGGTTGCCGGCCAGTAGAAGCGTTGAAAGACCGCCTGCCAGAGGCAGGCGGATCGCGCGAAATCAGGGGGCGTTGCTGATCTCGATCGGCTGCGCCCCTTCCCATAGGACCATCTTGCCCAACTGCGGCAGGTCGTCGAGGTTGGACGTTATTGTCATGAAATGGTTGCCGGCAAGCTGGCCCATTTTCGACTTGAAATGCACCCCGCCATAGCCGAGCAGCATTTCTGTTTCGCTGATGCCGCCCGGATAGAGAAGCATCTGCCCTGGCGCCGGAAAGCTGGTGTGGTTTTCATAGCCGACACCGAAATCCTCCTCCCCAAGCGGGATCCACATGGCCTCGCCGCTCCAGCGCACATGAATAAGCTTCTGCCGATAGGGAAGAACCCGGCGGATGGCGGCGCATGTCTTCGGCGCCAAAGCGGTTTCGAGCCTCGCCGAAAACGTGAAGGGCCCTGCCCTGACGATGAGGTTGTCTGTCATTCCCGTGTTTGCCCTGTCATCTTGTGCCTGAGAAAGACTTCTTCTAGCAGCACCCATGGGGCAAATGAAGCGGCATGTCTTCCCTCAATCCGCAAGGGAGACCGGCAGCCGTACGGTCTGCAATAACCCGCCTTCCGGCCTGTTGACGATGGCAACCGAACCGCCATTGTTTTCGATGATCTCCCGGGAAATGGCGAGCCCGAGACCTGCACCGGGCACGATCTGGCGGCGGGCCTGATCGACGCGGAAGAAGGGTTCGAACACCCGGTCGAGCAGATGCGGCGGTATTCCGGGGCCATTGTCGCAGATCGTCAGGACCGCATCGCCATCTGCAATACCGCCAAGCGAAAGGCAGGCCCCTTCACCATGGGTCGCCGCATTGATCACCAGATTGCGAATCGCCCTTTTCAGGGCAAACGGTGCGCCTGTGACGACGACGGGCAGAAGCGGACCGTGATCGACATCAAGCCCCGTCTCGCGGATTTCCGAGACGATCTCCTCGATGATCCTGTCGAGCCGTACGGTCTCGTCGGCCGCATTGCTGACCTCCTCGCGAACCAGCCGGATGGCGCTGTCGGCTATGTGATCGAGTTCGTCGAGGTCCTTGAGCCAGGACTGGCGCTCGTCGGCATCAGCGACGAATTCTGCGCGCAGCCGCATGCGGGTCATCGGCGTGCGCAGATCGTGGCCTGCCGCTGCCACCAGTCGCATGCGACTTGAGATCGCGGCATTGAGGCGGGCCGCCAGCCGGTTGATGGTCTGGGCCGTCGTGCGCACCTCCATGGGACCAGTCTCCGGAATATCGGGAATGACGCCATCGGGGCGGATCTTGGCAATCGTTTCGTCGAGGATCCGAAGGGGGCGCATCATCACCGCACTGGCATAGACCGCAATACCGATCATGCCGGCAGCGACAAGCGTCAGATAGGCGGCAAGCGGGACCAGCGGAAACGGCCCCGGCCCCGGAAAATTGAGAAAAGCCCAACGGTTACCGTCGATATGCACCGCCAGATTGCGGGCATTCGGGCCCTTGTCGTGCAGAAGCAGCAATTCCGAGGTGTAGCCTTTGTTCATCCGGTCGGCATTGAGCAAGCGTGTTGGAAACGCGTCGATGCGATCCTCAGTCGGCCGGCTTCCAATCGGGATATTCAGCCTTGCCGCAGCCGCCGGGTCGGCACGCAGGAGGACAGAAGCAAGTTCTGCATTTTCGGATATTGCGAGATTGAAACGTGCCGCCGCCGGCTTGCGCAGCAATTGCGCGGTGACGAACGCCGCGGCGACCAGAACCAGAACAACGGCGACGACGAGCAGCAGCGTGAACCGGGTGCGCAGCGACCACATGGCCTAGTGCCCGCGTTCGACGGGAACCGCCAGCTGGTAGCCCTTGTTGCGAATGGTCTTGAGAAGATGAAAGACGCTGGCATCGCCAAGCTTCCGGCGCAACCGGCTGACAAGGATATCGATCGAGCGGTCAAACGGATCCGCGGTTCGGCCCTGCGTCAGGTCAAGCAGAGAATCGCGCGACAGGATGCGTCCGGGCCGCTGCAGGAAGACCATCAGCAACTCGAACTCGCCGCCGGTGAGATCGACAGTCGTTCCATCCGGCGCCGTCAGCGACCGGCTTTCGACATCGGCGACATAATTGGCAAAGACGAAGCGACGCTCGGTACCCGGCGCGGCCGGTTCGCTGCGCCCCCGCCGCAGCACAGCACGGATGCGCGCGGCCAGTTCGCGTGGATTGAACGGCTTGCCGAGATAGTCGTCAGCGCCGAACTCCAGCCCGATGATGCGATCGACATCCTCCTTCAGGGCCGTGAGCAAGATCATCGACAGTTGCGGCCTGCGCTCGCGCAGCGACCGGCAGAGATCAAGCCCCGACCCGTCCGGCAGCATGACATCGAGCACGACCAGGTCGATCTTCAGTTCCGCAAGCTTTGCTTCGCATTCGGCGCGGCTGCCGGCGAGGCTGACCCGAAATCCCTGGCCATCCAGGTATTTTCCAAGCAGGCGGCGGATTTCCAGATCATCGTCCACGACGAGAATATGCGGTGTGTTTTCCATGACGCCTTATACCCGGACGCTTGCGCAAACGCACGGTCCCGGCTGGCGACACCACGGAAATTGCATGTCCGAATATTTCCCGCAGCGGGCAAAATACATTTCGTTACAAAATACCCGCCTTTCATTTCGCAAGCCGTGTTTGCCGCAGCCGTCGACGATCGATCAGGTCTCTCGAACAGCATGCGAAAAAGCGATCAAGCGCAGGATTTTATGGCTTCTCCGGGTTGGCATGCGGGCCGAAACCGGACATAAATTGCATGTCGATTTTGCTGCAATGCGGCATGCTTCGGACAACGGTTCCGGCCACATCGCCGGGCGGACCTTCGCGGAGCCGATGTGCTCCCCTTCATTCGGTACGATCGAGGAAACACAGACATAGAGACCGCCGCACCCCTGCTTCTGATTCTGAGCCTTGCACCGTTTGCGGGAAGCCTTGCTGCAATCTTCCTACCATCAGACAAGGGGACTGCCGCCGCGTGGTTTTCGGGGGCCGTTGCGCTTCTGTGCCAGCTGCTGGTCGCCGGCCTCTATCCTCTGGTCGCATCCGGCGGCGTGCTGCGATACGACCTGCAATGGCTGCCGGAACTGGGTCTCAACATCACCCTGCGAATGGATGGTTTCGCCTGGATGTTCGCCAGCATCATTACGGCCATCGGGCTGCTGGTCGTCGTCTATGCCCGCTACTACATGTCCGCCAGCGACCCGGTGCCGCGTTTCTTCTCGATGTTTCTGGCCTTCATGGGCGCCATGCTGGGCATCGTGCTGTCCGGCAACATCATCCAGTTGGCGGTTTTCTGGGAACTGACCAGCATCACCTCCTTTCTTCTGATCGGTTACTGGCATCACAATGCCCAGGCCCGCGACGGCGCGCGCATGGCCCTGACGATCACCGGCACGGGTGGCCTGTGCATGTTTGTTGGCCTGATTCTGATGGGCCATATCGTCGGAAGCTACGATCTCGACGCCGTCCTGTCCTCCGGCAATGTCATTCGAGAACACCCGCTCTACACGACTGTGCTCATCCTGATCCTGCTGGGTGCGCTGACAAAGAGCGCGCAGTTTCCCTTCCATTTCTGGCTGCCCCACGCCATGGCCGCACCAACGCCGGTGTCCGCCTATCTGCATTCGGCAACCCTGGTTAAGGCCGGGGTCTTCCTGCTGATCCGGCTCTGGCCGGTGCTGGCGGGAACCGACGCCTGGTTCTGGATCGTCGGCTGCGCCGGCCTGACGACGCTGCTGCTCGGCGCCTATTTTGCGATCTTCCAGCAGGACCTGAAAGGGCTCCTCGCCTATTCGACGATCAGCCATCTCGGCCTGATCACCGTCCTCCTGAGCCTTGGCAGTCCGCTGGCGGCAGTCGCGGCGATCTTCCACACGATGAACCACGCGACCTTCAAGGCTTCGTTGTTCATGGCCGCCGGCATCATCGACCATGAAACCGGGACGCGCGACATGCGCAAGCTGAGTGGCCTCTTCCGGTACATGCCTTTCACCGCGACGCTTGCCATGGTCGCCAGTGCCGCCATGGCCGGGGTACCGCTTCTGAACGGGTTCCTGTCGAAGGAAATGTTCTTCGCCGAAGCAATCGAGACGCACCGCTACAACATACTCGATACGATCACGCCCTATGTCGCGACGCTGGCGAGCATGTTTGCCGTCACCTATTCGCTGCGCTTCATCTACAGTGTCTTCTTCGGCCCACCACCAAAGGACCTGCCGAAGATACCCCACGAGCCGCCGCACTGGATGCGGGCACCGATCGAATTCCTGGTGCTCGCCTGCCTCGTCGTCGGCGTCATACCGGCCTTCACGATCGGTCCCTTCCTGCATGCTGCCGTGCAATCCGTGCTCGGAGACTCGACGCCGGTCTACAGCCTGGCTGTCTGGCATGGCTGGAACCTGCCGCTCGCCATGAGCCTCGTCGCGCTGATCGGCGGCGTCGTGCTGTTTCTGTTGATGAAATCCTATCTTGCCACCAGCATCGAGGGGCCGCCCTTCTTCCGGCGGCTGGAAGGACAGCGAATCTTCGAACGCGTGCTGGTCACCCTCTCCTGGAAATGGGCGCGCTGGCTGGAACGGACGGCAAGTTCGCGCCGGCTGCAGCCGCAGATGCGGATCCTCGTCTTCATCGCCTTTGTCGCCGGCACGCTCCCGCTGCTGCTGCAGGGCTTCAAGCCTTCAGCCATGGCCCTGCGCAGCGTCGATCCGGCCTTTGCGCTGCTCTGGATCATCGGCATCATCTGCGCGGTGGGTGCCGCCTACCAGGCGAAGTTCCACCGGTTGGCGGCGCTGGTGCTGCTGGGCGGCGCCGGTCTTGTCACCTGCATCACCTTCGTCTGGCTGTCGGCGCCGGACCTGGCTGTCACCCAGTTGCTGGTGGAGATCGTCACCACGGTTCTGATCCTGCTCGGCCTGCGCTGGCTGCCCAAACGCATCGAGGACCCGAACGACCCGGAACTGATGAATTTTCCGGTCCGCCTGCGGCGCCTGCGCGACCTGGCCCTGGCACTGGCCTGCGGGGTCGGCATGATGCTCGTCTCCTATACGATGATGACGCGCAATATACCCGACACGATCTCCAGCTACTTCCTGGAGCGTGCCTATAGCGAGGGCGGCGGCACCAACGTCGTCAACGTCATTCTCGTGGATTTCCGCGGCTTCGACACGCTCGGCGAGATTGCCGTGCTCTGCATTGTGGCCCTCACCGTGTTTTCGCTGCTGCGGCGGTTTCGACCGGCGACCGAAAGCCTTGAAAAGCCTGAACAGCAAAAAATCCAGAATGCCTTCGACGACGATCATCCCGACCGCAAGAAGGGCGACAGCATCGCCGAATATCTGCTGATACCATCGGTCATCATGCGTTGGATGTTCCCGGTTATCGGCATGCTGACAGCCTTCCTGTTCTTCCGCGGCCATGATCTTCCCGGCGGGGGCTTTGCGGCCGGCATCGCCATGTCGATCGCCTTCATCCTGCAATACATGGCCGGCGGCACGCGCTGGGTCGAGGAGCGGTTGCGCATCCATCCGCTGCGCTGGATGAGCATCGGCCTTCTCGTTGCCATGGCGACCGGCCTTGGCTCCTGGCTTTTCGGCTATCCGTTCCTGACGTCGCACATGCAGTATGCCAACCTGCCGCTCATCGGAAAAATTCCGCTGGCAACGGCGATCCTGTTCGATCTCGGCGTCTTCTCGCTGGTGCTCGGTGCAACCGTGCTGATCCTGATCGCCCTTGCCCACCAGTCCGTGCGCGCCCCGCGTGCGCAGGTCAAGGCCGCGCGCATGGCCGGAAAGGAAACCCCGTAATGGAACTCGTCCTCTCGATCGGCATCGGGGTCCTGACAGCTTCCGGCGTCTGGCTGCTCTTTCGCCCACGTACCTATCAGGTGATCATCGGCCTTTCGCTTCTGTCCTACGCGGTCAATCTGTTCATCTTCGGCATGGGCCGCTTGCGCGTCAACGCCCCGCCGGTGCTGGAACCCGGCGGCACCGGCGGTTTGCTCACCCATACGGACCCAATACCACAGGCGCTCGTGCTCACCGCGATCGTTATCGGCTTTGCCATGACCTCTTTGTTTCTCGTTGTCCTTCTGGCGTCGCGCGGCTTCACCGGCACCGACCACGTGGACGGCAGGGAGTGATCGCACGATGAGTTGGGCAAACCACCTGATCATACTGCCGATCCTGTTTCCGATGGCGACAGCCGCGGCCATGATCCCGATCGACGAGCGGAACCGGACCCTGAAGGGTGTGCTGAGTTTCGTCTCCACGCTGGTGCTTTTCGCGGCGACGATCATTCTTCTGGGCATTGCCGCCTCCGAGGCGACGACAGGCGGAACCTATGTCTACCAGCTCGGCAACTGGCCGGCCCCGTTCGGCATTGTCCTGGTGCTGGACCGGCTTTCGGCGCTGATGCTCGTCCTGAGCACCGTGCTGGGCCTCGCGGCACAGGTCTATGCCATGGCGCGCTGGCACACCGCCGGCTATCACTTTCACTCGCTGTTCCAGCTTCTGCTCGCCGGTCTCAACGGCGCCTTCCTGACGGGCGATCTGTTCAATCTGTTCGTCTTTTTCGAGATGATGCTGGCCGCATCCTACGGACTGCTTCTGCATGGTTCCGGCCCGTTGCGGGTCAAGGCCGGCCTGCACTACATCGCGGTCAATCTTGCAGCATCTTCCCTGTTCCTGATCGGCGTCAGCCTGATCTACGGCGCGGCTGGCACGCTCAACATCGCCGATCTCTCGGTGCGCATCACCACGCTCGGGCCGGAAAGCCGCATGCTGATGGAATCGGGAGCGGCGTTGCTTGGCATAGCCTTCCTCGTCAAGGCCGGAATGTGGCCGCTCGGCTTCTGGCTGCCCACCGCCTATTCCGCCGCAACGCCGCCGGTCGCGGCCATCTTCGCCATCCTCACCAAGGTCGGCTTCTATGTCATCCTCCGCCTGTCAATGCTCCTGTTCGGCCATGAAGCCGGCACCTCCACCGGTTTCGGCCAGACGCTGCTGCTGTGCGGCGGCCTGCTGACGATTGCTTTCGGGGCGATCGGCGTGCTGGCCTCGCAGGCGATGGGCCGGCTTGCCGGTTACAGCGTGCTCGTCTCCTCCGGCACCCTTCTGGCGGCCATCGGCCTTGGCAACAGTGCCGTGATCGGGGGCGCCCTGTTCTATCTGGTCAGCTCGACACTGACGATCTGCGCCTTCTTCCTCTTGATCGAACTGGTGGAGCGCGGCCGCGACGCCGGTGCCGACGTTCTGGCGGTCACGATGGAGGCCTATGGCGACATGGATGAGGACGAGGAGGAAAAGGAAGTCGGCGTGGCCGTGCCGGGCACGCTTGCAGTGCTTGGCCTGTGTTTCTGCATCTGCGCCATCCTGATGTCCGGCCTGCCGCCTCTCTCGGGTTTCCTCGCCAAGTTCGCCATGCTGCACGAACTCTTCAACGAAAACGGTTTCGGCGGAAACCTGCCGATCAGGGCGGCGCAGTGGGCTTTTGTGGCACTGCTCATCCTGTCCGGGCTTTCCGCAATGATCGCGATGAACCGGATCGGCATCCGCACGTTCTGGACCTCGCTTGAGGGCACCATCCCGCGCGTCTTCCTCATCGAGATCACTCCGGTGCTGCTGCTCCTGCTGACAACGATCTTCCTCAGCCTGCAGGCGGGATCGGCGATGCGCTACATGGATGCCACGGCCAATGCGCTCGCCAATCCGAAAAACTATACCGACCGGGTGCTTTCGGCACCCCGCGTTCGCCCGGCCGGAGGCGATTGACGCCATGCGCTACTGGTTTCCCTATCCGCTGCTGTCCTTCGCCCTCATGGTCTTCTGGTTGCTGATCAACCAGTCGCTGTCCATCGCCCAGATTCTTCTCGGCGCTGCGCTCGGCATTTCGCATGCCTGGCTGATGGTCAATCTGAGGCCGAGCAAGACCCATACGAAGAAGGCCTGGCTGGTCGCCCGCCTTGCAGGACAGGTGACCGTCGACGTGGCCAGATCCAATCTCGCCGTGATGCGTGCCATCCTGCGCAGCAAACGACGGCCGGTCCGCTCCGGCTTCATTGCCATCGACATCACGCTTCGCGACGAAAATTCCATCGCCCTGCTGGCCTGTATCCTGACGGCGACACCCGGCACCGCTTGGATCGAGTTCGACAGCCAGACGCGGGTCCTGCTGCTGCATGTGCTCGACATTGAAAACGGCCCGACCTGGGCCGATCTGATCCGGACACACTACGAAGCGCCCCTGAAGGAGCTATTCGAATGACCGAACTGTTCATCATCTGGTCGATCCTCGGCTCCCAGATCATCCTCGGGCTGGCCATGGGCTGCGCATTGTTCCGGATGGTCAAGGGGCCGCGAGCACAAGACCGCATCCTCGGGCTCGACGCGCTCTATATCAACGGCATGCTGCTGCTTTTGACCTTCGGCATCCGCACCGCCAACACGATCTATTTCGAATCGGCCCTGATCATCGCCCTGCTCGGCTTTGTCTCCTCGATCGCCTTTTCCAAATTCCTGATGCGCGGCGAGGTGATCGAATGAGCCATCTCACCGACCTGCCGCTCTGGGCCGCCATTCCCGTCTGCCTGCTTCTCCTGGCAGGATCCATCGTCACGCTGATCGGCTCGATCGGGCTGCTGCGTTTGAAAAGCTTCTACAGCCGACTGCACGCGCCGACGCTCGGCGCCAG
Source organism: Pararhizobium antarcticum (assembly GCF_001885585.1). Lineage (GTDB taxonomy): Bacteria > Pseudomonadota > Alphaproteobacteria > Rhizobiales > Rhizobiaceae > Pararhizobium > Pararhizobium antarcticum. Next base: position 125,203 of record NZ_LSRP01000001.1, read on the forward strand.
TGCCGGCGTCATCATGATCTGCCTCGCGTCCATGTTGTGTTTTGCCGTTCTGCAAAACCGCTGGATCTTCCACGAGGTCCTGATCATCGTTTTCATCATCCTGACAACCCCGGTAACATTGATGCTGCTGGGGCAGTCCGCGCTCTACCGCGACCGGATCGAAGAAAAAGACGGCGTCCCGCGAAAGACGACACCGGATCTGCCAACGCCAGAAACGGAAACCCCTTAAAGCCCGTCGCGACCGCGGAAGCGCCGTTGATAACCCGCGTCATAGAGGGCACTTTCGCGAAAGTCGGTCACGCCCAGGGTCTTCCCGACAAAGATCAGTGCCGTGCGTTCGATCGGATCGGCGGCGACCTTGGCTTCGATATCGGCAAGCGTTCCCCGCAGGACGCGTTCGTCCGGCCAGGACGCCTTGACCACGATGGCGACTGGGCAGTCTGCCCCGTAAAGCGGCGTCAACTCGTCGACAACCTGTTTCAGCGCGTGGATCGCCAGGTGGATGGCAAGCGTCGCACCGGTGGCACCGAAGCCGGCCAGTGTCTCTGCATTCGGCATCGGCGAGGCGCGGCCGGAAACCCGCGTCAGCACCAGGCTCTGGGCGACAGCCGGAATGGTCAGTTCCCGGCCGAGCGTTGCGGCCGCTGCGGCAAAAGCAGGAACGCCGGGGGTCATCGTATAGTCGAGGCCGTGCTTTTCCAGACGGCGGACCTGTTCGGCGACAGCGCTCCAGACGGAAAGATCCCCGGAATGCAGCCGGGCGACGTCCTGACCATCGGCAGCGGCCCTGACATATTCGGCTTCGATCTCGTCCAGCGACATCGGCGCGGTATCGACGATGCGCGCACCGGGCGGGCAATATTGCAAAAGGTCCGGCGAAACAATCGAGCCCGCATAGAGGCAAACCGGGCAGCGGGCGATGAGGTCGCGTCCGCGCACCGTGATCAGGTCGGCAGCGCCGGGGCCTGCGCCAATAAAATGCACTGTCATGTCATATCCTCTCAGACGTCGTCTCTTGTTTGGTCCAGGACCATTGCGTTACCGGCATTGCCGGGCGCCATCCTGTCATGGCTCCGACGGGCGATGCCCGTGCGATGTCGATACGGATCAGGCTACCGCCAAGGCGGCCATGGCAGGACAGAAGCACCGCCTCCATCTCTGTAGTCACCGCATTGGCAACCAGCCGTCCACCATCGCGCAATGCCGCGATGGCAGCCTCCATTACCCCGTCGCCGCTCCCGCCGCCACCAATGAAGATCGCGTCGGGTTGCGGCAGGTCCAGCAGCGCACCGGGAGCGCCGCCATGGACGACGACCAGGCCCGGAACCCCGAATTGCGTCGCATTGCGGCCGATGCGGGCGACACGCTCTGCGGAGACCTCGATCGCCACAGCCCGCAGGGACGGATCGCTCAGCATCCATTCGATAGCGATGGAGCCGGATCCGGCGCCAATGTCCCACAGCAGTTGACCGCGACGCGGTGCTAGCGCCGACAGCGTCAGCGCGCGGATTTCACGCTTGGTGATCTGCCCGTCATGTTCGAACAAGGCATCATCGAGACCGCTGGCCAGCGAAAGGATGCGCGCGCCGCTTTCGGCCACGACCTCCACCGCGCAGATATTCAGCGCATGCACGTCCGACTGCGAGAATTGCGCCGCGACATGCCGCGTGACACGCTCCTCGGGTCCACCAAGCGCTTCGAGAACCGTAAGCGATGACTGACCAAATCCGCTCTCGATTAACAATCGTGCCAAAGCTTCCGGGCCGCTAGCATCGGAGGTCAGGGCGAGGATATGCGCACCGGGATGCAAATGCGGGCGGATCAGGTCGACAGGACGGCCGTGCAGCGAAACGGTCGCGGTATCCTGTAGTGCCCAACCAAGCTTTGCGGCAGCGAGGCTGAAGGCGGACGGGAACGGCAGGACCCGCATTTCGGCAGGGTCTATCCGGCGCGCCAGCGTTGCGCCGACGCCGAAAAAGAGTGGATCGCCGGATGCCAGAACCACGACGGGCGAGCCGCGCAGCGCGACAACGGCCTCGATCGACCGCTCGAACGGGCTCATCCAGGCATGCCTCTCCCCGGTAATCAGCTCACCGGCAAGCTCCAGGTGCCTGTGACCGCCGAAGATCACGCTTGCCGCAGCAATGCAGCGCTTGGCCTCATCGCCGACACCCGCTAGACCATCTTCTCCAAGACCGATGATCGTCAGCCACGGCGCCTGCAGGCCAGGGGAAAACACGAAAGCATCATGCATGGGCAGACACCGCATTCTGATACTGGGAGGCACGACCGAAGCCCGGCAACTGGCGGCCCGGCTTGCGGGCCGCACCGATTACGACGTGCTGCTTTCCCTTGCCGGGCGTACGGCCGAACCCATGACTCAGCCGGTGCCGGTGCGCAGCGGCGGTTTCGGAGGCGCAGACGGCCTGGCAGCGTTCCTGACGGACAATGATTTCGGCCTGCTGATCGACGCCACCCATCCCTTCGCCACGCGCATATCGGCCAATGCGGCCGGCGCCGCCCGGCAAACCGGCATTCCCGCCTTTGCGCTGCGCAGGTCTGCCTGGGAGCGCCAGCCCGGCGATCGCTGGACCTCGGTGTCGACCATGGCAGACGCCGTATCGGCGCTCGGAACCGCATCGCGCAATGTCTTCCTTGCCATCGGCCGGCAGGAGGCTTTCCTGTTCGAACAGGCGCCACAGCACCACTATCTCGTCCGCAGCGTCGATCCGGTGACACCGCAGCTCGATGTTCCCCGGGTGCGCTATATCCTTGCGGCCGGTCCCTTTGATCCAGCCGACGAACGCAGGCTTTTGGTCGAAAACCGTATCGCCGTCATCGTCGCCAAGAACAGCGGCGGCAACGCCACCTATGGCAAGATCGCTGCAGCGCGCGAGCTCGGCATCGACGTGGTGATGGTCGAGCGGCAGGATTCGGTCGATCTGCCATCGGTCGGAACGCTTGCCGATGCTCTCGACCGGATCGATCACTTGCTCTCTCCTGCGATGAAGCGCGGCGTGTAGACGAGATCCGGCCGTCCGGGCCGTTCGATGACCCGGGTCAGGGCCGAGCCGATGATTACGCAGGTGGCCATGTCGGCGCGCCCGGCATCGGCCTCGATCAGCGACATAACCTGCATGCGCTCGTCTGGCCGACCGGCAGCGCGCCCGAAAATCACCGGAGTCGATGGCGGCAGAACGGAACGGAGAATGTCGAAGGCAGCGCCGAGTTGCCAGGGCCGGGCCTTGCTGATCGGGTTGTAGAGGGCAATCACAAGGCCAGCCTCTGCCACCAGCCGCAGGCGCCGCGTGATGACATCCCAGGGTTTGAGATTGTCGGAAAGAGAGATCGCGCAGAAATCGTGACCCAGCGGCGCGCCGATACGCGCCGCGACCGCCAGCATCGCCGTCACGCCCGGTGTGACGACCAGATCAAGCGCCCGCCATTCCGACGGTCCGGCATCGATCGCCTCGCAGACGGCGGCAGCCATGGCAAACACGCCGGGATCACCGCCAGAGACGACGCAAACGTCGACACCGGCCGCAGCGCGGGTCAGGGCCGCCTGCGCGCGATCCAGTTCTTCCCGGTTGTCCGATGCGATGCGGCGCTGGTCGGGCCGCAGGTCGAGCCGGTCGAGATAGGGACCATAGCCGAAAAACTCCGTCGCCCTCGACACGGCCTGCAACGCCTCGGGGGTCATCTGCTGCGCGCCCCCAGGGCCAGTACCGACGACATAGAGCGTGCCGCTCATGGCTTGCCCTTCCAGCCTGCGACCAGCACGAGCGAAAAGTACGGCGCGACATCGTCGGCCTTTTCGGCAAGCGGGATCATCGCCGCACTCGCCATCGTGCCGCGCTCGACATACACCGCCTGCGCCAGCTTTCCGGACGCTGCCAGCGCACGGCGGATCTTCGGCAGGTTGCGGCCAACCTTCATGATGACCGCCGCTTCCGTATCGCACAGACGGCGGAGCAGTTCGGTCTCCGCCATGGTCCCGGGCAGAACCGAGAGAACATCATCGCCCTGCACGATCGGCAGGCCGGCCATCGACCAGCAGCCGGACATGGCCGTAATGCCGGGTATGACCTCTGCCGGGAAGCGTCCGGCCAGACGCACATGCAGATGCATGTAGGAGCCGTAGAACAGCGGGTCGCCCTCGCTGAGGATGGCGACGGTCCGGCCGGCGTCCAGATGCGCGGCGACGGTTGCGGCAGACACGTCGTAAAAGCCCGTGATCTGGCTCTTGTAGTCGTCGTGTTCCTTGTCGATCTCGGTGGTGACGGGATAATAAAGCGGCAGTTCGATCAGGTCGGCTTTCAGCATGCCGTCAACGATGCCACGGGCATTGCCGCGTCGGCCTTCCTTGGCGAAATAGGCCAGCACATCGGCGGCCGCCAGCGCCTTGACGGCCTTGACCGTCAGAAGCTCCGGATCACCGGGTCCTGTTCCAACGCCAATCAGTTTTCCCGAAAGCGGCGCGCTCAAAGGCCCGGCCTCGCCAGCGAATTGACCGCCGCTGCCGTCATCGCGCTGCCGCCAAGACGGCCCCGCACGATGGCATAGGGAACGCCGTAGGAATGCTCGGCCAGCGCATCCTTGGATTCCGCCGCACCGACGAAACCGACCGGCATGCCGATGATTGCCGCCGGCTTCGGGGCACCGTCCCGCAGAAGTTCAAGCAGATAGAATAGCGCCGTTGGCGCATTGCCGATGGCAACGACCGAACCGGCCATGCGATCGATCCAGAGCCTGAGCGCGGCCGCCGAGCGGGTATTGCCGATCTCTTTTGCGATCACGGGTGTTTCGGCCTCCCGGAGCGTACAGATCACCTCGTTGTTTGCCGGCAGGCGCGCGCGGGTAATGCCATGCGCCACCATGAAGGCATCACAGAGGATCGGCGCACCGGCCTGCAGCGCCGTGCGGGCCGCGGAAACAAAACCCGGCGCGAACTCGAACTGCCTGGCCGCCTCGACCAGACCGCAGGCATGCACCATGCGCACCGCAAGATCCGCCTCGTCCTCTGCAAAACGGGAAAGATCCGCCTCGCTGCGGATGATGGCAAAGGAGCGCTCATAGATGGCATCGCCATCCCGGATGTAATCGTAGTCTGGCATCTCTATCCCTGTTGCACCGCGGCGATCACGACGTCGGTCCCCAGCCGTGTAAGGCAGGACCGTGCCGATTCGCCAGCGTGTTTGTTATCCCGCACCAGGGCACCAAGGCGCACGACCGCGGTTTTGATAGTCTTTTGTTCGATGTAGGCGTTGGGCGCAGCCGAGGCAGGGCCATTTACGACAAGCCCATAGCCTAATGGCGCACCCAGCATGGTCAGTGTCGCGGCGGAAGGCCTGGCGCACCCCTTGGCGCAGCCGGACAGATGCACCGCCAGCGAGCCGTCCAGAACCTCCGGCGCTGTGTCGATGAACAGGCGCGCAACGGCCTTGGTGTCGAGCAGCGCCGAGGCGCAGGCCCCCATGCCCGCACAGGCGGCAATGTGATTGCCGGGATCATCGGGCGAGATCAGAAAGCCAAGGGTGCGCGCAAAGGCCTGGGTCTCCGGTACGTCGCCGTGCTTCAGCCCCGGAACGAGCAGCGCATGACCGGGCGCGAGGCGGATTTCATGGACGCCCAGCCGCTCCAGACGGTCTGCAAGCGCCAGCAGGCTTTCGACGTCGGTCTGGCCGAAGGCAAGCGCAAGGCCGAGAACCGGGCCATTCCCACCACAGTCATGAATGCCGGCGGGCAAGGGTGCCGGCTCCCTCGACGAGATCACCTGCAAACCCTCAGTGGACCCGAGGACGCGCGCAAGCATGCCGCCGTCGAGATCGCGGCCACGGGCATCGCGTCCGCGCCGCGCCAGTTCGGCAAGGATGAGCAGGACCGCCGGAACGACGTCAGCCGCCGGCAGCACGGCGATGCGTTCCGCCGTTTTCTCCGTTCCGGCAATGCCCAGGAGCCACAGCACGTCGGAGCCGACGCGAAAGGCACGCAGGCGAATATCCGCGCTTGTCTGATCAAGATGCAGACCTCCGCCGCCATCGATAATGATCGACAGTTTTGGTGCCAGAAGGAGCGCCGGCCGATGGCCCGCGATCGCAGCCCGGATCTGCAAAGCCAAAGGCAGCGGATTGATGATTTCGGCCGGATCCATGCCGGCCAGCGGCGGCGTTTCGATCGCCACACCGTCGGTAATGTCGATATCCGCATCGGCGATGACAGCCGCAAGAGCAGGCACTGTCTCCGGGACAAGACCCCGGATCTGCAGATTGCCACGCGCCGTGACTTCCAGAATGCCATTGCCGAACCGGCGCGCCGCGCTGGCCAGCGTCACGATCTCCGAAAGGGCGAAACCGGATCGAACCGGACGCAGGCGGACAAGCAGACCATCGCCGGTCTGCATGGGCGTAGCCAGCGTCGGACAGGCGCCGCGCCGCATCTCTGCTGCACCGCCTGCCGGTTGCCTCTCCCTTGCCAGATGCCCTGCGTTCCGCTCCATCCGCCGTCCATACAGGATTGTAACGTGCGGGCCAACATGCGTCCGCTTTCAACCCGCCGACTATGCGTCGAAATCGGCACCTTTTCGCAGCAGATAGACATCCATGATCCAGCCATGGCGGGCGCGGGCTTGGCTTCGGGTCTTGAGGATTTCCTCGCGAACCTCCAACACCCGGCCCGACAGGATGATTTCCTGCGGCGTGCCGAGATAGGCCCCCCAATAGATGAAGGCCTCGGGATCATCGATCGCCATGAAGGCCTGCTCGCCGTCGAGCATCACAACCGCCGTTTCGGCCAGCCCCGGAAAGCTCTCGGCAAGACGCCGGCCGGTGGTGATCTGCACCGGTTTTCCAACGAGATTGAGCGGAATGCGATGGCTCGCAGTCAGCGCCTGCACGCTGGTGATGCCGGGAATGACAGCATAGTCGAAATCGACCGTGCCAAGCGCCCGCACACGCTCGACAATGCGGATCGTGCTGTCGTAAAGCATCGGATCGCCCCAGACAAGGAAAGCGCCCGTCTGCTCGGGGCCTAGTTCGTCGAGCAATAGCCGCTCATAGGATTGCGCGATCGCCGCATGCCAGCCATCGACGCTGGCGTCATAGGATCGGCCCGCCGTCTGGCGCACCGGCACTGCAAACTCGATGATACGACCATCGGCGCGGGTGACATAGCGATCGCAGATATCGCGCCTGATATCGGCAAGCTGCGATTTCGCCTCGCCCTTGGTGGGGATGAACAGAACATCGGCGCGGTTCAGCGCATTGATCGCCTGCACCGTCATGTGTTCGGGATTGCCGGCCCCGATGCCGACGATCAGTAACTGTCTCATGCATCCACCCCTGCGCTTGTGGACGCGTCTTTGACGGATCGGCTGGCGGGATGCAAGGGTTTCCGCGCGATCAGTAGACGTCGCGCAGATAGCGTTTGTCGCGAGCGAGACGCGCAACATAATCGGCCGCCTTGTCGTCGCTCATCTGCCCCTGACCGGCGACGATGGCCTTCAGGGCAGCATCGACGTCTCGGGCCATGCGCGAGGCATCCCCGCAGACATAGACAGAGGCTCCCTCCTCGATCCAGCGCCAGAGGTCCGCGGCCTTTTCCAGCATGCGATCCTGCACATAGACCTTGTCGGTGCCATCCCTCGAAAAGGCGGTATCAAGGCGGGTCAGCACGCCCGAGTGCTGCCAATCAAGAAGCTCGTCCCGATAGTAGAAATCGCTGCTTGCGTGCTGCTCGCCAAAGAACAGCCAGTTTCTCCCGGTGGCACCGGACGCCGCACGATCGGCGAGAAACCCCCGGAAAGGCGCGATGCCGGTTCCAGGACCGATCATGATCACGGGCCTTTCTGCATCGCCCGGCAATCGGAAGCCCGGGGCCGGACGCACGAAAATCGACGCGCCGGATTGCTCCGCCCGGTCGGCGAGAAAAACCGAACAGACCCCATGCCGCGCGCGGCCCTGATGCGCATAGCGCACGGTCGAGACCGTCAGATGGACCTCTCCCGCATGCGCCTTGGGGCTGGAGGAGATCGAATAAAGCCGCGGCTGCAGCCGCTTCAGGCTGGAGAGAAAATCACCGGCATCGACACGCGGCCTGTACTCGGACAGAACATCGGCCACCTGCCGTCCCCAGAGCCAGTTTTCGCGGCCAGCCTTGTTGTCGCGATGCAGCAGCGCATTGAGCCCCTCATTCCTGCTCCGCTCCGCGACAAACCGGAGGAAATCGGGTGTGATCCGGGCAATCTCGAAATGATCGGCCAGTGCATCGGCGAGCGGCATCTCTCCGGCATCGGGAACGATGACCAAGGCCTCTGGCGAAAGCCCCGTTGTGTCGAGAATTTCAGCGACCAGAGCGGGGCAATTGGACGGACGGATACCGAGCGCATCGCCGGCCTCGTAATTGAGCCCGGTATCGCGGAGATCGAAACCGATCTGCCGGGTCTCCTTGGCTGAACCGGCCCCATTCAGCCTGAGATTGCGGATGAGGCGGACGGTGCTCGCCTTCTCGCGGAGCGTACCGGAAGTGATCGCCGGCAGCGGGGCTGGTTTTGCAACCGTCATTGTGTCCAGCGGATCCGGATCGTCATCCGTCAGGGCTTCGATGACCGCATCCAGCCACCCATCGACCTTGTCTTCGCCGTCCCCGTCGCAATCGATCCGCGACAGAAGCCGGCGCGCACCCAAAGCCTCGAGCTTTTCATCGAGCCGCCGACCAAAGCCGCAGAATTCGCCATAGCTCGAATCGCCGAGTGCCAGAATGGCAAAACCCAGATCCGGCAGCTGAACCTTGCTGTTCTGCAAGTGGCGCCAGAATCCGGCTCCATTGTCCGGCGCCTCGCCATCGCCAAAGGTGCTGGTGACGACCAGAAGCAGGTTCTCCCGCAAAAGCGCATCGGCTGCACACTCTTCCATGCAGGCGAGCCGAATCTTCAGGCCATGCTCGCCAAGGTCGGCGGCACAGCGTTTCGCCAGTTCCTCAGCCGTCCCGGTCTGTGAGGACCAGAGCATCAGGATACCGTCATTGCGCTTCTCCTCGAGAGAGGCGGATGCGGTTTGCACAGCGTCAAGGCTCGGTCCGTCCCGCGAAAACAGCCCGGCCAGAAGACCGTTCAGCCGCTGGCGCTTCTCGAGCGGCAACGGTGCGTTGGGCGGCAGGACCGGCACGCCTGAGGGTGCGCGATCGTCGATCCGCAAGCCGAGGATAAAGCCTTCGAGATAGGCCCTCTCCGCTCCCGCCAGAACCAGCGGTTCCGGGGCCTTGAGGCCGACAGCGCTCGCAAATCGATCGGCACCGGCCGCCAGCCATCCACCGGTGGTGACGGGCTGCAGGACCTTTTGCACGAGCGTGCTCGTTGAAGGCGTCGCCTTGCTTGGCTGCCCGACCGGCGACAGCGCGACGGCACAGACCTTCAGTTCCGGCTGCAACGAGATCGGGTCGACAGCATCGCAGGTAACGGCATTGATGGCTATGTCGTTGCCGAAAATGTCGTTCCAGTGAAACGGCGCGAAACAGGCCCCCGGCAAGACGCGATCGGTGACAATTGCCGGCAGGATGGCAAAACCACGCCTTGAGCGGATTTCGACGCGATCGCCATCGCTCACGCCGAAGGCCTGCGCGTCCTGCGGATGGATCTCGACAAAGGGTCCGGAATTGAGCTTGTTCAGCGTCTGGATCTTTCCCGTCTTGGTCATCGTGTGCCACTGGTGCTGCAGGCGGCCGGTATTGAGAACGAACGGAAATTGCTCGTCCGGCATTTCCGAGGCGTCGAGATGCGGTCGGGCGAAAAACTGCGCCTTGCCGCTTGCCGTCGGAAACTGGAAACCTTTTGCCGGGTCGCGGTAGCGCACCGGATTGCGATCTGTTCCACCTTTTGCAACAGGCCATTGCAGCGGGCTTTCCGCAAGCCGCCCGTGGGTGGCACCCGAAATATCATAGCCGGTCTTGGCATTGGCAAAACCACGGATTTCGTCAAAGACCTCCGCTGCCGAAGCATAGGTGAAAGCCCAGGCATACCCCATGCGACAGGCGATCTCGGCGATGATCCACCAGTCCGGGCGCGCCTCGCCGGGCGGTTCGACAGCCTTGCCCATCAGCGTCATTGTGCGCTCGGAATTCACCATCACGCCTTCGGCTTCCGCCCAGAGCGCACCGGGTAGGAGAATATCGGCATAGATATTGGTTTCGGTGTCGAGAAACACGTCCTGGGTGATCACCAGTTCGGCCTTCTTCAGCCCGTCGATGACGGTCGCGCGGTTGGCGACGGAGGCAACTGGGTTGGTGCAGATGATCCAGCAGGCCTTGATAAGGCCCGAGCGCATATCCTCGAACAGGGAGATCGTGCCGCCGCCGCCATCGGATCGGATGGTGCCCTTTGGCAAGGCCCAGCGTTTCTCGACGAACTGCCGGTCGGCATCAACAAGCGCCGAACGCTGGCCGGGCAGACCCGGTCCCATATAGCCCATCTCCCGGCCGCCCATGGCATTCGGCTGGCCGGTCAGCGAAAACGGTCCGCTTCCCGGACGGCAGATCGCCCCGGTCGCCAGGTGCAGGTTGCAGAGCGCATTGCTGCTCCAGGTGCCGTGTGTGCTCTGGTTCAGCCCCATGGTCCAAAGGCTGATCCAATTGCCGGCATTGCCGATCATCTCGGCGGCATTGCGAATATCCTCTGCCGCAAGCCCGGTGATGGCGGCAACCGCATCCGGCGCATAGGCGCTGAGAAAATCCAGCATGTCCGCCCAGCCATCCGTATGGGCCGAAATGAAATCGGTATCGATCCGGCCGCTGTCGTGAAGCAGATGCAGCAGGCCATTGAGGAGGGCCAGGTCCGTACCGCCCTTGATTTGCAGGAAAAGGCCGGCCTTCTCCGCCGTGGCTGTCCGGCGCGGATCGACGACGATCAGCTTTGCCCCCTGCCGGACGCGATCCATCAGCCGCAGGAAAAGGACAGGATGACAATCGGCCATGTTCGAGCCGATGACGAGGAAGAGATCCGCCTTGTCGATATCGTCATAGGAGCCCGGAGGACCATCGGCACCCAACGAAAGCTTGTAACCGCTGGCCGCACTGGCCATGCACAGACGCGAATTGGATTCGATATGCTGGGTGCGGATGAAACCTTTGGCGAGCTTGTTGGCGAGGTACTGCGCCTCGATCGACATCTGGCCGGAAACATAGAGCGCGATCGCATCGGGCCCGTCCCGCTCGAGGATCACCTTCAGCCGCTCGGCCGTCTCCGAAAGCGCCCTGTCCAGCGCCACCGGCACCTGCTCGCCGTTGCGATCGGCGCGAATGAAGGCGCGGTCGAGCCGTCCGGTCGCCTCGATCGCCTGGGCGCTCGTCATGCCCTTTGTGCACAGCCGGCCGCGATTGGCGGGATGATCCTTGTCGCCGGTGACCTTGGTGACGCGGTTGCCGGCGACCTCCATGACGATGCCGCAGCCGACCCCGCAATAGGGGCAGGCACTCTTGACCTTGCGGGTGGACGACGTGTGGATATTCATGCGCTGAGCGCCACCGCCTGCTGTTCCTGGCGTGCAAAGACGCCACCGACGGCGATCAGCACCGGCTCGTCATAACCGATCTCGCCGATACCATGCGCCATCTCGGTGACCGTTCCGAACCAGCGTTTCTCGCTGGCCCTCGAGACGGAGGAACAGATTGCCACCGGTGTGCGCGGATCAAGCCCATGCTCCTGCAGGCGCGTCGAAATCTCGCCGGCCGTGCGGCCCCCCATGTAAAAGATCGTCGTCGTTCGCGGATCGGCGATTGCTCGCCAGTCGAGATCCGCCGGCAGGGCGCCATGCCGGGAATGGCCGGTGACGAAGCGCACGGACTGGGCGTGGTCGCGATGGGTGAGCGAGACGCCGAGGCGCGACGCCATGGCGCTGGCAGCGGTAATGCCCGGCACCATGTCGACGGCAATTCCATGTCGCTCCAGGAAGGCGATCTCCTCGCCGGCGCGACCGAAGACGGCCGGATCGCCCGATTTCAGCCGCACGACGCGCTTGCCCTGCCGGGCGAAGGTCAGCATTATCCGGTTGATGTCGTCCTGCTTGCAGCTTTCGCGGCCACCGCGTTTTCCGACCAGCATGCGCTTGGCTTCGCGGCGGGCCAGTTCCAGAACCTCGTCGGAAACCAGATCGTCGAACAGGATGACGTCGGCCGATTGCAGCGCCCGCATCGCCTTCAATGTCAGCAGTTCCGCATCACCAGGCCCGGCGCCGACCAGCGTCACCCGGCCGCTTCCCGCATGCTGCGGCGGGGAAAGATCATCGCGAATATCGGCGACGCTCGCAGCGTCCGGGCTTTGCCCGCCAAATGCACGGTCGACGAAGCGCTCCCAGAAGGCCCGGCGCTGCGGGCCGGGATTGAGCTTTTCGGCAACCGTGTCGCGCAGGGAGCGGGCAAGACCCGCCCAATCCTTCAGCGATGGCGGCAGAAGCGTTTCGACCCGGCGGCGGATTGCCTGCCCGAGGATCGGTGCGGCACCATCCGTCGAGATGCCGACGACGACCGGCGAGCGGTTGACGATCGTTCCGAACTGGAACTGGCAGAAGGCCGGCTTGTCGATGATGTTGACGGGAACGCCGGCCATTCTGGCGGCACAGGCGAAGGTGCGCGCAGCCTCGTCGGTTTCCGCATCGGCGATGGCGACCGCTATCCCGTCGAAATCGACCAGACCCCACGGACGATGATGAACGCGCACCCTGCCCTCCTCAAGCAGGGCGCGCATATCGCCGGACAACACCTGCTGGCCGGCGAGAACTGCTACATCGGCACCGGCCGCAGCCAGAAGCTCGGCCTTCCACGCAGCGGCCTCCGTGCCGCCGGAAACGATAGCCTTGCGGCCATTCAGCGGCAGAAAGATGGGCAGGACGGCGAGCGGTTGCATGCGCTCCGGGCGCTTGCGGCCTGCCGGTGCAGTGTCCGGCACCCGCGTGCCCGAAGTCATTGCCCGTGTATCGCTATCCCTGTTCATCTCACCGATCTCCTGTTCGAACGACCCGTCTATTCCGCCGCGATGACCGCTTCCGCCGTCTGCGGCATCAACGATAAAAGGATGCGATCCCCTTCCAGACGCACGGGGAAGGACAACGTCTCTCCCTCGTCGGCGCCCTGCGCACGGCCGGTTTCGAGCGAGATCACCCAGTTGTGCAGCGGGCAGGTAACGCAGCCGTCATGGACGATGCCCTGGCTCAGCGGTCCCTTGCGGTGGGGACATTTGTCCTCCAGCGCAAAGACCTTGTCGTCCGCCGTCCGGAAGACCGCCACCGTCATGGTTCCGGTCGTGACACAGCGTGCGCCGCGCCGCGGAATGTCGGAGATCGATCCGACATCGAACCAGCTGTTCATATGCGTGTTCATTCTGCGGCCTCCAGCTTGAGTTCAGACATCGGCATGAATTCGTGCTTGTCCTTGCCGGAGACGCGCTCCGACCAGGGGTCGACCTGCGCCACCTTCTGCGACAGCACGAAACGCTCGAAATAGCCCTGACGTTTTTCGGCGTCGGTCATGATCTGCCGGCGGATTTCATCGAGACCGATGCGCTTGGCCCATTTGTAGATGCGCTCCAGGTAATGGCCCTGCTCTCGGTACATTTGCGTCAGCGCCACGATATATTCGAGCGCTTCGTCCTCGGTCCGGACCAGACCGAGAACTTCGGTGCCCTTGATGTCGAGGCCGGCAGCGCCTGCAAAATGGATCTCGAAGCCTGAATCGACGCAGATGACGCCGATATCCTTGCAGGTCGCTTCGGCGCAGTTTCGCGGACAGCCGGACACGCCCATCTTCAGCTTGGCCGGCGTCCAGGAGCCCCACATGAACTTCTCGATGCGAATGCCGAGCCCGGTCGAATCCTGCGTACCGAAACGGCACCAGTCGGTCCCGACGCAGGTTTTCACCGTGCGCAGTCCCTTGGCATAGGCCTGACCTGAGACAAAGCCAGCCTTGCCGAGATCGGCCCAGACGGCCGGCAGATCTTCCTTGCGGATGCCGAGCATGTCGATGCGCTGGCCGCCGGTGACCTTGACAGCCGGGATTTCGAACTTGTCGACCACATCGGCAATCGCCCGCAATTCGGACGAACTCGTCATACCGCCCCACATGCGTGGAACGACGGAATAGGTGCCGTCCTTCTGGATATTGGCGTGGACCCGCTCGTTGATGAACCGCGACTGGTAATCGTCGGCATAGTCGTCCGGCCAGTCGCAGACGAGGTAGTAGTTGAGCGCCGGCCGGCACTTGGCGCAGCCGCAGGATGTCTTCCACTCCAGTTCCTGCATGACCGCCGGAATGGTCTTCAGCTGCTTTGCCACGATCAGCCGGCGCACATCGCTGTGGCCGAGATCGGTACAGCCGCACATCGGCTTCACGGCATGGGGATTGAATGCGTCGCCCAGCGTGATCGACATCAACTGCTCGACCAGACCTGTGCAGGAGCCGCAGGACGCCGACGCCTTGGTGTGGGCGCGAACCTCATCAAGCGTCGTCAGCCCCCTGGCGGCAATCGTATCGACGATCTTGCCCTTGCAGACGCCGTTGCAGCCACAGATTTCAGCCTCTGCCGGCAGGGCCGCGACCGCGGCCCGCGGATCAAGCGTCGTGCCGCCCTGATAGGACTGCCCGAAGATCAGGGTGTCGCGCATCTCGGTCACAGGCACGCTGCGCTTCATCAGATCGAAATACCAGGAGCCATCGGTGGTATCGCCATAGAGCACGGCACCGATGATCCGGTCGTTCTTCAGCACCAGACGCTTGTAGACGCCGGCCGTCGCATCGCGCAGGACGATTTCCTCGCGGTCGTCGCCTTCCGCAAAATCGCCGGCCGAAAACAGGTTGATGCCGGTGACCTTGAGCTTGGTGTTGGTGACGGAGCCGCCATATTCGCCGTTGCCGCCGCAGAGCCGATCGGCCAGGATCCGCGCGCTTTCATAGAGCGGCGCGACAAGGCCGTAGCAGGTGCCGCGATGTTCAGCGCATTCGCCCAGCGCATAGATGTTGGGATCCGACGTCATCATACCGTCATCGACGACGATGCCGCGATTGACGGCAATGCCGGCATCCCTGGCCAGCGCCGAGGCGGGACGGATGCCGACTGCCATGATGACCATTTCTCCGTCGAGAATGCGACCATCCTTGAGTTCGACGCCTTCAACCCTGTCGGTGCCGAGGATCGCCTTGGTGTCCGCCTTGGTGATGATCGCGATGCCCCGTTCGGTCAGCGCCTTCTCGAGCAGATAGGCGGCAGCCGGATCGAGCTGGCGTTCCATGATCGTCGGCATCAGGTGCACGACGGTCACGTCCATGCCCTGCCGTTTCAGGCCGTAGGCAGCCTCGAGCCCGAGAAGGCCGGCGCCGATGACGATTGCCTTGCCCTTGTTCCTGGCAATGTCGAGCATCTTCTCGACATCATCGAGGTCGCGATAGGCGAGAACGCCCGGCAGCTGATGGCCCGGCACCGGAATGATGAAGGGCAGCGAGCCGGTCGCGATCACCAGCCGGTCATAGGGTGCGACGATACCGTTTTCGGCCGTCACCGTCTTTGCGACGCGGTCGATGGCACCCACCCTGGCGCCACGATGCAGCGTCACGCCATGGTCGCGATACCAGTCGTCACCATGGATGATGATGTCATCATAGGCCTTTTCGCCTGACAGCACCGGCGAGAGCATGATGCGGTCGTAGTTGACGCGCGGCTCGGCGTTGAAGATCGTCACGTCGTAGAGGCCGGGCGCCTTTTCGAACAGCTCTTCCAGCATGCGCCCCGGCGCCATGCCATTGCCGATAATCACCAGTTTTTCGCGGTTCATCGTCGTCTCCTCACGCCGCTTCGACGAGGCGGTGGCGCTCGTAGAGAAATTTGAGAACGGCCGAACGGCAGCGGATATAGGTTGGATCGGTGGCCAGTTCGATGCGGCGGCGCGGGCGCGCGATCGGCACGTCCAGCACTTCGCCGATCCGGGCAGCCGGACCATTGGTCATCATCACGATACGGTCCGACAACAGCACGGCCTCATCGACATCATGGGTGATCATCATCACGGTATTGCCGAGTTCGGCATGGATCTGCATGACCTGATCCTGCAGATGTGCCCGGGTCAGCGCATCGAGCGCACCGAATGGCTCATCGAGCAGAAGCACCTTCGGCTCCATGGCCAGCGCCCTTGCAATGCCGACGCGCTGTTTCATGCCGCCGGAGATTTCCGAGGGGCGCTTGTCACGGGCGTGTCCCATCTGCACGAGGTCGAGGTTGCGCATCACCCAGTCATGACGCTCGGCCTTCGTCTTCTTTCGCGAAAACACCTTGTCGACGGCGAGCGAGACATTTTCGTAGACGGTCAGCCACGGCAGCAGGGAATGGTTCTGGAAGACCACGCCCCGATCCGGACCGGGCGCATCGACGACCTGTCCGTCGAGGAAGACGACACCGGTTGTCGCCTCAGTGAGGCCGGCGACGATATTGAGCAGGGTGGACTTTCCGCAGCCGGAATGCCCGATGATCGAGATGAATTCGCCCTTTTCGACGCCGAGCGACACCTGGCTCAGCACCTCGCTGCGAACGCCGTTGCGCTCGAAGCTCTTGTCGATGAATTCCAGCGAGAGATAGCTTTTGGACATGATGATGCGCTCCTTCAAGCTTTGACGTTGCCGCGGGTGACGGCGTTGGCGATGAGGGCGATGACACGGTCGAGCATGAAGCCGACAATGCCGACATAGACGAGGGCGACGATGATGTCGCTGATCAGCGAGGAGTTCCACGCATCCCAGATGAAGAAGCCGATACCGACGCCGCCGATCAGCATTTCAGCGGCAACGATGGCAAGCCAGGAGAGGCCGATACCGATGCGCAGGCCGGTGAAGATATAGGGGGCGGCGGCCGGCAGCATGATCTTGGTGAAGTATTCGAAACCGTTCAGGCGCAGGACCTTGGCGACATTCTGGTAGTCCTGCGGGATATTGCGGATACCGACGGCCGTGTTGATGATCACCGGCCAGACGGCGGTGATGAAGATGACGAAGATGGCCGAAGGATTGCCGTCGCGGAAGGCGGCAAGCGACAGCGGCAGCCAGGCCAGCGGCGGAACGGTGCGCAGAACCTGGAAGATCGGGTCGAGACCACGCATGGCAAGGTCGCTCTGGCCGATCAGCGTTCCAAGCGCGATGCCGGCGATCGCAGCCAGCGCATAACCCACCGCCACGCGCTGGAGACTGGCGAAAATATGCCAGAACATGCCCTGGTCGGTACCTTGTCCGATATAGAACGGATCGACGATCAGTGCCCAGCTCTCTTCAAGGACACGCGACGGCGCCGGAAGGCTCGATGTCGGCGAAGAACAGAGAAGCTCCCAGGCGCCGAGCAGCACGGCCAGCATGATCAGCGGCGGCAGGACGTTGTCCGCAAGCGTCTTGACGAAAGGCGGGAGGCGAAATCCAGCCGATGGACGGGCCGCACGCGCCAAAGTGACGACGCTTGCAGACGGCTTCGCCGCCGTTTCGGACTTGATGTTGAGATTGGTCACGGACATGCCGGTCTCCTGTAATCGATCGGGAGACAGCCGGCGGCGAAACGCCGGCTGCGGGAAAATGGATCAGGCGAAACGCTTGATGTCGAGGCTGGCGAGATAGGCTTCCGGATTGGCCGGATCGAAGGTCTTGCCATCGAAGAAGGTCTCTATGCCGCGCGAGGTGGAGGCCGGAACATCGGTGATGCCAAGGCCCTTTGCGGCTTCGCGCCAGATGTCCTCGCGATTAACCTTGGCAATCATGCCCTTGATATCCGTGCCGGGTTCGAACTTGCCCCATCGGATGTCCTCCGTCAGGAACCAGGCATCGTGGCTCTGGAAGGGATAGGACGCATGGTCCATCCAGAACTTCATCAAATGCGGGCTGTTCTCCACGACCTTGCCGTTGCCATAGTCGTATTCCCCCTTGAGGCGGCCGACGAGATCGCGTGGCGGGACGTTGAACCAGGCGCGTTTGCCAACGATGGTCGCCAGTTCTTCCTTGTTGGCCATGTCGTCGCACCATTGCTGCGCCTCCATGATGGCCATGGTAATCGCCTTGGCGGCGTTCGGGTGCTTCTCGACCCAGTCGGCGCGCATGGCGAACGACTTTTCCGGATGTTTCGCCCAGATTTCCCCCGTATTCGTCGCCGTATAGCCGATGCCCTGGTTGACGAGCTGCGCATTCCACGGTTCGCCGACACAGAAACAGTCCATCGTGCCGACCTTCATATTGGCAACCATCTGCGGCGGCGGAACGACAATGGTTTCCACGTCGCTGTCCGGATCGATACCGCCGGCAGCCAGCCAGTAGCGCAACCATAGATCATGTGTACCACCCGGGAAGGTCATCGCCACTTTGGCCGGCGCACCATCGGCCTTCTTCTTGGCGAAGACTTCCTTGAGGGCACCGGCATCGATGCCGACCTTGAGATCGGCATAGGCGCTGCTGACGGAAATCGCCTGTGCATCAAGATTGAGGCGGGCAAGGATCGCCATCGGCAATGGCTGGCCGTTCTGGGTCACCTTGCCGGCGGAGATCAGGTAGGGCATCGGCGTCAGGATGTGCGCCCCGTCAATGCCGCTGCCGTCCGAGCCGAGCACGAGGTTGTCGCGCGTCGTCCCCCAGGATGCCTGCTTGACGACGTCGACATCCGGCATGCCGTGCTTCTCGAAGAAGCCCTTTTCCTTGGCGATGATCAACGGCGCCGAATCCGTGAGTGCAATGAAGCCGAGCACGGCCTTCGTCGTCTCGGGCCCCGCGCCCTGCGCAAATGCGCCGGAGGGAAAAGCCATTTTCACGGCACCCATCAGCGCCGTTGCGGCTGTGGTTTTCAACATGTTGCGGCGGGTCAGTCCGCCCGACAGGATCCTGCTCATTGTCGATTCCCTCTCTGTTGCCCGAAGGCCCGAAGCCCAAAAAAAACGCACAAAAAAACGCCGCTCGGCATACGCGTCGAGAGAATGGGAGAAGTCCCTCTCGATGCAGAAAGCCTTGCGACGTCGATGTCACTGATTGAACGGCATGCCGTTCAATGGCGCCAAGATCTTCGTTGACCTCGGCGTTTTAAACAAAGCAAACAGCGTGCCAGTTTGTATTTTATTTTATAATATATTGTTTTAATTGAGTATTTTCAAGTATTTTGGCATGCTCAAAATTTCACCAATGGCCGTATCGGCCTTCGATTTGTGCAGCGCACAGAAGCGATTGCAGCATTCTTATGCAGAGCTCGTTCAGATATCATCCCGGGAAAGGGGGGCAGCATCGGCCACTCGAATCGGAAATCCCGCCACATAAGCGGGTATGCCCGACGGGTCGAAAACGTGGCCGTCGATGAAAGTGTCGCCGGCCACGGCACCCTCGATACGCCGGTCGTCCGCCGGATCGGGCAATGGACCGAGTGCTGCGCGGTAGAGATCCGGCCGATAGGCGGATGATGCAAGCCGTTCGCCTTCGGCAGAGTGCCCGATCTGTCCCCAGCGGATCATCTGACTGTAGATCCACAGCGCCTTGCTCGGCCGCGGATAGTTCGCAAGGTTGTTATGGAAGATAAAATAATTGTCGATGACCCGCTGGCTGCCCTGCGGATCGACGGTGAATTCGCCGCGCAGGACGCGTCGGATGATATCGACGGGTGCGGCGACGTAGCGGGCATCGGCCAGCGCATCGGCGAGTGCATCGCGGTTTTCCGGCTGGTCGCACCATCGGGCCGCCGCATCCAGAGCCACGATGAGGCGCGACAGTGTTTCCGGGTGGCTGTCGGCCCATTCGGGACGAGTGGCCATGACCTTTTCAGGCGCTGACGGCCACAGGTCCTGTTTTGCAGCGACAATACGCCCGACGCCGCGCTCGGACGCGACCATGTTCCACGGCGCACCGACGCAGAAACCGTCGATGGCCCCGGCTGCAAGGGCATCCGAGGTGAGTGGCGGTGGCACGACGATCAGGCGCACATCCGTATCGGGATCGATACCGCCGGCCGCCAGCCAGTAACGCAGTTCGTAATTATGGGACGAAAACGGATAGGTCATGCCGAAGGTCGGCAGCGCCTCGCCATCCCTCTTCATGCGGACGATCACTTTCGCCAGCGCCTCGGCATTGGCAAGAGCCGTTTCGCCGCCCGCCAGATCCGCCTCTGCCTGCATGCGGGCATAGAGCCGTGTCGACAGCGTGATCGCATTGCCGCCGCGACCAAGCGAAAACGGCGTGATCGTCGGCGACGGATTGGAGCCCAGCCCAAGCGCTGCCGCAACGGGCATCGGCGACAGCATGTGCGCCACGTCGAACTGGCGGAAGGCAAGCCGGTCGCGGACATTTGCCCAGGAAACGTCGCGCACGAGATCAAGCGCAATGCCCTCGCGCGCCGCAAAACCGAACTCCGCGGCGGCAATCAGCACCGACGCATCGACAAGCGGGATGAAGCCCGCGCGCACGACCCGCGCGCCTTCGCTGCGCACCCGCTCGGGCGCTGCCACCGCACCGCCGGCAGCATGGCCGCCAGGGCTCAGATCGTCACGCGCTTTCATTCTGTACACCCTGACATATCCTGCTTGCTGTTATCCTGTCCGTCATCAGATAGCGCCGCTCATCGCATCAGCAATCCGGCGGCCGTCACCACGCTCTGCGCGATATCGGTCAGCTTTTTCTTCTCGTTCATCGCCGTCTGCCGCAGCATGGTGAATGCTTCCTCTTCCGAAATCTGCCGCATCTGCATGAGAATGCCCTTGGCCCGCTCGATGATCTTGCGCTCTTCGAGCGCCGATTTGGCATCCGCCAGTTCCCGCTGCAGGCGGCTAAACGCGTTGAAACGGCTGACGGCCATGTCCAGTATTGGCTTCACCCGCTCCTTTTTCAGCCCGTCGACAATATAGGCGGAAACGCCGGCCTCGACCGCCGCCTCGATCGAGGCGGTATCGGACCTGTCGACAAACATTGCGATCGGTCGGCTGACAGCCCGTGTCAACTGGAACAGGTGCTCCATCATATCGCGGTTCGGATTCTCGATATCGATGACGATGACATCAGGCACAATCACTTCGATCTGGCGCGCCAATCCGACGATTTCATGCAGCACCGTCACGTGCTCATGACCCGCCTCGCGCAGGCCTGTCTCGATGATCGAGGCACGGATATGGTTTTCATCGATAACCAGAATGGATAAAGGTTTGGCCGACATGGTGCGAGTCTGCCCACAAGCGGCTTCTTGTGCAATGCAAAAATCATCCTTATGACCGCTATATATTCCGAATTGTTTTTCAAGATTGCCAGCAAGTATCGTACACTCGCGACAGTTCCCGCGGTTACAGGCCTGTCAGGCAAAAAATTTGATAAGATACACGACACGTGAAAGCTTTTTTGAGCAACTGGATTATTTGAGGACGTGCTTGTGACGAAAAATCCGAAATTGAAAACGGGCTCTGCGGAGCCCGGCGCAGCGCTGCGGAACTGCAAGACCGCCTTTATCGGCGTGTTCATGGCCAGCGCGCTCGTGAACATCCTTTATCTGACCGGATCGTTCTTCATGCTCGAGGTCTATGACCGCGTCCTGCCGAGCCGCAGCATCCCGACGCTGATTGCCCTCTGCCTGCTGGCACTCCTTTTGTATGCGTTCCAGGGGGCATTCGAAATGATGCGCGGACGCATGCTCGTGCGCATTGCCGGTGCCCTCGACGAAGCGATGGGCGCCCGTATCTATCGCGCCGTCGTACAGGCGCCGCTCAAACTCAGGACCCAGGGCGATGGCCTGCAGGCGCTGCGTGATTTCGACCAGGTTCGTTCGTTCCTGTCGGGAACAGGACCGGCCGCGTTTTTCGATCTGCCCTGGCTGCCCTTCTACATCGGCATCTGCTTCCTGTTTCATCCAATGATCGGTTATGTCGCCATTGTCGGCTCGCTCATCCTGATTGGCCTCACCTTTTTGACAAATGCCGGCACGCAGGGCCCATCGCGCGCTGCCTCGGAAGCCGGCAACCGCCGCAATGCCTTTGCCCAGGCATCGCAGCGCAACGCCGAAGTGATGCAGGCCATGGGCATGCTCGGCCGCATGTCGGAAATCTGGGAACGGCGCAACCGCACCTATCGTGACCAGAACCGACTGACGTCGGATGTCGGCAATGGCTATGGCGCGGTGTCGAAAGTGTTCCGTATGGCCTTGCAGTCCGGAGTGCTCGCAACAGGCGCCGTTCTCGTCATTCAGGGCGCGGCGTCGCCCGGCATCATCATTGCCGGCTCCATCCTGACGGCCCGTGCACTGGCACCCGTTGAACTCGCGATCGGCAACTGGCGGGGTTACGTCGCCAGCCGGCAAAGCTGGCAGCGCCTCAAGGATCTTCTGCAGGCCCTTCCCGAGCGGGAGGCCCCGCTCGAACTGCCGGCACCCCGGGAGCGGCTGAGTGCAGAAGCACTGGCGGGCGGCCCACCCGGCGCCCAGCGGCTGACCTTCGCCGAGATCAATTTCACCGTCCGGGCGGGCAGCGCGCTGGGCGTGATCGGCCCGAGCGCTTCGGGAAAGTCTTCGCTGGCGCGTGCACTCATCGGCATCTGGCCGGCCCACCGCGGCGCGGTGCGGCTCGACGGCGCCGCCCTCGACCAGTGGGACAGCGACATGCTGGGTCGCCATATCGGCTACCTGCCCCAGGACGTCGAGCTCTTCGCCGGCACGGTCGCGCAGAACATTGCCCGTTTCGCCGAAGACGCAACGTCCGAAGCCATTGTCGCTGCGGCGCGCGCGGCTCGTGTCAACGATCTGATCCTGAAGCTGCCGAACGGTTACGAAACCGACATCGGCGAAGGCGGTGCAGCCCTCTCGGCAGGTCAACGCCAGCGTGTCGCCCTCGCACGTGCGCTCTACGGCGATCCCTTCCTCGTCGTTCTCGACGAGCCGAATTCCAACCTTGATGCCGAGGGCGAGCAGGCGCTTTCCGAGGCGATCATGACGGTCCGGTCGCGCGGCGGCATCGTCGTCGTCATTGCCCATCGACCAAGCGCCCTCGCCAGCGCCGACATGGTGCTGATGATGAACGAGGGGCGCATGCAGGCCTTCGGACCGAAGGAGGAGGTTCTGTCGCAGATTCTCCGCAAGGAAAACCAGGGCCGCCAGCCTCAGATTGAACGCGCTTCACCCTTGAAGGTGGTCGGCGAAGGACAGGACAGCGCATCGTGAGCAATCAGGACACCGGCCCCGAGGAAAAACAACCCGTCAGCGCCCGCCGTTCGCTGGCGCGCCACATGACCGCCGTGACGGTTCTCGCTGTCGCCCTGGTCGGCGGCATCGGCGGCTGGGCCGCGACGACAGAGCTGTCGAGTGCAATCGTCGCTTCCGGCACTGTCATCGTCGACAGCAATGTCAAGAAGATCCAGCACCTGACAGGCGGCATCGTCGGCGCCGTGACCGTCAAGGAGGGCGACCGCGTCGACGCGGGCCAGATCCTCATCAAGCTCGACGGCACGACAGTTCAGGCCAACCTGTCGATCGTTCAGAACACGTTGGCCCAGCTCTATGCCCGGCGCGCCCGCTTGCTGGCAGAGCAGATTGCCGCCGATACGTTCAGCATTCCGGAAAAGCTGACGGAATTGACCAACGGCGCGTCGGCAGAGACACTGGAAGCCAGCGAGCGCAAGCTGTTCATCAGCCGCCGGAATGCGCTGAGCGGCATGAAAAGCCAGCTCGCCTCCCGCAAGGACCAGCTGGCAGACGAAAACAAGGGCCAGACCGTTCAGCTGGCTGCCATCGAAGATGCGCTAACGTTGATCAACGAGGAACTCGTCGGACTGGAAAAGCTCTATGCGAAGGGCTTGGTCTCGATGCAGCGATTGACGGAACTGAAGCGCAATCGCGCCCAGCTCGAAGGCGAGCGTGGAGCCCGGATCGCAGCGCGGGCGCAGGCCGCTGGTAAGGCCAGTGAAATCGACCTGCAGATACTCCAGCTCGACGAGGACCGTCGAACCGAGATCGCCAAGGAACTGACCGACGTCGAGGGCAAGATCGCGGAATACGAGGACCGCCGGATCGCAGCCGTGGACCAGCTGAAACGGCTGGACATCCGCGCGCCGCTCAGTGGGCGCGTCTATCAGCTCGCCGTGCATACCGTGAACGGCGTGATCAATCCGGGCGAAACGCTGATGCTGGTCGTTCCGGAAGCAGACAGCCTGACGATCGAGGCTCGCATCGCCACCCACGACATCGACCAGATCCGCCTCGGACAGCCGGTCGACGTGCGTTTCAGCGCATTCAACCAACGCACCACGCCGCTGGTGATCGGCGAAGTGGCGACCATCGCGCCGGATCTGATCACCGACCAGCGCACAGGTGCCAGCTATTATGCCCTGCGCATCCGCCCGACAGCCGAAAGCATCGCCAAGCTCGAGAACCTGACGCTCTATCCCGGCATGCCGGCGGAGGTTTTCATCAAGATCGCCGACCGCACCGTCATGTCCTATCTGGCAAAGCCGCTAACGGAGCAGATCCAGCACACCTTCCGCGAGGAGTGAGACCAGGCGACGGCAGCGCAGCCTGTGTTGCCCGAAAACGCTGTCTGCAGCGAATCTGTGCTGCAGCGCAAAAATCCGTGGCTCTCCCTGTCCCGGCGGCTGTAAGATAGATCCATGCAATCGAAGCGCAATGGTTATATCTTCGTCCTCCTGGCCCTGGTGATCTTCTCGATCCAGGACGCGATTTCCAAACATCTCGGCAGTCTGTATCCGCCGGTGTTCATCACGATGATCCGTTACTGGGCCTTTGCCAGCTTCGCGATCGTTCTGGCGGCACGCTCGAACGGCGGCCTGAAAGCGGCAGTCCGGACCCGCAAGCCGAAATTGCAGATCCTGCGTGGCGTGCTGCTGGTCTTGCAGATCGTTCTCGTCATCACATCGTTTTCCCGCGTGGGGCTTGCCCATTCGCAGGCGATCTTTGCCGCCGGCCCTTTGTTCGTGGCGTTGCTCTCCATGCCCCTGCTCGGCGAAAGGGTGGGCTGGCGGCGCTGGACCGCGATCATCGTCGGCATGCTCGGGGTTCTCCTGATCCTCAATCCGGATGGCGGCGAGTTCGAACTGATCCTGCTTCTGCCGCTGAGTTGCGCCTTTCTGTTCGCGATCTACGTGATTGCGACGCGCCTGGTCAGCCGCGACGATTCCTCGATGACCAGTTTTTTCTACACCGGCGTCGCCGGGGCAATCACCATCAGCCTGGTCGGCCCCTTCTACTGGACGACGCTGTCTACGCCGGACTGGGGATGGATGCTGCTGCTCTGCGCGACAGGCACCTTCAGCCACTTCTTCCTGATCAAGGCCTATGAACATCTCGATGCGGCGGAAGTTCAGCCGCTCACCTATCTCCAGCTGGTCTTTGCCTGCGCGATCGGCGTCTCCATTTTCGGCGAAACCCTCAGTCTCGCCATGGTCGCCGGATCGGTCATCGTCGTCAGCGCCGGCATCTTCACGGTCTGGCGCGAGCATGTCGTTTCAAGGCGCCTGGCGAAAGCGGCCGACAAGGGCAGGCCGGGAAATTAGGACAGAACGTCCGGCGTCTCCGGCAATGCCCAGTCGATCGGGTCGAACCCTTTCGAGACGAGAAAGGTGTTGGCCTTTGAAAACGGCCTGGATCCGAGAAACCCCGCATGCGCCGACAAGGGCGAAGGGTGGGCAGACCGCAGCACAAGATGGCGCTTCTGGTCGACAAAAGCCGCCTTCTTCTGCGCGTAGGCCCCCCAGAGCAGGAAGACCACCGGATGCGCTTGCTCGTTGACGGCGCGGATGATCGCATCGGTGAAGCGTTCCCAGCCCTTCCGCTGATGTGAAGCCGCCAGAGACCGCTCGACCGTCAGCACGCTGTTCAGGAGAAGAACCCCCTGTTTCGCCCAGCTTTCGAGAAAACCGTGTCGGGCCGGCGCAATGCCGAGATCGGTCTGCAGTTCCTTGTAGATGTTGACGAGCGATGGCGGCGTGCGGACACCGGGCCGGACGCTGAAACACAATCCGTGCGCCTGACCATCGCCATGATAGGGGTCCTGTCCGAGAATGACGACGCGCACCGTGTCGAGCGGCGTCAAATCGAGTGCCCGGAAATATTCGGGCCCTTTCGGGAAGATCTGTTTTCCGGCCTGTTTTTCTCCCAGCAGAAACTGCTTCAGGCCCGCCATGTAATCAGCGGAAAACTCCGGCGCGAGTGCGGCCTTCCAAGCCTCCCCAAGCTTAACATCATTTTCCATCCGGTTGGCCCTTGTCGTTCCGCTGCGTGCTGAGCGGCAGACTGTAGTGCGGGCGACAGTCGAGACAAGTACCAATACGCCAGGTCATGTGCTGGCGATACGCTATATCCGAGAAAACATAGCGCTGGTCAATTGCCCATAGATCGCTATATTCACAAGAATATCTCGGCAGCCATCGGAGGAAAAGATGCGGCCTGTCCGTCGGACTTTTCTGAAATCGTTCGGAGCAGCCCTTGCCGGCATGTGCCTTGCCATCTTGCCGCTGGCTTCCAACGCTTTCGCTGAAGACAAAATCACCGTGTTTGCCGCCGCAAGCCTGAAAAACGCCCTCGATATGGTCAACGCGGAATGGCAGAAGGAAACCGGCAACGAAGCGATCGTCTCCTATGCCGCGAGTTCGGCACTTGCCAAGCAGGTGGAGGCCGGCGCCCCTGCCGATGTCTTCATTTCCGCCGACCAGGCCTGGATGGACTATCTCGCCGAAAGCAGGCGCATCAGGCAAGACAGCCGTGCGAACCTGCTCGGCAATCAGCTGGTTCTCGTGGGCGCCAGCGACAACATGGCCGCAGTCAATATCAGGCAAGGCTTCGATCTCGCCACGCTGGTAGGCGACGGCAAGCTTGCCATGGGTGCCGTCGATTCGGTTCCGGCCGGAAAATACGGCAAGGCTGCCCTGGAAAAGCTCGGCGTCTGGTCATCGGTCGAGGCAAAGATTGCCGGTGCAGAGAACGTTCGGGCAGCCCTGCTGCTCGTATCCAGGGGCGAGGCGCCCTATGGCATCGTCTACCGGACGGATGCGATTGCCGATCCCGGCGTCAGGATCGTCGGCACATTCCCGGAAGACAGCCATCCAGCGATTGTCTATCCGATCGCCGTGACTGCGGACAGCAAGAGCCCGGCAGCAGCGGCCTATATCGCTTTCATCAGGTCCGACGCGGCTGCGGCTCTGTTCGAAGCCCAAGGCTTCACGCTCTTGAAATAAGTCGATCGCGCGCTGGCGGCCCATCGCCGGAGCACCTATCGTCGGCCGTAAACCGACAGGCAAGACAGAGCGCCATTGTGGCCACTTGATACGGAGCGTTTGTTTGGATTGGCTGGTTTTGAGCGATGCGGAATGGACGGCGATCCGGCTCAGCCTGCGCGTTTCCAGTGTCGCCATGCTCGTCAGCCTGCCATTCGGGATCGCGGTCGCCATGCTGCTTGCCCGCGGCCGGTTCTGGGGGAAATCGATCGTCAACGGCCTCGTGCACCTGCCGCTGATCCTGCCACCTGTCGTCACTGGCTATCTGCTGCTCATGCTGTTTGGAAGGCGCGGCCCGATCGGGTCGTTCCTGGAGGAAACAATCGGGCTCGTCTTGTCCTTCCGCTGGACCGGTGCCGCGCTTGCCTGCGCCATCATGGGTTTTCCGCTGATGGTGCGCAGCATCAGGCTGTCGATCGAAGCGGTGGACCGCAAGCTTGAACAGGCAGCCTCGACGCTCGGCGCCGGGCCAATCTGGGTTTTCCTCACCATCACGCTTCCGCTGATCATTCCAGGCGCGATCGCCGGCATGATCCTGTCCTTCGCCAAGGCCATGGGTGAGTTCGGCGCCACCATCACCTTCGTCTCCAACATTCCCGGCGAGACACAAACGCTGTCTGCCGCCATCTATACGTTTACGCAGGTACCGGGCGGCGATGCGGGGGCCATGCGCCTGACGATCGTTTCGATCGTCATTTCCATGGCCGCCCTGATGGTATCGGAAGTGCTGGCCGGCATGGCCGCCCGCCGGGTGGAGCGCACATGACGCTGGAGGTCCAGACGACACACCGGCTGGGTGGCTTTTCGCTGGACGCGGCCTTTTCGTCGGACAGGGGCGTCACCGCCCTGTTTGGAAAATCCGGCTCGGGCAAGACCACGTTGATCAACATCATCGCCGGCCTTCTGAGCCCCGATAGCGGCCGGATCGTGCTTGACGGCGACATCATCATGGACAGTGGAAACCGCTCCTTCACGCCCCCGCACCAGCGCCGTTTCGGCTCGGTCTTCCAGGAGGCACGGCTCTTCCCGCATCTGAGCGTCCGCCACAACCTGACCTATGGCCGCTGGTTCGCGCCCGCAAACCAGACGGGGCAGGATTTCGACAGGATCGTCGACCTGCTGGGCATCGAAGCCCTTTTGGAGCGCGCGCCAACGAACCTGTCGGGCGGAGAAAAACAGCGTATCGCCATTGGTCGCGCACTCCTCTCCAGCCCTCGCCTGCTGTTGATGGACGAACCGCTCGCAGCGCTGGACGAGGCCCGCAAGGCCGAAATCCTGCCCTATCTCGAACGCCTGCGCGATGAAACCGACATTCCCATCGTCTATGTCAGCCATTCGGTCGCAGAGGTGACCCGCCTTGCCAACAGAGTGGTGGCGCTGGAAGACGGGCGGGTCAGCGCTTCAGGCGATGCCGCCACTGTCCTCAGCCTGTCGGCGCTGACCTCGATGATCGGGCGCAGGGAGGCTGGCTGCGTGATCGAGGCAAACATTGAACCGGATGCCGGCGATGATCCGCGACTGACGGTGATCCGTGCCGGCGAAACGCTTTTCCGGGTGCCGAAGGTTTCCCTGCCGGCCGGCCATGCGATCCGGCTGCACATCGCAGCCCGGGACGTCCTTCTTGCCATAAGCGCCCCGCAAGGCCTAAGCGCGCTGAACATCTTCGAAGGCCGGATCCTGGAAATCGGCGCGGAGGCGCAAGGGGCGATCGACGTTCGCGTTGATTGCGGCGGTAACACCATCGTTTCGCGCGTCACCGCCCATTCGGCCGAACGGCTCGCGCTTCAGGCGGGCATGCCCATCCACGTCGTCATCAAGAGCGTGGCGCTGGAGCAGTAGCCGTCCCGTCGGCGCGATGATCGTCCAGCCACAGGAGATCCTCCGCCATCGCCTGCGCAAGCTTCGCCTCCATCGCCCGGAACCGGAGGATCAGTTCTTCACCGAACGGTGTCACGGCGGCTCCCCCACCCTGTTTCCCGCCCCGCTGGGATTCGACCGATGCTTGCGAAAACATGGCGTTGAGCGCACTGACCAGCAGCCAGGCGCGCCGGTACGACATGTCCATGGCGCGGCCAGCGGCCGAAATCGAGCCGGTCTCCCGGATATGCTCCAGAAGCAGGATTTTGCCGCGCCCAAGCCTTTCGGCCTGCGGAAAATCGATGCGGAGCACCGGGTGGAGCGGCAGGGGTTTTGTCTCGGTCATGCGCGGATTATACCGCGCCGCCACGCCCTGTACACCGGCAGGAAAAACCCCGCCTAAAGACTGAGCCCGCCATCGATGACATGCACATGCCCGGTCGTATAGGCAGAGACGTCGCTGCCGAGATAGACGGCAAGGGCTGCGATTTCCTCGGGTTCGCCAAGGCGCCCCATCGGCTGGCGGGCGATGAAGGCCGCACGCGCCTCTTCGTAGTTGCCCTGCGCCCTCATGCGCTCTTCCAGCGACGGCGACTGAACCGTGCCCGGTGCAATCGCGTTGCAGCGGATGCCCTGCTTGATGTAGTCGATGGCGATCGATTTGGTGAGTCCGATGACCGCCGCTTTGCTTGCCGAATAGACGAAACGATTGGGCACGCCCGCCGGTACGCCGGCCACCGACGACATGTTGATGATCGATCCGCCACCGTTGGCGAGCATGCCGGGCAGGAAGGCGCGAATGATCCGGAACATGGATTTGACGTTGAGGTCGAAGGCCAGATCATAGTCCCGTTCGCTGGAATCGAGAATGGCACCGCCATGGACAACACCGGCGCAATTGAACAGCACGTCGATCGTGCCCGTCTCCGCGGCAAAGGCTTCGATCGCATCCTTGCTGGTGACGTCGAGCGTCGCGACATTCATGCCGAGCGCCTTAAGTTCAGCGAGTTTTTCGGCGTTGATGTCCGTCGCCGTGACAATGGCGCCCTCCCGCTGAAAGGCTTCTGCGGCGGCGCGCCCGATGCCCTGTGCTGCAGCGGTGATGACGGCGCGTTTGCCCGCGAGTAGTCCAGCCATGATAGTCCTCCCTGTCGCGGTCCCGGAGAACCGTTCTCTTAAATTCGGCACAAGGAATATCGGCAGGGTTTTTCCTGTCAAGTCGCCAAAACGTATTTTTATCGAGAAAAAACGGCCCACTGATCAGAGGCGCATTCCGGTCTTTGTGTCGAAGACATGCACATCCGAGGGACGGATCGTCAGCTCGATCACGTCGCCCGTCCGGATCGAGCGGCGGGCCGTATCGACGATGGTGATCTCCGGTGTTGTTGCCGTCGAGATATAGGTTGCAGAGCCTGTTGTCTCGACAATCCCGACCGGAAACCGAAACATGCCGCCACCATCAACGACAGTCAGATGCTCGGGTCGCAGGCCTGCAACGACGCTGCGGCCAGGATCGAGCGCGCGGTCCAGGACGATCGTCTGCGGCTCGCCAACATGGGTGACCAGCGAAAAACCGTCCGAACCGACGGTGGCCGGAATGAAATTCATCGCCGGCGACCCGATGAAACCCGCGACGAACTTGTTGGCCGGCCGATCATAGAGGTCGAGCGGTCGCCCCTGCTGCTCGATGATGCCGTCGCGCATGACGACGACATGGTCGGCCATGGTCATCGCCTCGATCTGGTCATGCGTGACATAGACGGAGGTGGCGCCCAGCCGGTCGTGCAGCATGCGGATTTCCTTGCGCATGTGCACCCTAAGCGCCGCATCGAGATTGGAGAGCGGTTCGTCGAACAGGAACGCCTTGGGATTGCGGATGATTGCCCGGCTCATGGCGACACGCTGGCGCTGGCCGCCCGAGAGTTCGCGCGGATAGCGGCCGAGCAAGTCCGAAAGACCGGTGGTCGCAGCCACATCTGCCGCCGCCTTCTTCATTGCGGCCTTGCTCGCACCGCGAATGCGCAGGCTGTAGGTCAGGTTTTGCTCGACCGTCATGTGCGGATAGAGCGCATAGGTCTGGAAGACCATCGCGACATCGCGCTTGCGCGGCGGCACAGTGGTCATCAGGTCGCCGGCGATGCGAAGATCGCCCGTCGAAATGCTCTCGAGGCCGGCGAGCGAGCGCAGCAAGGTGGACTTGCCGCAACCGGACGGCCCGACGAGCGCCACGAACGTGCCCTTCTCGATCGCCAGGTCGATATTCTTCAGGGCGTGGAAGGCGCCGTAATATTTGTTGACGCCGGAAAGTTCGATCTGAAGGGTCATTTGAGGGCTCCCGAGGTGAGGCCGGAAACGATACGGCGCTGCAGAAGGACGAAGATGGCGAGGATCGGCGTTACATACATCGTCGCGTAGGCCATGATGTTGTTCCACTCATTGGTGTTCGGCCCCATGAACGAATTGAGCCCGACGCTGGCCGGCTGAAGTTCGACGGCCTGGATGATCGACTTCGAATAGACGAATTCGCCGAAGGCCTGCATGAAGATCAGGATCGCGCTGACAAGGATGCCGTTGCGCGCGAGGGGCAGGACAATGTGCCAGAAAGCCCCGATGCGCGAATTGCCGTCGACCAGCGCTGCCTCCTCCAGTTCCTGCGGCACGCTCATGAAGGTAGCCCGCACGAGAACGACGAAGAACGGCATGCTTTTCGCGGCAATGGCCAGGATGACAGCAAAACGCGGGCTGGCGAGCAGCCCGATCTGGGAGAAGCCGACGAAGATCGGCGTGATCATCAGCGACGCCGGCAGCACCTGCAGCATCAGGATGAGGAACAGGCCGATATCGACCCAGACGTTCCGATAGCGCGCCAAAACATAGGCGCAGCCGACGCCCAGCACGCAGATGAGCGAGACGGCCCCAAATGCGATGACCAGCGAATTGACCATATAGCGGCCCATGTTCCGGCTCCGCCAGACATCGCCATAGATCTGCCATTGCGGATCGCTCGGCCAGAATTGCGGCGGTGTCGCAAACATCGCCGAGCCGGTCTTCAGCGCCGTGATGTACATCCAGTAGAGGGGAAACAGATAGACCGCGGCCAGGATAAGGGCGATGATCAGCATCAGGCGGTTGTGCATCGTGTTGCTCATCCCCGCACCTCATGGCGTGTCGATCGGACATAGACGACCGAGGCAAACATCACGAAGATGATCATGATGACCGAGATCGTCGCCCCCTTGGCGAAGTCATACTGCCGGAACGAAAGATCCCAGGCCCAGTACTGGGTGACGTTGGACGAGTTGTTCGGCCCGCCAGAGGTGATTGCGGCGAACAGGTCGAACTGCTGCAGGGTGAAGATCAGCCCCAACGAAATGATCGCGCCAATCGTCGAGCGCATCATCGGCAGGGTGATCGTCCAGAAGCGCTGGAAGGCGTTCGCACCATCAAGTTCGGCTGCTTCGTAGAGGTCCTTTGGGATAGCCGAGAGGCCAACCGAGAGCAGGATCATGTTGAAGGCCATGCCGAGCCAGATATTGGCGATGATGACAGCCCAGAGCGAGAAATCCGGGTCGGAGCGCCAAAAGATGTTGCCGTCGATGATACCGGTTTCGCGCAGCAGAAAGTTCAGGACGCCGAAATCGCCCGACAGGATCCAGTTCCAGATCGCGCCGACGACAAGGCCCGGCATGACCCACGACACCAGGAAGAGGCCGCGCAGCCATGTGGCGCCCGGAAAATTGGTCCAGAAGAACAGTGCCAGTCCGAAGCCGAGCAGGAATTGTCCTGCAATCGAGGCCACAACGAAAATGCCGGTGTTGTAGAGGATCGGCAGGGTTTCGGGCATGGCAAACAGATCCCGATAGTTTTTCAGGCCAACAAAGGGTCGCCAGAAACTGCCCCGGCTGAACATGTCGACCTCCTGAAAGCTCATCAGGACATTGTAGAGAAGCGGCAGGCCGGACATCAGAAAGAGGTAGCCGAGCGGAAAGGCCACGAGCAGGATGTCGAAGCCCTTGCCGTCCGTGATGCTGGATAGAAGTCGTTTCATGGTGCCCTCGTCCGTTCCGAACGGGGCTGCCGGTCACGCAAGCGCAGCGACAGCCCCTTCCGGGAGGAAACTTAAAGACGGGTGAGATGGCGCCCCGTGTCCGGCGCGCCCTTGATCAACCGAGCACGGCCTTGATCTTCTCGGCCGCCTGGTCGAGCGCGTCCTTCGAGCTCATCTGGCCGGTCAGGGCAGCCTGGATGGCATCCTGGATCGCCTTGGAGATCTTTGGCCATTCCGGATGCGGACCACGCGGCTTGGCATATTTCAGCTGCTCGATGAACACCTTGAGCGCCTCGTCCTTGAGCGGCTTGCCGGTCGCGGGAATGGCGATGTCCGAGCGGGCAGGCAACTGGCCGAAATCCGAGAACATCCTGGTATCCTGCGAGGCGAAATATTCCAGCACCTTGAAGGCTTCTGCCGGATGCTGGGTGTTGGAGAAGATCGCCCAGTTGAAATCGCCCATGGCGGAGGACCGTTCGGCACCTGCTTCCGGCACCGGTAGAAGCGTTACGCCCCACTCGAATTTTGCTTCCGTCAGCATCCGGTCGAGCTCCCACGGACCGGAGATCGCCATGGCGGCATTGCCGGAATTGAATGTGCCGGTCGAATCCCATTGGCCGCGGGTCAGGCTATCCTGTGAGGCGAGCTTCTCCTCGATGATCGTCTTCCAGACGTCGAGCGCTTTGATCGAGCCTTCGGAGTTGATGGCCTCATAGCCGCCACCAGCCATCTGCGCCCAGGGAAGAAACTGGAAGGTGCCTTCCTCGCTGGCTTTGGCCGAGAAGGCGAGACCATAGACGTTGGCCGCCGGGTCAGTCAGCTTGCGCGCCGCGTCAAGCAGTTCGTCCCAGGTCTGCGGCGGCTTGCTCGGGTCGAGCCCCTTCGCCTTGAACATATCCTTGTTGTAGTAGAGCGCAATCGTATTGGTCGCCTTCGGTACGCCGTAATTCTTGCCGTCCCACATCGTCGATGCCAGAGGCCCCGGGAAATAGTTTGCCGTCTTGATTTCAGTGGATTTGGCAATCATGTCCGTCAGATCGAGAAACGCCCCGCGCGACGAAAACAGCGCGTGTTCCGGATTGTCGATGGCGATAATGTCAGGCGCCTGACCGGTCGAATAGGCGCGCATCGCCTCGCTGACGACATCGTCAAACTGGATCTGGCGATATTCGACCTTGATGCCGGTGTTCAGCTTGTTGAAATCAGCCACCAGGGTGGGCGCCGGCTGAATATCGCGGTCGAGCGACCAGACGTTGATCGTCACATCCTCGGCTTTCGCCGAAACTGCGAAGACAGACACGCTTGCAAGGGCGAAAGCCCCCATGATTACGAGATTTCGGATACCCATCTTTTCCTCCTGTTGGTTATCCCAAGAATGCCGGCATCCTCCATGCCGGCACGGCATGCACGTTTCACTCCGGATCGGTGATGAAATCGCCGCCCCGGCATGTCTTCAGATAATTCAGGCCATGAACCTGGCCGGTCATTTCCAGCGCATCGCGGTAGACCGGATCATGCCAGCCCTCGATATCGATGGAGCCGGACCAGCCGGCGAGCCGCAATTCGGAAATCACGTCCGTCCAGTTGGTATCGCCGAAGCCCGGCGTACGCATGAAGACGAATTTCTCCTTGCCGAAAATCCCGTGTTCGCGGATCACGTCCCAGCGGATCGTCGCGTCCTTGCCATGCACGTGAAAGATCTTCGGCGCCCATTTGCGGATCTGCGGCAAAGGGTCGATCAGATAGACCATCTGGTGGCAGGGCTCCCATTCGAGCCCGATATTGTCGTGCGGCGTCTCGTTGAACATCAGCTCCCAGGCATCCGGATTGTGCGCGATATTCCAGTCGCCGCTCGCCCAGTTGCCATCCATGGCGCAATTCTCGAAGGCGATCTTGACGCCCTTGTCGCTGGCGCGCCTGGCAAGCTCGCTCCAGATTTCCGTGTAGCGCGGCAGGCTGTCGGTCAGCGGCTTGTTGCGGATGCGCCCCGTGAAACCGGCGATGCAGGTCGCACCAAAATGATGGGCATTGTCGATGCAGTCCTTCCAGCCCTGCAGGGTCTGCAGGTCCATGTCGGTCTCTTCGAGGGGATTGCCGAACATGCCAAGCGTCGAAATCGTGATGTCGCGGTCGCCGATTGCCTCGATGCAGCGCTTGCCGAGTTCGGCGAGGTCCTGGCCGTTGGTGCTCTGCCAGAAAAACGGCTCGAAGCTTTCAAACCCCATATCGGCGATCTGGCCGATGCGGCCCGCGGCCTTGCCGGCGGATGCGCTGACCATGGTACCGATACGGATGGATTTTGCCGGATTGCTCATCAAACTGTCCTGTTCTGAAGGGTCACGCGTTGCCGGCTGCGGGCGCTTTCGATCGCCGCAAAGACCATGGCTAGGCTGTTGATATTGTCGCTGCTTTCCGTTTCCGGCTTCGAGCCGTCGCGGATGGCGGCGATGAAGTCTGCAATGACGCTGGCATGGCCATGCGTCCGGGCATCGTCTGATAGATGCGGGACGTCGACTGGCTCGAGTTCGCGCAGAAAACCATCGCTTCCGACAACGCGGTGCGCGCTAAACGTGTCGTTACCGTCCCAAAGCAAGGTGCCCTTCGTGCCGATCACCCGCCACTGGCTTTCCCAGCTGGTATTGGCGCCCTCGGCACACCAGGAGCCGCGATAGGTGAAGGTGACGTCATCGGAAAATTCGAAGATTGCGTTCGCAGCAGCATCCCGGCCGTACCAGGAGCCTTTCGGGTTGCTCTCGTGGCAATAGACGGCAAGCGGCACCTTGTTGGCCACGAAGCGCGCGGCATCGAAGGTGTGGATCGCCATGTCGAGCAGCAGCACATTGTCCATCGCCTCGCGGAAACCGCCGAAATGCGCGCCGATGAAAAAATCACAATGGATGCCCGTGAGGTCGCCAATGACACCGCTGTCGACAAATGCCCGCAGGCGCCGGATCCCGGATATATAACGCCTGTTCTGCACGACGGCATGAATACGGCCGGCAACCTCGGCACGACGCACCAGATCGCTGCCCTCTTCCAAGGAAACGGCCATCGGTTTTTCACTGAGAACATGACAGCCGAGCCGCAAGCCGGTGGAGACGACGTCATGGCGGGCAGCAGGAATGACGACGTCAAAGAGAATATCGGCACGGGTTTCGACGAGCACTGCCTCCAGGCTGGAGCCGATGACGACGTCGGTCAAATCGAAGGCCTGCGCCAGTGCCTGCGCCGCTTGCGGATTGACATCCACCAGCCCGACAATGCGCACCGTCGACTTCAGCTTCGGGGTTTCCGCGATCGCTTTCAGCCAACCTTTGGCCATAGCTCCGCACCCGCATAGAACAGCGTTTAAAATCGGATCTTCCTCCTGCAAGCTTACGGTTTTCACTCCTACCTGACCACCGTAAACGTTTACGGTACTATGTTCCATTTTTGAAACGTGTCAAGAGAGGAGTCTCAGTGGGGCTGAAATCATACGTTGGACGCAGGTGAAATGACCGGCATACGCAGGCTTGCACAACATCTCGATATTTCGATCGGCACGGTCTCGCGGGCGCTGAACGGCCGCCCCGACGTCAACGAGGAAACCCGCCGACGCGTTCTCCAGGCGGCAACCGAACTTGGCTATGTGCCGAACCAGTCGGGCCGCAGTCTGCGCCAGGGCACAACCAACATTATCGGCTTCATGATGCAGACCGGTACGGAAATCACCGGTCAGGGCGACACGTTCTTCATGAGCGTGTTTGACGGCATCCAGACCGTATTCGCCCGGCACAGGCTCGATCTTGTCGCCCTCCTGTGTTCCTCATCGGAGGATCCCGACGATTATCTCAAGCGTGTCGTGGCGCGCGGTTTTGCCGACGGCCTCATCCTCTCGGCCACGCAGCGCCACGATCCGCGTTTCGAGTTTCTGGCGAAGCGGAAAATTCCCTTCGTCACGCTCGGCCGCAGCCTGACCGATGTCGGCCAGCCCTGGCTCGACCTCGATTTCGAAGGCATGGCGCAAATCTCGATCGACCGTCTCGTGGCAAGGGGCCACCGCCGCATCGCGGTCACCCGTCCGCATGACGACGTCAATCTCGGTCATCTCTTCGTCGACCAGAGCGCAAGGGCGCTTGCTGGACACGGGCTCGCACTCGATCCGGAGCTGATCTTCAGCTCCCTGCCCAACGAGGCCGGCGGCTATCAGGTCGCCCGGCAACTGCTTGCAATGACAGACAGGCCGACGGCCATTCTCTTGGTCAATGAAACCATCGCCATCGGGTTTTACAGGGGATTGAGCGAAGCCGGGGTGAAACCTGGCCGTGATATCGCGATCATCGGGCGGCAGAGCCCGCAATCGCATTTCCTGTCGCCCAGCCTGACTGGCTTCACCCTGTCGCGCCGCGATCTCGGCATTGCGCTGGCCGAAGCGCTGCTGGCAACCATGCCTGCCTTCAGCCACCTCTATCCCGACGCGGACCCGCGCAAAGTGTGGTCCGAAGACCTGATCGAAGGCGAAAGCGACGCCCACACCCTTCCCGCCTGAAACGCGGTGCCAGATGCCGATGTTATGTCTTCATCTGCCGGATTTTCCGTCTTGAAAGACAGTACGGAGCATGCAAAGCCAGATCGACTGTTTTGCCCAAGGCGGAGACCACTTGCATGCCCGGCCCGATCCTCGACACCACGGAAACAGACCACGCCCTACCCACCAAAGCTGACGTCGTCATCATCGGTGGCGGCATCATCGGCGTCAGTACCGCGCTGTTTCTGGCGGAGCGCGGTGTCGATGTCGTGCTCTGTGAAAAGGGCGTGCTCGGCGGCGAGCAATCGAGCCGCAACTGGGGCTGGGTGCGCGTCATGGGTCGCGACCGCCGCGAAATTCCGCTTGCGGTGGAATCGCTCAAAATCTGGGACGGCCTGGACGAACGCGTCGGCGGGAAAACCGGGTTTCGGCGCTCTGGCATCCTCTATCTGGCGCAGACAGACAGGGAAATCGAAGAGCATCAGGCCTGGCTCGCCCATGCAAGGGCGAACGGGCTCGACAGCCGCCTGATCGGCATGGACGAGACAGCCACCCTGATGCCGGGCGCCGTCGCCCGCTACAAGGGCGCGATGTATACCAAAAGCGACGCCCGCGCCGAACCGCAAAAGGCAGTTCCCGCGATCGCCACCGGCGCGCGCAAGGCCGGCGCCCGGATCGTGACCGGCTGCGCCGTGCGCGGCGTCGAGAAACAGGCCGGCCGGATTTCCGCCGTCATCACCGAACGAGGCCGCATTGAAACATCGGCGATTGTTCTGGCCGGCGGCGCCTGGTCAAGGCTGTTCTGCAAGGGGCTTGGCCTGCGGCTGCCGCAGCTCAAGGTGCGCAATTCCGTGCTCCGCACCAGCCCCGTCGACGGCGGACCGGACGGCGCCGGTGCGGACGGAACCTATGCCTATCGGAAGCGCTTCGACGGCGGCTACACGATTGCCCACAGCGCCGAAAACCAGCACGCGATCGTGCCTGACAGCCTGGTTTTCTACCGGGATTTCCAACCGGCCCGCAAGGCCGAAGGTGACAGCGTGCAAGTGGGACTGAGCGCCCGCAGCTGGCAGGAAATCTTCGAGCTGTCGGCACCGGCACTGGATCGGCCAGGCGCGTTCGAGCGGCATCGCATCCTTGACCCGAAGCCCGACGGACGCTCGGCCCTGTCCGCCCTGAAGGCCGCAGCAGAAGCGATCCCCGTTCTGAAGGCCGCGCAGCCCTTGCAGATCTGGGCCGGGCTGATCGACGTGACGCCCGACGCTGTGCCTGTGATATCGACTGTCGATACCGTCCCCGGACTGACCATCGCCACCGGATTTTCCGGCCATGGTTTCGGCATCGGACCCGGCGCCGGCCATCTGACAGCCGATCTGGTGATGGGCAATCCACCGATCGTTGATCCCCTGCCCTTCCGCTTTTCGCGCTTTT
The DNA here is from genome assembly GCF_001885585.1 of Pararhizobium antarcticum. Taxonomy (GTDB): domain Bacteria; phylum Pseudomonadota; class Alphaproteobacteria; order Rhizobiales; family Rhizobiaceae; genus Pararhizobium; species Pararhizobium antarcticum. The sequence continues at coordinate 164,271 of NZ_LSRP01000001.1, forward strand.
CGGACGGAACGCCGATCGAGATCGCCGGGCCAGTTTGATGGCCTAGTGACAGTATAGACTTACCAATGCAAGGCAGCGCTATGAACAGGCGCATCCCATAATCCGAGCGACGCATCGTCCAAAAGGGTCACGGTAATGGACATGCCGGCCATGTCGAGTGAGGTGGCATAGGTGCCGACGAGTTTGCGACAGACGACCAGACCGTGCGCTTCGAAGAAGCGCCGCGCGAGACCGAACATCAGATAGAGCTCGGAGGGTGGCGTTGCGCCGAGACCGTTAACGAACAGCAGGATGCGCTGTCCCTGCGCAGGCTCGAGGTCATCGAGGATCTGCCTGCAGATAAGGCTTGCGATCGTTGCCGCATCGGCGATGTCCTGCCGCGAGCGACCGGGTTCGCCATGAATGCCGACGCCCACCTCCATCTCGGTTTCGCCAAGCACGAAGGTTTCCCGCGTCGTCTGCGGAACGGTCGCGCCCTTCAGGGCGACGCCCATGGTGCGGGTCGCAGCGATTGCGCTTTCCCCGACAGCCTTCAGCGAAAAAAGATCAAGACCGGCCTCGGCCGCAGCGCCGACGATTTTCTCGACGACGAGCGTGCCGGCCACACCCCGGCGCCCGGTTCCGCGCGCGGTCCGCTCGACGGCAATATCGTCGTTGACGATCAAGGTTTCGATCCGGTGCCCCCCGTCGGAAACAGCCATTTCCGCCGCCATCTCGAAATTCATCAGGTCGCCATCATAATTCTTGACGATCAGAAGGACGCCGGCGCCGTTGTCCGTCTCCCGGATTGCGCCGAGGATCTGATCCGGTGTTGGCGAAGTGAAGACGTGGCCGGTGCAGGCGGCATCCAGCATGCCCTTGCCAATAAAGCCCACATGCATCGGTTCATGGCCAGCGCCGCCACCGGCAATGATGGCGACCTTGCCAGGCGACAGAACTCGGCGACGTACATGTTTCCTGTCCTGCCCGAACGCAACCAGATCGTCATGGGCCCCGACAAAACCGTCCAGGCTATCGGCCGCCAGCGATCCCGCCTCGTTCATGAATTTCTTCATCGCGCTCCCCCGCTACCGATCGTACCCGAGCAGCGGAAATTTTCCAGTCCCGTCGCAGCAAGGCTCTGCTGGAGAATTTTGGCAGACCGCATACTAATCGGCCTCGCGCGAAAGCGAGACCATCTTCTGGATAAAATCCTGAATGGCCTCATCGAGCAGCTGGTTTTTCTTGTCATCCCCGAAATCCGCGACCATCAGCGTCAGTTGTCGCAGGCCTGCAGCATGGCCGAGATCCGGCAGCTTTCCGGGATGGGCCAGTTGATAGGCGTCCAGAAAGCGATCCTGCTCCGCCTTGCTGACATGGCAGACCTGGAAGATCGTTGCCAGGTGTCGCGCCGGCAGGGGGGTGGAATAGCTCGGGCTGGTTATCTGGGTAACGAAGCTGCGATGTTTGCCGAGAGCCGCGGCCAGGCGCTGGCGCGTCCCGGACGGCCGGTTGTCGATGATCGCGGCAAGAATCGCCTTATAGCCGGTGATCGCATCTTCGTTTGCGTCGCGCGCCATTGTCAGCTTCCCGTCTTCGCATGATGAAGCGCTGTCTTTAGGGCCGCAAGCTGTCGGGGGGCAACGGAAAACTGCCGCAGCCCGCAGTCGAGCAGCGCCGGCAAAGCGTCCGGACGACCGGCGAGATCGCCGCAGATGGAGATCGGCTTGCCCATCGCCTGCGCCGTCGACACCGTCTGCCGGACCAGCCGCAGCAATGCCGGCCGGGTCTGGTCGTAGAGATTGGACAGGGCCGCATTGTCCCGGGCAGCGGCCGCCAGATACTGGGCGAGATCATTTGTGCCAAGGGAAAAGAAATCGGCAGTTGTAAAACTGTCGAGCATCAGCGCCGCCGCCGGAACCTCCACCATCATGCCGATATCCGGCAGGCGTGCCTCGATGTGCCTGCGCGCAAGGGCCTGCGCTTCCTCGGCAAAGATGCGCTGGGCTTCAACGATCTCGGAGTGGACCGTGACCATCGGCAGCATGACCTTGAGATTTCCAAGCACCGATGCCCGCAGCAAGGCGCGCGCCTGCACCCGCAAAAGATCGGGATGGGCGAGCAGCAGGCGGATGCCCCGCAATCCGAGGAACGGGTTGCGCTCGCTCTCGCCAAATCCGCCCAGCGCCTTGTCACCACCCAGATCCAGCAGCCGCACCGTCACGGGCCGCGCGCCGGCCCAGCGCAGGACTTCGCCATAGAGACGGTATTGTCGCTCCTCATTGGCGAGATCCGCACCCGATGCCATCAGCAACTCGCTGCGCAACAGCCCGATGCCGGCACAATCCGCAGGCACAGCAGCAAGCTCCGCGGGATGGTCGATATTGACGAGGCAGAGCGTATCGCCTTGCGTGCTGTCAGCCGAAGAAAAAAGAGAGGCAGGCGACGTTGCCCTTTCGGCATCGGCAGCCCGATCAGAAGCCAGCATAGCCGCCGCAATAGCCGCCTCGCCGGGCTCGATCATCACCAGCCCGCGCCGGCCATCGACCAAAAGAAGCGTACCATTCTCGACAGAAAACGGGTCCGAGCCGACGACCATCGGCACCGACAGCGCACGGGCAAGCAGCGCGACATGGCTTGCGGTGCTGCCGGCGCTCAGCACGATGCCGCCACCCGCAGTCCAGTCATGCGCCAGAAAATGGCTCGGCGCGATATCCACCCCGACGAAGATGGACCCGGCCGGAAAATCGTCCGCTCTGGTGCCATTCAGGACATCAAGGACACGGTTTCGCATGTCGATCACATCCATGGCCCGGGCCTGGATATCGGCATCCTCCGAGCTTTCGAAGCCGGCAATATAGTCCTCGATCGCAGAGACCCAGGCAAGGACTGCGTCGGACGCTGCATCCGGCCGATCCGCGCCCATGGCGCGGGTGACAGGATCGGACAGCATTTCGACCTGGAATTCAAGAATGTCGCGGCTGCGGCGCTCCGACACGGCGATCAACGCCTGGAGGTCGGCAATCGCCGCATCAATCGCCATCACAAGCGTCTGCGGACTGCCGGACTGAATGGCTGGCACTGTCATGAAGGGATCTGCGCCGAGATGCGCCTGCCCCACGGCAAGGCCGATGCCATTGCCCTGCCCGCGCAGGTCACGCGCCCCGGACATGCGATCTTTCATCAGCGCCGGGCTCGCCGAAATCACTCGCAAACAGCGCCTCGATGCCCTCTATGGCCTCCTGCGCTTTCAGGCCCTGCGCCCGGATGCGCAGCGTCGATCCCTTGCGGATGCGCGCGCCCATTACCTTGACGATGCTCTTGGCGTTGAGCCATTGGCCGGAACGGTTGACCTCGATCTCGATCGTGCAGGGAAAGCTCTTGGCAAGCCGGGTGAACAGTACAGACGGGCGGGCATGCAGCCCGACCCCATGGGTGATCAGCAGCTCGACCGATGCAGCTGGCCCGGGAGACGACACCTCTGCCTGTAGACTTGGCCGTTTCTCCGTCATGAGGGGGAAAGCTCCTCTGCGGTCGCAACGACCCGCGCCAGCGATGCGCCGCCTGAGGCTTCGGCCGCGGCCATCACAGCGCCCTCGACGATCGGTGCATTGCAGATGGCAATGCGCGCCGACCGTGGCGCGCCGATCGCCTCGACAGCCATCTCGCTGTTGGTTTCAGCGCCACCGAGATCGACGAAGATTGCCACGCCGGCCTCCGACCAGGCAGCCTCGATCGCCTGCAGGATCGCGGCCATATCGGTTCCGAGGCCACCAGCCGGATTGCCGCCGCACCAGGCGAGCGGCACGCTGTCGCCAACCATCTGGCGCACCATGTCGGCCGCCCCCCTGGCGATCAGCGGCGAATGGGAGACGATGACGATACCGACATTCGGGGTGGCAGCGCTCATGCCCGGCGTCCCCCGTTGATTTCCCGACACACGGCCGCGACCAGCAGCGCGCAGCTGGCGGCGCCCGGGTCCATATGGCCGATGGACCGCTCCCCCAGGAACGACGCACGCCCGCGCCTTGCCCGCATGGCAACCGTCATTTCTGCCAAGGCCGCGACCTTCGCCGGCGTGGTTTCAAACTTGTTGTCCGCAGCCAGCAAATCGCTGAGCGGAAACAGGACGTCGAGAAGCGTCTTGTCGCCGGTCCCTGACTTTCCCCGTCTCGCAACAGCGTTCACCGCATGCGCGAAGGCTGTCGGAAAATCATCCGTGCCGCTGGTTTCCGACATCGCCCTGCCCAGTTCCATCAGAAGCGTTCCGTAAAGCGGCCCTGCAGCCCCGCCGATCGTCATCACGAGTATGCGGCCGGCTTCCGCCAGGGATTGGGCAAGCGGCAGGGCTTCGAGCCGTTGGCTCTCGGCCAGAAGCGCCTCGCAGCCGCGCTGCATGTTGGTTCCATGATCACCGTCGCCAATCGCACCATCCAGCCGGTTGAGGCGATCGGCATGCCGCGCAATGTCCGCACAACAGGCAGCGATCACGGGACCGATCCGGACCAGAACGGGCATCGGAGCGATCTGGCAGGCCGCGTTCATGCAGGATCCAGACCGTCTGCAAGGGCCGCAAAGACCTGCGCAACCGCATGCGCGCCCGGGTCCATGACGCCGTCGAGTTCGCGCTCGCCGATATAGGCAGAGCGACCGGCCCTGGCCTTGCGCATCGATTGCGTCGCCTCGGCGCCCTTCGCGGCCGCCAGCGCAGCGGCGCGCAATCCCGTTTCAGCCAGTGCCTTCAGGGCCGGTTCGAGTGCGTCGACCATGGTGCGATCCCCCGGATGGGCGCCGCCATAAAATGTCATGCGCTCCAGACCCGACAGAAGTGCTGCCGGCATATCCGGCTTGGCGGCATATGCCTTTGCGGCAGCGGTGAAAAAGATCGACAGCAGCACACCGCTCGATCCACCCATGCTGGTGCCGAGCAGATCGCCGATCCGCGCCAACGTCGCTCCCCGGTCGGCAAGCGGAAGGCGCGCCGTCTGCGCCAGAATGCTGCGCGCACCGCCAGCCATCGTCGAGCCCGTATCGCCATCGCCAGCCTTGGCATCGAGACGGTTGAGATCCGCTTCGAGTGCGACCAGACGATTGCAGACGAGAACGAGAACACGCTCGGCTGCAGCATCCGTGCTGGCTTCAACAGCACCTTCGCCAACCGCCCCCTGCGGCGCGGCGACGATCGCGATATCGTGGCAGGCAACCGCCGGGACCCAGGCATGCGGCGCAACGGGCGCGCGCAGCGCCTGTTCGCGCGCTGCATCGAGACGGACGAGAGAGAGCGAAAAGCCGTTCATGTTCAGCGCCGTCATCATCGGCGCCGGACCAATCGTCAGCGACACTGTCTTACCAAGCGGTCCGGCCAGAACCGCATTGGCAAGCAGCGTCATCTCGAGCGGCGGAACGGCACCGAGATTGTTGATCAGCAGGGCATGGGGCACATCCGGCGTCATCTCGGCGGACAGGCGATCGATCATGGTTGCAAGAATGTCATCGGCCGGCTGGACGGCAATGCGCTCGATCCCCGGCTCGCCATGAATGCCAAGGCCGAGTTCACCCTCCTGCGGCCCGAGCCGGTCTTCAAACCCCTGGCCAGGGATGGAGCAAGAGGAAAACGACACGCCGAGAGAGACGATATCAAGCGCTACTGCCCTCGCAGCCGCTGCCACTTCCGCAAGACTGGCGCCGCTTTCAGCGAGATGACCGGCAATCTTGTGCACGAAGAGCGTGCCGGCGACACCGCGTGGCTGGTTGATCTCCGGAAGCGCAATATCGTCGGCAACGATGACCATCTCGACATCAAAACCTTCGGAACGGGCCTTCTCCGCCGCAAGACCGAAGTTCAGGCGGTCACCGGTGTAATTCTTGACGACCAGCAGGCAGCCCGGCCTGCCGGTCACGGCCCGGATCGCGGTCAGCACCGCATCGACACTGGGCGAGGCAAAGATTTCGCCGGACACCGCCGCCGTCAGCATGCCCCTGCCGACGAAACCGGCATGCGAGGGCTCATGGCCGGCACCGCCGCCGGAAATGACCGCAACACGGGACTTGTCCCAGTCGGCACGCAGGATCACCTTGATCTCCGGATAGCTGTCCAGCCGCGCCAGCATGCCGGCAGGCGTGGTTCGCAGCAGCCCGTCGAGCGCTTCGGTGACGATGTTTTCCTTGCGGTTGAAAAAGTGTTTCATCGCGTTCATCCAGTGTGTTTCCAATCGGCATCCTTTCCGCGCACGGGAAAGAAAGCAATCGCCTGTTCTGCATCACATCAAGCGCTGCCCATCCGCACCGAAATAGAGCGGATCCTTCAGCGTCAAGGTGATATTGTCGCCCGGCTTGACCGGAACATAGGGATTGGCGAGCGTCACCAGCTTGTGGCCGGCGATCCGCATGTGCAGGTGGCTCTGGTCTCCCAGATGTTCGATCCAGTCGATCTGGGCATTGGCATTGCCGTTGGCAGCCTGGATTTCCAGATGCTCGGTGCGGGCGCCGACCGTCTTTGTGCCCGGCGGCGCTTGCGCGCCCGGCACAAGCCCTGCCGGCAGGAGATTGATGTGCGGTTGCCCGAGGCGTGCGGCGACATGCAGGTTGGCCGGATTGCTGTAGATGTCCCGCGGCGTGCCGATCTGCACCAGCTTTCCGCTATCGAGAATGCCGATCCGGTCGGCCATCGTCATCGCCTCGATCTGATCGTGGGTGACGTAGAGCATCGTCGAGCCGAGGTCCCGCTGGATGCGTTTCAGCTCCAGCCGCAATTCACCCCGCAGCTTCGCATCGAGCGATGACAGCGGTTCGTCCATCAGGTAGATCGCCGGCTTGCGCACCAAAGCACGACCGATCGCGACGCGCTGCATCTCACCACCCGACAGGCGCGTCGAACGGTTTTCCAGCTTGTGGTCGATCCGCACCATGCCGGCGACTTCCCGGACGCGTCGATCGATCTCGTCTGCGGACAGCCGCCGCGCCGGAGACCGCAGGGGAAAGGCGAGGTTTTCGTAGACGGTCAGATGCGGATAGAGCGAATATTGCTGGAAGACGAAGGCGACGTCGCGACTGGCAGGGGCAAGGCTTGCCATGTCCTGTCCGCCGATCGTCACCCGGCCGCTGTCCGGCTTTTCCAGCCCGGCGATCAGCCGCAGCGTCGTCGTCTTGCCGGCACCGGTCGGCCCGAGCAAGACGACGAATTCGCCATCACGGATCGTCAGCGTCAGATCCTGCACGGCCAGATTGTCAGCGAAGGACTTGGAGATGGATTGAAGCGTAACTTCAGCCATGACGGGCCTCCGTATGAAGCGAGGACAGGACGGCGCGACCGGAAGCGCAGTCGAACAGGGAGAGTTTTTCACTGTTGAGTTCGAGGCCGACGGTCTCACCGATCCTGAACGTCCGGTCGGCCGGCACGCGTGCCTTCAGGAGACCCTTGCCGGTTTCGACGGCAACGATCTGGTTGGTGCCGAGATATTCGGCCCCATAGACAGAACCGCGCAGCGCAGCGCTGTCGCTGAAACGGATGTGTTCCGGTCGCACGCCGAGCGCCAGTTCACCGGGTGCCAGATCCTGATGCACTTCCGGCAGCGCGACGTCCACGCCTTCGAGCGAGATCGAACGATCACCCTTCTGAACCCCTGCCGTGAACTTCAGGAAGTTCATCGGCGGCGAGCCGATGAAATCAGCGACATACATCGAGGCCGGGCGATTGTAGATTTCCTGCGGCGTGCCGAACTGCTCGATGATGCCATGGTTCATGACGGCGATCTTGTCGGCCATCGCCATCGCCTCGTGCTGGTCATGGGTGACGTAGACCGTCGTCGCATGGATGCGGTTGTGCAACTCGCGCAATTCATGGACCATGACCTCCCGGAACTCCGCATCGAGCGTACCGAGCGGCTCGTCCATCAAGAAGCACTTCGGCCGTCGCACGATCGCCCGGCCCAGCGCCACCCGCTGGCGGTCACCGCCGGCAAGGCCTGAGACGGACTTGTCGAGGATGTGACCGATCTGCAGCAGCTTTGCCGTTTCCTCGACCCGCGTCCTGATCTCCGCCTTCGACACGCCCTGGCTCAGCAGCGGAAAACCGATATTCTTGCGCACATTCATATGCGGGTAGAGGGCAAAAAGCTGGAACACGAAGGCGATGTCGCGGGCGCTGGCCCTGTTGAAGCTGACATCCTCGCCATCAAGAAAGATCTGGCCGCTGGTCGGCAGTTCCAGCCCGGCGATCATCCGTAGCGTCGTCGTCTTGCCGCAGCCCGACGGCCCGAGAAGCGCCAGGAATTCGCCATCGGCAACCGTGAAGCTCGAATCCTGCACCGCGACGAACTCGCCGAAGGCTTTCCGCAGATTGTCTACCCTGATCTCGGCCATGGCTCACTCCGGAAATTTCGAGACAATGATGAACATCACGGTCCCCGCAAGAAGCGTGACCAGCGAATAGGTGTAGAGAACCAGCGCAAACGGCTGGAACAGCATCAGGAAGCCGACGGCAATCAGGGCCGTGGCGATGTTCTCCATCGGTCCGCGCCGAAGGAAGAAGGGACGTTTGGGCTTGGCGGGAGGGGTGGTCTCGTTGGTCATTTGCGAACCGCTCCGAAGGTGATGCCGCGCAGGAGCTGCTTGCGCAGGAGAATAGTGAAGACAAGGATCGGCACGAGGAAGATCGTCGTTCCCGCAGCCACCGCCGGCCAGTCCTGCCCGCCCTCGCCGATGATCGTCGGAATGAAGGGCGGGGCCGTCTGCGCCGAACCCGAGGTCAAAAGAACCGCGAAGGCATATTCGTTCCAGGCGAAGATCAGGCAGAAGATCGCCGTTGCTGCGATACCGGTCGTCGCCTGCGGCAAAACCACCTTGCGGAAAGCCTGCAGCCGCGTGTAGCCGTCGATCATCGCCGCTTCCTCGTATTCCCTGGGGATTTCGTCGATGAAGCCCTTGAGCAGCCAGACGGCGAGCGAAACGTTGACCGCGGTATAGAGCAGGATCATGCCGAGCGCCGTGTCGGACAGGCCAAGCTCGCGATACATGAGGTAGATCGGGATCGCCACGGCAATCGGCGGCATCATGCGCGTCGACAGGATGAAGAACAGGATATCGTCGGCCAGCGGCACCTTGAAGCGCGAGAAACCATAGGCCGAAAGCGTGCCGAGGAAAACCGCAAGAAAGGTCGAACCGAAGGCGATGATCAGCGAATTCTGGAACCGCGGCCAGTAATTGGACGGTCCCGCGATCACCATGTTGCGGTTTCGGGTGATCTCGTCGCAGGTCGAGACCGGCGCACCGAGCGACTGGATATACTCCGGTGTCTGGCGGGTCCGCGTCGTGAAGAGATTGCAATACCCTTCCAGCGTCGGCTGAAAGACGACCTTCGGCGGATAGCTGATCGAATCCGGTGGCGACTTGAAGCTGGTCAGGAAAATCCAGGCGAGCGGCACCATGGTGATGATCGCGTAGAGAATGATGATCGCACCGGCGATGCGCTTGCTTGTCTGGCTCGGTTCGACGACGGAATGGGCGGTGTTTGCGGTGCTCATCGTTGTTTCACCCTGTTCAGCGCTTTGACATAGATGTTGGCAAGCCCGAAGACGGCAACGAAAAGGATGATGGCGAAAGCCGAGGCCCGGCCGGTGCGCCAGCTTTCAAACGCCTCGCGCTTCAGGGTGATCGAGGCGACTTCGGTCGTCGACCCCGGTCCGCCGCCGGTCAGAAGCACGACCATGTCGAACATCTTGAAATTCTCGATTGCCCGGAAGAGAACCGCAAGCATGATGAAGGGCAGCGCCATCGGCACGGTGATCGACCAGAACTGCCGCCAGGCAGACGCCCGGTCCACTTCCGCCGCCTCGTAGATATAGTCCGGTATGGAGCGCAGCCCGGCCAGGCAGATCAGCATCACATAGGGCGTCCACATCCAGGTATCGACGATGATGATCGCCCAGGGGGACAGCGTCACGGAGCCGAGCATCTGGAAGGACGAGGGTTCCACGCCAGTAAAGAAGGCATAGACATAGTTAAACAGGCCGATCTGCGGCTGGTAGAGAAACCGCCAGAAATTGCCGACCACCGCCGGCGACAGCATCATCGGAATGAGGATGACGGTCGTCCAGAAGGCATGGCCGCGAAACTTGCGGTCGATCAGGTAGGCGAGCGCAAAGCCGATCAGCATCTGCAGCAGGATCGTCCAGAAAACGAAATGCGCCGTCGTCTGCATGGCCTGCCAGATATCCGGATCCGTCAGCACCCGCTGGTAATTGCTGAAACCAACACCCTCGATCTCGGCATTCGGGCGGTTTGCCCGGAAATTCGTGAAGGACAGATAGACCGCCCAGATCAGCGGAAAGATGTTGATGGCGAGAAGCAGCACGATCGTCGGCAGGATGAAGAGCCAGGCGATCGAGCGATCGGACAGGCCGCGGACACGGTAGACAAGCGGCACGGGCGTTGCCCGCACGGCCTTCTCCGCAGCTTTGTCCAGAAGGGTTGTATTGTTATCGGTCACGGGCATCACCTGGAATGAAGAAACGGCACCACATCGGGAAGCGGCCGCCCAGCCCTGAAGCCGGGCGACCATTCCGGGAGGATGTCAGAGTTTCCCGTCGTCTTCGAAGACTTCGGTCCAGTCCTTGACCAGCCCGTCGAGGGCTTCCTTGGCCGTGCCCTGGTCGGCCACGACATAGTCATGCAGGCGTTTCTGTGTTGCCTGCAGCAGGATGGCGTAGGACGGTTCCTGCCAGAAGTCCTGCACCTGGTTCATGGCGACGAGGAAGTCGGCCGCAAACGGCTGGCTATCCTTGAAGGACGGATCGTTCAACACCGCATTGTGCACGGCATAACCGCCGAGCGACCACCACTTCTTCTGCACGTCGGGCTGCGCGAACCATTTGATATAGGCAAGCGCACCATCCATGTTGTCGGTGTTGGCAACGACAGAAATCCCCTGCCCGCCCAGCGTCGACGCATTCGTCGTGCCCTTTGGATTGTTGAAGAAGCCGATCTTGTCGCCGCCGACATTCTCGTCCTTGACGAGGCCGGGGAAGAACGCAAACCAGTTCATCGCCATTGCCGCCTGGCCGGATTTGAACGCATCGAGCGTCTCACCCATATAGGCGTCGGTATAACCCGGCGGCGTGCAGCACTTGTAGAGTTCCTTGTATTCCTCTAGCCCCTTGATGGCATCGGCGGAGTTGACGGCGCCTTCCATGTCGTACTTGCCGGGTGTCATCTCATACTTGAAACCATTGGCATAAAGCGCCTGCGTTGCGCCCATGGTAATGCCTTCTGAAGCGCGCTCCGTGAAGATCGCCGCGCCATAGACCTTCTTGCCGTCGATGTCCTTGCCGTTGAAGAACTTCGCCGTTTCCAGCAGTTCCGGCCAGGTCGTCGGCGGCACCAGGTCACGGCCGGTCGCAGCCTTGAATTCGGCCTGGATTTCCGGCTTGGCGAACCAGTCCTTGCGATAGAACCAGGCATTGGCGTCACCCATGGCCGGCAATGCCCAATAGTTCGGCGTGCCCTTCGGCCAGGTCGAATAGGCGTTGACCGCCGCCTGGGCGAAATCGCTCATCTTGATTCCTTCCTTGTCGAAGAAATCGTTGAGCTTGACGTAATACCCGTTCTCGGCGGAACCGCCGAGCCACTGGCTGTCGCCGATCAGAAGATCGCAGAGCTTGCCGCCGGCATTGAGTTCATTGAGAATGCGATCGGCGAAGTTCGGCCATGGCACGAACTCGAATTTCATGTCGGTGCCCGATTGCGCCGTGAAATCCTTGGAAAGCTCGACCAGTGCATTTGCCGGATCCCATGCCGCCCAGCACAAGGTGAGCTCGGCTGCCTGCGATGCGCTTGGCGCCACGGTCGAAAGCGTCAGCGCCGTTGTTGCCCCCAAAAGGGCCTTGGTCATTTTCCGCATGTATTCCTCCCAGATACAGAGACAGGCACCACGCCGGTCTCGGGAATTCCCATTCTCCGCGCGGGACTTGGCCCTGGTTCAAAAGGGCGCAAGGCTGCGCGACTGCCATCCGCCGGGGCCGCCATCAAACATCATAGATTTTACCGAGCTCCCCGCCCTTCGCCCGCCATCTGCGTTTCCGCCGTGTTGAGCAATATGTTTAGTGATATTGATTTTACTCAACATGGCAAGAGGCAATCGTTGCTGCACTGCACCCATACGGTTAAGGGGATGGACGCCGAAAATCTCTGGGTAAAAAATAACATCGGCTAAACAATTAGTTCAGGCGGGCTGTTGCATTGCGCAGTCGCGAAACAAAAAATCCCCGAACGCGGTTGGCGTTCGGAGATCAGGTCGTTCAGCGCTGGCCGGTGTTGGAAAACGCCGGATCAGCCCATGCGTTCCGAAGCGTAAGAGCCCGGGCTTGCCGGAAAGACAACGGTGCGATTGCCGTTGATGAAGGTGCGATTGTGGATATGGGCGTGCACCGCGCGGGCCAGAACCTGGCTCTCGACATCGCGCCCGATCGAGACGTAATCCTCGGCCGACTGCGCATGGGTGATGCGGGCGATATCCTGCTCGATGATCGGACCCTCGTCGAGATCGGCCGTGACGTAATGCGCCGTTGCACCGATCAGCTTGACGCCGCGCTCATAGGCCTGCTTGTAGGGGTTGGCGCCCTTGAACGACGGCAGGAACGAGTGGTGGATGTTGATGATCTTGCCGGACATTTTCTGGCACATCGAGTCCGACAGGATCTGCATATAACGGGCGAGCACGATCAGTTCCGTGCCGGTCTGTTCGACCACATCCATGATGCGGGCTTCTGCCTGCGCCTTGTTGGCCTTCGTCACCGGGATATGGTGGAAGGGAATATCGTGGTTGACGACGACCTTCTGGTATTCGAAATGGTTGGAGACGACACCGACGATCTCGATCGGCAGCGCGCCGATCTTCCAGCGATAGAGAAGGTCGTTGAGGCAGTGGCCGAAGCGCGACACCATCAGCAGCACCTTCATCCGGTGTTCGCTGTCGCGAATGGCAGACTCCATGCCGAAGCGCACCTTGACGGCTTCAAACCCTTTTTCCAGCGTCTCCAGCGAAGTACCTTCCTGGCTGATGAAGGTCAGGCGCATGAAGAACAGACCGGTCTCCATATCGTCGAACTGGGAACTGTCGGTGATGTAGCAACCTTCTTCCGCGAGGTAACCGGTGATCGCAGCGACGATGCCACGCGTGGATTTGCAGGAAACGGTGAGTACGTAGCTTTTCATCGGTGTCAGTCTCTTGGCTCGAGGTATTGGCTGGCACCACCGGCCAGCATCGTAAACGGAAGCTATCGCGCCGCTGGCCTGCCCGGCCATCCGTTTCGCGACATCGGATAGCAGGAACAGGCCATGGCGTCTCTTCTGAACTTCGAACGTGCCGCAACGCTCAGATATCGAGCGTCGTCTGTCGCTCCCACTCGGTAAACTGGGACGCGTACGTGTTCCACTCGAGATGTTTGAGCTTCAGATAGGACGCGGAGAATTCATGCCCGAGCACGGCCTTCAGTTCCTCATCCTTGTCGTATTCGCGCAAGGCGTCCAGAAGGTTGAGCGGCAGTTTCGGCGCATCCTTGATGGTATGCCCGTCCTTGTACATGTCGATATCATGGTGCGGACCGGGATCGGCATTGGTGCGAAGCCCCGAAAGACCGGCAGCGATGATGATCGCCTGCAGCAGATAGGGATTGACCGCGCCATCGGGCAGACGCAGTTCGAAACGGCCGGGCCCGGGCACGCGCACCATGTGGGTCCGGTTGTTGCCGGTCCAGGTCACCGAATTCGGCGCCCATGTCGCACCCGAGATCGTCCGCGGCGCATTGATCCGCTTGTAGGAATTGACGGTCGGGTTGGTGACGGCGGCCAGCGCAGAGGCGTGCTTCATGATGCCGCCGAGGAAGGTGCGGCCCTTGGCCGAAAGACCAAACGGCATGGCCTTGTCGGCAAATGCATTGGTCTTGCCTTCGAGATCCCAGACAGAAATATGGGCGTGGCAACCATTGCCGGTCAGGCCCTTGAAAGGCTTGGGCATGAACGTCGCCCGCAAACCATGCTTTTCGGCAATGGACTTGACCATGAACTTGAAGAAAGAGTGTTTGTCGGCCGTCTGTAGCGCGTCGTCATACTCCCAGTTCATCTCGAACTGGCCATTCGCGTCCTCATGGTCGTTCTGGTACGGCTTCCAGCCGAGTTCGAGCATCGCATCGCAGATCTCGGCGATAACATCATAACGCCGCATCACCGCCTGCTGGTCGTAGCAGGGTTTTTCCGCCGTGTCGTATTCGTCCGAGATCACCGAACCATCCGGCGAAATCAGGAAAAATTCCGGCTCGACGCCGGTCTTGACGCGAAGCCCCTGCTCGGCGGCTTCGGCGACCAGTCTTTTCAGCAGAACGCGCGGCGCCTGCTCGACCGGTTTGTCATCCATGACACAATCGGCTGCAACCCAGGCGACGTCTTTCTTCCAGGGCAACTGGATGGCGGAGGAGGCATCCGGCAGGGCAAACAAATCAGGGTGCGCCGGCGTCAGGTCCAGCCAGGTCGCGAAACCGGCAAAGCCAGCGCCATCCGCCTGCATGTCGGCGATCGCCTGCGTCGGCACGAGCTTGGCGCGCTGCGCACCGAACAGGTCCGTATAGCTGATCATGAAGTATTTTACGCCGCGCTCCTTGGCCCAGCTTGCGAGTTCCGTTGTCATGCAAGTTCCCCTGTGTGAAGGCTCTCTGGCCTTTAATCATGCGGCTCGCACCGAACCTCGGTGCGCACCGAATTGGCGATGAAGCATTCCTCATGCGCCTGATGGTGCAAGGCATCGACGACAGACCTTTCCGGCACATCGCCCTCCCAAGCGATGCGGGGCCGCAGCGTTACCCGGCTGACCCAGAAATGGCCCGACGCGTTCTTTTCCATCGCGCCTTCGGCCGTGTCGTCATAGCGATTGACCACCAGTCCCCGCTTTGCCGCGAGATAGAGGAAGCTCATCATGTGGCAGGACGAAAGACTGGCGACGAAGGCCTCTTCCGGATCGACCCCTGCCGGGTCGGAATAGCGCGGCACGACATGCGGTGATGACGAGGCGCGAATGCTGACACCGCCATCAAACGACCAGGAATGGCCGCGGCTGTAGCGATTGTCGGTGAAGACCTCGCTATCGCCGCGTTCCCAGACGATGGTGGCGGTGTAATGGGCCATGTCAGAAGCCGCCTTTTCCAGGGATCCAGCTGGTCCCGGCGAGCGGCACCTGCGCCATCGCGGAGGCTTCAAGGGTAAGAGCGACGAGGTCTTCCGGCTCCAGATTGTGGAGATGGTTCTTGCCGCAGGCGCGCGCGATCGTCTGCGCCTCCAGCGTCATCACCTTGAGATAGTTGGCCAGGCGGCGACCGGCCGCAACCGGATCGAGACGCTTGGCAAGCTCCGGATCCTGCGTCGTGATGCCGGCCGGATCCTTGCCCTCGTGCCAGTCGTCATAGGCACCTGCCGTTGTTCCCAGCTTCTGATATTCTTCTTCCCAATGCGGATCGTTGTCGCCGATGGCAACGAGGGCCGCCGTGCCGATCGCGACTGCATCGGCACCAAGCGCTAAGGCCTTGGCGACGTCGGCACCTGAGCGGACACCGCCGGAGATGATCAGTTGCACCTTGCGATGCATACCGAGATCCTGCAGCGCCTGGACGGCCGGTCGAATGCAGGCGAGTGTCGGCAAGCCGACATTCTCGATAAAGACGTCCTGCGTTGCCGCCGTTCCGCCCTGCATGCCGTCGAGCACGACCACATCGGCACCGGCCTTCACGGCAAGTGCCGTGTCGTAGTACGGCCGCGAACCGCCGACCTTGATATAGATCGGCTTTTGCCAGTCGGTGATTTCCCGCAGCTCGAGGATCTTGATTTCCAGATCGTCCGGGCCAGTCCAGTCCGGATGACGGCAGGCCGAGCGCTGGTCGATGCCTTTCGGCAGGTTGCGCATATGAGCGACGCGATCGGAAATTTTCTGGCCAAGCAGCATGCCGCCACCACCGGGCTTAGCGCCCTGACCGATGACGATCTCGATTGCATCCGCACGACGCAAGTCTTTCGGGTTCATGCCGTAGCGCGACGGCAGATACTGATAGACGAGCATTTCGGAATGTCCGCGCTCTTCGTCCGTCATGCCGCCATCGCCCGTGGTGGTCGACGTTCCGGCGATCGTCGCACCCCGGCCAAGCGCCTCCTTGGCATTGCCGGACAGCGCGCCGAAGCTCATGCCGGCAATCGTGATCGGTGTCTTCAGGACAATCGGCTTCTTGGCAAAGCGCGTTCCAAGCACGACGCTCGTGTCACATTTCTCGCGGTAGCCTTCGAGCGGATAACGCGAGATCGACGCGCCCAGGAACAGCAGATCATCGAAATGCGGAACCTTGCGCTTGGTGCCGCCACCGCGAATATCATAGATGCCGGTTGCCGCCGCACGGCGGATTTCGGCCATCGTATAGTCATCGAACGTGGCGGACTTGCGCGGCGGGGTATAGGGGTTCTGATAGCTCATGGAATGTCCCTGCCTTAATACGCTTCGGCGTTGTCGATGTTGAAATTGTAGAGCTTGCGGGCAGACCCGTAGCGCTTGAATTCTTCCGGCCTGGCGTCGGCAATACCGGCCTTTTCCAGAAGGTCTGCAAGCAGCTTCAGGTGCTTCGGCTTCATCTCTTTCTCGATGCAGTCCGCGCCGAGGCTCTTGACCTCGCCGCGCACGAAAAGCTTGGCCTCGTAGATGGAATCGCCAAGTGCTTCGCCGGCGTTGCCGAGCACGACGAGATGGCCGGATTGTCCCATGAAGGCGGACATATGGCCGATATTGCCCTGGACGACGATATCGATGCCCTTCATCGAAATCCCGCAGCGCGAGGCTGCATTGCCCTTGATGACCAAAAGGCCACCGCGACCCGTTGCACCTGCATACTGGCTGGCATCCCCCTCGATAACCACAGTGCCGGACATCATGTTTTCCGCAACGCCCGGACCGGCCGAGCCGTGCACGGTAACGGTGCCGCCATCATTCATGCCGGCGCAGTAATAGCCGACGCTGCCATGCACCTCGACGACCACGGGCTGGTCGATACCGACGGCAACGGAATGGCTGCCGCGCGGATTGACCACCTCGAAATTCGTATCGTTGGTGCCGGGGGCAAGGGTGTGAAGTGCGCTGTTCAATTCGCGCAATGGTGTTGTGGCAAGGTCGAAAACGCGCATCGCATCCAGACTTTCTCGTTGTAAACTGACATTCACGTTCAGGCGGCCTTTTCATGATCCCAGAAATAGACGGTCGCCGGCTCCGGCTCCCAGACACGCGCGCCCTCGATACCCGGCAGGTTGACGAGCGCCCGGTATTCGGATCCGAAGGCAATATACTGGTCGGTTTCGGCCATGACGGCCGGCTTGCAGGCGATCGGATCGCGGACCACGCCGAAACCGGACTTGGTGCCGACGACGAAGGTGAAAAAGCCATCGAGATCGTCGAGCGCGCCGGTCAGCGCCTGGCCGAGGTCCTTGCCCTTGGCCATTTCGGCCGTGAGATAGGCGGCCGCGACTTCCGAGTCATTCTGCGTCTCGAAGGTCATGCCTTCGCGCACCAGTTCGCGGCGCAGGTTGTTGTGATTGGACAGCGAGCCGTTATGCACCAGGCACTGGTCCGCACCGGTCGAAAACGGATGGGCGCCGAGCGTGGTCACCGCCGATTCCGTGGCCATGCGCGTGTGGCCAATGCCATGGGTTCCGCCCATCGCACGGATGCCGAAGCGGGACACGACATCCCTGGGCAGGCCGACTTCCTTGTAGATCTCGACACTGTCGCCCGAGCCCATGACGCGAATATCCGGGCGCTCCTGCGCAAGCAATTCGCGAACAGCGGTTGCCAGTGCGGAACTTGCCTCGATAACGGCATGCGTGCTTTTCAGCTCGACCGTGACGCTGGCGTCAACCGGCTTCAGCAGCGCTTCCAGCCCGGCAAAATCCGCAGCCGGCTTGGCCGACTGGACCGTCAACTTCGCACGCCCCACTGACGGCGTACCATAAATGGCAATGCCGGCGCTGTCAGGGCCACGGTCGGTCATGGTGACCAGCATATCGGACAGCATGTCGCCGAGTTTCGGCTCCAGGCTCTTGTCCTTCAAAAACAATCCGACAATTCCGCACATGGGGGAAGATCCTTCGTTTCATCGATGAAAGAGGGATAGCAGCTGTGTTTTGAATTTTCAACTGTGAAGAAACTTATTTTCTTTTAAAGCAACATTTTTGACCTCACGCCACCTCTGTCTTGGTTGCGCGTCAGGCGGCCGAATGCTATATGACCAACGAGATGGTCAGGAGGCCGACATGAAGACGCTGAACCTTGCCGATGCGAAGTCTCATTTGAGCGAACTCGTGACACAGGTCGAAGCTGGCGAAACCGTTCAGATTCTCCGACGCGGAAAGCCTGTGGCGCAACTGAGCGCGATTTCATCGCCCCGCAAGCCGGTGGAGATCGACTGGCTGACGTCGGTGACAGACGGCATTACCCCCCAGGCAGAAAGCGCCGGTGCGTTCATTCGCGCGATGCGCGACAGCGATCGCTACTAAGGCGGGACGCGGGGTATGTTGTACATCGACACGTCCGTGCTTGTCGCAGCTCTGACGGCGGAGGCTCGGTCTTCAGACATACAAATATGGCTTTCCGAACAATCCCCTGGGGAGCTTGCGATCAGCGATTGGACGATCACAGAATTTTCGTCTGCCCTGTCCATCAAAATGCGCACCGGCCAGTTGGCGCTCGATCAGCGGAACAGGTCGCTGGCTGGGTTTAGTCGGCTCATCTCGGAATCCTTCGATGTCTTCAGCATTTCGGCTTTTCATTTTCGTGCAGCTGCAAGGCTTGCCGATCGTTTTTCGTTGAACCTGAGGGCCGGCGACGCATTGCACGTGACGATTGCCTTGGAGCACGGAGCAACGCTGTGCACGCTCGATCAGCGATTGGCGGCTGCGGGACCGGAAATCGGTGCGGCAACGATGCTGCTATAGAGAGTGTCGGCCCCGCCGCGACTTACATTCCCTGCTTCTGCGGATAGGAAATGATCGACAGATAGCGGATCGGCAGTTTCACCAGTTCTTCCGGACCATGGCGGGCGTCGGCATCGAAGAACAGGCTGTCGCCGGGCGCCATGCTGAAGAGCCGGTCGCCATGGCGATAGACCACCTCGCCTTCCAGCATATAAAGGAACTCCATGCCTTCATGCTGAAATGCAGGAAACGTATCGGAATTGGCGCTGAGCGTAATGAGATAGGGTTCGACGACGACGCCGGCCGTGTTGTTGTCGATATGGCCGAGCAGCTTGTACTGGTGGCCGGCACGCGTCCCGCGCCGTTCGAGCTCCACCCCCTCGCCAGCTTTGACGAAGACAGCGTTGCGCGGCTCCTCATAACGCCGGAAAAACGCAGTGACCGGCACGCCGAGCGCCCGCGACAGGGACTGTAGCGTTGTCAGCGACGGCGAAATATTGCCGTTTTCGATCTTCGACAGCATGCCGAGCGAAATGCCGGTCGCCGTTGCCAGATCCGTGACGGTGATGCCAAGCTTCTTGCGGAAGGCACGAACCTCATGGCCGATGGCGATTTCAAGATTGTTTTCCTTGGGTTCGCGCAGCGCGTGCGGGTCCTGCAGGAAAGCCGCCTTCAGGGCTGGCCGCTCATCATCGGTCGTGCGGCCGATATCAATCTCTTTCGCCTTGCCTTTCGCCATGCCGGCTGTGCCCTTTCTTCTTTGAGTTGAGAAAAAGATTATCCTGAGAGTGAAATTTTCTCAACCGTCAAGAAATTATCCACATGCGCTATCCGGCTTGGCCCTGGCGGCTGTCACGCGGCGCGTTTCCAAAAGTTGTGTGGTAGCTGCGGGAAAAATGTCCGGCGCTGGAAAAGCCTGTGGCAAAGGCGATTTCTGAGATCGAGAGCGGGCTTTGTTGCAGCAGACGACGGGCATGATCGAGCCGGATCTTGCGGTATTCGATCAGGAAGGATGACTGCATATGGCTGGCAAACAACCGGTCGAGATGGCGCGGCGAGACACCGGCAAGGGCCGCCATCGCCTGTCGATCCAGAGGCGCCTCGATCGTCGTTTCCATCTTTTCCAGAACAGCCAGCAGGCCCGGATGGTTGACACGATAGCGCTCGGCCAGCGACGCGCGCTGCGGCGCGCTCGAGCTTTCGACATGGGTATGCAGATACCAGTCACTGACCCGGCGCGCAAAATCAGAGCCCATGCGTTCCGCGATCAGCGCGTGCATCATATCGAGCGGCGCGACGCCGCCACCGCAGGTGATGCGATTGCCGTCGAGCACATAGCGCGCCTGCCGCGGCAAAAGCGCGGGAAACGCCTCCATCAAGGCCGGCGCGTGCTGCCAGTGAAGGGTGAAGTCACGATCCCTCAGCAAGCCGGCTGCAGCCATCACATAGGGACCGCCGGAAATGCCGCCGATGCGGACACCATCCCGGGCCAACTGGCGAAGGCAGGCAAGCACGGCAGGCACCTCCCAATCGACCGGCGTACCGCCGGCGCAGACGAACACCATGTTGAGATCGGCGCCCCGCCCCGGCAACGGCTCGGCTGGCACGGGGATAGACGATGATGTCAGGGCTTTATCACCCTCGGCGACATGGTTGGACAGTAAATAGATATCGCGTCCGGCCAGCAAATTGGCAGCACGCAGGGGCTCGACGGCCGAAGCATAGGACATCAGCGCAAACCCCGGCAGGAGGATGAAACCGATCTTCTGGACGTTTGCCCGGTCTTCTTTCAGCATGTCTCATTCATGCTTTAATTCGTCCCCTTTCTGCAAGTGCCAATTTGCAGGCCTGTCATGATGGCGATCTGCTTTCACGGTGATCCGATCATGCGCTATTCTGCCTTTTCCGTCTTTCTCAACGCGCTGCGAGGCAACAGGACCTGGCAACCTGCGTGGCGCAGTCCGGTCCCGAAGACCCATTATGATGTCATCATCATCGGCGGCGGCGGGCACGGGCTGGCAACGGCTTATTATCTCGCCAAGGAGTTCGGCATCACCAATGTCGCCGTGCTGGAAAAAGGCTATGTCGGCTCCGGCAATGTCGGTCGCAACACGACGATCATCCGTTCCAACTACCTGCTCGAAGGCAACAACCCCTTCTACGAACTGTCGATGAAGCTCTGGGAAGGCCTGGAGCAGGACTTCAATTTCAACGCCATGGTCTCCCAGCGCGGCGTGCTCAACCTCTATCATTCCGACGCCCAGCGCGACGCCTACACGCGGCGCGGCAATGCCATGCGGCTGCACGGTGTCGATGCCGATCTGCTCGATCGCAATACCGTGCGGCAGATGCTGCCCTTCCTCGATTTCGACAATGCCCGCTTCCCCATCCAGGGCGCCCTGATGCAAAAGCGCGGCGGCACGGTGCGCCATGATGCGGTCGCCTGGGGCTATGCGCGCGGCGCCGACATGCGTGGCGTCGATATCATCCAGAATTGCGAAGTCACCGGCATCCGCCGCGAAAACGGCCGCATCTCGGGCGTCGAAACCAGCCAGGGCTTCATCGGCTGCGGCAAGCTGGCCATGGCGGCCGCAGGCAATTCGACCACCGTTGCCGACATGGTCGACATGAAGCTGCCGATCGAAAGCCATGTTCTGCAGGCCTTCGTCTCGGAAGGACTGAAACCGTTCATCGACAATGTCGTGACTTTTGGCGCCGGGCATTTCTATGTCTCGCAGTCCGACAAGGGCGGGCTTGTCTTTGGCGGCGATATCGACGGCTATAACTCCTATGCCCAGCGCGGCAATCTGGCGACGGTCGAGCATGTCGCCGAGGCCGGCGTCGCGATGATCCCTGCACTCTCGCGGGTGCGCGTGCTGCGCTCCTGGGGCGGCATCATGGACATGAGCATGGACGGCTCGCCGATCATCGACCGCACCCCCATCGACAATCTCTACCTGAACGCCGGCTGGTGTTATGGCGGCTTCAAGGCCACGCCCGCCTCCGGTTTCTGCTACGCCCATCTGATCGCGAAAAACGAGCCGCACGAGACCGGGCGCGCCTTCCGCCTCGACCGTTTCGCGCGCGGCCGGATGATCGACGAAAAGGGCGTTGGCGCCCAACCCAATCTGCATTGAGGACCTGACATGGCCAGCCTGATCGCCTGCCCCCATTGCGGGCCGCGCCCCAAGGAAGAATTCACCGTTCGCGGCGATGCCGGCATCACGCGCCCCGAACCGGATGCCGGCGCGGATGCCTGGCATGCCTATGTCTATCTGCGTGACAATCCGCGCGGACGGCACAGGGAACACTGGCACCACACGTCCGGCTGCCGCCGCTGGCTGATCGTCGAGCGCGACACCGTGACCCACGCCATCTACTCGGCCGTTGATGCGGCCGCGACGGGAGAGACCGCATGAGTTCTTTCCGCCTGCCCAGCGGTGGCCGCCTGGACCGCAGCAAGCCGCTCGACTTCACTTTCGATGGTAAGCCGATGCAAGGGCTTGCCGGTGACACCGTCGCCTCCGCCCTGCTCGCCAATGGCCGCCAACTCGTCGGCCGGTCCTTCAAGTATCACCGGCCGCGCGGCATCCTGACTGCTGGTGCCGCCGAGCCCAATGCCTTGCTGACGATCGGGGACGGCGGACGCACGGAGCCCAACACCCGCGCCACCGTCGCCGAATTGTATCAGGGCCTCATCGCAAAAAGCCAGAACCGCTGGCCCTCCATCGATTTCGATCTGGGTGCCGTCAACAGCCTGCTGGCCCCCTTCCTCGGCGCCGGCTTCTACTACAAGACCTTCATGTGGCCGGCGGCCTTCTGGGAAAAAGTCTACGAGCCGATCATCCGCAAGGCGGCCGGCCTTGGCCGCGCCACCTATGAGGCCGATCCTGATAGCTACGAGAAGTGCTGGGCGCATTGCGACCTTCTGGTCATCGGCTCCGGCCCTGCAGGCCTTGCCGCCGCCTTGACGGCTGGTCGTGCCGGCGCCCGCGTCATTCTCGCCGACGAAGGTTTCGAGTTCGGCGGATCGCTTCTGTCGGAGACAGCACCGATCGCCACCCAGACCCCGGCGGAACTGCTTTCCCGAACGCTCGCAGAACTGGAAAGCCTGCCGAATGTCCGATTGCTGACCCGCACCACCGTCTTCGGCTGGTATGACGGCAATGTCTTTGGTGGTATCGAGCGGGTCCAGAAGCATGTCGGCACGATCGATGCCAACCGCCCGATGGAACGGCTTTGGCGCTTTGCCGCCAAGAAGGCCATTCTCGCCTCCGGTGCGGAGGAGCGGCCCATGGTCTTTGGCGGCAACGACATTCCCGGCGTGATGATGTCAGGAGCGATGCGCAGTTATCTGAACCGGCAGGCCGTCGCGCCCGGGCGACAGACCGTGATCTTCACCAATGGCGCGTCGGGCTACCGGACGGCGGCCGATCTCGAAGCGCGCGGCCTCGATGTCGCAGCCATCGTCGACAGCCGCGCGGATGCACCGAAAACCTGGGACGGCAAGGCCCGTGTCATTTCCGGCGGCGTGGTTATGGATGCCAAAGGCGGCAAGGCGCTCTCCGGCGTCACGATTGCCCAGGCCGGAACGTTAGAGGTTATCAAGGCCGATGCGCTCGCCATGTCCGGCGGCTGGAGCCCGATCATCCACCTTGCCTGCCATCGTGGCGCGCGGCCGGCCTGGTCCGACGCGAAATCCGCCTTTCTTGCGCCCGAAATACAGGACGGGCTGAGCATAGCCGGTTCCGCCGCCGGACTGGAAACGCTGGAAGCCTGCCTTGCAGACGGCGCCGAAAAAGCCCGCCGCCTGGTCACCGACCTCGGCTTTGCCAACGCCGATAGAGCCTTTGCGGCCGTCGCCGACAGGACCGAGCCTGTCAAGCCGCTCTGGTTCGTGCGCGGCTCGAAAGGCAAGGCCTTCGTCGATTACCAGAATGACGTGCACGTCAGGGATCTCGTCTCCGCGGTTGGCGAAGGCTATGGCCATGTCGAACTGGCCAAGCGCTACACGACAAACGGCATGGCGACCGATCAGGGCAAGCTCTCCAACATGAACGCCATCGGCATTCTGGCCGAAGCGCGCAAGGTCTCGCCCGCAGCTGTGGGGACGACGACCTTTCGTCCATTCTACACGCCGCTCTCCTTTGGCGCGCTGACCGGCGCCTCCAAGGGCAGGCATTTCCAGCCCGTGCGCAAATCGCCACTGCACGATTGGGCAAAGAAAAACGGCGCCATCTTCGTCGAGACCGGGCTCTGGTACCGATCCTCATGGTTCCCGAAGGCGGGCGAAACGACCTGGCGCGAAAGTGTCGATCGCGAAGTCCTGAACGTCCGGAAAAATGCCGGCATCTGCGACGTCTCGACGCTCGGTAAAATCGAGATCTTCGGACGCGATGCTGCGGAATTCCTCAACCGCGTCTACTGCAACGCCTTCCTGAAGCTGCCGGTCGGCAAGGCGCGCTACGGGCTGATGCTGCGCGAAGACGGTGTGATCTACGACGATGGCACCACCAGCCGGCTCAGCGAAAACCATTTCTTCATGACCACGACGACAGCCTATGCCGCCGGCGTCATGAACCATCTGGAATTCTGCGCGCAGGCGCTGTGGCCCGGTCTCGATGTGCAGTTCGCCTCTTCGACCGACCAGTGGGCGCAGATCGCCGTGGCCGGCCCGAAGTCGCGGGCAATCCTGCAGACCATCGTCGATGAAGATATATCGGACGCGGCTTTTCCGTTCCTCGGCGCAAGGGAAGTCTCGCTGTTCGGCGGCAGGCTTTCCGCTCGACTGTTCCGCATCTCGTTTTCCGGCGAACTGGCCTATGAACTTGCGGTCCCCGCGGGCTATGGCGAAGCCGTTGCCGACGCCATCATGGACGCGGGTGCCGAACACGGCATCTGCCCCTACGGTGTCGAAGCGCTCGGCGTCATGCGCATCGAAAAGGGCCACGTGACGCATTCCGAGATCAACGGCACCGTCATTCCCTCCGATCTGGGGTTTGCGAAAATGGTTTCAGTCACCAAGCCCGATTTCATCGGCAAGGCGATGCTGTCACGGGAAGGCATGCTCGATCCGGACCGGCTGTCGCTGGTCGGCGTCAAGCCTGTTGATCCCAAGACGACGTTCAAAACCGGCGCGCACATCCTGACCGAGGGTGCGACACCGACGCTCCAGAACGATCAGGGCTATGTGAGTTCCAGCTGCTACTCGCCGAACCTCGGCTCGACCATCGGTCTGGCGCTGGTCCGGCGGGGGCCGCAGCGATACGGCGAACAGGTCACCGTCTGGAACGATCTGAAAAACGAATACACCAAGGCCGTGCTGTGCAGCCCGGTCTTCTTCGATCCGGAAAACGGAAAGCTCCATGGTTGATTTTGTCCTCCTTCACCGTGCCGCCCTTGCCGGGGCAAGATCCGGCGCCTTCGGGACGTCAATGCCTGAAAAGCGGATCACGCTTGAAGCGCTGCCGGAAGGTCATGTGCTGCAGGTTCTGGCAGGCCGCGCCACGGGCGACGTTACGGCGCTGGTTGCTTCGCTTGGAGATGGCAAGGCGCAGTCTGTGCGCCCGGTCGGACCCGGGCAATGGTTCGTGGTCGGCGATGCAGTGCTTTCGACCGTCGACATGGCGGAAAGGAAAGCGCGCCTGTCCGGACAGGGGTCTATGGCCGATCAGGCCCACGGGCGCGTCCGGATCGCCATCAGCGGCACGGATGTAGAAGCCGTTCTGGCCAAGGGCACCGCCGTCGACCTGAACCTGTGCGAATTCCCGGCCGGACGATCGGCCATGACCCTGATCGGCCATATTTCCGCGCTGATCACCCGCACCGGTGAGCACGCTTTCGAAATTCTCGTCCTGCGCGGCTTTGCCGAAAGTCTCTGGGACGAACTCATCGAGATGAGCCTCGAATTCGGCGTGGACGCACGCCCCCCTGTGTGACCCGCAACGGCGCTGCTGCGGCCTCATTTAAACCGCAATTGAGGCTACGCTTGCATCTCAGTCGCTCTTTGGCCAAGGCTTGGCTGCTCAATCCAAATTTCCGATCGTTCTCTTGCGGGTTTCATGCCTGGAGACGGGACATCTATCCGGCGCCACCCGATCAATTTCGCGGGTCGCCCGGCAGCACGTGACGACGGATGGACTGACAGTTCCCGAACCGGCAAACGCTCCTTCAAAAAGCGGATATGACCAAGCGGGGTCAACTCCGGTTTCTAAAACCACGCTTTTTCATCCAAGGAGACTGCCCATGGCTTCGAGCCCCATCCCACCCCGGGTTCCTTCCCAATCCCGCCTGCACCGTTTTTCTGTTGGTCAGAAGGTCCGCATGAAAAGTACCGTCGGTTTGTCATTGCGCGACGAAACGATTTTTCGCATTCTCGCGACACTGCCTGTTCGGGATGGTTCGCCGCAGTATCGCGTCCGCAGCGAAGGCGAAACCTACGAACGGGTAACAACGGAAGACAATCTCGAAGACGCCAAGGGGTAGGCATAGAAGCCGTCAGCCCCAATCATCCACCGAGGAAGGACACGACCATGGCCAAGGGGCAAGCAAAGAGCAACAAGGAAGTCAGAAAGCCGAAAAAGGACAAGGAAGCTGCAAAGACTGCAGCGCCCTTCGCCGCGACACTGAACAAGGAAGTTCCCAAGCTTTCAGGGGCAAAGCCCAAGAAATAGGCGCAGGCCGATACCGGCAGGTGGCGGGATCCCGCCACTTTGCCCGGCCTTGGGTGTCCTCGGGTTTACTTCGGCTGAGATGGCGTGAAATTGGCAACAAGCACATGCCTCTCGCCGGGGTAGATCAACCGCACATGGGTGACATAGGCGCCATTGCTCCAGGTGCGGCGCTCGACGGTCAAACAGGCCGCTCCAACGACAATACCCAAGGCCATAGCAATCCTATCGTCAGCTGAGACCGCCCGGATCGTATGTTCCGCAGCGCTCCAGGGAACCCTCTTCAGCAGCCATGGCCCCGGTGCCTCTTCCTCGAAGCGCTCCGAAGCGGCATCCGGCACCGCCGCCAGATTGATCAGCCGCTGCTCGGCGCAAAATGGCCTGCCACCGGCAAAATGAATGCATTCCAGGGCGAGCACGGGCGTCGGAAGCGTTAGCCCGAGGTGTCGGCGGTCCTCAGCCGTGCTCCGCCGCCGGCTCTTTGCAACCAGTTTATAGCCATAGGCAAGCCCCAGGGACTGGACCTCGAGCTTGATGTCACGGATTTCCAGCACCGCCGATTGCGCCCGCGGCTGCGTCACATAGCTGCCGGATTTCCGCCGCCGCTCGATCAGCCCGGTTTTCGCGAGTTGCGTCAGCGCCTTGTTCACGGTCATGCGCGAACATCTGTACTGTGCCGCGAGATCGACCTCGAACGGAATGCGGAACCCGGGCGCCCATTCGCCAGACAGAATGCGATCCTCGATATCGCCAAGGATGCGCTGGTGCAGCGACAGATCGGCTGCCGGCCCGACAGCTCCGGTTGCGTTGTTCTCCTCCGCATCGTCGCGCAATTTTACCACGGTCTCACTTCCATTCGCCGGTCGATGCGCCGTCAACATGCTTGCTGTCGGCTTCACCGAAGCCACACCCCTACCGGAACATGACCGATCAGGCCAGAAGCGCCGCCATGACGCCGCGAAACCGCGATGCGATCTCGGAATGCCTGATGTGCCTACCATGCTCGACCTGCTTGACGCCGGCGACCCAGACGCAGTCAGGCTGCGTTCCATTGGCAAAAATCCATGAATCCAGCACGGCGTCGTCCAAGAGGCTGCCGATATCCGGCTGCCGCAGACAGACGAAATCCGCCCGCTGGCCAATGGCGATGCCGACTGGAGAGCCGAGCGCCCTGCCACCGCCATCAACCGCGCCATCGAACAGAGCGCGACCGGTGGAGCGCCCCGGTTCGCTCAGGACATTGCGCGAGCGATGCAGCAGGCGCTGTGAATATTCGAGTTGTCGCAACTCGTCGGGAATGCCGATCAGAATGTTGGAGTCCGAGCCGATCCCGAACCTTCCGCCGGCATCTGCGAACACTTTGGCGTTGAACGTGCCATCGCCCAGATTGGCCTCCGTTATCGGGCAGAGACCGGCCACGGCACCGGACCGCACCATGCGGCGGGTCTCGTCATCGGTCATGTGCGTCGCATGGATCAGGCACCAGCGATCATCGAGGCTGGCATTGTCCAAAAGCCATTCGACCGGCCGCTTTCCCGACCAGGCGATGCAATCCTCGACTTCCCTGACCTGCTCGGCCACATGCATATGGATCGGCCGATCCTCGGACATTGCGACAACAGCAGCCAGTTCATCCGGCGTCACCGCCCGCAGGCTGTGCGGGGCCACACCGACCTGTCCGCCCGGCAAACCGCGAACCACACTGTCGCAGCCTTCGAGCAACCGGGAAAAACGCTCGGGGTCATTGATGAAACGGCGTTGCCCCTCGCTGGGCGCCGCTCCGCCAAATGTCGAATGGGCATAAAAGACAGGAAGCAGCGTCAGGCCCATGCCGGTCAAGGCGGCCGCCGCCGCGATCCGCTGCGCCATCTCGGACACATCGGCATAGGGCCGGCCATCGATATCATGGTGCAGGTAGTGAAACTCGCCGACGCGGGTAAAACCGGCCTCGAGCATTTCCATGTAAAGCTGGCCGGCGACGGCCTCGACATGATCCGGCGTCATCGACAGAGCGAAGCGGTACATGACGGTGCGCCAGCTCCAGAAACTGTCGTCCCCCGGGCCACGCACTTCCGCAAGTCCCGCCATGCCGCGCTGGAAGGCATGGCTGTGCAGGTTCGGCATGCCGGGAACCAGAACGTCATGGCGCTCGTCTCCCGCCTGCGCCGCAACACCCGATTCGAGGGCGGAAATCTGGCCGCCCGTGATCACGAGCCGCACATCCCTTCGCCAACCCGCCGGCGTCAGAGCTGATTTCACATGAATGCTGGCCAAGGCTCATCCCCTCCTGAGTGTTGCACCGTCAAAAAAATCACTTGCGCTTATTGCCTTTATGTCTATACATAATAGCACGAAAAGGAAAGGCGCAATCATCGATGTCTTCCACAAAATCGAAAACCGGGTCAGCCCATACAACCGCCTGCGACAGGCTCTGGCGCAATGCCCGGCTTGCCACGCTGAACCCTAAACTGCCCGGTCTCGGCCTTGTCCCAGACGGCGTTCTCGCCGTTTTGGACGGTCGTATCCTTTATGCCGGCTCGGCAGAAAAGCTGCCTTTCCCCGTTCACGACGCTGCGGAAATCATCGACTGCGAGGGCCGCTGGATCACGCCCGGCCTGATCGATTGCCACACCCATCTTGTCCATGCCGGCGACCGCGCCAGTGAATTCGAGATGCGGCTTGCCGGCGCCAGTTATGAAGACATCGCCCGCGCCGGCGGCGGTATCGTCTCTTCCGTCCGTTCGCTGCGCGAAGCCAGCGAAGACGCGCTTGTCGCCCAGTCTCTTCCCCGGCTCGATGCACTGATCGCCGAAGGCGTCACCACCGTCGAAATCAAGTCCGGTTATGGTCTCGATCTTGAAAACGAAGCCAAGGCCCTGCGCGCCGCCCGCAGGCTCGGCGACGAGCGTGACGTCGCCATTCGCACCACCTTCCTCGGCGCCCATGCGCTGCCACCGGAATTCAAGGGCGACAAGACCGGCTATATCGCCAAGATCGTCGACGAGATGCTGCCTGCCATCGCGGCCGAAGGTCTGGCCGATGCTGTCGACGGTTTCTGCGAGGGCATTGCCTTTTCGACGGATGAAATGCGGCTGGTCTTCGATGCCGCCAAGGCCCTTGGCCTGCCGGTCAAGCTGCATGCCGACCAGTTGTCCAATCTGCATGGCGCAGCCCTTGCCGCCGAATACGGCGCGCTGTCCGCCGATCATCTCGAATATACCGACGCGGCCGGCGCGCAAGCCATGGCAAAGAGTGGCACCGTCGCGGTCATCCTTCCCGGTGCGTTCTATTTCATTCGGGAAACCAAGAAGCCTCCGATCGACCAGTTCCGCAAGGCCGGCGTTCGCATGGCGATTGCCACCGACAACAATCCCGGCACCTCGCCGCTGACCTCGCTGCTTTTGACCATGAACATGGCCGCGACCCTGTTTGGCATGACGGTCGACGAGTGCATTGCCGGCGTTACCCGGGAGGCGGCACGGGCACTCGGTCTGGTCGATGAGGTGGGAACGCTCGAACCGGGAAAATGGGCCGATTTCGCCATCTGGAACATCGAGCGACCGGCCGAACTCGTTTACCGCATGGGCTTCAACCCGCTGCATGCGCGCGTCCGCAACGGACATTGAAATTTGAAGACGCGTGAGCCTTGCTCCGCGCATTGGTGAGGACTTCGCAATGACCCTAATTCTTCAGCCGGGCTCAGTCCCGCTTTCGACACTCGAAACCATCTACTGGACCGGCGAGCCCGCCCGGCTCGATCCGTCCTTCGACAAGGGTATCGAAAAGGCCGCCGCCCGCATCGCCGAGATCGCTGCCGGCAACGCGCCGGTCTACGGCATCAACACCGGCTTCGGCAAACTGGCGAGCATCCGGATCGACGCCGCCGATGTCGCCACCCTGCAGCGTAACCTGATCCTGTCGCATTGCTGCGGCGTCGGCCAGCCGCTGGCCGAAAACATCGTCCGGCTGATCATGGCTCTGAAGCTTGTCTCGCTCGGCCGTGGCGCATCCGGTGTGCGGATCGAACTCGTCCGCCTGATCGAGGGCATGCTCGACAAAGGCATCATCCCGGTCATTCCCGAAAAGGGCTCCGTCGGCGCCTCCGGCGATCTGGCGCCGCTTGCGCATATGGCTGCTGTTATGATGGGTGAAGGCGAGGCCGTATT
The DNA here is from genome assembly GCF_001885585.1 of Pararhizobium antarcticum. GTDB lineage: Bacteria > Pseudomonadota > Alphaproteobacteria > Rhizobiales > Rhizobiaceae > Pararhizobium > Pararhizobium antarcticum. Next base: position 195,070 of record NZ_LSRP01000001.1, read on the forward strand.
CAACGGCGAACAGCTGGATGGCGTAACTGCCTTATCACGCGCTGGGCTAACCCCGGTCGTGCTGGCCGCCAAGGAAGGTTTAGCGCTGATCAACGGTACGCAGGTTTCCACCGCGCTGGCGCTCGCCGGGCTGTTTCGCGCCCACCGCGCCGCGCAGTCGGCGCTGATCACCGGCGCGCTGTCGACCGATGCGGCCATGGGCTCGTCGGCACCGTTTCATCCGGATATCCACACGCTGCGCGGCCACAAGGGCCAGATCGACGCGGCCGCAGCGCTTCGCGGCCTGCTCCAGGGATCGGTGATCCGCGAAAGCCATATCGATGGCGACGAACGCGTTCAGGACCCCTATTGCATCCGCTGCCAGCCGCAGGTCGACGGCGCCTGCCTCGATCTGCTGCGCTCGGTTGCCCGAACGCTGGAAATCGAGGCCAATGCCGTCACCGACAATCCGCTGGTCCTGTCCGACAATTCCGTCGTCTCCGGCGGCAATTTTCACGCCGAACCGGTTGCCTTTGCCGCCGACCAGATTGCCCTTGCCGTCTGCGAAATCGGCGCGATCGCACAGCGCCGCATCGCGCTTCTGGTCGACCCCGCTCTATCCTACGGGCTCCCGGCCTTCCTCGCCAAGACACCCGGCCTCAACTCCGGCCTGATGATCGCCGAAGTCACCTCCGCTGCGCTCATGTCGGAAAACAAGCAAATGTCGCACCCGGCATCGGTCGATTCCACCCCGACCTCGGCAAACCAGGAAGACCATGTCTCCATGGCCTGCCACGGCGCCCGCCGCCTGCTGCAGATGACCGACAACCTCTTTGCCATCATCGGAATCGAGGCGCTGACAGCCGCGCAAGGCATCGATTTCCGTACGCCACTCACCACAAGTCCAGAATTGAACAAGGCGATCGCCGCGATCCGCGCCGTTGTCCCGACACTGGAGGTCGACCGCTACATGGCGACCGACCTCAAGGCGGCGAGCGACCTGGTTGCGTCCGGCAGGCTGAACGATGCGGTGTCGACAGGCATTCTGCCGGTTCTGGAGGCTTGAGGATGATCGCCAAGCACCCCTGCCCAAGTTCAGACGGGTACCGACCGAAAGCGACGGCACGCTCCCTCTTCTCCCCAACGGGGAGAAGTGCCGAGCGCATGCGAGGCGATGAGGGGGGCTTTGCCGCGATCCGCGCCGTGGTACCGACGCTCGAGGTGGACCGTTACATGGCGACCGATCTTAAGGCAGCAAGTGAACTCGTTGGTTCGGGTGGGCTGAATGCTGCAGTTTCCGCTGGCATCCTGCCGGTTCTGGAGGGTTGATATGAGCAGGCTGCCAATCTTTCCATTTTTTGGACGAAACCGAGCCACACCCGTCATTCCTGTACTTGTCACAGGAATCCAGCCACGGCGCGTCTGCGCCGTGAACGATGTCCTTTCGCAACTGGAAGAGTTCTCCGCGCCCAAAGACTTGGGCGCACTGGATTCCTGTGACGAGCACTGGAATGACGGAGGAGTTGGATACCTTTCGCAAGCCACCGAAAGGGTATTTCAATGACGGGCACCATCGCCGAAATCACCCAAGGCACATCCCCCGTCATCCTCGGCTTCCCGCACACAGGGACCGAAGTCCCGGCTGCCATCCGGGACCGCCTCAACGACAACGGCCGAATCCTCGCCGATACCGACTGGCACATCCACCATCTCTATGCCGGACTGCTGCCCGATGTGACAACGGTGCGCGCCACGTTCCATCGCTACGTGATCGACGCCAATCGCGATCCGGATGGTCTCAGCCTCTATCCCGGCCAGAACACGACCGGGCTTATTCCGGCAACCGATTTCGACGGCGTGCCGATCTGGAACCCCGGCGACGAGCCGACAAACGCCGATACCACCGCCCGGCTTGCCGATTTTCATGCGCCGTACCATGCAGCCCTTGCAGCGGAGATCGCGCGGGTCAAAGCCATTCACGGCATTGCCGTGCTCTATGATTGCCATTCGATCCGCTCGCGCATCCCTTTTCTCTTCGAGGGCAAGCTGCCGAATTTCAACATCGGCACCGACAGCGGCAGAACCTGCGATCCGACGATCGAGGCTGCGACCTTCGATCTGGTGTCCCAGGCTGGCGGCTATAGCAGCATTCTGAACGGACGCTTCAAGGGTGGCTGGACGACGCGCCATTACGGCCGGCCTGAAACCGGCGTTCACGCCATCCAGATGGAACTGGCGCAATCCACCCATCTCACCTCCGAGACGCCGCCCTTCACCTATGACGAAGCCAAGGCGGCCGGACTTCGCATCCACCTCAAAGACATTCTCACGCGCATCGAGACATCGGCGCTGACACTGGCTCACACCACAAGGGGACCCCAATGACCAATCCTCGTCACAACATCCGCGACGTGCGCGCCGCACGCGGCACGGAACTCTCGGCGAAATCCTGGATGACCGAAGCACCGCTTCGCATGCTGATGAACAATCTCGATCCGGAAGTCGCTGAAAATCCGCACGAACTGGTCGTCTATGGCGGCATCGGTCGTGCAGCCCGCACCTGGGCCGATTTCGACAAGATCGTCGAGACGTTGCGCGATCTCAACGAAGACGAGACGCTGATGGTGCAGTCCGGCAAGCCGGTCGGTGTCTTCCGCACCCACAAGGATGCACCGCGCGTTCTGATCGCCAATTCCAACCTCGTGCCCCATTGGGCGACCTGGGATCATTTCAACGAACTGGATAAGAAGGGTCTTGCGATGTACGGCCAGATGACCGCCGGTTCGTGGATCTACATCGGCAGCCAGGGCATCGTGCAGGGCACCTACGAAACCTTCGTCGAAGCCGGCCGCCAGCATTACAATGGCAACCTCACGGGCAAATGGGTCCTGACCGGCGGCCTCGGCGGGATGGGTGGCGCCCAGCCGCTGGCGGCCGTCATGGCCGGCGCCTGCTGCCTCGCCGTTGAGTGCAACCCCGAGTCCATCGATTTTCGCCTGCGCACCCGTTATGTCGATGCGCGCGCCGAAACGCTGGACGAAGCCATGGAGATGATCGAGCGCTGGACCGCGGCCGGCGAGGCCAAGTCGGTCGGCCTGCTCGGCAACTGCGCCGACATCCTGCCGGAAATGGTCCGTCGCGGCATCCGCCCCGACATGGTCACCGACCAGACCTCCGCCCACGACCCTGTTAACGGCTACCTGCCGAAGGGCTGGACCATGGCGGAGTGGAAGGAAAAGCGCGAAAGCGACCCGAAGGCCGTGGAAAAGGCTGCACGCGCTTCGATGCGCGAGCATGTCGAGGCGATGATCGCCTTCCAGGACAGGGGCATCCCGACCTTCGACTATGGCAATAACATCCGCCAGGTGGCGAAGGATGAAGGCCTCGAAAACGCCTTCGCCTTTCCCGGTTTTGTGCCCGCCTATATCCGGCCGCTGTTCTGCCGCGGCATCGGTCCGTTCCGCTGGGCTGCCCTCTCGGGCGATCCGGAAGATATCCGCAAGACGGACGCCAAGGTCAAGGAACTGACGCCCGGCAACAAACACCTGCACAACTGGCTCGACATGGCCGCCGAACGCATCGCCTTCCAGGGCCTGCCGGCACGCATCTGCTGGGTCGGCCTAGGCGATCGCCACCGGCTTGGCCTCGCCTTCAACGAAATGGTCCGGAGCGGCGAATTGTCGGCCCCGGTGGTCATCGGCCGCGACCATCTCGATTCAGGCTCCGTCGCCTCGCCCAACCGCGAGACCGAAGCGATGAAAGACGGCTCCGATGCCGTTTCCGACTGGCCGCTGCTCAACGCCCTGCTCAACACCGCATCCGGCGCCACCTGGGTCTCGCTGCACCACGGCGGCGGCGTCGGCATGGGTTTCTCGCAGCATTCCGGTGTCGTCATCTGCGCCGATGGCACCGACGATGCAGCCCGCCGCCTCGACCGCGTCCTCTGGAACGATCCGGCGACCGGCGTCATGCGCCATGCCGATGCCGGCTACGACATTGCACTCGATTGTGCCCGGGAAAAAGGTCTGCGCCTGCCGGGCATTCTGAGCAACTGAGGTGATGGTCGCGACCACGAACGGGTCCGTGCATATCCTGCGACACAGGGACTACCGGACCATGCCCTGGAAGAACGGCGGCGGCTTCACCACCGAAGTCGCCGTTTTTCCCGAAGAGAGCGATTTAGCCGGTTTCGACTGGCGGATCAGCATGGCCGTCGTTTCCATGGACGGGCCGTTTTCGACCTTTCCGGACATCGATCGCACGCTGCTCCTCCTCGAAGGCAAGGGCATGGACCTTGCAATCGGCGATCAGCCACCGGTCAGCCTGACCACCGCTTCGCAGCCATTCGCCTTTGCCGCAGACAGGGCGACGACGGCAAGGCTGGCCGCTGGTCCAATCACCGACCTCAATGTCATGACCCGTCGCGGACGCTGGACACATCACGTGGAGCGGCTGACCATTGATGGCCGGCTGGACCTGCAAAGCGGTGATCATACCATGCTCTTGCTTGCGCTATCGCCGGTCTTGCTCGACGTCGGAAGCGGCAGAACGGACCCTCTCGAAAGGCTGGATTGCGCCCTGATCGGCCACAGGGTGACGGTCGATGCGAAAGGGCATGCTGAGATCTGCATCATCCGGCTGAGAGCGGTCTGAGGTCCCGTCAAAGTCGTCGCGTCGGCTTCCTCGACGACAAACAGCAATCTATTTCGGCCAGCACTGCAGGGCCATGTCTATGACCTTGTACAAGGCGGCACGATCGGCTCCCGACGCCGCCTGAACCGCCGTGCCCTGCGTCACCGTCATGATGTACCGGGCAAGATCAATTGGCGAACAGGCATCTGGAAAATCGCCCTCGCGATCGGCGCGTTCGAAGCGGTCTGCCAGAGCCTGCTCGACGCGACGCCGGCTTTCAATCAGGCATTTCTGGATTTCAGCGGCTGCCTCGCTGCAGGCCAAGGCACCATTGATGCCGAGACAACCGTTCGGATTGCACTCGGACGTCTGTAAATCGGCATAGCCCTTCAGGACGCGTTCGGCGACAGAGCGCGCCTTGGGATCCTCAAGAGCCTCGCGAAAAAACACCATCTGGTTCTGCTCGTAGCGATCCAGAGCCTTCAGAAACAACTCTTCCTTGTTGCCGAAAAAGCCGTAGAGGCTGGGGCGGGTAATACCCATTCCCTCTGTCAGATCCGTCAGAGACGTGCCTTCGTAGCCTTTTCGCCAGAACAGCTCCATCGCCGTCTGCAGGGCTTCATCGACATCGAACTCTCTGGGCCGTCCCATTTTTCACATCCTCCCTATTTTATACCGATCGGTATAAAATTCTATTGACAACAATGCACCCCCGATCTTATTTCTATACCGACCGGTACTGAACGTCAATGCGCCTGCATGCCACCCCCGTGCAAAGCGCACCGTACCCAGACAATAGCGTCAGAAACAAGGATAGATCCCGATGTCTCTTGCAAACATCAGACGGAAGCTCTTGACCACAGGCCTGGCACTGACTGTTGCCATCCTTGCGCCTGCCCTGGTCTTCGACCTTACCGGCACACCCGCAGGCAACGGCAATGCAGCAGCGGAAACCGCAGCGGCTCCGCCGGCCGTGCCGGTATCGGTTGCGATCGTCGAAGCAAAGCCGATCACCCAATGGAGCGAATTCTCCGGCCGCCTCGAAGCGGTCGACCATGTCGAACTGCGCTCCCGCGTCGCCGGCGCCATCCAGGAAGTGCATTTCAAGGAAGGCGCCATCGTCCGGAAAGGCGACCTTCTGGTCACGATCGATCCTGCGCCGTTTGAGGCGGAAGCGGCCCGCGCCCACGCGGCCGTGGCTGCTGCAGAGGCGCGTGCGTCGCTGGCCCGGACCGAGCTGAAGCGTGGAAAGCAGCTTCTCGAATCCGCCGCCGTCTCGCAGAGCGACTACGACCAGCGCATCAATGGGCAGGCCGGAGCGCAGGCTGACCTCGAAGCGGCCCGCGCCGTGTTGCAATCGGCACTGCTCAACCTCGGCTACACGCAGATTCGCGCACCGATCACCGGCCGCATCGGCAAAATCGAGGTGACGCCGGGCAATCTGATTGCCTCTGGCCCCTCCTCCCCGGTCCTGACACAGCTTGTTTCGCTCAGCCCGATTTATGCCAGCTTCGAGGCGGACGAGGACGTTGTTGCCGGTGTGCTTGCAGAACTTCCGGAAGGCCTCAACGCCCGCAACTTCCTCGATCGCATACCGGTCCGGATGGACGTGGCAGGCGCCAGCTCCGTCAAGGGCAGCCTGCAACTGATCGACAACAGCGTTGATCCGAAAAGTGGCACCATCCGGGTACGCGCGACATTCGACAATGCCGATGGCAACCTTCTGCCCGGTCAGTTCGCGCGTCTCAGCATGGGCCAGGCAAAAGCCACCGATGCCGTTCTGGTGCATGAGCGCTCGATCGGCACGGACCAGAACAAGAAATTCGTGATGGTCGTGAAGCCGGACAATACCACCGAGTATCGCGAGATTTCGCTCGGCGCGAAATCCGACGGCCTGCGCATCGTCACCAGCGGCCTCCAGGCCAAGGAACGCATTGTCGTCAATGGCCTGCAGCGCATCCGGCCAGGCTCCCTCGTCGCACCTGAAATGGTGTCGATGACAACAGGCACCAGCACCGAGCTTCAGGCATCGATTGCCGAAACGGCCGGAAACTAGGCCGTCTTCTTCAAACCACGCGAAAAGGCGGGTCGAGATATGAACATCTCCAAATTTTTCATCGATCGCCCCGTTTTTGCGGGCGTCTTATCCTTCATGATCTTCATCGGCGGCCTGATTTCGCTGACTGTCATGCCGATTTCCGAATATCCGGACGTCGTGCCCCCCTCGATCGTTATTCGCGCCAACTATCCGGGCGCCAACCCCAAGGTTATCGCGGAGACGGTGGCGACGCCGCTTGAGGAAGCGATCAACGGCGTCGAGGGCATGCTCTACATGAGCAGCCAGGCGACCACAGACGGCCTGATGACGCTGACCGTCACCTTCAAGCTCGGCACCGATCCCGACCAGGCGCAGCAGCTTGTCCAGAACCGTGTCAGCCAGGCAGAACCGCGCCTTCCGGAAGAAGTCCGACGCCTCGGCGTGACGACCATCAAGAGCTCGCCAGACCTGATGATGGTGGTGCACCTGACCTCTCCCGAGGGTCGGTACGACATGACCTATCTGCGCAACTATGCGCTGATCAACGTCAAGGACCGGCTGGCCCGCATCGACGGCGTCGGACAGGTGCAATTGTTCGGTTCCGGCGACTATTCCATGCGCATCTGGCTCGATCCCCAGAAGATGGCGCAGCTGGGCCTTTCGGCCTCCGACATCGTCAATGAAATCCGCGCCCAGAACATCCAGGCCGCCGCCGGCGTCATCGGCTCCTCGCCCAATCTTGAGGGCGTCGACCTGCAGCTCTCCGTCAATGCGCAGGGCCGCCTGCAGAGCGAAGAGGAATTCGGCGAGATCATCATCAAGACCAGTGCCTCCGGCGCCATCACCCGGCTGAGGGACGTCTCGCGTATCGAACTTGGCTCGGCCGAATATTCGCTGCGCTCGCTGCTCAACAACAAGCAGGCCGTCGCCATTCCGGTTTTCCAGGCGCCGGGCTCGAACGCCATCGAGATCGCCGATCAGGTCCGCAAGGTGATGGACGAAATCAAGACGACCATGCCGCAGGACGTTTCCTACGAGATCGTCTACGACACCACGCAGTTCGTGCGCGCTTCGATCGAGGCCGTGGTCGATACGCTACTGGAAGCCATCGTCCTCGTTGTCATCGTCGTCATCCTGTTCCTGCAGACCTGGCGCGCCTCGATCATTCCGCTGATCGCCGTTCCGGTGTCGATCGTCGGCACCTTCGCCGTGATGCAGATGTTCGGCTTCTCGATCAATGCGCTCAGCCTCTTCGGACTTGTCCTGGCCATCGGCATCGTTGTCGACGACGCGATCGTCGTGGTCGAAAACGTCGAGCGCAACATCGAAAACGGGCTTGCTCCGCGCGAAGCGACCTACAAGGCGATGACCGAAGTCTCCGGCCCGATCATCGCGATTGCGCTGGTGCTGGTCGCCGTCTTCGTGCCGCTTGCCTTCATCTCCGGCCTCACCGGCCAGTTCTACAAGCAGTTCGCACTGACCATCGCCATCTCGACCGTCATCTCGGCCTTTAACTCGCTGACCCTGTCACCGGCATTGGCAGCGCTCCTGCTACAGTCCCATGACGCACCGAAGGACCGCCTGACGCGGGTGATGAACGGCCTGTTCGGCTGGCTGTTCCGGGGGTTCAATGCCGTGTTCACCCGTGGATCGAATGCCTATAGCGGCGGCGTGCGGCGCGTCATTTCGCGCAAGACGCTGATGATGGCGATCTATCTCGTGCTGATTGGCTCGACCGTTTTCCTGTTCAAGGCGGTGCCCGGCGGTTTCGTGCCGCCGCAGGACAAGCAGTATCTCGTCGGGTTCACGCAGCTGCCGGACGGCGCCTCGCTGGATCGAACGGAAGACGTGATCCGCCGCATCAGCGATATCGCCCTCAAGGTACCCGGCGTCGAAAGCGCCATCGCCTTTCCGGGCCTGTCGATCAACGGCTTCACCAACTCGTCGAATGCCGGCATCGTCTTCCTGTCGCTCAAACCCTTCGAGGAACGCACCACGCCGGATCTTTCGGCCGGTGCCATTGCCGGACGGCTCAACCAGGAACTCGGCGTGATCCAGGAAAGTTTCAGCGCCATCTTCCCGCCGCCACCGGTGCAGGGGCTCGGCGCGATCGGCGGTTTCAAGCTGCAGATCGAAGACCGCAACGGCCTCGGTTACGAGGCGCTCGACGGGGCCGTGAAGGCTTTCCTCGCCAAGGCCTATGCGACGCCGGAACTCGTCGGCATGTTCTCCAGCTATCAGGTCAACGTTCCGCAACTCTACGCCGACGTCGACCGCGCCAAGGCGCGTCAGCTGAACGTGCCCCTGCCGGACATCTTCAATACGTTGCAGATCTATCTCGGCTCGGTCTATGTCAACGACTTCAACAAGTTCGGCCGGACCTATTCCGTGCGCGTCCAGGCGGATGCTGCATACCGGGCGCAGGCGGAGGACATCGGCAAGCTCGAAGTCCGCTCGACATCAGGCGAGATGATCCCGCTGTCGGCCCTGCTCAACGTCACCTCCAGCGCCGGCCCCGAACGCGCCATGCGCTACAACGGCTTCCTCTCGGCCGACATCAACGGCAATGCGGCCCCCGGCGTATCGTCGGGACAGGCGCGCGCCATTGTCGAGCAGATCGCAGCCGACACGCTGCCGGCCGGCATCAGCTTCGAATGGACGGAACTGACCTATCAGGAGATCATCGCCGGCAATTCCGGCCTGCTGATCTTCCCGCTGTCGATCCTCCTGGTTTTCCTCGTGCTGGCCGCCCAGTATGAAAGCCTGTCGCTGCCCTTGTCGATCGTCATGATCGTGCCGCTTGGCATTCTCGCCGCGCTCTTCGGCGTCTGGCTGACAGGGGGAGACAACAACGTCTTCACCCAGATCGGTCTGATCGTTCTTGTCGGCCTCTCGGCGAAAAACGCCATCCTGATCGTCGAGTTTGCCCGTGAGCTGGAATTCGAAGGTGCCAAGCCCTTCGACGCCGTCATCACCGCAAGCCGCCTGCGCCTGCGGCCGATCCTGATGACATCGATGGCGTTTATCATGGGCGTCGTGCCGCTGGTGATATCGACCGGCGCGGGTGCGGAAATGCGCCACGCCATGGGCGTCGCGGTGTTCTCCGGCATGATCGGCGTGACACTGTTCGGCCTGTTCCTGACGCCGGTCTTCTATGTGCTGGTGCGGGCGATGACCGGCAACAAACCCCTGCGCAAGAGCGGCGCGGCGGAACCAGTCCACTCCACTGCTCTGGCGGCCCACGCGCCGGCCGAGTAGCGCCCGACGAGACCGAGCGACCTCCGCCGCGACGCCGGCGGAGGTCCATTTTGCAGCCGGCTTCCGGGCGTGAATGCCTTTGCGAAAAGCTGCGCTAAAGGTGATGCATCAGGAATGGCTTTCCGGCGATCTGCTCGATCCGGATCCGGTAGCCGAACACTGCTTCCATGTTTTCCTCCGTCAGAACCGCCGCCGGCGGACCATCGACGATCACGCGGCCATCGCGCATGGCAACGATCCGGTCGGCATAGGCTGCGGCCTGATTGATATCGTGCAGGACGATGATCGCCGTCCTTGCCGCCTCGTCGGCGATCCGGCGCAGCGACCGCATCAATTGTCTGGCATGGAACATGTCGAGATTGTTGAGCGGTTCGTCGAGCAGCAGATAATCGGTGCCCTGGCAAAAGGTCATCGCAACCAGCGCCCGCTGCCGCTGGCCGCCCGAGAGTGTATCGATGAAGCGATCGGACAAGGCCGCCAGATCGAATTGATCGAGCGCGGCGTCAACCAGCGCAAGGTCGAGCGCGCCCGGGCGCCCCTGATGATGCGGAAACCGGCCGAAACCGATCAGTTCGCGTACCGTCAGCCGGCTGGCGACAATGCCGTCCTGCCGCAGGATGGCAAGCCGCTGCGCCAGCGTCCGGCTGGGTGTCGTATCCACCGGCATTCCATCCACCGAGATGCACCCTGTCTGCAGCGGTTGCAGCCGCGCGACAAGCGACAGGAGGCTGGATTTGCCGGCACCGTTGGGACCGACCAGCGCCGTGATCCCACCCTTCGGCAGGGCCAGGTCGATGCCGCGCAGGATCGGCACATCGCGATAGGACAGGGAAACATTCTCGATCAGGATCATTTTCGTGCCCCCTGCACAAGTAGGATCAGGAACACCAGGCCACCGACAAATTCGATGACGACACCAAGCGTCGATGCGCCGCCCAGAGCGTGCTGCAGGACAGCCTGTCCGCCCACGAGAACGGTGATGGCAACGAGGACGGCAGCAGGCAGAAGAACGGCATGCCGCTGGGTCTTCACGACGCGCTCCGCGAGCGCCACGACCAGCAGGCCGAAAAAGGCGACAGGCCCGACAAGCGCCGTTGAAACGGCAACGAGGATGGAAACGAGCAGAAGAAGACCGGCCGCACTGCGCGTCCAGTGTACGCCAAGGCCGGTCGCCGCATCACGGCCAAGCGCAATGACGTCGAGACGGTGGCGTGCGCGCCAACAGAAAGCGACCGCGACAAGAGTCATGATCGCGCCCAGCAGGGTCAGGTCGGTGCGCAGCGCGTTGAAGTTTGCAAAGCTTGCGCCCTGCACGACAGCAAAGGCATTCGGGTCCAGCATGCGGGCCAGCAGAGCCTGCAGGCTGCGAAACAGAATGCCGAGCGTCACTCCCATCAACAGCATCAGCCCCATGTCCATCCGAAGCTTCAGCATTGGCCACAACAGGGCCATGGCAAGGGCGACCATCAGTACGATTTCCATGCCGAACTTGAAGCCGCCGTTCAGGCTGGCATAACCGAGCCCCCCCAGCAGAAAGACCAGCGCCGTCTGGCCGAAGACATAGAGTGCGTCAAGGCCCATGATCGAAGGCGTCAGGATGCGGTTGGCCGTCACCGTCTGGAACAGCACTGTCGAGACGGCAATCGACAAGGCGACCTGCAAGAGGGCCAGCAGCTTCAGGCCCCGCAAACCCAGCACGAAGGCGATGTTGCCACGCAGACCGGCCAGCATGAAGAAAAGCACCGACAGGAGCGCGAGGGTTAGAAGCAACAGCAGTCGACGATCAGCCATGGGCGGACCGCATGAACATCAACCGGAGAAACAAAAGCCCGCCGACCACGCCCATGACGGTCGCGACCGGGATTTCGTAGGGATAGCGCAGCAGCCGACCAAGAAGATCGCAGCCTAGAACCAGAAAGGCACCGCAGCCGGCCACCCAGGGGATCGTTCCGCGCAAATTGTCGCCCATGATGCGCGAGACGACATTCGGCACGACCAGACCGACAAAAGGAATGATGCCGACAATGACGACGGTCAGCGCCGCAATGACGGAGACGATGACAAGGCCCAGCTGCAATGTCCGCTGATAGCTCAAACCGAGACCGACGCTGATCTCGCGGCCAAGCGAAACCACCGTCAGCCGGTCGGCCACCCACCAGGCAAGCACGATCATCGCCGCCGCACCCCAGAGCAGTTCGTAGCGCCCGCGCACGACGCCGGAAAATTCGCCGCTGGTCCAGATGTCGAGGAACTGCAAGAGGTCTGCCTGCCATCCGACAAAGGTGACGATCGCACCGATGACGCCGCCATAGACAAGGCCGAACAGCGGCACGAGATAGGGCTGCGTCGGCGGCAGGCGATGCGCGGTCATCAGGAACACCGAGGTTCCGGTGAGGGCTGCAACGCTGGCAATCAGCGTCTTGGTCGCCAGCGTCGCGGCGGGGAACAGCAGCGTGGCGATGAGAATGCCGAGCGCGGCACTTTGTGCCGTGCCCGCCGTGGCCGGCTCGACAAAGCGGTTTCGGGCAAGCGTCTGCATGATCAGGCCGGCAATCGCCAGACCCGCCCCGGTCAGCATCGCCGCAAGCGTGCGCGGCAATCGGCTGGCGAGGAAAAGCTGCACTGTCGCGGGGTCGTCGAAGAGCCGCGCAAAAACGAGGTCATCAGCCCCCACAGCAAGGCTGAGACAAAACAGCAAGGCACTGCCGAGACCGACAGCAAGGCCGATCGTCCAATTCGTCCAGCGGGGCTTGCGGTCAATCATGGCGCTTGGGAATAGGCAGCTGCAATCGCCATGAAAACGCGGCTCATGGCCTGCACGCCACCGGCGGCAATGTAGAAATCCCCGGCCGGAAGGTAGATTACCTGCCCCTTCTTCCAGGCCGTCGTCTCGGCCACCAGTTCATTGTCGAGTGTCGTCCTGGCGTTCTGATCGTCGGCGCCGATCGCCGCCGCCCGGTCCAGCACCAGAAGCCAGTCCGGATTGGCCTTGCGGATGAATTCGAAGGACACCGCTTTGCCATGGGTTGCAGCCTCGACATCCGGAACGGCCGCCGGAAGGTCGAGCGCCGAATGCACCCAGCCGAAACGCGAGCCGGGACCATAGGCCGAAATCTTCGGCCCGTTGGTCATGACGATCAAAGCAGTACCCTTGCCCTTGATCGCGGCGCGGGCAGCTTTGACGGTGGCGTCGAGTTTTGCACCGGCGGCAAGGGCTTCCTTGTCCCGTCCAAAAAGAGCGCCATAGGCCGACAGCCGCTCTTTGGCCTGCGCCAGAAGATCGTCGCCATCCATGGTCATGTCGATGGTCGGCGCCACCTGCGTGGTCGCTGCGACCTGCGTCGACGAGCGCCCGCCGACGATGATCAGGTCCGGTGCGAGTTCGCTCAGGGCTTCCAGATCGGGCTCGAAGATATCACCGACGGCGGTTCCGGTCTCCTTCAGATGCGCCAGGGCCGGCAAATAGAGATTGGAGGGTATCCCGGCCGGCCGGATACCGAGACTGTCCAGCGTATCCAGCGCCGCAATATCGAACACGGCGATCCGCGCCGGCTGTGCGTCCACGGCAACGACACCGGTTGCTGTTGCGACGTCAATCGCCTGGGCGATGTTTGGAAACGCAGAGAGAGCAAGGCCGACCGTGACGGAAAGGTATCGGAGAGTTGAAAAGGAGAAGAGGCTGGTCATAAGGCAAAGGGTTCCTAGAAATTGATGGACAGGCGCTGTGGCGTGCGGCGCTCCACGAATTCTGCAATTTCCCGCCTGTCGGTGCGCAGCACATCCATGCAGTCGGGACCGAACCATTCCAGCGAGACCTCCGTCTCCGGCTGGTCGGCAATCTCGGCAAGAAACCGCATGTAATCGACGGCGCCCTGGAAGAGCGGTGTCATGCCATCGCGACGGCCGGCAGCGGCATAGACATTGGCGGGCTCGAAGACGACAAGATCGGAGCGGGCGCGAATATTCTTCAGATGGTAGTGGCGAATATGCGGCTTCATCATGCGATGAACGGCAACGGGATCGTCCCCGCCCTCCCAGACGTGCAGCGTATCGAAATTGATCGCAAACGCCGGATGATCGACGGCGTCGATCAGATCCAGCGTCGAGGCCGCCGTATCGGCCAGCGTGTTCGGATGGGTCTCGACCAGCAGATCAACGCCAAAATCGGCAGCCATGTCGCACATTGCCCGCAGGCGGGCGGCAATGGACCGCCGCTCATCCGCCGCAATCATGGCGCTGCCGCGATTGCCGGCAAAGGTGCGGATCTTGCCCGCCCGCCAGCGCCGCGCCATGCCGCAGACCTCTTTTGTCTGGCGCTCCCGCGTCAGCCGATCGGCGTCCACAGGCAGATAGTCGCTGACCATGGGCACGGACAGGCCAAGGCTCGCCAGCCAGTCAGCGTTGCGCTCGGGCATCTGGGCCATGTTGCGCCCATGCGCGGCCCAGAGCTCGATGCCCTGGAAATCGTTGGCTCGCGCGAAACTGGCGATTTCGGAAATCGAAATCAGATGGTGGCGAAACGTGATCGTGCAGAGCGAGACCTTCATCGCGCGGCCCTTCTCGACTGCGGCTGCTCCATAGCGGCCGGAAACTGCTGCTCGCACCAGAGCGCGAAAATCTCCGCCAGTTTTCCCTTGACCCTGGTTTCGAGACGGTCGCATTGATCCAGATGCGCAAGAACCGGCGGCAGGAAAGCGCGATCACCGGTCTGGGCGAGCTTCATGGCCGCATATTGCAACGCCTTCAATGCGTTGACGAGCGCCTCGATGTCATCGCACCAGACATCGAATTCCGCAGCCGGCAGCTTCAAGGCGCGCCAGAAAAACGCGAAACCGTGTTCGTAGGCATATTTGCGGATGGTGATCACCGGCAGTTCCCGCAGCGCCAGATCGAGATCCGCAAGGCGCGTGCCATCGCGTTCCTCGACATGCGCCGCGACGATCTCGCGCAGGCTGTCGAGCAGCGGGTTTCGATCCGAAACGAAGCAGGCGTCGAAATAGGCGCGCAGATCCTCGTCCTGCGGCGCGCGTGCCTCGGCCCGATCGAACACATAGCCACCGCCGACCGTCGGCTGCAGGATGGCATGGATGACCTTGTCGCGGGCGATATCGCCCTGCCAGCGATAGTCCGGATCGAGCACGAACCAGTTTTGCGGGTCCTCTGTCTTCGCCAGCATCAGGTAATGGGGGAACGGGTTCTGGTTGAACTTGTTCTCGCGTTCCGGCAGATGGAACATGTCGAGCATCACCATGACATAGCCGGTCTCCGGCCTGGTCTCGACAAGGTCGAGCAACACGGCGAGGTTTTCAATCTTGGTCATGGCCGGATCGTACCATTCCCGCACGCTCACAGCGTAAAGCCGCTCGAACCAGCCACGGAAGAATTCCTGGCTGATGTCGGCTGCGTGATACCGTAGCTGCCACCGGTCGGTGACGGCGAATTTCGCGTCCCAGACGCCAAAGTAGAATGGCCGGTGGTCGAGCCCGGCGCGCTTCACCGCCTCGCAGACGCAGCTGACGAAACAATGCACCTTGATGTCATAGGCCGCTTCGCCGTGTACGCCCTCGCCGACAAATGCGGGGACCGTCTGCACAGCAGACGCGGGATCGACAGCCTCCGGGTCGAACAGGCCGGCAAGGTCCTCGACCGTCACAACATCCTGCTGGCTGATCGCCTTTTCCGGCATCGCCAGGCCGTATTCCAGCTCCAGATTGAGGAAGATCTGCAGGATCAGCACGGAATCGAGATAGAGGTCCTCGTTGAGCCGTGCCAGCGGTCCAAAACCTTCGAGATGCGGGTGCATCATCTGCTCCGACAGGATCGTCTGCACGGCCGCCATGATCTCGTCGCGGGTCATTCGGCAGCCTCCACCGGCAGAAATTCACGGGCGGCATGGCGCGCAGCCACCTCGCGTCGGCTGATCTTGCCGTTGGCCTGCCTCGGTACAACCTTCACCTGCAGGATTTCCATGGGCACCTGATGACCGGCGAGATTGCCGATGCACCAGCTGCGCAACGCCTGTGGCGCGATGGTTTCGTCAGCGCTGAAGAGCAGGCCGACACGCTCGCCGGCAAATGGGTCGCTCTTGCGAAAGGCAACGGCGTCGGTGACGCCAGGCATGGCCATGACAGCGTCCTCCACATCCTTCGGATAGACGTTGAGGCCGGAGACATTGATCATGTCGTCCATGCGCGAGACGAAGACGAGCATGCCGTCTCCCCGGAGATAACCGAGGTCACGGGTGTGGATCGCCGCACCGGTCCCGCTCTCAGCATCGGCTGCAACGACGATCTCGCCGGCATGCTCGAGGTTTCGCCCGGCCGTGGCGCGCAGATGCGGAAGCACAAGGCCCATATCCCCGGCTGCGGCGACATCCGGATTGATGGCGATGCAGCCGGATTCCGAGCACCCATATTGCTGGAACATGAAACGGCTCGCCGCGCGGATCCGCGAAAACCACGGATCGGGCAAAAGCGTGCCGGACGTCATGACCGCATGGATCTGCTCGCCGGCCGGCATCAACCGGGCCAGCGTATGAAGCACGGCAGGCGACGAATAGAGCAGCGGCCGCTCGACCTCGCGCAGCTTGCCCAGGAGATATTTCGGATTGGCGGTGTTGACGATCACAGGTGTCTGGCCGCGCTTGAGCGCAACGAGAATGCCGCAGATCAGGCCATAGGAATGGGTCGTCGGGCAGGCGATCACCGGCGTCATCTCTTCCGGTTCGCGGAACGTCCGGACATAACTTTCGACTTCGCGGTCGATTTCCGACCAGCTGCGCGCCACGCATTTCGGCGCCCCTGTCGTCCCGGAACTCATCTGCAGCAACTGGCCTTCCCCATCTGACGGCGCGTCGGGCTGCAGGATTTCCGGTGTCAGGCTATTGTAGAACAATCGCTCGCAGCCGGCCCTGACGGCGAGCTTGCGGGCGGCCGGCAGCGGTGTGCCGGGATGGATCGGCAGCACACTGGCGCCCTCCTTGCGGATGGCGAAGAACAGCGACAGCCAATCGGCCGTTTCGGCAAAGCAGACGGCGTAGCGTCCGCGTCCATCGATCAGCCCTGCGTCAACAGAACGCGCCGCGGCCTCCTCGAAATAGGCGCGCTCGTAAAGCCGGTCATCGATCCGGATCATGGCTTTCTCCTCAGTTCGGCCTGATCGCGCGCGAGAGCATTGGGCACGCGGTGGTGGTATTCCGGCTGTTGCGCGAAAAGTTTCCGCGTCATCAGGGATTCGGTGAGTGTCTGGGGGCTCGTATGGCCAAGAAGGCTCTGCCGGCAGCCCATGCCGTTCTCTGTCGCATAGCCGGCAAGGCAGGCCTCGACCCGCTGCCAGAAGCGATCTTCCGGCAGGCTGTAGACCTGTTCCAGCAGATGGGAGATCTCGCTCATATTGTAGACGAAGAGCGTATCCATGACGAGTTCGCGCAGCGAATCGAGATTGTCCGTCCAGTAATACTGATCCGGCTCGGCCTTGCGGTAATCGGCGTGCAGCGAGGAAAAGTCCGGCATGCGATCAGGCGCGCGCAGGAACGCCGGCGAAAACTCGATGCTTTCGTGGAAGTCGCGGAGAACCAGCCGGACAGGCCAGCCGTCGCGGTGGACCAGGAGCATGTTCTGCCCATGCGCCTCGACCGCAATGCCGTGGCACACCAGGAGATGCCAGACCGGCAGCACGGCGATGTCGATCAGCCGGTTCAGCCAGGGCATCAATCCATGGCGAAGGATCCAGTCGTCGGCAAAGGGCCGACCGTCGGCCTCCATCATCATCAGAGCATTGAACGGCACGATGGCTTCGCCCGGACCGAGCGTCGCCTGCGCGCTGTCTCGCCAGATGGCGCCGATCTGGCCGGTCAGATCGCCTTCGCCATCGGCGATGATACCGGCATACTCGCGCAGGATCGTCAGCGGATAACGCGTATTGAACAGACTGTCGTCGGCAACGATCCCACTGATCCATGCGGAGATCACCGGCGCGGTACAGACCGAATGCGGCTCCAGAATGCGCCGGGACGAGGTGTTGACGAGGTTCATCGGCAGTTTGACATTGGCCGCCATCGGCCGGCTGGCGTTCATCAAGGTCCGGATCGATTGCGTCGCGGTGTAGCAATCGCCAAGCGCGCCCAGAAAATGGGCCTCACCGGCGTCGATCCACGGCAGGAGAAGGGACGGGCCGAGATTGGTCCATTGCCATGGATGCAGTGGGACGAGGCCGAAGTCGTCGGCCGTCAGTCCCAGCGCATCCCGTTTCCGCTGCAGCGTATCCCAGACCTGCGGACCAAGCTCTGAAAGCCAGAAATCCGCCTCATGGCAGGGCAGTGCCTGCCGGACATGACGGCGCGCGACCGCAAGCCAGACGAGTTGGAAAGACTTACCCGATTCCGGCCCATAAGCCTGGTGATCTGCCGTCGAAAACCCTGTCCTTGCCTTGAAGCAGGGGTGGTAGGGGTGCCCCTCATCCAGCGCGCCCTCCATTTCCGCCAGCGACATTTCGCGACGATCCCGAACCATCGTCGTTTCCTCATTCTGTCGGCAGAATGCGATCGTCTGCTGCATTTCGCCCAGCAGCCGTTCGCGATTGACTGCCGGACCCGGCAGGCCGGCAACGACGGCCTCGAGCGTGGCAACGGTCCAGCCGCTATTACACGTCCTCATCGCAACAGAACCGGCAATCAGTCTGGGACGACCGAACACCCCGATCTTGCCACGGCAGCGGAAATCGACGCGCGCCCCACCCTGCCCCGGCCGGTTCTCCGGCCGCCGATCATGCGACCAGTCGAACAGGAAGTATCCGTCTGCAGCACTTTGCCGAACCGGCACGATGCCCTCGAAGATCAAGGATTCCATCAGTTGGCGCAGCACCCGTTCATCGGGCCTTTGTGGCAGGTCACGAGGCAATGGCATGGCTCGTCCTCGTCATTGCCAATAGGGAAGGGCTTCTCAGCGGGTTGGCAATCGGCCGGTAGAGGCTCGCGCCCGCGTCCGATTGCAGTTCGTCGACATCAAACAGCCGGGTCGTCAGATTGGCCTTGGAGGTGATCGTCGGCTGATCCAGGACATGGCGGGCGAAATCGCGGCCGGCCCCCGCCATGGTCAGCGCGCAGCCTTCCAGATGCGCGCGCAGGAGGCACAAAAGCGCGCCCTCGTCGCACAGACCGTCATGCCCCATGCGGCTGATCACGGAGAAAACCTGATTGACGATCAGGTAGTAGCTGAACCGCTCGCGGATCTCGCTTTCGGCAAAATAGAGCGAGCCGATGGTTTCCGTCTCCGGTACATGGGCCGCGAGCAGGCTGCGGTACCGCTCGGAGAGATAGAACCCCTGATTGTCGCGATAGTAGCTGAAGCGGGGATAACCGCCCAAGATATCGATCAGGCTGTTTTGCTGATGCGCTTCCAGCGCCACGCCGAAATCGTCGAAAAAGCGGATCAGCGGCTCGACGGCCCGCTCCAGATAGCGCTGGAACCAGTCCAGAGCCACGGTCTGTAGGCTCTGCCCGCTGCTCGCGGCGAGACCGCAGATCAAGCGCATGAGCCGGGAGGTTTCGCCCGGCATCGGATCGGCGGTCAGCGCCGCCATGGTAACGACGCCGGCCCCGCGCGAACCCGCAAACAGGTTTTCCCGCAGGATCGTCTCGAAGCCGCTTTCCGCACGACCGGGAATTTCGACGGTAAGATAGGCCGGGTCCTGAATGATCCGGAAAGAGGCGGAGCGTTCGGCAAAACCAATCCGGTCGACGAGCTTTGCCATGGCCACGCCGGCGTCGAGTTCATGGCGGCGGTTGAGGCGAACCGAATTGGTGATGCGCACCGGAAGCGAAAACTTCAGCATCCAATCCTGCTCTGCATTGTAGACGGTGCGCACCGAAGAGGTCGCCGTAAAACACGGACCGGACGGGCCGAGATGCCGCAGGATACCGTCGCGCTGCAGGGCCTGGATGTCAGGATCGAGCAAGAGCGCCTCTGCCTGAAGCGGATGCATCGGCAGCAGCACTTCGCCGGCGCGGGCAGTAGGCATGTCCCCGCCGGAAGCCGCCATTGCGGCGACAATGTCCGGGGCAGTGAGGGCCCGTGCGGACGCATGGCGTACATGATCGGCTCTCGCCGCGAAATAATGCAGCTTGAAGGCGCCGCCCAATTCCGGGGCGTAGCGTTCCTGCTGCCAGAAGGTCATGCCCTGCCGGCTTTTCGGTGTCGGATGCAGCCAGTGTCCAAACACCAGCGATTGCTCCGCCGCAAGGAAATCATCGGCCTGAACGGGCCGTTCGCGGGCCTTGTCGAGATAGAGCGCGGTCTGCTGGTAGCTGTCGAGAACACGCATCAGCAATTCGAGTTCGAAGCCGCGCATCCTGTCGCTGCCAGCATTCTCCATGGTGCGGCGATTATCCTGGTAGGTCTCGTGGACGAGGCTGTGCAGAGCCGACAGGCGCTCGATATTCCTCCAGATGGGATCAGAAGTGCCGCGGCCCCAGATGCGACCGAACTGAATCGGTCCACACGAGGAAGGAGAAACGATCTCCGCGCGCAGCAACATGTGCTGGCTGGGCAGCGACCATTCGATACAATCGACGCCCGGTCCCCGAGCAGTCCTGTGCCTTGCTGCAACACCGGGATTGACCTCCCGCAGATAGCAGTTTGCAAAACTCTGGAACGTTGCTTTTTCCGCTGCTTGCCTAGACGTTTGTGTCATGTCCATCCTCGGCACGCGACTGCTGGTCGCGCCACGGCCGTCCTCCGATCATGAAGGACACCTTGAATTCTGTTGTCGAAGCGGGCCTTTGCCCGGGCTTCAATGCAGGCTTATCCCGCGCTGTGCCACTGCAGGGGATCGGCAGGCTCGCGGAAGGCAAAGCGCAGCAGGTGGCTTTCGATCACAGATTTCGTTTCCGCCAGTTGCGCCTCGTCCGGAGCCTCGACCCGGATGCGCAGGGCATCCGGGTCGGCCTCGAGATAGCCGGTGCCGCAGGAGAACCGCAGTTGCCCCTGCCCTTCGGCCTGTTCCACCGCGATCTTGTGGGCGAAGTGCTTGCACAGCTGGGCGAGATATTTCCCGCCATTCTCCGTTGCAAAGCGGGTGGATGCCTCAAGCATGGAAACTCCTGTCAGGACCGCGGTGTCAAAAAGTGGCGCGCGCGCTCAGCATGAACGAGCGACCCGGTTCATAGAGCGGCGTGACCGTGCCGAATTCCTGGCCATAGGTGGCCCGGTCGGAATAGGTCTCGTCGAAGACGTTGTTGAGTGCTGCGCGCAGCGTCAGGTTCGGATGGCTGATCGGCTTGTATTCGACATAGGTATTGACAACCTCGTAGCCATCGAACGGCAGACTGCCCGGCGAAACATCGTCATAGTCGAGCGCGAATTCGACATCGCCGCCAACGGTCACGCCCCAGTCCGTGAAGGTATGGGCGGCAGCAAGCGTGATGAACTGTCCAGCCGGCGCGGCCAGATAGGTGCCCGTGTCGGAATCCGCCGGCACGCCGTCGATCGTTACGTCGATATTGGCGTACTTCACCTTAACGTAGCCATCGACCCAGTCATAGCCGGCACCGATCTCGAACCCCTGGGAGCGGACATCGTGGTTTTCGATGCCGCGCAGAATCGCATAGCGCGCAGCGCGCGCATCATCGAGATCCGTGCGGAACACACTGCCTTCGATCGAGAAACCGTTGTATTTCGCCTCTAGACCGAGCGCGTAATTGTCGGCGCTGCCCGATTGAGGCCCCGAACCATAGTCCCAGTTCGGGTTCATGATGAAGTTTTCGGCAAGCGGTACGCCAGCCCAGACATGCGAGTAGCCGGCCTTGGCGGTCAGCAGATCCTCGATCAGGTCGTATTCGCCCGAAAGATTGCCGCTGAAGCCGGCGTCGTCCCATTCTTCGTCCGTCGTTCCCGTGAACCACTGCTGATCGCCGCGCACACCAAAGGAAAGGCGTGTCCGTTCCCATGGCTCCAGGCGGGCCTGGGCATAGATGCCGACATTCGACGCCTTTTCCCGGCTGGCATCGGCCCCACCTTCAAGCTCGGCCTCGTCGCTATAGAAATCGATGCCGGCAGTGATGCTGCCGATATCGAAGGCAAACTTGTTTTCGAACTTGCCGTTGAAACTGTCCGTTGTACCGACTGCCAGATATGTCGGCTGCGGGAAGACCGGAACCTCCAGCGCGGTCTTGCTGTAGGCGAGCACGAGCTTCGGATCCCACCAGCCTTCCGGCGTACTGTCGGTATAGGTGAAGACGGTGTTCTGGCGATCCAGCGTGTAGTCGCGCACGATCGGCTCCCAGGGACGGCCGGTATCGACGAAGCCTGCATTGGCGCGGTAAGGGCGTGGCGCAGCGTCGTGAACGCGATCGTGGCTGAGCGAGATGCGGTCGCCGCTCTCGAACTCATAGGCGACCTTGCCGATGCCGCTCAGGAGGTCGGTGCCCGTGCCCTGTACCGCCTGGCCGTTGCCGCCGCTGAAATCGTCGCCCTTGCCGAACTTGAAATAGCCGAGCACCTCAAAGCCTTCCTTCATGCCATAGGCCGAAAGGCCGGTGGTGAAGGTTTCGCTGTTGAAGTCATAGTCCGAGGCGATGAAACCGCCGAAACCGTCAGCGTCGAGAAAATCGCGCGCATCCTTTGTCTCGTAGGCGATGGCGCCGCCAAGCGCGCCCGGGCCGGCATCGGCCGGCGCAATGCCGGCATCGACGCCGACGGCCTTCAGAAGACCGGGATCGATCAGGTTCGTGCCACTGTGGTGGAACACCTTGTTGTTCTGGCGGCTGCCGTCGATGGTCACAGCCAGGTTCGTTTCCTCGATGCCGTGCACATAGACCTTCTGCGACATCGGCAGCGAACTGCCGACGGTAACACCGGGTTCACCAGCAAAGACGTCCGCAAGGTTTGCCGGGTTCTTTTCCGCCAGGTCGTCTGCGGTGATGGTCACGCCGCCAATGCCGGCGACGCCGTCACCATAGACGGAAATCTGGTCCAGAACCGTCGCGCCATCCGCCGCCACATTTCCGGCAGCACCGCCATCGGCAGCACCGGCCCTGCCGATCACGGCCGTACCACCAGAAATTTCGTAGGGAATTCCGGTGCCGGCAAGAAGGCTGGCGAGCGCCTGGGCCGGCGGCAGCGAGCCACTGACCGCACTGGAGCGCGCACCGCGCGCGGTATCGGCCGACAGCGTCACCTGCAGGCCGGACTGCCGGCCGAACGCATTGAGCGCGCCAGCCAAAGACTGCGCCGGGATATCGAATTCACGGCTGGCGCTCACACGCCCCATGGTGTCCTGCGCAAAAGCAGGATTCAGCGCATCGAGCGCAAGGGATGAAAAACCGACAATTGCCGTTGTGGCAAGCAGGCGCAAGGCATGGGTGCGCGCACTGGCCGATTGAAAAGAAACATGGCCTGTACGGCGTCGCGGCGAAATCATTTTACCCCCGTCTCGGTTAAGCAGACGCAGTGCCCCCGGCATGCGCTTCCGACCAAAGACGACGGGCTCCGGATTTTTTTTCACCCGGATCTAATTTTTCTTGAGTATTTTTATCCTGTTAAAATTGCGTGAGTACGCGGCCGTACTCCGTGACGTCCCGGACCCTGCCGCCATAGGGCTGCACCAGAGCCTTCAACGCGCGATCCGGGTCTGAGAGATCGTAGAGACCAGTCACCCGCCGCGCGGCAAGCCTTGGATCGGGAACGCTGATCCACGCCGTATGATAGCGCTGCAAACGCTCGACAACATCGGCGATCGTCACATCATTGACGAACATCCGCCCCTGTCGCCAGGCGGCAATATCCTCCGGCGCGATCGTATCGCGTGCGACAGCGCCGCTGGCGTGGTCGACCACCGCCATCTCGCCCGGCGAAAGTTCGAAATTCCCCTTGCGCGCACCCTCGTCGTAGGAAATGGCGACGCGGCCGCGCGCCAGTTCGACTGTGGTTTCGCCACCCGTCAGCTGGACATCGAAGGCCGTGCCGAGCACGAGAACCCGGACGCCGCCGGCATACACCGAGAACGGCCGCTTCGGATCATGCACGACGTCGAAATAGGCCTCGCCGGCCAGCAAGGTAACCTGTCGCCCGGCCGTGGACACATCGGTCTTTATGGCGCTACCGCCGCCGAGCTGGACGACAGTGCCGTCCTCAAGCGTCACGATCCGGCTTTCACCGGTTCCGGTCCTGTGGTCCGCCTGCCACCAGACCAGCACTGACGGCATAGCAAAGACGGCAAGTAGGCTGACGCAAAGCGCGGCACCGGCGATCGTGGCACGCCGGAAACCGCGCCGTCTGCGGATTGGCGATGGTCCGGCCACTGGAACCGCTGGCCACAACTGCTGATGCACGGGAGGTACCTCGCCCAAAAGCTGCCAGGTCTTCAGTGCATGGCTCCAGGCGCGCCCATGCGACGGGGAGCGGCCGATCCATTGCTGGAATTCACCGTCGATATCGGGACAGTTCGGGCTTGCCTTCAACTGCAGAAACCAGTCCATGGCCTCTTCCAGAATGACGACGGGAATTTCGTTTTCTCGGCTCAATTCACACCTGCACCGGCAAATCCTCATGCCAAAAGGCACATTTCAAGCCGAATTATCCGTTCTATGACAAAGACGATTTGCCTGTGGTTTTTTTTCACAAAACCGTCGTCATCCCGTCAAGTGTCCACAGTAAGCCTTTCCGCAATCCGCATCATGGCAGTGCGGACGTGCCGATGCGCGGTGGCGACGGATACATCCAGCCGCTCGGCGATCTCGTCCAGGGTATAGTCTCCGAAGCGGTGCATCTCGAGCGCGACCCTGACATCAACGGGAAGTTCGGAAAGAACGAGCGAGACCTGCCGGAGTTCGTCGCTCAACAAGAGGATCTGTTCCGGACTGCGTTCCTCGCCCGGGATGGACCAGAAGGGCGGATCGTCGCTCTGCTCCCGCGCTTCGATCCTGCGCCGTTTCAATGCATCAAAGGAAAGATTGCGGACAATACGGTAGAGGTAACCCAAGGTTTGCCTGGCGGAGCCGAAGGCGGTATTGGCCGGGGCGAACCGCAGGAACGCCTCCTGCACGATATCCTCGGCGGTTTCCCGCGAGCCGAGAATACGCGTCGCATATTCGATCAGCGCCTTGCGGTTGGCGATATAGAGACTGGTACGGATTTCGGCGTCTGCCATGGCCTGCAGCTTCCGTTACAAAAGCGGGTTTTCAAGAACCGATCGCACCGCCACTGTCATTGCCGCGTTCCTTTCGGTTTCCGGTTGCCGATCCCGCCGACAAACTGATGCACAGCGCCCGCGACCGTGCCGAAAACCCTACCTCGGGGCACGATGCCGCGGACCTATATCACAAGGTTTGTAAACTTGTCTGGAATTATCACCTTTGTTTGCGATTTATCGACGGCACGCCGCGCCGGCGAAATTCCCCGCAAATAGCAGCCGAGCCGGCGCCGGTCTAAAGAGTTGCCAGCGCCCGGTTCGAAATGCTGCTGCCGTTCGCCTTGCGGATCGCGACCTTGGTCTCCAGCGCCTCGATGACGGCGACGGTGAAATCGACATTGTAGAGCTCAGCGATGTCCGGCAGACCGCCCGGTGTGAAGACGTTGATCTCCAGGATCTTGTCTCCGACGATATCGAGGCCGACCATGAACATGCCGTCCTCGATCAGCTTCGGGCGCACCATTTCGGCGACCGCGAGAATAGCCGGGGTGATCTCGACGGCTTCAGCCGAACCGTTCGCGTGCATGTTGGAGCGAACCTCGCCGGACGCCGGAACACGGCGGAACGCAGCATAGGCGCCCTTGACCTCAAGCGGGCGGCCATTCATCAGGAACAGGCGGATATCGCCGGCCTTGGCCTCCGTCAGATAGGCCTGCGCGATCAGATAGCCCTCGCCACTGACAGCCTCGAAAATCTGGTTGAGGTTCGCATCGTCCGGTGAGGCGATCTTGAAGACGTTCTTGCCACCGGATCCCTGCAGCGGCTTAAGGATAACGCCTTTCCGGTGCTCGCTGATGAAGCTCCGGATTTCCTCGATGCTTTTGGAGATCAGCGTCGTCGGGCGAATGACCTCCGGAAAGTCCTGAAAGTAGAGTTTGTTCTGCGCCAGGGCAAGGCCAGCCGGATCGTTGAGAACAATGACGCCGCGCTCGGCGGCAAGTCGTCCGAAAATCGATCCGACATGAGCTGCCCAAGGCCGGTCGTCGGCATCGAGCGAGGGATCGCTGCGAAGGAACAGCACATCGACATCACGCACATCGATGGTCTCGATCGTCGTGTCCTTGCCCTGAAGGTCGGAATGAAATGCCTCCGCCTTCTTGTATTTCGACTTGGGCAGCGTCAGCGCACGCACCATCAGGCTGTCATCCGGGCGCAGGACAAAATCGCCGGGCGTGAGGTAGCAGATCTTGTGACCGCGCTCGAGCGCTGCCAGAGCCAGAGCCGTCGTCGTATAATGCGGCGCTTCCAGATCGATCGAATTGACGAAAAATGCGATACGCATGGTGTGCTCCTAGGGATTGATCATGTCGAGAGGGGAAATCCCTTGACGCGCAAGATCGAGGCGGGTCTGGGCATGGGGATGGGAAAGAAAGTCCGGGCGCACGACCGGCGCCTGGAGAAGACCCCGCGCGCTCAATTCCTGCATCACATGGAAATGCGACGCGGAAATCTTGCCCATCCAGAACGGATCCAGCGCGCCGCCGGCCTTCAAATGGTCGAGCAACTGCAAGAGACCGCGAAGATAGATCGCATCCTTGGCCAGCCCCCCGCCGCGATAGAGGCGCAGCACCAGGTTGAACGCATCGTCCGGGTCCAGACCATAAGCGTCGGTCAGGCTGGCAAACGTGCGTTCGAACGGCGCGCTGTCGAGCATCATGGCGCAGCCGACAACACGGGCCGCGATCAACCGCAACCGCTCAACCGTCATGCCGCCGCTCAGATACTCGGCAAAGACAGCCAGTCCCTCCTGCATGCCCTCGTAACCGGCAAGCCCGGATCGGAAAAGCCGCAGCCCCTGTGCCGATCCGTTGAAATAGGTAAGCAGATGGACGCCAACCTCATGGCTGAGCAGCGGCTCGACGCGCCGGCGATCCATCAGCGTGCTGCGGGAAACGAGAAGACGGTTTCCAGAGACCATCAGCCCGGAGGGAAGGTCGCCCCGGAGCTCGACAGTCGCCTCAAAGCCGGGATATTGCCCCTGGTATCCGGCAATCATCGCCCGCGCGCGCCTGTCGAGAACGAAACAATCGGCCATCTCCGGTTCTGTTGCCGATGCCAGGCTGTCTGCGGTGGCGGTCAGGATCCGGGTGGCCACGTCCACCAGCGATGGTTCGACAGGACCATAGAGTGCCCTTCCCAGCTCGATGAAACGCGGCGTCTCGCGCGCGGCCAGCATCGAGAGTTGAAGATCCAGCTCCTGCTGTTTTTCCCGGTAGAGGGCGTAAAGGACGGGGTCCTCGAAACGATCGAAGGCGATGGTGAAAAGCTTGCGTTTTTCCGCCTCGATATCGACGGTTAGAGGCCGATAGAGAAACCGGGGGGCTGTGCGAAAGCCGCCCGCCTTGAATTCCGCCCAGGCAGCATCAGCATTGATCGGCGTTACCGCCAGCAGGAAATCGAAGCTGGAGGCAATGTCGTCGATGCTGCGATCGGCGCGGCTGACGGCATCGACGAAGGCTTTGCGTCCGAGCTGCCGGTGGGTGGTGAGTTTGAGGCCATCAATGTCGCGGATAAAAGCTGCAAAAGCCTGAAGTCCGGCATCGAAGATATTGGCAACAAGCTGTTCGCGAAGGTCCGGATAGACGTTGTCAGACCCCGGCTGCCGATAGATCGGCGCAAAGCGCAGGCTGATCGAAGGATAGCCGGTATCCGCAAACGCAAAATCCTGCGCAGGCGCCTCGACAGCCGCGCCCTGCTGTACAACAGGGGTGCGAAACTTCGCCTTCACGTCTTGCACCGCTTCGACCAGCACATTGGCCGCCAGGGTCGTTTGAGCATCACCCGTGTGAAAGACCTTGACTTCGAAAGGTGGGAGATACGGCGCATCATCGGTCAAGAGCGCGTCGTCCGCCAGTTCGCCGATCTCCAGCAAAAGGAAGGTGCCGAACCGTTTCTGAAGCGCCCGACCGACAGCATTGATGATCGGTCGGGCCGTCGCGATATCCGGTGCAAGCAGATAAACCGCATTGGCCGATGCGATATCGCGGGCGACGACATGGTCCCCCACTCCCAGCGCGCTGCCCGCCTCACGCTTGCCGGCCTCGACAAAGACGCAGAGGAAAGGCAACGGCCGGTCGATGTGCAGCCGGCCACCATCGCCAAATTCCTTGCGCACGGATTTGCCTGTTTCAATGCAGGCCAGGACCTCCGCCATCCAGTCTGGCTCCGTCGCCTCAGGCCGCGGCGCTTTTCGATGCGAATGGATCATCGCATCGCCGCCAGCGCATCTTCGAGCACCGGAACCGTCGATGCGATCATCGCGCGCATGGCCTCAAGCGCCTCGACATCTGGCGCTCCCGTCCATTCATCCATGAAGAACTTCTTGAATTCGACGGCAATCGCGCAGCCGGTCTTGGGAAACATGTCGTGGATGAAGCGGGTCTGCTCGCCCTTGCCCTGAAAGGCGATGTTTTCCCGCACATCCATGCGACGGCCGCGAAATTCGAAACTGGCGAGTTTTTCCATGAAAGCGTCGACCACGCCCCAGCGCGCGCGATCGATGGACGAGGTGCCGATATTGATCTCGGGCGCAGCACCGCTATCGGTTGGCAATGCATCGGGGCCGTCGCGGTGATGATTGTAGCTGTGAATGTCGAGCAAAACAAAACGGCCATAGCTGCGCTCGATCCCCCGCAGGTAGGACGTGAGCATGGTGTAGTAGTCATCATGGACCCGCAGCGATGCTTCGACGAGGTCAGCAGCCGGCGCCTGTCGCCAGACATTCAGGCCCCACGCCTGCTCTGGCCGGAGATAAACGGCGCCGTCGCGGGAGCGGTTGAGGTCGACCTCGAAGCGGGAGCGGTGGAAGACGATCCTGTTGCGGACATCGCGGATGGTAAATTCGGTAAAAGGATCCTCTTCGCGCAAGCGCTCTGCATCCGCAAGCGCCATCAGCGGGAGGAGATCGGCACGCACATTGTGCCCATTGTGGATCGCCGTTGCGACAACAGGTGAGGCGCCGCGCTGCGTCGTCCACCAATCATCCGAGGCAGGGAATATTTCGACGTCCCTTTGGTCTGACACTCGATCACCTCCATTTTGGACTGTCGCCTTCAGTGGCTAATTCCGCTCTATGACAGCGTCGCCATCGTGGCTCCCAGCATGTGGGGATGGTGCACGCAACGACCGAACAAACGCATGCGCACACTGTTTGTTCCTCGTCTCTCAACAGCGCTTGCGGCAAGCAAAAGTTGAATTTTGCGCATTTCCAGTAAAATTGACTGGACTAAGAGAGCTTCAGCCCTAAGTTGGAAATGTAATTTCGCCGAAATGGCTTCTCCGCAAAATTCTACCGGGACGCGACAATCCCGGCTGATTCAAGGAAACGAAGATATGACCACTTCCGCTGATCCCGGGCGTTTTCCACGCATCGCCCTGATTTCCACCCATGGTTACGTCGCGGGGATACCGCCGCTCGGGGCGGCCGACACTGGGGGACAGGTCGTCTATGTCATCGAACTGGCACGCAAATTCGCCCAGCTCGGCTACACCGTCGATGTCTACACCCGCCGCTTCGAGGACCAGCCGGAATTTGACGCGGTCGATGACCGGGTCAGGGTCGTCCGCATCCCCTGCGGCGGCCCGGATTTCATCCCGAAGGAATATCTGCATGAGTCGCTGATGGAATGGTGCGAGAATGCCCTGCGCTTCATCAAGCAGAATGATCTCCACTATGTTTTCATCAACAGCCACTACTGGGACGCAGGCGTTGCCGGTCAACGCCTGTCGGAAGCCCTGTCTGTCCCGCATATCCACACGCCGCATTCGCTCGGCCTCTGGAAGAAGCGGCAGATGGAGACGGATTATCCGGAAAAAGCCGACACCTTCGAAGCGGAATTCAATTTTTCCGAACGCATCAAGCACGAACTGATCATCTACCGAAGCTGCGACATCGTCATCGCAACCACGCCGGTGCAGCTTGATGTTCTCGTCGATGATTATGGCGTTGCCAGAAGTCGGGTGCACATGGTTCCGCCGGGCTATGACGACAACCGCTTCTTTCCCGTCTCATCCGCCTCGCGCGAAATGGCGCGCCAGCGGCTCGGTTTCGAGGGCAAGGTCGTGCTGGCGCTTGGACGACTGGCGACGAACAAGGGCTACGATCTGCTGATCGACGCCTTCGGGGTTCTGGCCGAGCGCGAACCGGAGGCACGCCTGTTGCTGGCCGTCGGCGGCGAGAGCATGGACGATGCGGAAAAAGTGATCCTCGACGAACTGAAAGCAAAGGCCGCCGAACTGAACCTTGAGGACCGGATCGATTTTTCGAGCTTCATCGCCGACGAAGACCTGCCCGACTATTATCGCGCTGCCGATCTCTTCATCCTGTCGAGCCGTTACGAACCCTTCGGCATGACGGCGATCGAGGCCATGGCGAGCGGTACGCCGACGATCATCACCGTACATGGCGGGCTGTACCGCGCCATCAGCTATGGTCGCCATGCGCTGTTTGCCGATCCCTTCGACAAATACGATCTCGGCATCACGATGATGAAACCGCTCCGACACGAGCGTCTCTATGGACGGCTGTCGCGCATGGGCGCGCACAAGGCCCGCAGCCTCTTCACATGGACGGGGATTGCGCAGCAGATCATCGCCGTGGTCGAAGGACGGCCGATGCTGCAGGCGCTGGATGACAAGGATTGGGCGGAACCATGGAACGACGGCGATTGAAACAGGTCAGGCTCTTTTCATCCGATCTTGATGGGACGCTGGCCGGGGACCGGCAGGCCGAAGCACGATTTGCCCAGGCCTGGGCCAGCCTTGATCCGCTCACCCGGCCGCTGCTCGTCTACAACAGCGGCAGGTTGATCGAGGACATGCAGGATTTCCTGCCGCAAACCGCGCTTCCCGCGGCCGACTTTCTGATCGGCGGCGTCGGGACCATGCTGATCGACATGCAAAGCCCGCACACCGGGTCGCTTTACACCAGCGCCCTCGGCCAGCCATTTCAGCAGAGGGTCATCCGCTCGGTCCTCGAAAAGACAGGGCAGGCCACCCTCCAGCCCGATCGTTTCCAGCACGCGCACAAGTCAAGCTGGTATCTGCACGATGCTTCGGATCAAACCGTCGCCTCGATCGAGCTGGAATTGCAAAAGGCCGGCGAAAAGGTCCGCGTCGTTTATTCGAGCGCCCGTGACCTCGATATCCTGCCCTTTGGGATCGATAAGGGGGCAGCCCTGACATGGCTTTGTCAGCGTGTCGGGATCGGTCTCGACGAGGTCGTTGTCGCCGGGGACACGGGCAACGATGCCAGCATGTTCCTGCTGGAGCAGGTGCGGGGCATCGTCGTTGGAAATGCACTTCCGGAACTGCACGTCATCGGCCAGGAGAGGCCGAATATCCATGCGGTGCGACAGCCGATGGCCGACGGTGTCCTCGAAGGCTTCGCGCATTGGGGCGTGATCAGTCCCGCCGCTGGGATGTAAGGTATAACTTACAATCTCAAGGCCCAGACCGTGGCATTGGCCACGCTGCCGGATGGCGCAGTCAGGCGTGCGGAGCGGATCGGGGCGAAGCCGTCTATGCGCTTCGTGCCCACCCATCGGCCATCATCGGCAAAAACCTCGATCGAGCCATAGTCGAGAAAAATCCGCAGCCGTTTCGGTCGGGCACCGCGGGCGACGTAATCGGGAGACGCGCCGGCGCCTTCCACTTCGTGACGGATCCACAGACCGACATCATCGACGAACACACCGAGCCGCACATCCGGATGGTCAAGCTCCAGCTCGAAAGGCGTTCCGGCGTCGTTGAGTTCGAAGAGGATTTCCGCAGCGCCACTGTCCAGCTTGACTGTCTGCCCCGCCGCCAGGCGGGTGCGGTCGAGCATCTGCCCGCGCAGGCTTTCCGCCGGGCCGATCGGTGGCGTCCGCAGCACGCCGCCGGACAGCAGGATGCGCCGCGGCAAAGTCATGGCCGTTGGAAAATCGATCGTCGGTCCGGCATCGGCCCAATTGGCAAGCCAGCCAATGCCGATGGCTGTATCGCCATCCATGAAGGCCTGGAAGGCATAGTTGTCCGTGCCGAAATCCAGTTCCTGCTCATATTCCTTGACGAAGGAACGGCCATCAAACCAGCCGACAGCCGCCATGGTCAGGTTCTTGCGCCTCGTGTCAGGATCTTCGCTGGTCATCAGTCCGAAGATCAGCGCCCAGCGCGTCTTCGGATCGGTCGCCAGGCCATCGAGCGGCAAGAGACAGGGGCATTCGGTCGCTGTCGTCTTGTAGCGGCGCTCCACCGACAACTTGCCCACATAGGTCCATCCGCCGGCCGCCGTGTGATCCTTGGTCTCGTAAAGAAGGATGACGCCGCCTTCGTCGCTCTGGCTGCCGAGCAGCATCTTCCAGAGACCGTCCGGGCCCTTGAAGACATAGGGATCGCGGAAATCGAGGGTGAGACCCTGGTTCTCCGGTCGATGCGGCAGGATCACGTCGGCCTGTCCGGCCATGATCAGGTCGCCCGATGTCGCAGTGAGCTGGATCTGCTGCTCGGGCTGGCGATCCTGAACCTGCTCGGTGAAAAAGACCCGGATGCCCGGCCCGTCGGGCAGCGGGATCGCAGAGCCTGAAAACGCGCCGCCGCGCTTGTCCGGCCGCGCGGCAATTTCTTCAGAGGGAAACAGAAAGATCGGCAGATGCCGCCAGCGCAGATAGTCCGAGGACACCGCATGCCCCCAGTGCATCGTGTTCCAGCGCAGCCCGTGTGAATAATGCTGGTAAAACAGGTGCGGGCGCCCGCCGAAGCGACCGAAACCGTTCGGATCGTTCATCCAGCCGAAAGGCGGACGAAAATGATAGCCACCGGGCAGATCCGGCGCTGCGTTGACCGGATTTGTATGAATGACGGTGATGCCGGTTTCCAGCACATCGGCGGGCGTGAACCAATACGCCACCGACACAGAGGTTTCCGCCGTATCGTAACTCAGCTCGATCGCGCCGCCGCCGAAGACATGAAAAATGCGGAATTCGTTTTCGTCCGCATTGGTAACCAGCACCTCGCCAAACTTGCCGCGGGCACTGGTGAAGGACAGGGAGCCCTGGCGGTCCGCGGAAACCGCTTTCAGCCAGATATGCAGCGTCGCATTCACCGGCAGATCGACCAGCAAGGTGCGGACCGTGTCGGCTGTGCTGGCGGTTATTGCTGTTTGATCCATGTCTGTCACCTTATCCCATCGCGAAGTGTCGAGCGGCCGGACCTGCTTCAATCAGACGCCGCACGGCGCCATCAAATCGCGGGAAAAAGGCAAAACCGTGCTGCCTTCACCCAAAACGCCCCGGCAGGGAATATGGCTCCGTGCCCGATAATTTCAACAATGCCGGTCCAGCGAACCGGCATTGTTTTGCCGCAAAGTGGTCCCGGCCGTCCAAATCATGCCGAAGCTCCGGCAAGCCGGGTGTGCAGTCAAGTGTTGCCATACGGGTGCCAACCCGACACCCCATGAAATTTCAGCGAATGTACTTGAAAGAGTTGCATTCCGGACTTTGTCCAATGGACGGGCTTCAAGCCCGGTGCCATCATGTCTTGATCGTGCCGCGTGGAGGCGTACCGATCGCCACGAGCAGGAGGAAATACGTGAAAAAGGTCGGCATCGGCATCATCGGCTGCGGCAATATTTCGAGCGCCTACCTGAAGGCCATGGCCTCTTTCCCGATCCTCGATATTCGCGGCATTGCCGATTTGAACAGTGATCTGGCCGCGGCGCGGGCAACGGAGTTCAAGGTGCCGGCAAGAGACATTGCCCAGCTCCTTGCCGATCCCGACATCGAGATCATCGTCAACCTCACCGTGCCGAAGGCGCATGTGCCGGTCGCGCTGCAGGCGTTGGATGCCGGCAAGCATACCTATTCGGAAAAGCCCCTCGGCATCGCTTTCGCCGAGGGCAAAAAGCTGGCCGAGGCCGCGCAAGCCAGAAACCTGCGCATTGGCGCCGCCCCGGACACCTTCCTTGGCGGCAGCCACCAGACGGCGCGCCAACTGATAGACCAGGGCGTGATCGGCCACCCGGTCGGCGGCACCGCAACCTTCATGTGCCCAGGTCATGAACGCTGGCACCCGAACCCGGACTTCTATTACGAAGTCGGTGGCGGCCCGATGCTCGACATGGGGCCTTATTACATCACCGACCTCGTCAACCTGTTCGGCCCGGTGGCGCAGGTCGCCGGTTTCGCGATCACGCCTCGGACACACCGCACCATCACCAGCCAGCCGCGCAACGGCGACGAGATCCCGGTGCATGTGCCGACCCATGTGGCAGGCATGATGGCCTTTGTGAATGGCGCTGTGGTGCAGATCGGCATGAGCTTCGATGTCGCCGGCCACAAGCATGTTCCCCTCGAGATCTACGGCACCGAAGGCACGCTGATTGTGCCGGATCCGAACAATTTCGGTGGAGAGGTCGAACTTCTGAAAAAGGGCGGAAGCTTCGAAGTACAGGAAACGATACAGCCCTATGCGGATGGCAATTATCGCTCGATCGGCGTGGCCGACATGGCGCATGCCATCCGCTCGGACCGCCCGCACCGGGCAAACGGCAATCTGGCGCTGCATGTGCTCGAGGTCATGGAAGCCTTTCAGACGGCCTCTGCGACCGGACGAACAATCACCATCACGACAGTGACCAAGCGGCCGGACGCCCTGTCGGGTTCGCTTGTCGACGGACGGCTGGCGCGATGAGCCTCAGCCGGAATGCAATCAGGAGGAAAGACCATGCGTGAAGCACTAATCGTCTGGGGCGGCTGGAGCGGCCATGAGCCGGAGGAATGTGCCGCCGTCATCAAGGACATTCTGGAGGAGGACGGCTTCAAGGTGCGTGTCGAGGCCAGCACCGAGGCCTTCGCCGATCCTGCGGTGCACGATCTTTCGCTGGTTGTGCCGATCGTCACCATGTCGAAGATCGAAAAAGACGAAATCAGCAATCTTGCCGCCGCCATCGAAAGCGGCGTCGGCATTGCCGGCTATCACGGCGGCGCCGGCGACAGTTTCCGCGATTGCGTCGATTACCAGTTCATCATCGGCGGCCAGTGGGTGGCCCATCCCGGCAATATCATCGACTACCGCGTCAACATCACAAAGCCGGACGACCCTGTCATGCAGGGCATCTTCGATTTCCCCTACACGTCCGAACAATACTACATGCATGTCGATCCCTCCAACGAGGTACTGGCGACGACGACCTTTACCGGCGACCACGCGCACTGGATCGACGGCGTCGTCATGCCGGTCGTCTGGAAGCGAAGATACGGCAAGGGCCGCGTCTTCTATTCCTCGCTCGGCCATCAGGCAAAAGAGTTTGACGTGCCGGAAATGCGGACGATTTTCCGCCGCGGGGCAAGCTGGGCGGCGCGCTGACAGAAAACCGATCGATAAAGATCGGACATCGAACGGTATCGATCATGGACACTTAGTCCATACGGGACTTTACTGTCTACGCTTTCCGGGATACAAAGTCCGGCTTACAAAGATTGCAACGCCAATCGTCCCGGAGAGCACCCATGCAGATCGAGGAATTCACGCTCGAGCGAATCCAGTCGCTTTACGAAAACCTGGTGGAGTTCAACCTCTCCGACAGCGGGGTTCATCCCTATTCCCTGAAGGAACTGTTGACGCCGCAGCAGTTGCTTGGCCTGCACGAGGTCGAGCTGGGCTACGGCTGGACCAATGGCGGCGTCGAGCTGCGCGATACGATCGCCCGCCTCTACAAGGACCGCGACCGCGACAACGTGATGGTCACAAACGGCTCGGCGGAAGCCAATTTCATCCTGGTGATGACCCTGCTCGAGCCCGGCGACGAGATGGTGCTGGTCGTGCCGAATTACCTGCAGATCCGCGGCTGGGCCAAGGCGCTGGGCGTCACCGTCAAGGAGATCGTGCTGCGCGAGGACCTCGGCTGGCTGCCGGATCTCGACGAGGTTCGCGCCGCAGTCACGCCGAAGACGAAGCTCATCAGCCTGTGCAATCCCAACAATCCGACCGGCAGCCTTCTGCCCCGCGAAACCATGGACGCGCTGGTCGATATCGCCCGCGAACACGACGTCTATCTGCATGCCGACGAAATATACAAGGGCTCGGAACTCGACACCGAGGAATCCATCAGCTTCGCCGATCTCTATGAAAAAGCCGTGGTCACCGCCGGCCTGTCCAAGGCCATGGCCCTGCCCGGCCTGCGCCTCGGCTGGCTGGTCGGCCCGGCACGGGAGATCTACGAAACCTGGCAGCGCAAGGACTACACCTCGATCACCACGGGGGCGCTCAGCGAATACATTGCCAACATCGTTCTGCAGCCGGCCAAGCGTGCCGAAATTCTCACGCGCAGCCGCCGCCTGCTGCGGGAAAACCGGGCGTTCCTGACGTCATGGATCGGGGACCATAACAATCTCTTC
Source organism: Pararhizobium antarcticum (assembly GCF_001885585.1). Classification (GTDB taxonomy): domain Bacteria; phylum Pseudomonadota; class Alphaproteobacteria; order Rhizobiales; family Rhizobiaceae; genus Pararhizobium; species Pararhizobium antarcticum. The sequence goes on from NZ_LSRP01000001.1 coordinate 231,538, forward strand.
TCTTATCTGCCGCCCCGCGCCGGCGGCATGGCCTTTGTCCGCTACAACAGAGACATCAATTCCTCGGTTCTGGTCGACCGCGTTCGCGAACAGAAAAGCGTGATGCTGGTGCCGGGTGACGTCTACGGCCTGGACGGGTACATCCGCATCGGTATCGGCGCCCAGAAACATCATCTGGAAGCTGGACTGTCCCGTCTCGCGGACTTCATGCGGGAGTGAGGGTTCGCATATGAGACCCGAACTCGCCCCCTTTGCCTCCGTCTGCGATGGTGTCGCCCAGCTGTTCCAGCCCTTTGTCGAGGTCGTCCTGCATGACCTCGAGACGGAAACGGCGGTCCACATCGCCGGTAATTTTTCAAAACGCGAGATCGGCGAGCCATCCCTCCTGAACGAGATCGACTTCCGCCCGACCGAGCGCATTCTCGGTCCCTATGAAAAGGTCAACTGGGACGGACGCCGCATCAAGTCGATCAGCATCATCCTGCGGGATATGGCTGGGCGGCCGATCGCCGTGCTTTGCATCAATGCCGACGTCTCGCATTTCCATGCGGTGATGCAGGCGCTCAGCGCCTTTGCCTCGGTGCCCGTCGATCACGACAGACCGGCAAGCCTGTTCAAGGAGGACTGGCACGAGCGCATCAACGAATACGTCAGGAACTGGACGACATCGCGCGGGCTGATCGTTGCCACGCTGTCGCGCGAGCAGAAGCAGCAGCTCGTCAGGGACCTGTCGGCCGATGGCGCGTTCGGCGGCCGGAATGCAGCAACCTATATTTCGCGGGTCCTCAGCATGGGCCGCGCAACCGTCTACAAATACCTGAACCAGGAGCGATCGGAGGCCGAATGATCATCCTGTCGCGCTCCGAAATCGAGGCTTTGGTTGATCTCGACACCGGCTTGGCGGCGGTCGAGCAGGCCTATATCGCGGCATCGCAAGGGCGAGCGACGATCCCGCCGGTCGGCTATCTCGCCTTCCCCGAAGTCGACGGTGACTGTCATATCAAATACGGGCATATCTCGGGTGATCCCCTTTTCGTCGTCAAGATCGCCAGCGGCTTCTACCGCAACCCCTCGATCGGTCTCTCGACATCAAGCGGCGTTATGCTGGCTTTGTCGGCAACGACCGGCCAGCTGGAGGCAATCCTGCTGGATGAAGGTTTCCTCACGGATCTGCGCACCGGGCTGGGCGGTGCCATCGCCACGCGGGCGCTCTGCCGACCGGACGCGCGCCGCGTCGCTATCGTCGGCTCGGGTATCCAGGCCAGTATGCAGATCCGCTGCCTGCACCGGGCGATGCGCGAGACGTCCCTCACCTTCACCCTATGGGGCCGTTCCGAAGTGAAATCGGCGACGATTGCGCAAACGCTTGCAGGGGAAGGCATTCCGGTCGAAACGACAGACAATCTGGAAGCACTCTGCCGATCCGCAGACATCATCATCACCACGACACCGGCGCGCCAACCGTTGATCCCAAGCGAATGGATTGCACCCGGCACGCACATCACCGCTGTCGGTGCGGATGCGCCAGGCAAGCACGAACTGGACACGGCACTGGTGGCGCGCGCCGACATCAGGATCGCCGATCACCTCGACCAGTCTCTGGCGCACGGCGAATTTTCGGCAGCCTTCGACGCCGGATTGATCACCCGGGACAGCTGCAGCGAACTCGGCGGAGTGCTTGCGGGGATGGCCCCTGGTCGGAAAAACCGGGCGGATATCACCATTGCCGACCTGACCGGTATCGTCGTTCAGGATATCGCCATCACCCGGGAGATCCTCGACGCCGCCAGCAAAAGCCTTGACAAACCGGTCGTTGACCTTTCAACTTGAGCCATTCACCAGGGGAGTCCCGGCAAGGGGCTGAGATACTGCTAGCGCGCGCAGTGACCCGTTGAACCTGATCCAGTTCATACTGGCGTAGGGACGGTGCAAGCGCTGCTACGACTCCGATTCCGTTTATCCGGAATCCGTGTCGGCGTCTTTTCATCTTTCCGGCTCTCCAGAACTGGGTCTCCAACGCAACATTGGAGCCTCACGATGAATATCGCCGCCAAGACCATCCATCCGACTGTCACGCAAGGCCCGCTGCCCGCCTCGCGCAAGATCCACACATCCGGCACCCTCCACCCCGATCTGCGCGTGCCCATGCGCGAAATCAGCCTGCACCCGACCGCCGGCGAACCACCGGTCATCGTCTACGATTCCTCCGGTCCCTATACGGACGAAAGCCACAGCGTCCGCATCGAAAACGGCTTGCCGCGCCTGCGCGAAAACTGGCTTGCGCAGCGCGACGATATCGAGACCTATGACGGCCGCCATGTGAAGCCGGAGGACAACGGCTTTGTCTCCGGCGAGAGGCTGACGCCGGAATTCCCCGTGCGCCATGCACCGTGGCGGGCAATCAACGGCAAGGCGGTCACCCAGCTGGCCTATGCCCGTGCCGGCATCATCACGCCGGAAATGGAATACATCGCCATCCGCGAAAACCTCGGGCGCGCTGCCCCCACATCACCGCTGATCCGCGATGGTGAAAGTTTCGGCGCCCATATTCCCGATCACGTGACCGGTGAATTCGTCCGCCAGGAGGTTGCTGCCGGTCGGGCCATCATCCCCGCCAACATCAACCACCCGGAACTGGAGCCGATGATCATCGGCCGCAATTTCCTGGTGAAGATCAATGCCAATATCGGCAATTCCGCCGTCACATCCTCGATGGCCGAGGAGGTCGAGAAAATGGTCTGGGCCATTCGCTGGGGCGCGGATACCGTCATGGACCTCTCCACCGGCCGCAACATCCACAATATCCGCGACTGGATCATCCGCAATTCTGCCGTGCCGATCGGCACCGTGCCGCTCTATCAGGCGCTGGAAAAGGTGGGCGGCATCGCCGAGGACCTGACATGGGAAGTCTATCGCGACACGCTGATCGAGCAGGCCGAACAGGGCGTCGATTACTTTACCATCCATGCCGGCGTGCGCCTCGCCTATATCCCGCTGACCGTCAACCGGGTCACCGGTATTGTTTCGCGCGGTGGGTCGATCATGGCCAAGTGGTGTCTGCACCATCACAGGGAAAGCTTTCTCTACGAGCATTTCGACGAGATCTGCGACATTTGCCGGGCCTATGACGTTTCGTTTTCGCTGGGCGACGGCCTGCGTCCGGGCTCCATCGCCGACGCCAATGACGCCGCGCAGTTTGCCGAACTGGAAACGCTCGGTGAACTCACGCAGATCGCCTGGGCAAAAGATTGCCAGGTGATGATCGAAGGGCCCGGCCACGTGCCGATGCACAAGATCAAGGAGAACATGGACAAGCAGCTGAAAGTCTGCGGCGAAGCCCCGTTCTATACGCTCGGACCGCTGACCACCGACATCGCGCCAGGCTACGACCATATCACCTCTGGTATCGGCGCGGCGATGATCGGCTGGTTCGGAACCGCGATGCTTTGTTATGTGACGCCGAAGGAGCATCTGGGTCTGCCGGACCGGAACGACGTCAAGATCGGCGTCATCACCTACAAGATCGCCGCCCACGCAGCCGATCTGGCCAAGGGGCATCCGGCAGCCCAGATGCGCGACGATGCCCTGTCGAGAGCCCGTTTCGAGTTTCGCTGGGAGGACCAGTTCAACCTCTCCCTGGATCCGGAAACCGCACGCGCCTTCCACGACGAGACCCTGCCGAAGGAAGCCCACAAGGTCGCGCATTTCTGCTCCATGTGCGGTCCCAAATTCTGCTCGATGCGGATTTCCCACGACATCCGCGCCGAGGCGCAGAAGGAAGGGTTGGAGGCAATGGCGGCCAAATTCCGGGAAGGCGGCAAGCTCTACGTGCCGCTGAGTGAAACGCCCGACGCACCAGCCGGAGAGTGACATGCGGGTTCTGATCAAGGGGGCCGGCGTTGCCGGCCTCACCATCGCCCATGAACTCGCAATTGCCGGCGTCACGGTCAAGGTCGTCGATACGGCACCCGGTGTCGGCACCGGCGCGTCCGGTTACGCCGGCGGCATGCTGGCGCCCTGGTGCGAACGCGAAAGCGCACCCGATGCGGTGCTGACGCTCGGCAGCAAGGCTGCAGACTGGTGGAACGCGGCCTTGCCCGGCCATGTTCGTCGAAACGGCACGCTGGTGGTCGCTCCGGCACGCGATGACGCGGAATTGCGGCGCTTCGCCAGCCGCACCTCCGGTTTCACTTGGCTGGACGAGGCGGGTATAGCAGCACTGGAGCCGGCGCTGGCCGGTCGTTTTCGCCAGGCGCTGTTCTTCCGCAACGAGGCGCATCTCGATCCGCGCGCGGCACTGGCGAGCCTTCATTTGAAACTGCTCGGCATGGGCGTCGCCTTTTCTTTCGGCATCGATCCGGACGAAGAACAGGCCGGCTTCGACAGGGTCGTCGACTGCACCGGACGCCACCGGATCGGAAGCCTCAACGACCTGCGCGCGGTGCGTGGCGAAATGCTTGTTCTCAAGACGTCCGAGATCACGCTGTCACGCCCCGTCCGCCTGCTGCATCCGCGCATTCCGCTCTACATTGTCCCGCGTGACAACGGCCTGTTCATGGTCGGCGCGACGATGATCGAGAGTGAAGATAAAGGTCCGATCACCGCCCGCTCGTTGATGGAACTGCTCAATGCCGCCTACACGCTGCATCCTTGCTTCGGCGAGGCGCAACTGATCGAGACCGGCACCGGCATTCGCCCCGCCTTTCCCGACAACCTGCCGCAAATGATCGAGCAGGACCGGCAGATTTTCGTCAACGGCCTTTACCGCCACGGCTTTCTTCTGGCGCCGGCCATGGCGCGTCAGGTCGCCGAGACAATCGGTGCAGGCGCGGGCCGAGCCCATCGATCGCAGCGGAGACCAATCCACCCAACACGCGTTCCCGCACAGGAAGGAGTTGCGCCATGAAACTGATCGTCAACGGCGAAAACGAGGATCTCGAAAGCGCGACGCTGGCCGACCTGCTCGTGACGCTCGACTACGAAGGCGACTGGCTGGCGACGGCTGTCAACGGCGAGATCGTCCACCGAAAGGACCGTGCGTCGCGAGTTCTCAGCGACCACGACCGGATCGAAATCCTTTCCCCGATGCAGGGAGGCTGAACATGCTCGAACTCTACGCAACGCCCGTCTCATCACGCCTGCTGCTCGGCACAGCGCGCTACCCCTCTCCGGCCATCCTTGCCGACGCGATCATCGTCTCGGAAACCGAAATCCTCACCGTGTCGCTCCGCCGCGAAATGGCGCGCGGACAACAGGGCGGCGCCTTCTTCGGCATGATCCGCGACCTTGGCCGGCGCATCCTGCCCAACACCGCCGGCTGCCACACGGCATCCGAAGCGGTTTTGACCGCGAAGATGGCGCGCGAGGTGTTCGGCACCAACTGGGTCAAGCTCGAAGTCATCGGCCATCAGGACACGCTGCAGCCGGATGTCTTCGCGCTGGTGGAAGCTGCCCGCATCCTCTGTGCTGAGGGTTTCGAGGTTTTCCCCTATACGACCGACGATCTGGTGGTCGGCGAAAAACTGCTCGATGCCGGCTGCAGGGTGCTGATGCCCTGGTGTGCGCCGATCGGCAGCGCCATGGGACCGCAGAACATTCCAGCGCTGCGCAGCATGCGCGCACATTTCCCTGACGTGCCGCTGATCGTCGATGCGGGCCTCGGTCGTCCATCGCACGCAGCCCTCGTCATGGAACTCGGCTTCGATGCCGTTCTCCTGAACACGGCTGTTGCCGGCGCTGGCGACCCGGTGCAGATGGCCGGAGCCTTCGCCAGAGCTGTCGAAGCTGGCCGTTCCGGTTATCAGGCCGGACTTCTGGAACCGCGCGACATGGCGGTGCCCTCGACACCGGTTATCGGCAAGGCGGTGTTCTCGTGAGGCTCGACCCCTTCTACCTGATCGTCGACAGCGCCGCCTGGATCGACCGCCTCGTGCCCCTCGGCGTCAAGCTCCTGCAATTGCGCATCAAGGATGCGCCGGAGCCGGTCGTGCGGGCTGAAATCCGCAGGGCAAGAGAAATCTGTGGCCAATATGACTGCCAGTTGGTCGTCAACGATTACTGGCAACTGGCCATCGAAGAAGGCTGCGATTTCATCCATCTCGGACAGGAGGATCTGGCGACTGCCGATCTGCCGGCAATCCGCAAGGCCGGACTGAAGCTTGGGCTGAGCACCCACGACGAGGCCGAACTCGAAACAGCCCTTGCCGCCAGGCCCGATTATATTGCGCTCGGCCCGGTCTATCCGACGATCCTGAAAAAGATGCCCTGGGCACCGCAGGGGCTCGAGCGGCTTTCCGACTGGAAACAGAAAATCGGGGCGTTGCCGCTGGTGGCGATCGGCGGACTTACCATCGATCGGCTGGACGGGGTCTTTGCAGCCGGTGCCAACAGCGCCGCCGTCGTCACCGACATCACCCTGAACGAAGACCCGGAAAAACGGACACGGCAATGGATCGAGAAGACAAAAGCATGGCGCTAGACGCGCCCCCCTGTGTGCTCGTCATCGCCGGAAGCGATTCTTCCGGTGGCGCCGGCATTGCCCGCGATATCGAGACCATCGCTGCGATTGGTGGCAGGACCTGCCTTGCGGTCACGGCGATCACGGTCCAGACCCATGCTGCCGTCCGAACAGTGGAAACGCTCGACGCCGATCTTGTGGCGGCGCAGATGCGGGCTGCACTCGAGGCAAACCCCGTCGCCGCGATCAAGATCGGCATGCTGGCAAGCCGGGAAATCATTGCAGCCGTGTCGGCCGTGCTTGGCGAACACAGACACCTGCCGGTCGTGCTCGACCCGGTTTTTGTTTCCTCGTCGGGCGGCAGCCTCCTCAGCGTGGACGCAATCGAAAGCCTGAAACAGGACCTGATGCCGCTCTGCCGTCTCGTCACCCCGAACCTTCCGGAACTCGCCCTGCTCGCCGGCGCATCGCATCCTGCAGCCGGCGATGACGCAGCGATCGTGCAGGCGCGCACTCTGCTTTCAGGAAAGAATGCGATCCTGATAAAGGGCGGTCATGCGGCAGGCCCTCGATCGACGGACCTTTTGGTAGCTGCCGACGGAACGGTTGCGCGGTTCGACGCTCCGCGTCTCTCCGCCAGCATGCGGGGCACCGGCTGCATGCTGGCAAGCGCCATCGCCATCCATCTGGCAGCAGGTCACCCGCTGGACGACAGCATCCGCCATGCAAAGGCGCATGTCTTCGACAAGCTGCGTGCCGAGGGCACTCCCCCGGCGGCAGGCGGATAAATCCGGGTCAGGCCTGCGCGCGCGGCCGGGCAAGATCGTTGACGCCTTCCGGATCGGGCGCATTGCCATAGCTCATGCGGCGCATCTGGGCGATGACCCGTTCCATCTCATCATCGGGCAGCACCGGCGGCTCGCCAAGCGTCAGCGCCTGTACATACATGCGCGACAGGGTCTCGATCTCGATTCCCATCCAAAGGGCGCTTTCGAGATCCTTGCCAAGCGAGATCTGACCGTGCTGACCAAGAAGGCAGGCGGTGCGGTCTTTCAGTGCTGTAAGCGCATTGTCGGACAGGGCCTGCGTGCCGAAGGTCGCATAACCGGCACAGCGCACGGTGGTACCGCCGGCAATACCGGTCATATAATGGAAGCTCGGAATGGTCTTGTGATGGCAGGCCAGCGTCGTCGCATAAATCGAATGGCAGTGAAGCACGACATTGATGTCGGTCCGCTGGCGCAGGATATCGCGGTGGAAACGCCACTCCGAGGACGGGCGGCGGCCGACATAGGTGCCGTCTAAATCCATCTCCACGAGGTCTTCCGGCTGCATCGTATCATAGGGCAGCGAAGACGGCGTGATCAGGAACCCGGTATCGGTGCGCACCGATAGGTTGCCGGCAGTTCCCTGGTTGATGCCGCTCGAATTCATCCTTCGGCAGATATCGACCATTTCGCGGCGCAGCGCCGCAACGTCCGTGGAAGTGGTGCTCATGGTGTAGACCTTTCTGTCATATTCCCCGGTTTGGGGTGGGCCTGTGTATCGGTGTGAAGCTGTGTGTTGGAGCGCGAAAGCCGACGCCAGCGCTGCGCGTAGCCGGCAAGAGCATCGCCTGTGCCGGGGATAGAAGGAAAGGCGATGGAAACCGGCGTATTGAGCGCGATCGGCGCCTTGTCCCGTCGTGTTGCATGGCCGGCCAGAAGCGCGGCACCGGAGGCCACGCCATAGGCATCAAGGCTGTAGAGTGTCTCTCGACCAGGACGCAAGGCAGCCACGAGCCCGGCATAAAGCGGCTCGCGCAGGAAATTGCCATCGAGCACCACGAGGCCTTCGCTGCCGAGCGCATCGAGGCATTCCGCTGTCAGGAGCGCGGTATAGAGCACCGCAAGCGCCTTGCGCTCGGCCGGATCACCTGGCAAAGGCCCGACGATACGGCCCTGTCCGGCGCTGCCGGGAAACAGCCCGTCATCGTCGCCGAAGGATGGCAACGCCATCGTGCCCCGGTCCACCAGACGGAGAAGTGTCTCGATGGAAACCGGCGGCCCCTCTGCCTGCTGACCAGCAACAAGGGAAAACTCGCGCCCGCCCATGGTCAGCGCGCCGCCCACTGGCCGGCCGTCGACATCAGCATTGCAGGTCATGCCGCGATGTTCGTCCAGCCGCGCGAGTGCAACCGTGCTGCTGAGCGCGACGATCCAGGTTCCCGTCGAGACCACTGTTGCTTGCTCAAGACCGGCCGCCTGGTAGCGATAGAAATTGGCGCTGCTGTCATGGATGCCGGCGAGCACATCGATATCCCGCGCGATACCGTAGCGATCCGCAAGTGCAGGCCGGATCTTGCCGATCCTCTGCCATGCCGCAGCAAAGGGCGGCATCAGAGCCTGCCAGCCGCAGGCCGCGACAATCGGCGCCCAGTGCCGTTCGACCGTGTTCCAGAAATGCGACTGGGCGCCAAGAAAGGTGGCTTCCGAAACAGCGACGCCGCTCAGTCGCCAGGCCCAGTATTGCGGGACGCCAAGAAACCACCGGGCCTTGGCGAAGGCCTCCGGCTGGACCTGCTGCATCCAGTACATCTGCCTCGCCTGATGCGTGGCCCCGAGCATCAACGCGCTGCCACGATCGAAGAACGAGCCGGACAGCGGCACATAACCGAGCCGGATGTCTTCCGGCAGCGGCTGCTCGTAGTCGATCATCGGCAGCGCCGCACCGTCGCCATTGTGATCCGGGTCACCCCCGACGAGAACACCGCCGGACCCATGACCGGAGGTGACGACGGCTGTGATGTCGTGGCGAAGGCAAAGCTCTGTCAGCGATGACATCACCCAGTCTCCGATCCCGACAAGATCGTGTTCCCGCCAAAACGGTCCGTCCACGACCCGGTTGGCGACGGAAACTGTTTCCAGGATCGTCCCGTCTTGGCAGACGGCACTCAGCTTGACATTGGTCTTGCCGACATCGAGCACGGCGATGCGGGCGTCTGGTCTTTCCCGCATCTCCTTCGCCATCCGATGGTCCTTTCCGTTGAGCGTTCGCGTCAGATCAGGCCGTATTGCGCCGCCTTGTTGCGCAGGAAGGGCAGGCCGTTGCCCATGACTTCCGCTTCGTCCTTGGCAACCGGGCGCCAGACCGCAAGCCCGTAGGCGACCTCCGGCGGCATATTGATGAAGCTCTCCATTGCCAGCCCGCCCTTGAAGCCGATCGCGGCAAGCGCCGCATAGATCTCGTCCCAGGGCACATTGCCGTAGCCGGGCGTACCGCGGTCGCTTTCGGAGAGATGGATGTATTTCAGGTGATCGCGGGCCACGAGAATGCCGTTGGCCGCACCCTTTTCCTCAATGTTCATGTGATAGGTATCGAGGTGAACGAAGACATTATCGGCACCGACGCGCTCGATCATATCGACCGCCTGCGCCGCCGTGTTGATCAGGTGGTTTTCATAGCGATTGACCGCTTCGACCCCCAGTTGGATGCCGCGTGTCTTGGCGTGTTTCGCCGCCGCCTGCAATGCGCGGGCGATGTTGTCATATTCCTTCTCGGTCGGGGGCACGCCGGTGCGCTCGCCGATACCGCCGAAGATCACGCCGGACAGGGCCTCGGCGCCCATGTCCGCCGTCTTGTCGATGGCGACCGTGAGATGCTCGACGGCCTTTTCGGGATGCACGGAAGCCCAGGCATGTTCCGGCAGGCCGAGCGAGCAGACCGAGCGCAACTGGTGTTTTTCCAGAAGCTTGCGGCTGTGATCCGCATCGACCGCAGGCGCGTTCAAGAGCGCGATCTCGATGAAATCCATCTTGTACTTCACCGCGGCGGCAATTGCCTTTTCCGCGCCCTCGCGGTTCCAGTTCATTGTCCACATGCTTGTGTGAACGCCAAAACCTTCCATGGTCCTATCCCTTCTTGCGTTTGAAAATCTTGAAATGCGAGGATGCCCAGCGCAGCAGCATCACGGCGATGAGCAGGATGCCCCAGACGGCGGTTGCTAAGTGCTGGTTGGCGCCCATCAGATTGAGCCCCGATGACAGAAGCTGGAGCACGACCAGCGCGAGGAAGACCGGAATGACCCGGCCGAAGCCGCCGAACGGATTGACCCCGCCGAGGAAGCAGGCCAGCACCGTGATCAACAGGTAGGATTCGCCGTGGCCGACCCGCACCGAATTGAACCGCGCCAGCATGATGATGCCGGCTATCGCGCACATCGCACCCGACAGCATGTAGACGAGCACGAGCACCTTGCGGGTGTTGATGCCCGAATAGCGCGCGGCCTCGATGTTGGACCCGATCATATAGGTGCCGAAGCCGAGCTTGGTGCGGGTCAGGAGCACATGCCAGAGGAGTACGCAGGCGATGAGGATCAGAAGCGGGATCGGCACGCCGAGAATGCTGCCGTGACCGATCGGCTGCAGGAAGGCCGGGAAACCGGAGACATCGCCGCCGCGCGTCAGGAATTCGCCAAGGCCACGCAGAAAGATCATCATCGACAGCGAGACCAGGATCGGATGCGCCTTGGTATAGGCGATGACCAGGCCCATCAGCAGGCCGCTCAAAGCGCCGACGCCGATGGCCAGCAGGCTGCCGATCAGGAAGGCGCCAGGTCCGGCATCGACACCGCCATTCTTCTGCAGGTACCAGGCGACCGTCAGGCCGGCGATATTGGCGGTGAAGGTGATGGCCAGATTGAGCCCGCCGGTCAGGATCGGCAGGAGCATGGCGAGCGTCAACAGCCCGAGCTCGGGCAACTGGAACGCCACGGAGCCAAAGGTCGCCCCCGTCAGGAACTGCGGCGAGCCGATGCTGAAGACGATCATCACGGCAATGAAGGCGGCCCCCGGCCCGGCAATGTCAGGACCGACCCAATGCGAGACGCGGTTGAGGAAGGATCTCATCGGCGCGCTCCTTCCCGCATGAATGGCAAGAGACGCTCGATGCTGGTGTTGGACAGCGTGATCGCGACCAGGATGATGGCGCCGATGATCATCTTGAAGGCAAAGGGCGAGACACCCATCAGGTTGAGGCCGTTCTGGGTAATCGAAATCATCAGCACGCCGAGCACGCAGCCGAGCACCGTGCCCTTGCCGCCGCCCAGGCGCGCGCCGCCGAGAACCACCGCTGCGAGAACATCCAGTTCACGGCCGTAAAGCGCATTGGGCACGACCTCCTGCGCATAGTGCGCCTGGATCAGACCCGCGATGCCGGCCATCAGGCCCAGCCAGCCAAAGGCGATGAACTGCATGGCGCCGACATTGATGCCGAAGCGGCGCGCGCCCTCCGGATTGTCGCCGAAGGCATAGAGCTGTCGCCCGGTGGTCGTACGGGTGATCAGCACCCAGGTGGCGATGACGCAGACGACCATGACCAGAACCGGAAGCGTGATTTCCACCCAGCTGCCATCGGCCATCTCATGCTCGAACAGGATAACGCGGCTCGTCAGCCAGTCCGGCAGATTGTAGATCGACACGCCACGCGTGAAGAACATCAGCAGGCCGAAATAGATATTGAAGGTGGCGATGGTGGCGACGATCGAGATGATCTTGAACCGGTGGATCAAGAGCGCATTGATCGCGCCGAGCGACACGCCGAGAACAGCCGCGATCACAAGGCCGGAGATCCAGCCGCCACCGCCGATGCTTTCCAGCAGAAGCGCCGCGACATACTGGACGACCGAGGCCGCGACCGCGAACGAGATGTCGATGCCGCCGGCGATCAGCACCACCAGCAAGCCCACGGCAAAGATGATGTTGACCGAACTCGTGTTCAAAAGGTCAAAGGCATTGCCGAGCGTGAAGAAGCGCTCTGTTGCCAGCGACAGGAACAGGCTGATGAGCAGGATGACGGCGAGAAGTGCAAATTCTGTGGCGTGGGATTGAATGATCTTACGCATAGACGGCAGCCTCGATGTCCTTCAGCGTGCACTGACGCGGATCAAAAGCGCCGCTGATCCGGCCGCCGGCCATATGCAGCACGCGGTCCGCGTTGAAATAGACCTCCGGCACCTCGTCGGAGATAAGGATGATCGCCAGACCGCTTTCGGCCAGTTTCGCAACGATCTCGAAGATCCCGGCGCGCGCACCGACATCGACACCGACGGTCGGCGCATCGAGGATCAGGAGTTTCGGATCGGTCGCCAGCCATTTTGCAATCGCGATGCGCTGCTGGTTGCCGCCCGACAGCGTCGAGATCGCATCGGTTTGCTTGCCGATCTTGACGCCGAGATCGGCGATCCATTGCGCAACCAGCCGCTGCTTGCGCTCGTCCGACAGCAAGCCGCCGGACCGAATGCCGTCAAGCGAGGCAATCACGAGATTGTCGGCGATCGACTGTGGCTGGATCAGACCAAGCGACAGCCGGTCCTCGGAAAGATAGGCGACACCGGCCTCGATTGCCTCGCGGTTCGAGGAAAACCGCACGGGCTTGCCGTCCAGAAAAATCTCGCCGGATTGCGGCTTCGACATGCCGAACAGGGAGAGTGCGATTTCCGTGCGCCCGGCGCCGAGCAGGCCGGTGATGCCAAGCGTTTCGCCCTTGCGGACGGTAAAGGAAACATCCTCGAACTGGCCCGGTCGCGTCAGGTTCTTCACCTCCAGCACGACGGGGTTTGCGTCGCGCGTCTTGGCGCGCACGTGCTGGTCGAAGGTTCGGCCGGTCATCAGTTCGGTGATCCGCGACTGGGTCAGACCCTCGGTCGGATAGACGCCGACAAGCGCGCCGTCGCGCAGCACCGTCAGACGGCTTGAAATCTCAAGCACTTCGGCCAGCCGGTGACTGACGAACACGACGGCAACGCCTGAAGTCGAGAGCGTGCGCACGATCTCGAGCAGGTGATCGGTCTCGGACTGGGTCAGCGACGCCGTCGGCTCGTCCATGAAGACAATCTTCGCCTCGCCGACCAGGGCGCGGGCGATCGCCACGATCTGGCGCTGGGCGATCGGAAAGTCCTTGAGCGGCAGGTCGACATCAAGCGTCACGCCCAGCTTTTTCAAGGCCCGGATCGCAATCTCGCGCATGTGTCCATAATTCACGAAGCGCGGCCAGCGGCCGAGCAGGGTCTGGAAGGCGATGTTTTCGGCAACGGTCATCTCGGGAAACAGAGCGAGGTCCTGCCAGATCACCTGGATACCACCGTTCTGCGCCGTGACCGGCGACATCTGCGCATAGGTCTGGCCATCGTAATCAATGACAGCACCCGGTTCCGGGCGGTAGACGCCGGTGATGATCTTGATCAACGTGCTCTTGCCGGAGCCGTTTTCGCCGGCCAGGCAGTGCACTTCGCCCGGCAGGACATCGAAACTGACATTCTTCAGCGCCTTGACGCCGCCAAAGGTCATATTGATGTTGCGCAGGGACAGAAGCGGCCTTGGGCCTGCATGTGCGCCGGAGGGCTCGGTCATTCGGAATGCCTAACAGGAAATGCGGTCAGGGAACCTGCCGGGCCAGCCGAAGCCGGCCCAGCAGTCGGGAGAACCCTGTTGTGGATCAGAGGCCCATGCCGGCCAGTTCGTCCACAGTGTCCTTGTTGATCGGCAGCAACTGGTCGACGATGATGTCGTTGCCAACAGGCTTGATCACACCGAGACCCGGAATGTCGTCGCCGTCCTTGACGCTTTCGCCCTTGATCAGGCGATCGGCCATGGTGACGAAGACTTCGCCAGCCTGCTTCGGATTCCACATGAAGCCGCCGGAAATGGCATCCGACTTGATGAGCTTCTGGCCCTGGCCGGGCGAAAACGGCCCGAGCACGAAGATTTCGCCGGTCTTGCGACGCTCTTCGACAGCACGGCCGGCACCGATCGGACCCTGGCTGCCGAAAGCGAGGAAGCCATGAAGGTTCGGATGGGCGGCGATCAGGTCAAGCGCCGTCGACCGGCTCTTGTCCACATCTTCAGCCACCCCATAGCGTTCGCCAACAAGCGTCATGTCCGGATGGTTGGCCTTGATATAGGCGATGGCGGCATCGGCCCAGGCATTGTGCAAAGGCACGGTCAGCGAACCGACGAAGACAGCATAATCGCCCTTGCCGCCCATTTTTTCCGCCAGCAGCTTGCCATGCGCCTCACCGAAACCGGTGGACGACGCCAGTTCGAAGTTCCAGTCGGCGCCCTTCTGGCTCGGCGATTCATGGGTGACGACGAAAATGCCGGCATCCTTGGCTTTCTGCAGCACGGGTTCGAGCACCTTGGCATCATTCGGTACGACGCCGATGACCTTGACGCCCTGGGCGATCAGATCTTCGATGGCGCGCACCTGAAGCGCCGGATCGGCACTGGTCGGCCCGACCATGAAGGCATCGAGACCGAGCTTGGCACCCTGCTCCTTGATGCCGGCCTCCATGGCGTTGAACCACGGAATGCCGCCGATCTTGACGACCACACCCACCTTGTCGGCAGCGAATGCCGAAAACGCAACACCAAGCGACAAGGACGCAGCAAGCGCCGCGACAACAAATTTCTTCATGCGATTTCCTCCTCCAAACCCCATCGGGGCATAATCCGGCCGCCGGGGACGACGGACCCTCCAAATCTGATCATGGATGGATGCGGGCTGGCCCTATCCTCCAAACCGCCTCCTCAAGCGGTACCGCGCTGCACAATCGATATTTCTTTTTTGCACAATCGATGGTGCAATTAATATCAAATAGATTTATTGTTTCGTCAAGGGGAGATTGGCACTAGAGCATGAGTGGATTTCGCAGGCTTTGGCTCCCCGTTCTATGCGGTGAATTCAATGCATTAGAAACACTGCGCTTTTCCGCCCGCACGGCCGGGGAAGGACTGGGGCAAGACTGGGGGAACCATGCGGCAAGAGAGCAAGAAGAAGGCGACGATCTACGACCTCTCGGTGCTGTCGGGATGTTCGGCTTCCACCGTCAGTGCCGTGCTCAATGGAACCTGGCAGAAGCGCCGCATCAAGGAAAGCACGGCCGACCTGATCCGCAGCCTTGCCGAAAAACACCAATATACGGCGAACCTCCAGGCACGCGGGCTGCGCAGTTCGCGCTCCGGCCTCGTCGGCCTCTTGCTGCCGGTGCATGACAACCGCTATTTTTCTTCGATGGCCCAGACCTTCGAGGCCCATGTGCGCGCTCGCGGCCAGTGCCCGATCGTCGTCAGCGCCTGCCGCGATCCGCAGGAAGAGCGCCGGACGGTGGAAACGCTGATCTCATATTCTATCGACGAACTCTTCGTCGCCGGCGCCACCGACCCGGACGGCGTGCATGCCGTCTGCGAAGCGGCTGGTCTCAAACACATCAATCTCGACCTGCCCGGCACCAAGACCCATTCCGTCATCAGCGACAACTACGAAGGCGGCAGATTGCTGACCGAGGCGATCATCCGCCATTGCCAGGGTGACCGACCGCTAGAGCCGGAGGAACTCTATCTGTTCGGGGGTCGCAACGACCATGCCAGCCGCGAGCGTATCCGCGGTTTCCGCGAGGTGAAGCGCGAAATCTTCGGCGTCGATCCGGACGAATGCATCCAGCCAACGGGCTATTCGCCAGCCATGACCCAGAAGGCATTCGAAACCTTCTACGCGCGTGAAGGCCACCTGCCCCGCGCCTTTTTCATCAATTCCTCGATCAATTTCGAAGGCCTCCTGCGGTTCCTCGGCCAGCATCCGCATGAGACCTTCGCCGATATCGTCGTCGGCTGCTACGACTACGACCCGTTCGGTTCCTTCCTGCCCTTTCCCGTCATCATGATCCGCCAGGACGTGGAAAGCATGATCGCCAAGGCCTTCGAAATCATCGACCAGCCACGCTCGGCACCGCAACTGCACCTGATCCGCCCGGAACTGGTGCCGCCGCGCACTGCGCTGATGGGCCCGCTGGATGCGCTGAAGGACATCGACTGACAACCACAAGGCCCGGCGCCCACCCTTGACCGGTCAGGCATCGACGGGAACGAAGAGGCCCAGCTTGATATCCTTCAGCACGACATTGGTGTGGATCCGCCGGATCTGCGGGTTCTGCGCCATGATGCCGGCGGTGATTTCGTCGTAGTGGCCAACATCCCTTGCCGTAATGATGGCAATGAGGTCGACCGAACCCGTGACATAATAGACCTGCTGGATATGGTCCTGCCTGTCGGCCCAGAGGCGGAATTTCGACAGCGCGTCATAGTTTTCGCGTTCGATCTCCATGCCGGCGATGAAGGTCATTGCATTGCCGGCTGCCTTCCTGTCGACGACGGCGATCTCGGCTGCAATCACGCCATCTTCGCGCATGCGCTTCAGCCGCCGTTGCACCGCAGACGCCGATAGCCCGACCTGCTCGGCGATGACTTCAGCCTTTAACTGGCAATTTCTCTGGACGATCTCCAGAATGCTCCGGTCAAACGCATCGAGTGGTCCCGACATTCCAACGCCTCCGTTCATGGCGCAAGCGGCGCTTGTGCCGCGTGGCAGGCATATCCTTCGACGACGTCAAGAACAAGCAGGCTGCGGTTCTCCCGTTTCATTGGGCGATATTGTGTGCTTACGCCGCATTCTGTGTGAAAATTTGCGGCAGAACGTCGAAGTGGCCTATTAATGTGCCCGGGCGCTGCGATACCGACGTGGCCGACTGCAAACCGCGCAACCGGAGCCGATTCCATGAACGATATCCTCATTCTCGACGGCGGCATGAGCCGGGAACTGGTTCGCCTTGGTGCGCAACTGCGCCAGCCCGAGTGGTCGGCTCTGGCGCTGATTGACACGCCGGACATCGTTCGCGACGTGCACCGGGAGTTCATGGAGGCAGGTGCCGACGTCGTCACCACCAACAGTTACGCCCTGGTGCCCTTCCATATCGGCGAAACCCGGTTCCGCACCGAGGGCGAAGCGCTGATCGCCCTGTCCGGGCGGTTGGCCCGCGAGGCAGCCGATGCGTTTACCGCACGCAAGGTGCGCGTCGCCGGATCTCTGCCGCCGATTTTCGGGTCCTACGAGCCGCAGCTTTTCGAGCCGGCGAAGGTCCAGGACTATCTCTGCGTCCTCGTTGCCGGTCTTTCACCCTACGTCGATGTCTGGCTGGGCGAGACGCTCTCCCTGATCGCCGAGGGTGAAGCCGTGCGGCTGGCGGTTGCCCGCACCGGAAAACCACTGTGGATTTCCTTCACGCTGACGGACGCACCCGCCGAAACGACCGTCGGTCTGCCACGACTGCGTTCCGGCGAAACCGTTGAACAGGCAGCAACCTGGGCAGTTTCCGCCGGTCTTCAGGGCCTGCTCTTCAATTGCAGTCGTCCGGAAGTGATGGCGGACGCCGTGCGCGTGGCCGCAAACATCTTTGGCGAACACAAGGCGCAGATCGCAATCGGTGTCTATGCCAACGCCTTCGAACCGCTTCAGGAAGAGGGCGCCGCCAACGAGGCCCTCCACGCCACCCGCGAGGATCTGACCGGGGATGTCTATTGCGATTTCGCCGCAAGCTGGGTGGAGGCCGGCGCATCGCTGATCGGCGGCTGCTGTGGCGTCGGAACCGCGCATATCCACCGCCTGGCAAACAGGCTCAGATACTGATCCCCAGCGCAACGCACCGGCAAGGATCGGCCTGGAGACCGGGATCGGGGCCGCAGTAAATTTTTCCGTGAAGCGCCTCGGCAAGGCAGGGATTGAACAGATCCGGCCTTGGCTATATGCAGCAAAGCCGGGGCTAGGCGCCACAAACGCGTGAAAACGTGGAATCACTCAGTAAAAATTTACTGAAATCTGTTTCCTCCGATGCGTGGCTGTGGCAGGCTGGGCGGCAGGCGGAAAAATGGAACGATGGGAATGGTAACGATCAAGGAAATCGCCAAGGCCGTGGGCGTCTCGTCTGCCACGGTATCGCGGGTCCTGAACTATGACCCCGCCCTTTCCATTTCTCCGGCAAAACGCCAGGCGATCATCGAAACGGCGGAGGCGTTGAACTACGAGACGCCGCGCAATCGCAACAAGGCCAACGGCCAAACCGCGCCCAGCCTTTTGACGAAACTGGTGATCGTGCACTTCCTCGAACCGTCCGATGAAATCGCCGATCCCTATTATGTCGGCGTCCGCCTCGGCATCGAAAACCGCTGCCGCGACCTCAAGACCGAGATCGTCAAGGTCTTTCATTCCGATGCCCTTCCCGAGGCCTCGCTGCTGGAAGGCGCGTCGGGCGTCATCGTCATCGGAAAACACTCCGACAACGAGATCGAATGGCTGCAGCAATATGCAAGGCAGGTGGTCTTTGCCGATTTCGACCCGAGGATCGAGCAGATCGACAGTGTCCTCTCCGATATGGGAATGGCCACCGTGAAGATCCTGGAATCCTTGCAGGCCAACGGGTACAGGCGGATCGGCTTCATTGGCAGCCATGAAAAGCTGAACGGCACCGTCACCCCGTTCGGCGAAAAGCGCTGCGCTGCGTATATCGACTGGCAGAAGCAGCATGGCACGTTCGATCCCGAACTGCTGGCCCTTGCCGATTGCACATCCGGTCAAAGCCTTCGGCTGGAGACCGGTTATCGCCTCGCCCGCGACCTGCTCGCACTCCGGGAAAAGCCTGATGTCATCGTCACATCCAACGACAATATGGCCATCGGCACCTACAGGGCCATCCAGGAGGCTGGTCTTTCCATACCGGACGACATCGGCGTCATCTCGTTCAACGATATCCCCGTCGCGCAATTCCTGATGCCGCCGCTGTCGACGGTCAGGGTTCACGGCGAGCACATCGGCGAAGTCGCCGTCGATCTCCTGCTGGAGCGCCTGGCCGGTCGCGCCTATGGCAAGCAGGTTCGCATTTCCACAGAACTGATTCACAGGGACAGCTGTCGCAAGGCCATGAATTCCTGAGCCTTTTTAAAGCCCTTCGCAGGCGCAATAAATATTTACTAAATTTTCCTTGCGTGTTTTCCAGTTTTGGGTAAATCTTTGCATATCGGCACGGGAGGAGACCATGCCGATCCAAATTCGCTCGGGAGGAATACATGGACAACAGGACAATTCTGTCGCGTTTTGCGGCTGCAGCTTTCGCCGGTGCCAGCTTTTTTGCAACCACCGCCGCATTCGCCGGCGAAGTGACCATCTGGTGCTGGGACCCCAACTTCAACGTCGCGATCATGAAGGAAGCCGGCGAGCGCTACACCGCCAAGCATCCGGAAACAACGTTCAACATCGTCGACTTTGCCAAGGCCGACGTTGAACAGAAGCTGCAGACAGCTCTGTCTTCGGGCACGACCGACGCGCTGCCGGACATCGTCCTGATCGAGGACTACGGCGCGCAGAAATACCTCCAGTCCTTCCCCGGCGCCTTTGCCGAGATGAGCGGCACGGTCGATTATTCCGGCTTCGCACCCTACAAGGTGCAGCTGATGACCGTAGACGGCAAGGTCTACGGCATGCCGTTCGACAGCGGCGTCACCGGCTTCTACTACCGCAAGGACTATCTCGAGCAGGCCGGTTTCAAGCCGGCGGATGTCCAGGACATCACCTGGGATCGCTTCATCGAAATCGGCAAGCAGGTCGAGGAAAAGACCGGCAAGAAGATGATGGGCCTCGACATCACCGATGCCGGCTTTACCCGCATCCTGATGCAGTCGGCAGGCCAGTGGTACTTCGATGCTGAGGGCAATCTGAGCATCGAAAACAACACCGCCCTCAAGGCAGCACTCGAAACCCAGCAGAAGATCCTGCAGGCCGGCGTCTACAAGCCGTCGTCCGGCTGGTCCGACTGGGTCGGCAGCTTCACGTCCGGCGACGTGGCGACGGTCACCACCGGCGTCTGGATCACCGGTACGGTCAAGGCGCAGGCCGACCAGTCCGGAAAATGGGGCGTTGCGCCCATTCCGAGCCTCGGCATCGAAGGCGCGACGCATGCCTCCAATCTCGGCGGATCAAGCTGGTACGTGCTGGAAAGCTCGGCTGAAAAGGCAGAGGCGATTGCTTTCCTCAACGAAACCTACGCCAAGGACATCGACTTCTACCAGAAGATCCTCACGGAGCGTGGCGCCGTCGGCTCGCTGCTGGCGGCCCGCACCGGTGAAGCCTACATGAAGGCGGACGAGTTCTTCGGCGGCGAAACCGTCTGGCAGAACTTCTCCGACTGGCTCTCGAAGGTCCCGCCGGTCAACTACGGCATCTTCACCAACGAGGTGGACACGGCCGTCACTGCGCATCTTCCGTCACTTGCCCAGGGCGCCAATATCGACGAGGTCCTGAAGCAGATCCAGAGTCAGGCCGAAGGCCAGATCCAGTAAGCAGTCCTCCTCCCAGCGACGGGTGCTGACGTGCCCGTCCACCGCGAAAGCGGGCGGCCTTCGACAAGGCCGCCCGGTGGCGCCCGGCGCGCAGAGGCGATCGACCAGACCAATCTTCCAGAAGCGGAACGACGACCATGGCTCTTGCAAAAACAGGCGGGTTGAAGCGCTATTACGACGTGAACGGCTGGCTGTTCATCGCCCCGGCCCTCACCCTCATCGGCATCTTCCTGATCTATCCGATCTTCCGTTCGCTGTTTCTGTCCTTTTATTCCGGCAAGGGCATGATGCTGAAATTCGCAGGCTTCGGGAACATCACCCGCCTCGCCAATGATCCGGTGTTCCTGAAGGCGCTGATCAACACCACGACCTTCTTTGTCATCCAGGTGCCGATCATGATCGTGCTGGCGCTGATCCTGGCGTCGTTGCTGAACATGGATCGGCTGAAATTCGCAGGCTTCTTCCGCACCGCCATCTTCCTGCCCTGCGTCGCCTCGCTGGTCGCCTATTCGGTGCTGTTCAAGAGCATGTTCTCGGTCGATGGCGTCATCAACCAGGCACTGATGGCCATTGGTCTCATCGGCATGCCGATCGGCTGGCTGACCGAGCCCTTCTGGGCAAAGGTGCTGGTCATTCTGGCGATTACCTGGCGCTGGACGGGCTACAACATGATCTTCTACCTGGCGGCCCTGCAGAACATCGACAAGTCGATCTACGAGGCGGCCCGCATCGACGGCGTTCCCGCCTGGGCGCGCTTCGTGCACCTGACCATACCGATGCTGAAGCCGGTGATCCTGTTCACCACGATCATCTCGACGATCGGCACGATCCAGCTTTTCGACGAGGTCTATAACCTGACCGAGGGCAAGGGCGGCCCGGCGGATGCGACGATCACCCTGTCCCTCTATATCTACAACCTGACCTTCCGCTTCATGCCGAGTTTCGGCTATGCCGCAACGGTCTCCTACGTCATCGTCCTGATGGTGGCCGTTCTGTCCTTCCTGCAATTCTATGCCGCACGGGAGCGTTCATGACCCAGATCGCCACACCATCGCCGCGCGTCCGCCGCCTTCTGCCCGAGACCGCAACCTATATCACGCTGTCGATCGCCGCCTTCGTCTCGGTGTTTCCCTTCCTCTGGATGCTGATCAGCTCGACCAACACATCGATCGACATCATCAAGGGCAAGACGAGTTTTGGCGCGGCCTTCTCGACCAATGTGGTGAACTTCTTCACCCAGGTGGACGTGCCGCTGGTGTTCTGGAATTCGGCCAAGGTGTCTATCCTGACGACGCTGCTGACGATCGCGGTCTCGTCGCTTGCCGGTTATGGATTCGAGATGTTCCGCTCGAAGATGCGCGACCGCCTCTATGCGCTGGTCCTGCTCACCCTGATGGTGCCGTTCGCAGCCCTGATGATCCCGCTGTTCATGATGATGGGACGGGCCGGGCTGATCAACACCCATATCGGCATTCTGCTGCCGACCATCGCATCGGCCTTCATCATCTTCTATTTCCGCCAGTCGACCAAGGCGTTTC
Organism: Pararhizobium antarcticum; assembly: GCF_001885585.1. Classification (GTDB taxonomy): domain Bacteria; phylum Pseudomonadota; class Alphaproteobacteria; order Rhizobiales; family Rhizobiaceae; genus Pararhizobium; species Pararhizobium antarcticum. The sequence continues at coordinate 253,731 of NZ_LSRP01000001.1, forward strand.
CGACCGAGTTGCGCGATGCGGCCAAGGTCGACGGGCTGAAGGAATGGCAGATCTTCCTCTACATCTACGTGCCTGTGATGCGCTCGACCTTTGCCGCGGCGTTCGTGATCATCTTCATGACCAGCTGGAACAACTATCTCTGGCCGCTGATCGTGCTGCAGTCCAACGAGACCAAGACGATCACCCTTGTCGTCTCTTCGCTCGCCTCCGCCTACTACCCCGATTTCGGCGTCGTCATGATCGGTACGATCCTCGCGACGCTGCCCACCCTCCTCGTCTTCTTCATCATGCAGCGCCAGTTCGTGGCCGGCATGCTTGGTTCCGTGAAATAGGATTTCGTCAATGCGCAGTTATGAAAGCTTCAACGGCAACTGGATCTTTGCGGAGGGTTTCGACCCGGCCACGACCGATCGGCCGCTGAACGGTGAAACCGTCCGCCTGCCGCACACGGCGGTGGAGCTCCCCTACAACTATTTCGATGAAACCATCTATCAGAAAGCCTTTACCTATCAGAAGGTCCTGGTCTGGGACGACAGCTTCGAGGGACGCGAAGTCTCGCTGGTCTTCGACGCCGCCATGGCCGATAGCGCGGTTTATCTCAATGGCCACAGGGTCATCGCCCACAAGGACGGCTATACGCCGTTCGAAGCCCGTTTGACCCCACATCTAAAGCGCGGCGAGAACATCATAACCGTCAAGATCGATGGATCGGAAAACCCTGAAATCCCGCCCTTCGGCGGGCAGATCGACTATCTCTGCTTTGCCGGCATCTACCGCGACGTCTGGCTGAAAGTGGCAAGCCCGGTCTCGATCTCAAACGTCAAGATCGAGACACCCGACGCCCTTGCCGAAAGAAAATCGGTCACCGCGCGCATCTTCATCGCAAATCCGGACGGCCGGCCGTTTGCCGGCACGCTGTCCGCCACGATCCACCGGAACGGGAGCGCCGGCGAAGTCGCGACTGCCTCTGTCTCCGTCAGCGGTCAAGACGCATTTCTGTCATTCGACGGCCTCACCGGCCTCGATCTCTGGGACATCGACAATCCCGTGCTCTACAGCCTTACGCTCGCGCTCGGGACGGAACACGGGCAAGACGGGGTGACGCAGCGTTTCGGCTTCCGGACTGCCGAATTCACCCCCGACGGCTTCCTCCTCAACGGGCACGCGCTGAAACTGCGCGGTCTCAACCGCCACCAGAGCTGGCCGCACACCGGCTATGCCATGGGCCGGCGGGCGCAGGAGAAGGATGCCGACATCCTCAAATACGAACTTGCCTGCAACATCGTGCGCACCTCGCACTATCCGCAGTCGAAATGGTTTATCGAGCGCTGCGACGAGATCGGGCTGCTGTGCTTTGAGGAAATCCCCGGCTGGCAGCACATCGGCGGGGACGAATGGAAAAAGGAATCCATCGAGAACGTCCGCCGCATGATCGAGCGCGACTGGAACCACCCGTCGATCATCATCTGGGGCGTGCGCATCAACGAAAGCCAGGACGATCACGAATTCTACGCCGAGACGAACCGGCTCGCCCGCGAACTGGACACGACACGGCAGACCGGCGGCGTGCGTTTCATCACCAACTCGGAAATGCTCGAAGACGTCTATACGATGAACGACTTCATCTTGGGACAGGAGGAAATGCCCGGAAACAATCGCGGCCGCGTCGTCCTGCGCGACCGGGTGGAGACCACCGGCATCACCCGGCAGATCCCCTACATGATCACCGAATATAACGGGCACATGTATCCGACCAAGCGTTTCGACCAGGAGCAGCGGCAGGCCGAACACGTGACGCGCCATCTTTTGATCCTGGACGCGGTGGCCGGCGACAGCAATATTTCCGGTTCCACCGGCTGGTGCATGTTCGACTACAACACCCACAAGGATTTCGGGGCGGGCGACCGCATCTGCTACCACGGCGTGCTCGACATGTACCGTATCCCGAAACTTGCCGCCTATGCCTATGCCTCGCAGGGCGCGCCGAAGGACGGCGTCGTGCTCCAGCCCGTGACATTCTGGGCGCGTGGCGAACGCAATATCGGCGGCGTGCTGCCGCTCATCATCCTCACAAACTGCGATTACATCGAGGTGACGTTCGGGGAGTGGCCGGCCAAGCGCGTCTATCCCGACAGGGAGAATTATCCGAATCTGGCGCACCCGCCCGTGGTCCTCGATCTCCGGTCCGTGACACCCGAAGAATTCGGCACCTGGGGCCGTGTCTGGCGCGAGGGCACGTTCACCGGCTATGTCGACGGCAAGGTCGTGAAGTCGCTGACGCTACCGGCCGATCCGGTTCCGACCACGCTGGAGGTTATCCCCGATGACACGGCGCTGCGGGCCGGAGAAAAGGACGCCGTGCGTGTCGTCGTTCGCGCGCTCGACCAATGCGGCAACCTTCTGCCGTTCTTCGAGGAGCCGGTATCGCTCTCGCTCGAAGGTCCGGCCCGCATTATCGGCCCGTCCGATCACACGCTGAAGGGCGGCGCCACCGGGTTCTGGATCGAGGCCGGCGACGAGCGCGGCACGCTGACGCTGACTGTCAGCAGCCGCCGCTTCGCGACCAGCACCACCGCTTTCACCATCAACTGAGAGACCCATCATGGCCGATGTCCGCCTCACCGAGATACGCAAGAGCTTCGGCGCACTGGAGATCATCAAGGGCGTCGACCTGTCGATCAAAACCGGCGAGTTCGTCGTTTTCGTCGGGCCGTCGGGCTGTGGGAAATCGACGCTGCTGCGGATGATTGCAGGCCTAGAGGACATAAGCTCCGGCGAACTGACGATCGGCGGCACTGTGATGAACGATGTCGATCCTTCCAAACGCGGCATCGCCATGGTCTTCCAGTCCTATGCCCTCTACCCGCATATGACCGTGCGGGAAAACATGGGTTTTGCCCTGCGCTTCGCCGGCATGGCCAAGGATGAGATCGCACGCCGCGTCACGGATGCGGCAGACATTCTCGAACTTGGCCCGCTGATGGACCGCAAGCCCAAGGCGCTATCCGGCGGCCAGCGGCAACGCGTTGCCATCGGTCGTGCCATCGTGCGCAACCCGGATGTCTTCCTGTTCGACGAACCGCTGTCCAACCTCGACGCGGAACTGCGCGTGCACATGCGCGTCGAGATCGCCAAGCTGCACAAGACGCTCAAGACCACCATCATCTACGTGACGCACGACCAGGTCGAGGCGATGACGCTTGCCGACAAGATCGTCGTGCTGCGAGCCGGCGTCGTCGAGCAAGTCGGTGCGCCGCTTGATCTCTATGACAACCCGAACAACACCTTCGTTGCCGGCTTCATCGGTTCGCCGCGCATGAATTTCCTGAAAGCCCGGGTCGCATCCGTCGCCAGCGGTGTGATCACGGTTTCGCTTGAAAACCAGCCGGACGCACAATTGCGCATTCCAGCAACATCATCTGCCGTAAAAACAGGAGATGAGGTCAGCATCGGGATCCGGCCGGAGCATTTCCGGGCAGCTGGCGCTGGCGATACCGACCTCGTCGTCGAGGTCGATGTCGCCGAGCACCTCGGCAATACCAGCTATGTCTATGCCCATGTCTCCGCAGACGAACGGATCATCATCGAACGGGCCGAGTCCCGCTCGGCAATCAGCCGCGAGAAGCTCACCGTCGGTCTTTCCGCGGCCAGTTCCTTCCTTTTCGACAGTGCCGGCAACCGTATCCGCTAGCCGCAGCACCCGGCAATTCTGGAGACCGCAATGACCGAGACGCAGACCATTCGCTGGGGCATCATCGGCCCCGGCAGCATCGCCCGCACCTTTGCAGCCGGCATCGCCCATTCCCAAACGGGAACTCTTGTCGCCATTGCCAGCCGCAATCCGTCAAAACCCGGGCTGGCCGAGGGCTTTCCCGGCGCCCGTATCGTTGCGGGATACGATGCTCTGCTCGCAGATCCCGCGATCGACGCCATCTACATTGCCACGCCCCACACCTCCCACGCCGAATGGGCGATCAAGGCGATCCGGTCGGGCAAGCATGTCCTGGTCGAAAAGCCCATCGCGCTGTCAGCCTATGAGGCGGAGACGATCTACAACGAGGCCCGCAAGGCCGGCGTCTTTGCCGGTGAAGCCTTCATGTACCGCCTGCATCCGCAGACCGCGAAGATCGTTGATCTGGTCGAGAGCGGCACGATCGGAACCGTCCGGCTGATCAAGTCGAGCTTCGGTTTCGACATGGGCACGGTCCGGCCGGAACATCGTCTGTTTTCCAACGGCCTCGCCGGCGGCGGGATTCTCGATGTCGGTGGTTATCCGGTCTCCATGGCGCGGCTGATTGCCGGTGCAACGCAGGGCAAACCGTTTCTGGAGCCGGTGAAAGTGTCAGGTGCCGGGCATCTCGGCGAAACCGGTGTCGACGAGTGGGCCTCCGCCATCCTCCAGTTTGAAACCGGCATCGTCGCAGAGGTCTCCTGCTCGATCCTGGCGCGACAGGACAACGTCCTGCGCATTATCGGATCGGAGGGCCGCATCGAGGTTGCGGATTTCTGGTTTGCATCTGGTCACCAGGGCGGCACGGGAAAGATCGAAATCATCCGCAAGGATGGAAGCCGCGACACGGTCGCGGTTGCCGAGGATCGCTGGCTTTACTCCTTCGAGGTGGATGCTGCCGGCGATGCCATTCGCGCCGGGCGTCAGGAATTTACCGCACCCGGCATGAGTTGGGCCGATTCGATCAGCAATCTCAAGGTGCTCGACCAGTGGCGCGCCTCGATAGGCCTCGAATACGGGATCGAGAAAGCAGCCCAGCGCCCGTTCAACATCCGCGGCGAAACCGTCAAGGCGGGCAAAAGCGTCCCGCGCCGGTTCATTCCGGGCATTGCGAAGCCGGCCTCGGTCGTGGCACTCGGCTTTGAGTTCTTCCCCAATGTCGCTGCCGCATCCCTGACCCTCGACGCCTTCTACGAGGCCGGCGGCAATGTCTTCGACACCGCCTGGATCTACAACAGCGGCATCACCGAGGCGATCTTCGGCGAGTGGCTGACAAGCCGCAGGGTTCCGCGCGAGGACGTTGTGGTGATCGGCAAGGGCGCGCATTCGCCGCTTGTCTATCCGGACCGGATCGGCAAACAACTGACCCAGTCGCTGGAGCGGTTGAAAACCGACCATGTCGACGTCTACTTCATGCACCGGGACAACCCGGATGTGCCCGTCGGCGAGTTCGTCGATGCCATGGATGCCGAGGTTCGCACAGGGCGCATACGAGGCATTTTCGGAGGCTCCAACTGGACGCGCGAGCGGCTCGAGGCGGCAACCGCCTACGCAACGGCGCACGGCAAGACACCACCGGCTGCCCTCTCGAACAATTTTTCGCTGGCCGAAATGCTGGACCCGATCTGGGCCGGATGTGTTTCAGCATCAAACGACGAATGGAAAAAATGGCTGACCGAGCGACAAATGCCGAACTTCGCCTGGTCGAGCCAGGGCCGCGGCTTTTTCACCGACCGCGCCGGCCGTGACAAGACGGAGGACGAAGAACTGGTCCGTTGCTGGTACAGCGACCGGAATTTCAAACGTCGCGACCGCGCGATCGAGCTTGCAGGCCGCACCGGCCGCAAACCGATCCACATCGCGCTCGCCTATGTCCTTGCCCAGCCCTTTCCGGTGATCCCGCTCATTGGCCCGCGGACGGTCGCCGAACTCGAGGACAGCCTTTCGGCACTCGATATCCGGTTGACCCCGGACGACATCAGGGGGCTGGAGGGTTAATACCAGCGACCGGGAGCATCCAGAGGCAAGGTGCCCGTCGCGTGCAGGGGAGCAAATGGAAAGCGCCGCCAGCGAGGGCTGACGGCGTTGGATTTCAGGGCAGTCGTCAGATCAGAGCGAATCGAGATTGATGCCGATGGTAACGGCGCCGATCGGCGCACCCGCTTCATCAACGATCGTCATGCTTGCCTGCGACTGCAGAATCTGTGTCGATTCATCCTTTTCGGCTTCATCGACGAAGACAGCACCGGCACCGGCGCCAAAGGACTTCTGGAACTTGTCCTCGTCGCCCTGCCAATAGTCTGACGTCACGTCGTTCTGGCCGACATTGAGGCCCTTTGCATCCATCACGAAGACTTCGGTGATGGTACCGTCGGACGCTTCCTGCTTGGCCTTCAGAAGGGCCGAGACCGCGTTCGCAAGAACGCCATCGATCATGGCGCGGTCAGAACCTTCAACTTCGGCACGCCACTTCTGGTCGAGCGCATCGACGTCAGCCTGGGTCAGGGCGGCATTTGCCGCGTTCTGCGCCTTGATTGCTTCGATGATGACGGGATCATTGATCCATGTCTTCACATTGGTCTCCAGATAGTCCTTGACCGGTGCGACATAGGCTTCTTCAGCGGAGGCGATGCCGGCGGAAAGGAAGATCGCTGCGGAGGCGACGAGAACTGCAATTTTCTTGCTTGTCATGGATGTTTCCTTTTTTGAGATTGAGTGTTCTTTTACGACCCGATCGGGGCGTTGCCCGAGTTTCAGAATTCCTCCCATGTATCGGGGGAAGAGGCGAGGGCATTGGCGCCGGAGCTGCGATGTGCAGGCTGCCGCGCAGGGCTGGGTCTGGGGTCTACGCGCGTAGGCGCAGCCGGAGCACGCTGGACGGGACGCTGTTCTGCACCGGCATCGATACGCAAGTTGCTGACGGCGCGCTTCAGAAGACGGCTCTGATTGCTGAGATCGTGGCAGGCCGCGTTGGTTTCCTCGACCATGGCGGCGTTCTGCTGGGTGACCTGGTCCATGCGACCGATTGAACTGTTGACTTCGAGCAGGCCGGTCGCCTGGTCGCGCGAGGCCTGCACGATAGAGGCAATGCTGTCGTTGATGCGGCTGATCTGATCCTCGATGAGGCCCAGCGCGTCCCCGGTGCGATTGACAAGCGACACACCGGCCGCCACTTCCGCACTGGAGGCGGAAATCAGGTTCTTGATTTCCTTTGCCGCATTGGCTGACCTTTGCGCCAGTTCGCGCACTTCCTGGGCAACGACCGCAAATCCCCTTCCGGCATCGCCGGCACGGGCTGCCTCGACGCCGGCATTCAGCGCCAGAAGATTGGTCTGGAAGGCGATTTCGTCGATCACCCCGATGATCTGGCCGATCTGGTTGGAAGACCCCTGGATCTTGTTCATCGCGCCGATGGCTTCGCGCACCACGACGGCGGAATTGTGGGCGCCGGTCTTGGCCTCGGCGACCATGCGGCCGGCCTCTTCCGCGCGGGTCGAAGACGAACGGACGGTGTTGGTGATGTCATCGAGCGCATTGGCTGTCTCGCCCAGCGAGGTCGCCTGCGTCTCGGTCCGCTTGGCCAGGTCGTCGGCAGCACGGGCAAGTTCGGACGTGCCGGAATCCACTGCTGCGGTGGCACCGCCGATTTCGCGGACGGTTTCGGATACGGCGTCGATCATCTTGTGGAAGTCGTTGCGCAGTTTTTCAAAATCGGGACCGAGATCGGGAAGCCGCAGGGAGAAATCGCCTTCGGCGAGTTGCTCCAGCGCATGGCCGATGCGGGCGACGACGTCGGCCTGGTTGCGGGCAGCCTCGCCGACCTGTTCGGAAAAGCGGACACGCTCGGCATCCAGCTCGTCGCGCTGGATGGCGGCGGACCTTTCCTGCAGAAGCTTGGCGCTCGCTTCCTTCAGCGAAGCGTCGAGCGCCCGGGCGATCACGCCGATTTCGTCGCGCTTTTCCAGAAATGCCACCGGGCTATCCAGGTCACCCTTTTGAAAGGCGTCGATACGGTTGGTCAGCTTGGCCAGGGGCCTGCCGACATTGCGCCGCATGGCAAGCAGGAAAACACCGATGACGAGGGCAATGACCAAGGCCTGCTTGCCGGCAAAGGCCAGAGATTTCATGTTGCTTTCGGCGTAGATGAGTTCGGTCGACCAGACGGTCGCGATATAGCCGATGCGTTGGCCGCTCTTGTCCTTGCCAAGCGGCAAAGCCAGCGTCACGAAGCCGTCGCCGGTTTTGTTCCAGACAGGCTCGTCACCGACAGCCTTGATCGTCTCAGTAGCCGAAGCCTTCAAAACAGCGGCGTCAGCGCCGTCTGACGTCCAGCTGTCAGCTGTTTCACCCTTGCCGGTGACAGCTTCGAAATGCACCATGCCTTCGATGGGCGAGGCGCGGTACAGGGAATAGGCTTCGCGAATGGCAGGTGCCTTTTTCCACTTGACGCCGCCTTCGGCGATTTCACCGATCTGCCGCGTGTTGCGCTGCCAGTTGACATAGGCTGTTTCGAGCGCTGCTGCCGTTTCGGACGTCCAGGAAAAATACGACGTAACGCCGAGACCGATGAGATTGGCCATCACGATAATGGTCGCGATCTTGGCCGTGAGGGAGAGACGCGTAAACAAACCAAACAGCATGAAATTTCCTCGCCGCCGGTATTGCCGGCACAAGGGTTCAGCCTCTTTCGCGCAGAAGGGCCACCCTTGGAGATTTCGGAAACATCGGCACGGCGGGAAGGTCCTGACGCAGAACCTGGATCATCATGATCCTCACGCTCTCTGGCGTGGTGCTCGCAGAAGTATTGAAAATTAGTGTTTCATAATTGTTAAAAAAAACGGGCGGATCATATTTTATTAGGGAAGACGAATAGATTGGATGTTGCGCGGCCGTTTTTTTTACCCGTCGTCGGCACGCTTCGGGCCGAACGATATTGCGCAAAACAGGCCGGGTTTAGGCAACTCCGAATGATCAGTTGCCTATGCTTTCATCAAATAGGGGTCGGAATTGTGATGGCGCGCCACCCGATGCAAAAACGTCCACCCGGCGCCAGGCAGGTCGATCATCCCGCGGACGCTCTTGAAGCGGAAACAGTGCCATTGGCTTTCGACAATGGCATCAGGGCCGCCACATGGACGACCCTGAAAAAGCAGAGATGGGAAACCGATGGCCTGTTAGGAACGTCGGCCGGCGTAGCGCGCACGATCGGCGTCGATTTCCGTCTGTGCATAGGGCTCGGAGTTTTCATCAAAGCGGGTCCAGCCCTGGCCCTGATATTCGGACCGTCGGGTCGGAAGATCCACCCAGTTGGAACGCTTCAGGATGGCTTCGGCCTCGGATACCAGAGGTTCGTCGACCTTGGCAGTCACGAGCGTGCCGCCGCGACGAACACCTTCCGCATAGACATGAGCATCGTCTTCATCGACGCCGGAATCCGTCAACGCACCGATCAGTCCACCGGCCGCGCCGCCAACGACGGCACCGGCTACGGCACCGGCTGCAGTGGCTGCAAGCCAACCGGCTGCGACTACCGGACCAACGCCTGGAATGGCCATGATGCCGAGACCGGTCAGAAGACCGCCAGCGCCACCCACAGCGGCGCCGATGCCGGCACCCGCGCCAGCGCCCTCAGCTGCGTCGTTGTCATCCGAATAGCGGCCATCCGAATTGTTGGAAACAACGCTGATATCGCCGTCTGAAATACCCATTGCCTTGAGATCATCGACAGCAGCGGTTGCGTCGGAATAATGGTCGAAAAGTCCTGTAACGGTCTTTGTCATGGTGTTTCTCCTGATTGTTTTGTTATTCGGTCGCGAGTACCGCGATTACTTGGCGACGATGTTGCCCTGGTAATCGAGCGAGACAAGAACCGGCTTGCCGTCCTTGTTGGCCTTGGCCTGCCACAGGCCCTGGTCGTCGAGCTTGAGCTCCATCACATCGGTATAGCCAGCTTCCGTGATACGGTCGGTTGCCTGGGCCTCGGTGAAGCTGTTCGCGCCTTCGACAGGTGCGGTCGCGTTCTGTTCCGACGGCGTGGCCACAGCGGGCGTATCACCCTCAGGATTGGCAGTCGGTGTCGCTGTCTGGGCAAAAGCCGACGCTGTCGACAGGGCAATAATCGCCGTTGCGATAAGTATCTTTTTCATCGAATTCTCCTTGCTGGATCGGTCAGCGATCCTCGGCCAGAAAACCCATCATGCCGAAAAAAGTTCCGCTGAAAAAAGCAAGATGAAATGGAAAAAACAATGAAGTCCGTACATTAGAATTCATTCAACAATAGTGTTGCGCGATGCGCTCGGGCCATCATGGATGATGCCAGACAAGGCCCGGCCCGCCTCCCTCATCAACGGCGCGCGATTGCCCGTGCTGCCAGTCAAAGGGGTCTCGCCGTAAGGGTAAGGGGTATCTCCAGATCTACGGCCGCGGGAAGAGAGAGACAGGGTTTCAGCCAAACCTATGGCGCCTGGCGTCAATCGATTCCAGAGACTGGTTCCACGTCGCGGGCAAATACGACACTGGCATCGCTCACGGTGGCGACATGCGCATAGGCCGCGCGGCTTGCATTGGCCGCATCCGCCTGCAGGATCGCCGCTACGATGGCTTGATGTTCCTCGTAGGAGCGCAAAAGACGGCCGGGAAGCCGAAACTGGGCGCGGCGAAACGGCGCCAGACGAGCGCGGGTCTGGGTCACCAGTTCAAAAATATGATCATTGTGCGCGCCGCGATAGAGACGCGTGTGGAATTCAGTGTTGTGAGCCGCATAATCGTCTTCTGCGCCCTCGTTGACCAGCCGCTCAGACGCCATGTGTTCCGCCTCCAGCATCCGGCGCTCATCCACCGTCATGCGCTCCGCCGAGAGGCGTGCGCAGATCCCCTCGAGTTCGGCCATGGCCTCGAACATCGAGGCGAGGTGACGCTGCGTCACATTGGTCACGACGGCGCTCTTGTTGGGTTCGCGCTCGACCAGACCGATGGCGCAGAGCTGGCCAAGCGCCTCGCGCACCGGGGTGCGGGACACGTCGAAACGATTGGCCATGGAAATCTCGTCCAGGCGCTCACCGGGGCGCATGGCACCGGTGATGATCAGATCGGCGATCGCCCGCACCATCTGTTCGACAGTCGTTCCGGAGCGGATGATTTCTTTTTTCCTGGCGCTTTTCACGGATCGAATCTGCTTGAACCCATACTGCATACAGATGCCGCGCAGGCTCTGGCTTGTCAATGACGCAGGAAATGCCTGCGAATCTGGTCGGCGGCCGCATCGCTTTCGCAGCCATCTTGGGCTCACCTATGCTTAAAAAAGGATCAAAGCGCAGAAAAATTGCATACAGTTTACGCGCCCTAAATTTTCTGGGAAAATATACCGTTTAAAAACAACATTTTAAGAAATGGCACGGTCATTGCATACAGTTTACTGTGACCCTTTTGAACCCGGCAATGCGCCGCCAGGAGCCCGCCATGACCAAATTCCTTCCCATGAATCGCCGCAGCTTCCTGCAGACGACGGCCGCCGGTGCGGCAGCCTTCGGTCTCGCCCCTTCTCTCATTACGACACCCGCTGCGGCACAGACGGCCCTGACTGTCGGCTTCATCTATGTCGGCCCCAAGGATGATTATGGCTACAACCAGGCCCATGCCGAAGGTGCTGCGGTCATCAAGGCCATGTCCGGCGTGACCGTTGTCGAGGAGGAAAACGTGCCTGAGACCGTCGATGTCCAGAAGACGATGGAATCGATGATCAACCTTGATGGCGCAGGTCTCATCTTCCCGACCTCCTTCGGCTATTTCGACCCCCACATGCTGGCCATCGCCGAAAAATATCCCGACATGCAGTTCCGCCATTGCGGTGGTCTCTGGCAGGAGGGCAAGAACCCTGTGAACACCGGCTCCTATTTCGGCTATATCGGCCAGGGCCAGTTTCTCAACGGGATCACTGCCGGTTACGCTTCCAAGAGCAAGAAGATCGGCTTCGTTGCCGCCAAGCCGATCCCGCAGGTCCTGCAGAACATCAACTCCTTCCTGCTCGGCGCCCGCTCCGTCGATCCAACGATCACCTGCCAGGTGATCTTCACCGGCGAATGGTCGCTCGCCGTCAAGGAAGCCGAAGCCACCAACGCGCTGATCGACCAGGGTGCCGATGTCATCACCTGCCATGTCGACAGCCCGAAGGTCGTCGTCGAAACGGCGGCCGGCCGCGGTGCCTTCGTCTGCGGCTACCACGCCAACCAGAGCCCGCTTGCCCCGGAAAAATACCTGACCGGCGCGGAATGGGCATGGGGCAATGTCTACACGAAATTCGTCACCGAGGCGCAGGCCGGCACGCCGCTCGGCAACTTCGTTCGCGGCGGCCTTAAGGATGGCTTCGTCAAGATGAGCCCGCTGGGACCGGGCGTTTCCGACGAAGCCCGCACGAAGTTCGAGGCGACCCACGCCGAAATGATGACGGGCAACTTCGCGGTCTACAAGGGGCCGATCAAGGACAACAAGGGCGGCGATGTCGTCATGGCCGGACAGACACTTGCGGAAGATGCGATCGAGCTGGAAAGCATGGCCTATCTCGTCGAAGGCGTGATCGGCTCGACATCCTGAACCAAAGGAAGAGCGCCATGACGATCGAGGCAAACACACCCAGCCTGTCTCAGTTATCCGCAAGCAACGGCAATGTCCGGCCGATCCTGGAATGGATCGCCCGGCGGGCCGAGCCGGTGGCGATCTCGCTGGGGGCGATCCTTGCCGGCCTGGCGCTCTTTTCCATCTTCATCGCAGTGGTCGGCAAATCGCCGATCGAGCTCTTCAAGCTGATGTACACCGGCGGCTTCGGCAGCTGGTTTTCCATCCAGAACAGCCTGAGCCGGGCCGCGCCCCTGCTGCTCACCGCGCTCTGCGTCGCTCTGCCTGCCCGGCTAGGCCTCGTCATCATCGGTGGAGAAGGGGCTGTCGTGCTGGGTGGCGTCGCGGCGGCAGCGGCCGCGCTGCCCTTGACCGGTTCCGTCTCACCCATCATCGTTCTTCCGGTCATGGCGATCGCCGGCATGCTCATGGGCGGGATCTGGATCGGCATGGCCGGCCTTCTGCGCCACTATCGCGGCGTCAATGAAACCATCGCCTCGCTGCTATTGGCCTATATCGCGATTGCCCTGATGAACCATGTCATCGAAGGCCCGCTGCGCGACCCGGCCTCCCTCAACAAGCCCTCAACGGCACCGCTTCCGCCGGAATACCTGCTCGGCAACATTCCCGGCATGGACGTCAACTGGGGTCTGGTGATCGGCATTCTCGCCTGCATCCTCTCGTGGATCCTGATCGAGGCAACGAGCTTCGGATTTGCGGCGCGCATCGCCGGCGGCAATGTCCGCGCCGCCCAGATCCAGGGCCTGCCGGTCGGGCGGCTGATCGTCGGCTTCACGGCCCTTGCCGGAAGTTTCGCCGGTCTGGCCGGCATGATCGAGGTTGCAGCGGTTCAGGGCAGCGCCAATGCCTCGCTCGCCGCCGGCTACGGCTATACCGGCATCCTCGTCGCCTTCCTTGCCCGCCACAATCCGCTGGCGGTCATTCCGGTTGCGATCCTGCTGGGCGGCATCGACGCTTCGGGTGGCCTGATCCAGCGGCGCATGGGGCTTCCGGATGCCACCGTGCTCGTCCTTCAGGGAACGCTCTTCGTGGTCATCCTGCTTTGCGAAACCCTCTACGGCCGGTTCAAGATCTTCAATCCCGACCTCTGGAAAACGCCTGCGCTTAAAGGAGGAACAGTCTGATGGAAGACACTGGCATCGGCCTCTGGGGCGTTCCCCTGGCCATCCTCGCGGGCGCCATCCGCGTCTCCACCCCCTTCATCTTCGTCAGCCTCGGGGAATCGATGACCGAACGCTCCGGGCGCATCAATCTCGGCCTTGAAGGCACGCTGGTGTTCGGTGCGATGACCGCCTATGCGGTCGCCGTGATGACCGGTTCGCCCTGGCTCGGGGTCCTTGCCGCCATGGCCGCCGGTGCCGTCTTCGGCCTGATCCACGGCTGGATCTGCAAGTTCCCCAAGGTCAATGACATCGCCATCGGCATTGCCATGATGCAGTTCGGTCTGGGCCTAGCCTTCTTCCTCGGGAAATCCTTCATCCAGCCGGTCGCGCCGCGCCTGCCATCCATTCCGCTGGGCGGCTGGTCGGATCTGCCACAGATCCAATCGGCCCTCAACATCAATGTCCTGTTCGTCATTGGCGCGCTTCTGGCGGTCGCCCTCTGGTGGGCTTTCAGGAATACGCGGGTCGGGTTGATCCTGCGCGTCGTCGGCGACAGTTCTGACGCCGCCCGCGCCATGGGCCTCAACCCGGATACGGTGCGCTTGCTGGCAACGGCCGCCGGTGGATCGTTCGCCGCGGTCGGCGGCGCCTATCTGTCGCTCTATTATCCCGGATCCTGGAACGAGGGCATTTCATCGGGACAGGGACTGATGGCCGTGGCGCTGGTGATCTTCGCCCGCTGGAACCCGATCGGCTGTTTCCTTGCTGCGCTTCTCTTCGGCGGCGCCGGCGCGCTCGGCCCGGCGCTTCAGTCGGTCGGTGTCACGCAGGGATACTATCTCTTCTACGCGGCCCCTTATGTGCTCACTCTCGCCATCCTTGTGGCAACCTCTTCGCCGACGCGCTCGCTTGCGGGTGCACCCGGCGCGCTTTCGATTACCAAATAGGAGACTGGCATGAACGGTCTAGGTGGACTGAACAAATCCGAACACGGCGTCGGCATCGGGCTCGTGCAATTGCAGCTTCCCACGGTCGTGACGCGGGACGACCTGGCGCGACAGACGGAGGTCATCGTCGCGATGGTGGCCAAGGCCCGCCGCAATCAGGGCACCATGGATCTCGTGGTCTTCCCGGAATACGCCTTGCACGGCCTGTCGATGGACATCAATCCGGAGATCATGTGCCGTCTAGACGGCCCCGAGGTCGCAGCCTTCAAAAAGGCCTGCAGGGACAATTCCATCTGGGGCTGTTTTTCCATCATGGAGTTCAATCCCGATGGCATGCCCTACAATTCCGGCCTGATCATTGACGATCAGGGCGATCTGAAACTCTATTATCGCAAGATGCACCCCTGGGTGCCGGTGGAGCCATGGGAGCCGGGCAATCTTGGCATTCCCGTGATCGACGGCCCGAAAGGCGCCAAGCTGGCGCTGATCATCTGCCATGATGGCATGTTCCCGGAAATGGCCCGGGAATGCGCCTACAAGGGTGCCGAAATCATGATCCGCACGGCCGGCTACACGGCCCCGATCCGCGACAGCTGGAAATTCACCAACCAGTCGAACGCGTTTTGCAATCTCATGGTCACCGCCAATGTCTGCATGTGCGGCTCGGACGGAACCTTCGATTCGATGGGCGAAGGCATGATCTGCAATTTCGATGGCGCGATCATCGCGCATGGCACATCCGGCCGCGTCAACGAGATCATCACCGCCGAGGTTCGGCCCGATCTGGTGCGCGAGGCACGCCTCGGCTGGGGCGTCGAAAACAACATCTACCAGTTTGGCCATCGCGGTTATGTCGCGGTTGCCGGCGGCGCCGGCGATGCGCCCTATAGCTACATGCACGATCTGGTGGCCGGACAGTACCGTCTGCCCTGGGAAGCCGAGGTCAAGGTGACCGACGGCACGTCCTGCGGCTTCGAAAAACCTGTCCGCACCTATGGCAAAACTTTCAAACTGGCGGGCGAATAGGAGTTCACACGATGGATGCTATGGCAAAAGGCACGCAGCACTTTATCAAGGCAGACCCCTATCCGTGGCCCTATAACGGCGCGCTGCGGCCCGATAATACCGCCCTGATCATAATCGACATGCAGACGGACTTCTGTGGGAAAGGCGGCTATGTCGACCACATGGGCTACGACCTGTCCCTGGTGCAGGCACCGATCGAACCCATCAAGGCGGTGCTTTCGGCCATGCGTGCCAAGGGCTACCACATCATCCACACGCGTGAAGGCCATCGCCCCGACCTTGCCGACCTTCCCGCCAACAAGCGCTGGCGCTCGCAACGCATCGGCGCCGGCATCGGCGATGCGGGCCCCTGCGGCCGCATCCTCACCCGCGGCGAGCCGGGCTGGGACATCATTTCCGAACTCTATCCGATCGCGGGCGAGGTCATCATCGACAAGCCCGGCAAGGGCTCGTTCTGCGCCACGGATCTCGAACTCATTCTCAACCAGAAGCGCATCGAAAACATCATCCTCACCGGCATCACCACCGATGTCTGCGTCTCGACCACCATGCGCGAGGCCAATGACCGCGGCTTTGAATGTGTCATGCTGGAGGATTGCTGCGGCGCCACCGACTACGGCAATCATCTGGCCGCCATCAAGATGGTAAAGATGCAAGGGGGCGTGTTCGGCGCCATCTCGGACTCCGTATCGCTGATCGAGGCCCTGCCCTGATGCCTTCGCCAAGCGCTGCCCTCTACCGCGTTGCGGCCAGCGGCCCGGCCGACGTCTCCGGCGTCGAGGCGCTGTTTGCCGGCGGCCTCGACCCAAAGACCGTCGTCGCCGTGCTCGGCAAGACGGAGGGCAATGGTTGCGTCAATGATTTTACGCGCGGATACGCGACAAGCGCATTCGAAGCCCTGTTTGCCCGGCATGGCGCAACCGGCGTTTCCATCGTCATGTCAGGCGGCACGGAGGGCGCGCTGTCGCCGCACTGGACCGTCTTCTGCCGCGCAAAGGTGGAAGCCGCCCCGGCACGGGCCTTGGCCATCGGCGTATCGCGGACACCGGACATGTTGCCTGAAAATCTCGGACGTCGCGCACAGATCAAACTGGTGGCCGACGGCGTCCGCAAGGCCATGGCGGATGCGGGGATCGTCGAGCCGGGCGACGTGCATTTCGTCCAGATCAAATGTCCGCTGCTGACGCTGGCGCGGGTGACGGAAACCTATGCGCGCGGCGAAACAACTGTCACCCGCGAGACCTTGAAATCCATGGGATTTTCGCGCGGTGCATCGGCGCTGGGCGTCGCCGTGGCACTCGGCGAACTCGATCTCGACGGGATAGACGACACCGATATCTGCAATCGCCTCGATCTGTTTTCCGGGCGTGCCTCGACATCAGCCGGCGTCGAGCTTGTCGATCACGAAATCATCGTGCTGGGCAT
Source organism: Pararhizobium antarcticum (assembly GCF_001885585.1). Taxonomy (GTDB): domain Bacteria; phylum Pseudomonadota; class Alphaproteobacteria; order Rhizobiales; family Rhizobiaceae; genus Pararhizobium; species Pararhizobium antarcticum. The sequence goes on from NZ_LSRP01000001.1 coordinate 270,593, forward strand.
GAGCGACGCGTGGTCCGGGCCGCTCTTAATCGACCATGCCGTCATGCAGGACGCGATCGACACGGCCTCCGTTCGAGCCGCCTATGAACGTCTGCCACCGGGAAAGCTTGCCGCCGTCCTGGCCAAGGCCGAACCGGATCCGTCTGGCGCTGTTCGCGGCAGGCGCCACACCATGCTCGACGATTCCGATATTGCCGCGACGCGCCACGCGCGCGCCTTTGTCGGCGGTGTGCTTTCCGGTCTGTTCGGCATGACCGACCTCTATGTCTCCGGCGGCGCCGAACATCAGGGCCCACCCGGTGGCGGCCCCGTCGCCATCATCGTCGAAAAGGCGACCGCATGAACACGCTGAACACGAGCCGCGCCCCGCAGACCAACCTCGAAAGGCAACTGCCATGATCGCCCACATCCGCGACACGCCCCTGCCCCAGGCCGGAAAGGCCGTCGGCGTCCAGACCATCGGCATGACCATGCGCTTCGGCTCGTTCACAGCGCTCGACACTGTCTCGATCGATATTCCGGCCGGGAGTTTCCACGCCCTTCTCGGCGAAAACGGCGCCGGCAAATCGACACTGGTCAAGTGCATCATGGGTTTCTACCATCAGACATCAGGGTCTCTCTCCGTCAACGGCCGGGAAGTCACGGTCCAGTCGCCGCGCGACGCCGCCACCTACGGGCTCGGCATGGTCTACCAGCAGTTCACGCTGGTGCCCTCGCTGACCGGGGCCGAAAATCTGGTCATCAACCGAACCCATGTGCCTGCGATCATCAACTGGGCGAAGGAGCGCAGGGATCTCACCGCCTTCATGGAGCGCATGCCGTTCAAGATTCCGCTCGACCGTCCCGTGAGCGAGCTTGCGGCGGGCGAGAAGCAGAAGCTCGAAATCGTCAAGCAGCTATATCTCGGCCGCAGTTTCCTTATCCTCGACGAGCCGACCTCGGTGCTGACGCCGGCCGAAGCCGACGAGATGCTCGGTCTGGTGCGCGGCATGACCGAACGCGGCGAATTGACGGTTTTGATGATCAGCCACAAATTCCACGAAGTGACGAAGTTTGCCGACGCCGTCACCGTTCTCAGGCGCGGCAAGATGGCGGGCAGCGGACTGGTCAAGGACCTGACCACCCGGGACATGGCCGCGATGATGATCGGCGATGTCAAGCTTGCCGAACTCGACACGCGCCTGCCGGTGCCATCAGACGCCAGGCCCATTCTGGTGGTCAGCGACATCAGGGCGCCGGATCGCACGGGGCTGAAGACGATCGACATCGGCAATCTGACCGTCCATGCCGGCGAAATCGTCGGCATTGCCGGTATTTCCGGCAATGGCCAGAAGGAACTCGCCGAAGTGCTGGCCGGCCAGCGCCCGGCAGACGCCGGCAGCATCACCGTGAAGGGCGCGCTCTACACTGCCACACGGCAGGAAACCCGCATCAACAATGTCCGCTTCATTCCCGAGGAGCCCTTGAACAATGCCTGCGCCCCGAGGATGACGGTCACGGAAAACCTCGCCTTCCGCACCTTCGATGTGAAGAAAGCGGGCGGCGATGCGCTCTGGCTCGACATGAAATCGATGCGCAAGCGGGCCGCGTCGCTGATTTCCGATTTCAAGGTCAAGACGGCGTCGCATGCCTCGCCGATCGCCTCTCTGTCCGGCGGCAATGTGCAGCGCGCGGTGCTTGCCCGCGAGCTGACGGGCGATGTCGATTTGCTGATCGTCTCCAATCCCTGCTTCGGGCTGGATTTCTCGGCCGTCGCCGAAATCCGCGCCCGCATCATGAAAGCCCGCAATGCCGGCACCGCCGTCCTGCTGCTCTCGGAAGATCTCGACGAACTTCTCGAGATGTCCGACCGGATCATGGTCATGTCGGACGGCAAGCTGGTTTACGAGACACCGGCACTTTCAGCGGATATCTCCGTGATCGGCGCGCATATGGCGGGGCATCACTGATGCCAGAAAAACACACAGCAGAGATCAAGGCAGAGCCCTTCGCCTTCCCGCTCAAGCGCGATGCCATCGCGCTTGTCGTGATCGACATGCAGCGCGATTTTGCCGAGCCCGGCGGTTTCGGCGCCAGCCTCGGCAATGATGTCGGCCGGATCACGAAGATCATTCCCGACGTCAAGCGCCTCATCGAGGGCTTCCGGATGGCTGGCCTGCCGGTCATCCACACCATGGAGTGCCATCGCCCCGATCTTTCCGACCTGCCACCCGCCAAACGCAATCGCGGCAATCCGGCGCTGAAGATCGGCGACGCGGGTCCGATGGGTCGGGTGCTGATCGCAGGCGAAGCCGGCACTGCGATCCTTTCCGAACTCGCGCCGATCGACGGCGAGATCGTCATCGAGAAACCCGGCAAGGGCGCATTTTACGCGACGCCGCTGGGCGATATCCTCAAGGCGCGCGGCATAGAACAAATCGTCTTTGCCGGCGTCACCACGGAGGTCTGCGTCCAGACCACCATGCGCGAGGCCAATGACCGCGGCTATGAATGCCTGCTCGCCGAAGAAGCGACGGAAAGCTATTTCCCGGAATTCAAGACGGCGGCAATTGCGATGATCACCGCCCAGGGCGCCATTGTCGGCTGGGTCGGCTCGGTCGACGATATCATCAAAGGAATAGCCTGATGCCGGAAACGACGAGAGAAAGCCTGACCGCTGGCGGCTGGAAGACATTGTCCTTCGAACCCTTCCGCGACGCGGTGACGATCCACTGGATCCAGCCCTTCGAGACCGACCAGCCGGGCGTGGCCCTGTTGAAATACGAAGCCGGCGCCGCTGTGCCACGCCATCGGCACATGGGGCTCGAAACCATCGTGGTGCTGGAAGGCACGCAATCCGACGAGGCCGGCGACTACGGTCCCGGCAGCCTCGTCGTCAACAGGGAAGGCTCCGAACATTCCGTCTGGAGCGATACCGGATGCGTGGTCCTGATCCAGTGGGATCGGCCCGTGAAAATACTGCAAGAGGAACTGGCATGACAGATACGCCTGCATTCGATATCGGCTCCCTGCACACGGCCTATGCCGGCGGATGGCCGGCGTCGAACATGATCGAAACGCTGTTCGAGCGCATCGCGGCCATCGCCGATCCCGGCATTTTCCTGCATCTGGCGGACCGGCAGGACCTGCTTGAACAGGTGGCTGGGCTCGGTTCCTTCGATCCGACAGCAAAGCCGCTCTGGGGCATCCCCTTCGCCGTCAAGGACAACATCGACGTTGCCGGCATGCCGACGACCGCCGCCTGCCCGGACTATGCCTATCTGCCGGACAGGGACGCCACCGTCGTGCGCCTGCTGAAGGACGCGGGTGCCATCGTCATCGGCAAGACCAATCTCGACCAGTTCGCCACCGGCCTTGTCGGCATGCGCTCGCCCTATCCGATCCCCCGCAATGCGATCGACCCCTCGCTTGTGCCCGGCGGCTCCAGTTCCGGCTCGGCGGTCGCAACCGCACACGGCATCGTCAGCTTCGCGCTCGGCACGGACACCGCCGGCTCCGGCCGCATCCCGGCCGGGCTCAACAACATTGTCGGCCTGAAACCGAGCGTCGGCGCACTGTCGACGACGGGCGTCATACCCGCCTGCCGCACGCTCGACTGCGTTTCGATCTTCGCGCTGACAGCCGCCGACGCATGGTCGGTCTTCTCCGTCGCTGCGCGCCACGACCCCAGTGATGCCTATTCCAAATCCGTCCCGGCAACCGGTCACGGCCCGCTGCCGCCCGTCCTGAAGATCGGCGTTCCGGCCAGACACGACCGCCACTTCTTTGGCGACGACGCCATGGAGACAGCCTACGCGGCGGCGCTCGACCGGCTGGTTGAACTCGGCCATACCCTCGTCGACGTGCCGTTCGATGACTTCTATGCGACGGCCAATCTGCTGTATGAAGGTGCCTGGGTCGCCGAGCGCTATGCGGCGGTCAAGGACTTCTTCAACGCCAGCGAAGCCTCGTTCCATCCCGTCACCCGGAAAATCTATGGGGCCGCAAAAACGCTGACCGCCGCAGATGCCTTCAACGGGCTCTATGCCCTGCAGGCATTGAAACAGAAAGTGGCACCGCTGATCGCCTCTGTCGATCTGTTCTGCGTGCCCACAGCGCCACGCCACTACACGACGGCCGAACTCGCGGCGGAACCGATCCGCGAGAACTCGCGTCTCGGCACCTACACCAATTTCGTCAACCTGCTCGACATGTGCGGCATCGCCGTGCCGACCGGCACCCGCAGCGACGGCCTTCCCGCCAGCGTCACGCTTTTGGCCGCATCCGGCAAGGATGGAATGACCGCAGCGCTTGCGGCGAGAATCCATCAGGCCAGCGGCCTGACACTCGGTGCGACTGGCTGGCCCCAGCCTCCGGCACGGCCGACGGCCGATATCAGCGCACCTGGCATCGATCTGGTGGTTGTCGGCGCGCATCTCTCCGGCATGCCGCTGAATGGCCAGTTGAAGGCACTTGAGGCAAGCTTCGTACGGACGGCGAAGACCGCTGCCAGCTATCGGCTGTACAGCCTTGCCGGCCAGACACCGGCAAAACCCGGCCTGATCCGCTGCTCGGATGATACAGGCGCACAGATCGCGGTCGAGGTCTGGCGATTGTCGGCCGCGGCCTTCGGTCAGTTTGTCGCCGCCATTCCGTCCCCCCTCGGGATCGGCACGATCCTGCTGAGTGATGGCAGCGAGGCCAAGGGTTTTCTGGTCGAACCTGTTGGCCTCGAAGACGCGGTCGATATCTCGGACTTCGGCGGCTGGCGGGCCTTCGTTGACAGGCCTTCGGCGTAGTTACCGTTCGAAGGGTTCGCCGAGCGAGGCGACGCCGTTGAGTTTCAAAAGGCGTCGGTCGGCTGAAATGATGCCGAGCACGATGATCGTGACGAGATAGGGCAGGCTCGACAGCAATTGCGAGGGCACATCAAGGCCGGTCGCTTGCGCGGCCAGCCCCATGAGCGAAACCGCCCCAAAGAGGCAGGCGCCGAGGAAAATGCGACCGGTCAGCCATGTGCCGAAGACGACGAGGGCGATGGCGATCCAGCCACGCCCGGCAATCATGCCATCGGCCCAGAGCGGGGTGTAGATCACTGCCGCATAGGCCCCGGCAAAACCGGCCATCGCCCCGCCAAAGGCAATGGCAAGCACACGGACGGTGATGACCGAATAGCCGATGGCATGCGCCGCCTTCGGATTTTCGCCGACCGCTCTGAGGACGAGACCCAGTTTCGAATAGGCAAACATCGCCCATATGGCCAAGGTCGCGACCAGGGAGATCCACACGACGATGTCCTGAACGAACAGGCCGCCGACAACAGGAAGATCAGACAGACCGGGAACGGCCAGCCGGGGCAGAGCCTTGACCGTCAGGCTCTCGTAGGATTTTCCGAACAGCGCCGACAGCCCCTGCCCGAGAATGCCGATGGCAAGGCCGGCCGCCACCTGGTTGGCGCGAAAGCCGAGCGTGACAAAGGCAAAGATCAGCGACAGCGCCGCACTGCCGAGCCCGGCTGCGACGAAACCGAGAAAATGCCCGCCGCCCTGATAGACGACGATGAAAGCCAGCACAGCACCGAGCGCCATCAGCCCCTCGACCCCGAGATTGAGCACGCCGGCGCGCTCGACAACGAGTTCGCCCAGCGCCGCCAGAAGAAACGGCGTCGCGGCCGCCAGCATGCCGGCAAGAATGAACTCGATGGCGTTCATGAGGGGCTCCGGTCCGCGGCTTTGGGGGCGGTTTTCGGCCATTCGAGACGATAGCGGACAAACGCGATGGCAATGAGATAGCCGAGCAGCAGGCTGCCCTGGAAGACACGCACGGCGGCGATCGGCAGGTTCGCGGACACCATGGCATTGTCGCCACCGATGTAGATGACGGCCATGACCAGCGCCGAAACCACAATGCCGATCGGGTGCAGGCCGCCGAGATAGGCGACGATGATCGCTGCATAGCCGTAGCCGCTCGAGATCGACCGCTGCAATTGTCCGATCGGGCCTGCGACTTCGGCGGCCCCCGCAAGACCTGCCGCAAAACCGCCGATCAGCAGCGAAAGCCAGATCGCCGAACCCTGCTTGAAACCGGCATAACCGGCCGCGCGCGGCGCAAGGCCGCCGACCTGCAGCTTGTAGCCGCTGAAACTTTTCTGCATGAAGACGAAGGCCGCAAGCGACAGGACAAGCGTGATCAGGAAAGAGACGTTGAGACGCGTCCCGGCAATCAGGGTCGGCACCATGGCGTCGTATTGGAACATCACCGATTGTGGAAAATTGAAACCGTTCGGGTCCTTCCACGGGCCAAGCAGCAGGTAGTTCAGAAGCTGCGCCGCCACGAGGCTGAGCATCAGCGACACGAGGATTTCGTTGGCATTGAGCCGCACGCGCCAGAATGCGGTGATTGATGCCCAGAGCGCCCCGCCGATGGCCCCGAAGAGCAGCATGGCCGGCCAGATCCACTGACCCGTGGCCTGAGGAAAATAGACCGGAATCGCCGAGGCGAAGATCGCACCGAGAATGAACTGGCCTTCGGCACCGATGTTAAAGACCTTGGCACGAAAACCGATCGCCAGACCCTGCGCAATCAGAAGCAGCGGTCCGGCCTTCAGCAGCACCTCCGAGAACGACGCCCAGGACATGAAGGGCTCGAGAAGCATCGCATAGACGATGGCAACAGGATCGCGGCCCATCAGCCTGTAGAGGCTGAGATTGAGGATCAGCGCAACGAGCAGCGCAAGGACGGGGGCCAGAACCGTCGCCGCAAGTGAGGCGCGTTCCCGGCGGACCATCGTCGGAAGAAGGGAACCGGATGCGAAGCTCATGCGTGTTCCTCCCCGGTTAAAGACTGTGCCCCGATCATGTAGCGACCGATCTCTTCAGGCTTCGTGTCGCGTGTCACCAGCCGCGGGCTGAGCGTTCCGTGATGCAGCACCTGGATCGCATCGCAAAGTTCGAACAGTTCCTCGAGTTCCTCGGAAATCACGAGAATGGCCATGCCCTCGTTGCGCAACGCCACCAGCCGGCTGCGCACGGCGGACGCCGCCCCGATATCGACACCCCAGGTCGGCTGCGCGACAAACAGAAGCTTCGGAGACAGCATGATTTCGCGGCCGACGATGAACTTCTGCAGATTGCCGCCGGAGAGCGTTCCGGCCTCGGCATCCGGGCCGGGGGTGCGCACATCATACTGGCGAATGCAGTCGCGGGTGAACGCCATCGCCCGCTTCCTGTCGACAAGCCCGTGCCGCAGCAGACCCAGCGGATGCGCCGTCAGCAGGCCGTTGAGGACAAGCGACATTTCAGGCACCGCCCCGCGTCCGAGCCGGTCCTCCGGAACGAAGGCAAAACCCCGTTGCCGGCGCGCGGCGGCATCGAGCCTGCCGACGTCCGATCCCATCATGTAGATCCGGTCCCGCTGGTCGCGGCCCAGAACCGTCTCGCCGGAAATCAGCGCGGCAAGCTCGCTCTGGCCATTTCCGGAAATGCCGGCGATCCCGAGGATTTCGCCGGCGCGCACCTCAAGCGTTATGCCAGACAGCGACACAGCGAAGGGATCGTCCGGCTTATGGTCGAGGCCGATGATTTCCAGCCGCTTTTCGCCACCCGACTGAGGCAGCGCCGATATCGGCGCCGGCATGTCGCGGCCGATCATCATGCGGGCGAGATCATGGGTATCGTGCTCGCGCGGATCGACATCCCCGGTCACCCGCCCGCTGCGCAGGATCGTCGCCTGGTCGCAGATCGCCCGGATTTCCTCCAGCTTGTGGGAAATCAGGAGAATGGAAACCCCGCCGTCCCGCAGGCGGCGCAGCGTGTCGAAGAGTTTCTCCACCAATTGCGGCGGCAGCACCGAGGTCGGCTCATCGAGGATCAGCAGCTTTGGATTGGTCATCAGGCAGCGGATGATCTCCACCCGTTGCCGCTCACCGACCGACAGCGCATGCACATGGGCAAGCGGATCGACTTCGAGGCCGAACTCCTGCCCGAGCGTCTTGATGCGCTGCGCAAGCTCGGCCTTCCGGCCGGGTACGACGAGGCGGATGTTTTCCAGAACGGTCAGGGTCTCGAACAGCGAGAAATGCTGGAAGACCATGCCGATCCCCTTGCGCCTTGCCTCTGCGGGAGAGGCAAGGCGCAAGGGTTGTCCCTGCCAGACGACGGTCCCCTCGTCCGGTTGCTCGACGCCGTAAATCAGCTTCATCAGCGTCGATTTGCCCGCCCCGTTCTCGCCGAGGATCGCATGGATCGATTGCGCAGCCACGTCCAGATCGATCGCCTGATTGGCGTGGATCTGGCCGTAGCTTTTCGAAATGCCGCGCAGCGACAGGAGCGGGGCGTTCATGGCTTACTTCGGCAGCGGCGTGGCGACGCCCTTGACGTGCCAATCCATCGCAATGATCTCCGGATCGGCAGGCGTAACGCCGGCAGCGATACCCTCGGTGCCATCGGCCTTGGTCACGGGACCAGTGAACGGCGAGAAACTGCCATCGGCGATCTTGGCCTCGATCTCCTTGATCTTCGTCATCGTGTCAGCCGGCACATCGGGGTTCCAGTCGACAACCTCGACGACCTGTTCAGAGACGCCGAGGAAGGCATTGGCCCCCTTGAAGCTTCCGGCGAGATGCGCATCGACCGATGCCTTGAAGAACGGCGACCAGTCGGTCGCGACACAACCGAGATAGGTCTTCTCGGCATATTTCTTCATCGACGAGTTGAGGTTGAACGAATAGACGCCGGCTTCCTCGCAAGCCGCGATCACGGACGGCGTGTCCTGCGCATTGGAGAAGATCACGTCGCATTTCTGTGCAATGAGCGCCTTGGCGGCTTCCTGCTCCTTGGCCGGATCGAACCAGGAATTGACCCAGACGACCGAGACCTCGATGTCCGGATTGACGCTTTGGGCGCCCAGTGTAAACGCGTTGATGGAGGTGATCAGTTCGGGGATCGCAAAGGCCGAGACCGAGCCCAGCTTGCCGGTCTTGGAGAGCGCTGCGGCTGCCATGCCGAGCAGATAGGTGCCCTGGAAATATTTGGCGGCAAAGGGCGAGAAGTTCGGCGCGACCTGGAAGCCGGAAGCATGCAGGACAGTGACGCTCGGGTCGCGACGGGCGATCTGTAGCGCGCCGTTCTGATAGCCGAAGGAGCCGGCGATCAGGAACTTGTTCCCGTCGGCGACCGTCTTGGTCATGATGCGGTCGGCGTCGGGGCCTTCCGCAATGCTTTCGAGCACGGTGATCTTCACCTTGTCGCCATAGGCCGCCTTGATCGGCTCCAGGCCTGCGGCCAGCGCGTGGCCCCAGCCGACATCGCCGACCGGCGACGGGATCACGAGCGTGATGCCCAGCGGTTCGTCTGCGGCGAGCGCAAGACGGCTGCCGAGTGCGCCGGCGAGACCGGTGGCGGCAAGGCCCTGCATCAGTGTTCTGCGGGTAAGATTGGTCAGCATGTCAGTTCCCTCTTCTGGTTTTTAGAATTCTATGGTCGCAAGAGCCGCTTCGGCATCGGCAAACAGTTTCGCTTCGTCGAGCCCGACGAACGCCCCCTTCTGCCAGACGATCCGCCCGTTGATCATGGTCATGTCCGTCGCCATGCCGATGCCGACGCGGGCAATCAGGCTCAAAGGATCATGCCGCGTGCCGACATAGTCCATGCGGCGCGTATCGATGGCAAACAGGTCGGCAGCCATGCCGGGGGCAAGCCGCCCGATGTCGGAGCGGCCAAGCAGGCTGGCACCGCCGGTCGTGCCGTATCGAAGGAATTCGACGGGGGACGGTACCGGATGCCTGCGCGTCGATGACACCAGGCATTGCAGCATGTAGGCCGAATGCAGGCAGTGCATCAGGTTGGAATTGTCGTTGGACGCCGCGCCGTCGCAGCCGATGCCGACACGCAGCCCGAAAGCTGCCATCGCGGGAATGTCGGTCACTTCCGCGCCGACGAGATAGACCGGTTCCGGGCAATGCGAAACACCGGTGCCGCTGGCCGCCATCGTCTGCAGTTCGTCGTGGGTCAGTTCCCAGCAATGGGCGTAAAAGGCGTCGGGACCGGCAAAGCCGATCTCCTCCAGATAATCGACAGTGCGTTTGCCGTGGCGCGCCAGAATGACCGGGCTCTCACCCTCGCCGACATGGGTGTGCATCATGACGCCACGATCGCGCGCCAGCGCCACCGATTCCACGAAAGTCTCGCGGTAGCAATTGACCGGCTGGCACGGTGCGACGACGACCTGCCGCATGCTGAAGGGATCGGTGTCGTGATAGGTGTCGATCAGTCGGGCGCAGTCTGCAATGAATTCGTCGGTCGTCTCCAGCATCGCGTCTGGAATGGTCGAGCCTTCCGACTTCGGCAGCGTATTGCCACCGCGCCCCGCATGAAAACGCATGCCGAAGAGATCAGCGGCCTCGAATTGCCGGTCGATCAGCCGCTTTCCGGCATGCCTCGGGAAATTGTACTGATGATCGAAGGCCGTCGTGCAGCCATGTTTGATCAGCTCGGCCATGGCCGTGACCGACGAATGGTAGAAGCATTCCTCGGTCAGCTGCGAAAAGATCGGATAGATCCGGTCCAGCCATTCGATGACCGAGAGTTTCGTCCAGTCGAGATCGGTGCGGTTGCGCACGAAGCACTGGAAGAAATGGTGGTGCGTGTTGACGAGCCCGGGATAGACGAACCATCCGGTTGCATCCTGCACGGTCGTGCCGACGGACAGAAGGTCCGGCCCGAGGTTTTCGCCGATCGCCTGGATTGCCGGACCCTTCGTCAGGAGATCGACATTGCGGCGCACGACCGGGCCGCTGCCGTCGTCGACGATCACCGCTGCACAGTTCTTCAGGAGGATACCGGTCATCCTACACCTCGACCGTTGGGATTGGCGGTTCGGGCTTCAGCTCATGCAGCCGGTGGATACCGGGCATTTCGATAAAGCCGTCCAGAGACCGGAGCGCGCGCGACCAGAGCCGGATCGCGGGATAGGGATCGAGCGCAACGCCGCCATCAGGCGCCAGCGCCACATAGGGAAAGCAGGCGATATCGGCAATCGTCGGCCGCTCCGAGGCAAGAAAGCGCATACCGCGCACCCCTTGTTCGACCAGCCCCGCCTCCAGCTCGCGCAGCGCTGCAATGCCCTGCCTCTGCAAGACCGCGATATCGCCGGGACGCAGCAGCATTTCATGGAGCCGCGCGCCGCCGAGACTTGCCGTCAACCGGCTGGAAAAGGCCAGCCATTGCTGAACCCGCGCGGCCTCCTCCGGCTTTTCGCCAGCCAGCCATGCCGGCGCAGCCTTTGCCGCGAGATAGGCGAGCATGGCGGCGGATTCCGTCAGGAGCAGGTCGCCATCCTCGAGGATCGGAATGCAACCCGCGGGGTTCAGCGCCAGCATTGCAGCGCTCCTGTGCTCGGCGCCCGGATGGAAATCGACAGGACGCAGGTCAAGTGTCACCCCGGTCAGCGACGCCATCAGGCGGACTTTGTAGCAACTCGGCGAAAGGATGTAGTCGTAGAGCTTCATTGGGCCACCAGCTGCGCGCCATAGGTATAGTCGTGCCGCTTGAGCCAGCGGCGATAGGCAATGGAGGTAAGATCGGCCCGCGTCGGGATTTCCATGCCCGGATCGAGCGGCAGGCGCCGCGGAATCTGGTTTTCGAGGATCGACCGATCCTGCAGGAAGATCGTCTGCTGGAAATGAATGAGGTCGGTCATCGACGTCTCGTCGTCGAACAGCGCCATCCAGGGCCAGACATCGCAGAGATCTTCCGAAAGCGGCTGAACAAAAAGCGTGATGACGTCCCATTCGTCCGGACGCGGCGGGCAGGTCTTGTAGAGCACCGAGCAGGTCGGCGCCGGCACGCGATACATGTACTCCGTCGTGATGCCGCCACTGGCCGATTTCGACGCCTGCGGCTGGTAGAACTTCACCTGCGTCGCCCAGACCTCGTCGACATCCTCGCGGATCTCGACCTTGTAGTTCTGAACCTCCGTGTGCGGTTCGGCGCCGAGAATGTCGGTGTGGACGAAGGGGAAATGGGCGATATCCAGAAAATTCTCGACAGTGCGCAGGGGCGAGCAGCGCACACGGACGACGCCGACATCAACAAATCGACGTCCGGGCTGGTCGGCCTCGGGGATGGGAAACAGCTCCTTCTGCGGCGCGCCGAGCGAGGACCAGACATGGCCATAGCGCGCACGCACCGGAAGGACGCGGCCATCTGCAGCCGTCACCCTTGCATGCCCCTCGGCGTCGCAGGCGACCTCGATCGGGGCACCCATCAGGGCGGTCTTGCGGCCGCCTGGCTGCAACTGGCTGAGAAGGCCGACCGGATACCATTCGTCAATCATGGCCTGCATCGTCATCGCCTGATCCGTCATTGTGCGGCTGCCTTCTCTTGACGATCCTCGGCCGTGCGGCGCAGGCTCTCCACGGTCCGCGAGGCCGAGATCCGGGTCGCAGCATCGGCTTCGCCCACAAGCAGGACATGCACAAGGGTCCGATCTCCGTCCTGCGCAGACAAAAGCAACCGGATATTGCCGGCGCCCGAGGTGATGTCGACCAGGCCTTCCGGACCTGCGGTGGCGCCGGCGGCGTCCTCGATCGCGGCCCGTGCGGCATGGACTGTCAGCGACCGGAACGGCACGAAACCATCGAGCCCTGGTGGCATCGAGCCCGGTGCACCCGCAGCCACCCAAATCACGCCATCAGCCTCCTCGACGACATAAGTCGCCACCCGGATCGTTTCCGGCGGCTTTAGTCCCGGATGGGCTGGAATGCGCAGACAGTGTCCAGACTGGGCATAGCTCCATCCGTGATAGATGCAGGAGATCGCCTCGCCGCGCACGAATCCATGCGAAAGGCGCATTCCGCGATGCGGACACCGATCTGCCGAGGCTGCAATGCGCCCGGAATCGCTGCGCCACAGCGCAATCGATCCGCTGACGATATAAGCCGGGATCACAGTTCCAGCCGGTAAATCTTGTGACAGGGCGACGGGCGTCCACGAGCCTGTCGTATCGGAGAGCATGACGAAACTTTCTGAACAAAATCATAGATTTGCTGATCGCACGGCACCGCGGCGCCGGCCTTCAACCAGAACACGTTTGCATAAATATTTCGCATTTGCAATCTTGATTAAATATCAAGCACAAGGCCCGCATGCAGGAAACGGCCATCACAATTCTAGCGCGTTTCGATGGTGATCGCAGAACGCTCGATCCGCTCCACCCAGACATCGATCGGCCCCAGCGAACAGCCCATCTCCATCATGTCCAAAAGCTCCTCCGGACCGGCGATCTCGAGTTCGATCCGCGCCGCACTGGCATGGCAGATGACATGATCAAGACCGAGCTTTGCGGCATGCCGCCGGATCCACGGAACAAAGGACGCCCCTTCGAGGTCGCCGAGGATCGTCATGCGCTCGCGCAATTCCACCGCTTCTTCTACCATCATCAAACTGCTCGCTCCTGCTTCGCAGATGCGAGCATAGCCCCTGACTACGCGCACGTCAGGGTCTTTCACCATCGATTGCGACAAGATCGGCCCGAAAAGAGCATCGCTCTTTTTGCATGGCTGCACTGCAATAACGCATCTTTAATATGCAGCAAAATACGATATCTTCTGGTCATCGAAGCAATGCACCTCCTCCCGCAGAGCTTCGTGTACCGGGCGCCCCGCTCCTCCTCCCAAGGGGACGCCTGCGAGAACGGCGACACTCCTCCTCCCGGTCGCTGTTCGGTTCTATCAGGAAAAGCCTGCCGCACCTCCTCCCGCGGCGGGCTTTTTCGTTTTCAGAACGTCAGCCAACGCCCGTCTCTAATCCTCAGACCCGCTGACCATCGCCAGGGACAGCGCGGACCATTGTCGTGCGGGCTGCATCAAAGCAGCCTCAGTTCGCGGCCTCTATGCGCGAAAACGCGGCAAGGACCGTTCGTTCGGACTGGGCGAGATAGGCCTCCAGGAGTTCGGACGCCTCTGCCGTCAGGCCGGCTTCGAGCCTTTCGAGGATGGTTGCGTTCAGTTCGACATAGGGCGCATGCAGGAGTTCTGGATCGGCGAGCAGGCCGAAACTCAGGCGCAGTTCTGCGGCGATCTGCGCATAGAAGGCGTTCAGCCGGCGGCTGTCGGCCAGATCGACAATCGCCGCGTGAAACACCATGTTTTTGCTGCCAACGGTGCTCCAGTCCTTCGCATCCCGCGCGATTCGCGCAGTGTCGACGGCAGCCCGCATGCGGGCGACGGCCGGATGGTTTGGATAGGCCCGCTCGATCGCCTGGCATTCAATGACCCGCCGCACCCGGTAGATGTCGATGATCGAGGCCATGCTGGGTGTCGAGACGAAAACCCCGCGATTTGGCTCGTGGCGCAGCAGTCCCTCCTTGGTCAGCAGGCGGAACGCTTCCCGCAGCGAATTGCGCGACACATCGAGATCGACGCTGAGCGCCGCCTCCGACAGGCGTTGACCGGGCTTCAATTCACCCGCGATCAGTCTGTCGCGGATTTCCTCCGCCAGTCGTGGCGCCAGTGCCGATGTCGTGTCCTGCTCTGCCATGAATACCCCTTCGGCGGCCTGAGACGCACGCCGCCACTTGCCCGCATGGTTATCGTGCTTCGCAGAGAAACGAAACCGACCGCCGCAGGCGAAAGCAAGTTAATCGCCAGCGATTCCTGTAGCGATCTGGCCGGAAGGAAGATCCCTGTCGAAACAGTGTCGCCAGCAGATCTGCGAACAGGGCCGAACTGCGGCGGAGAGAAGGCCAAAATCTGCACCTCAGGTCCTGTTTCCTGCACAAATTAGAAACAAATCGCTCAACATTTGAACAATTTAGTAGAACGATAGAATAAAATCGTTGAACAATCTTGACAGAATTGTGAAACGATAGGACGCTGCAGACATCGACAGTCCAATCCGGCAGACACTTCGGACGATATGCGATCAAAAAAGAGGGTAACATGGAACAGAATTCGCATTCCCAGAGCAGCACCAGCCCCAGCGGCATATCCGTCCAGTCACGCAGGGCGGCCCTGACCGCCGCCGTCTTCCTGATGGCAACATCGGCCATTGGCCCCGGCTTCATCACGTAGACCGCGACGTTCACCACCAAGCTTGGGGCCGCCTTCGCCTTTGCCATTCTGGCTTCGATCGTCATCGATTTTGTGGTCCAGTTGAACATCTGGCGCATCGTCACCCTGACGAAAATGCGCGCCTCCGACATCGCCAACGCCGCCATCCCCGGCACCGGCTATGTTCTGGCCATTCTCGTCATTGTCGGCGGCCTGTTCTTCAACATCGGCAATATCGGCGGCGCGGGCCTCGGTCTCAACGCCATGCTCGGGCTCGATCCCAAATGGGGCGGCGCAATCAGCGCCCTGATCGCCATCGCCATCTTCATGTCGAAAGGCGCCGGTGTCGCCATTGACCGGCTGATCATTTTTGCCGGTATCCTGATGATCATCCTGACACTCTATGTCGCCATCGTCTCCGCGCCGCCCGTCGGCGATGCGCTGTTCCAGACCTTCCTGCCAAGCACGATCGATTTTGCCACGATCACCACCATCGTCGGCGGCACCGTCGGCGGCTACATCACCTATTCCGGCGCCCACCGCCTGCTCGACAAGGGCCAGGTCGGCATCGAGAATCTCGGCGCCGTCAATCGCGCAGCGCTGACCGGCATCGCCGTCACCGGCCTGATGCGCTACGTGCTCTTCCTCGCCATCCTCGGTGTGGTCGCCTCAGGCGTCGTCATCGATGTCTCCGGCAAGGGTGCCAACCCCGCCGCACAGGCTTTCCAGGCAGCCGCCGGCGATGTCGGCTTCCGCATCTTCGGTGCAGTCCTGTGGTTTGCCGCCATCACCTCGGTGATTGGTGCCGCCTATACTTCGGTGTCCTTCATCACCGTGTTCAAGAAGGACATTACCGAGCGCGCCCGCAACATCGCGACCGTGATCTTCATCGCCGTCTCGCTGTTCTTCTACGTGATCATCACAACGCCGCCTGCCCAGATGCTGGTCTTCGTCGGCGGTCTGAATGGTCTCATCCTGCCAATCGGTCTATCGATCTTCATCTACGCGGCCTGGGCTCGCTCCGACCTGATGGGCGGCTATCGCTATCCGCGCTGGCTTTTGGTGCTGGGCGTACTCACCTGCGCTTTGACCTGGTACATGGGCTACAAGTCCATCGGCCCGATCTTCGCACTGCTTTCGGCCGCCGGCTAAGACGCAACGCCCCGTTTCTGCAAGACGGGGCATTTCCCCTCTCACTTTCCATGCAATCCCAGCCTCGCCTTGGCCGGGCCAGATTTGAGGAGACCGACATGACATCCATCGATCTGAACAGCGATCTCGGAGAAAGCTATGGCGCCTGGGCCATGGGCGATGACGCGGCGATGCTCGCCATCGTCTCCAGTGCCAATGTCGCCTGCGGGTTTCATGCCGGCGATCCCGTCGGCATCCTGAAGACCGTCCGGGCGGCGGCCGAAAACGGTGTTTCGATCGGGGCACATGTCTCCTATCCCGATCGCGTCGGCTTCGGCCGGCGCGACATGGATGTGACGAGCGACGAGTTGATCGCCGACGTCATCTACCAGATCGGCGCCCTCAAGGGCCTCGCAGCATCAGCCGGCGTCACCGTCGGCTATGTCAAGCCGCATGGCGCACTCTACAACCGCATCGCCCATGACCCGAAGCAAGGCCAGGCGGTGATCGACGCCATCATGGCCATTGACCCTTCACTGGTGCTGATGGGTCTTGCCGGCGCGCCGATCCTCGATCTTGCCCGCAAATCCGGCCTCGCCGTTGTCGCAGAGGCGTTTGCCGACCGTGCCTACACGCCGGATGGCCAGCTCGTCTCGCGCCGCGAGCCGGGTTCCGTCCTGCACGACACGCAGGCGATCGCCCGCCGCATGCTGCAGCTGGCCAAAACCGGTACGCTGGAAGCGATCGACGGATCGACCATCAAGGTCGATGCGCAGTCGATCTGCGTGCATGGCGACAGCCCCGGCGCGGTTGCCATTGCCCAGGAGATCCGCCGCACTTTCGAGGCGGACGGCATCATGGTCAGCTCGTTTCTTAAAGCCTGACCCGAGACCGGACGGAGGGATACAATGATTGCCTTGGACCATCTTCGCCATGTCGATTCCGCATCGGCCCGCAGTGCCCGCGAACGCTACCGTTCAGGCCGCATCGAGCCGACGTCAGGCGTTGCGCCGGGCTTCACCCAGGCCAACATGATCGTGCTGCCCCGCGACTGGGCCTTCGATTTCCTGCTCTATGCCCAGCGCAATCCAAAGGCCTGCCCGGTGCTCGACGTCTCCGATCCGGGCTCGCATGCCACGCTTCTGGCGCCGGGTGCCGACCTCCGCACCGACCTGCCGCTCTACCGCATCTGGCGCGACGGCAAGCTTTCCGAGGAAACAGCGGATGCGACCGCAGCCTTTGCCGAGCATGCCGATCTCGTCAGCTTCCTGATCGGCTGCAGCTTCACCTTCGAGACGCCGATGGTCGAGGCCGGCATCGAGATCCGCCATATGACCGACAAGTCGAACGTGCCGATGTACCTGACCAACAGGCCCTGCCGCCCGGCCGGCCGTTTGCATGGCAACATGGTCGTTTCAATGCGGCCGATCCCGGCCTCGCGGGTCGCTGATACTGCCACCATTTCCGGCCGCTTCCCGGCCGTGCATGGTGCGCCGGTGCATGTCGGCGCCCCCGAGGAAATCGGCATCATGGATCTCTCCAAACCGGAATTCGGCGATCCCGTGCGCATCGAGCCCGGCGAAGTGCCGGTGTTCTGGGCCTGCGGCGTCACCCCGCAGGCCGCCGTGATGGCGTCCGGCGTGCCCTTTGCCATCACCCATGCGCCGGGGCATATGTTCATCACCGACATTCCCGATTCCGCCTATCACGCCTGAGGTACCCATGCGTTTCCTGCCCGTCAGCCTGACAGTCCTGCTTGTCGAACTCGCCGATCTCGACGAGACGCTGGCACTGTTTGCCTCGCTTGAAGCCGACCCGGTGGACGGCATTATCGACATGGTGCCGGCCGCCCGCACCCTGATGATCCGCTTCCAGCCGGCAAGGCTCAGTGCAGAGAGCCTTGCCGCGGCCATCGCCACGCGCGATCTTTCGGCCCGCATCGCGCCGTCGGACATGCTGGTGGAAATCCCGGTCAACTATGACGGCGAGGATCTTGCCGACGTCGCCGACCTCACCGGCCTGTCGGTCGAGGACGTTATCCGCCGCCACACGGACAGCACCTTCACCGTTGCCTTCTGCGGCTTTGCCCCCGGCTTCGGTTATCTGGTCGGCGGCGATCCGGTGCTTGAGGTGCCGCGCCGCCAGAGCCCCCGGACGAAGATCCCGGCAGGCTCGGTTGCACTTGCCGGGGCATTTTCCGGCGTTTATCCGCAAAACAGCCCCGGCGGCTGGCAGATCATCGGCACGACGCCGGAACAGATGTGGGACCTGTCGCGCGATCCGCCGGCGCTGTTCCAGCCTGGACACCGCGTCCGCTTCGTCGACCTGGCAAAAACGTCTCGTCCTGTGACCGCTCCAACGACCAGGGCTCCCGAGCCTGCATCCGTTGAGCCTGCCGGCACTGCGCTGACCTTAAAGGTTCTAACGGCGCCCATGCCGGCGCTGTTCCAGGATCTCGGCCGTTTTGGCCAGACCGGACAGGGCGTCTCCTCGTCGGGCGCGCTCGACCAGGGTGCCCTGAAGGCCGTCAATCGGATCGTCGGCAATCCTGCCGGCGCGCCCGCCCTCGAGATCATTCTCGGCGGCTTTTCCTTCCAAGTCACAGGCCGCACCGTGACGGGCGTCACCGGCGCGCCCTGCCCGATCAGCATCCGGGACGATTCCGGCCGCAGCTTTGCCGCCGAAACCTACCAGCCGATCGCGCTGGAAGCCGGCGATGTCGTCACGCTCGGCCAGGCGCCGAAGGGCATGCGCAGTTATCTGTCCGTGCGCGGCGGCTTTGCCGTCAAGCCGGTCCTCGGCAGCGCCTCGACCGATACGCTCGCCATGGTTGGCCCCGATCCGGTGACGTCAGGCACTGTCCTTCTAATCAACGAAGCGACATCCGGTCTCGCCAGCGTGTCGATCACGGAAGCACCGGCCTTCGACCATCCAGCCGCAGATGACGTGGTTACGCTCGACGTGGTCATGGGCCCGCGCAGCGACTGGTTCACGCAAGGCGGCATTGCGACGCTGTCATCGCAGCTCTGGACGGTGACACCGCAGTCGAACCGCGTCGGTATCCGGATTATCGGCGACACAGCCCTTGAGCGCCGGGACACCGCCGAACTGCCGAGCGAAGGCACGGCGACGGGCGCCATCCAGGTGCCGCATAGCGGCCAGCCGGTGCTGTTCCTCGCCGACCATCCCCTGACCGGCGGTTATCCGGTCATCGGCACGGTTGCCGAATATCATCTCGATCTCGCCGGGCAGATCCCGGTCAATGCCCAGATACGCTTCAGGCCCGTGACGACATTTGCCGCTATCGCGCCCGCCAAGGGTTGAGACGTGCAAAGCCGCAACGACAGAAACTGTGAGGAGACATCCATGAAAAAAGTGCTGATCGCCAATCGCGGCGAAATCGCCGTCCGCATCATCCGCGCCTGTCGCGACCATGGCCTGCAGTCGGTTGCCGTCTATGCCGATCCGGACATGGATGCCCTCTTCGTGACACTTGCCGACGAAGCCTACGGGCTTGACGGCAGCCAACCGTCCGAAACCTATCTCGACATCGAAAAGCTGATCGGTATCGCAAAGCGTTCCGGCGCCGATGCCGTACATCCCGGCTATGGCTTCCTCTCCGAACGCGCCGAATTCGCCCGCGCCGTGCAGGAGGCCGGTCTCATCTGGATCGGCCCGGATCCGCATGTCATCGAGGCGCTTGGCGACAAGGTCCAGGCGCGGCGCATCGCAACCAGCGTCGGCGCGCCTCTGGTTGCCGGCAGCGACGGCCCGGTCGAGACCTCCGCCGAAGTCATCACCTTTGCCGAACAGCATGGCCTGCCGGTGGCCATCAAGGCCGCGCATGGCGGCGGCGGCCGTGGTCTGAAGGTCGCCTGGACGATGGAGGAGATCCCCGAACTCTACAGCTCGGCGGTGCGCGAGGCCAAAGCCGCCTTCGGTCGTGGCGAATGTTTTCTCGAACGTTTCCTCGACCGTCCGCGCCATATCGAGGCGCAGGTTCTGGCCGACAAGCATGGCAATGTGCTGGTGCTTGGCACCCGGGACTGCTCGCTTCAGCGGCGCAACCAGAAGCTCGTCGAAGAAGCTCCGGCTCCCTTCCTGTCGGACGCACAGCGCCATGAAATCCACGATGCCGCAAAGCGCATCTGCGCCGCCGCCGGGTATTCGGGCGCCGGCACCGTCGAATTTCTGCTCGGCGTCGACGGCACGATCTCCTTCCTCGAGGTCAACACCCGCCTGCAGGTCGAGCATCCGGTGACCGAGGAAACCACCGGCATCGACCTCGTCATCGAACAGTTCCGCATTGCCGACGGTCTGCCGCTGCTGGTCACCGAGACGCCCGCGCCGCGTGGCCATTCGATCGAGTTCCGCATCAATGCCGAAGATCCCGGCCGCGGCTTCCTGCCGACCCCCGGCACGATCACCCGGTTCGACGCGCCGTCCGGTCCCGGCATCCGCCTCGATACCGGCGTGGTCTCCGGCTCGACCGTGCCCGGCACGTTTGACTCGCTGATGGCCAAGCTGATCGTGACCGGCGCCACCCGCGAACAGGCACTGGCCCGCGCCCGCCGCGCCCTCAGAGAATTCAGGATCGACGGTATCGCCACTGTGCTTCCCTTCCATCGCGCGGCGATTGAGAGCCGAGATTTCACCGGAGAAGACGGCTTCAAGGTCCACACGCGCTGGATCGAGACCGATTTTGCCGCAACGCTGGAGGCCACAGCCCGGCACGAGCCGACCGGCGACACTGCGCTGATCCGCACCCATGTCGAGATCGACGGCAAGCGCCATGCGCTGGGCATCCCGGCTGCGCTATTGGCTGGGCTGGGTGGCCTATCCGGTCAGGGCGTTGGTCAGGCCGATACGGCCAAGCCCGAGGATCCCTTGAGCATCACCGCGCCGATCTCCGGCACGCTGCAAGCCTTCAAGATCGAGGATGGGGCGCAGGTTGCCGAAGGCGAACTGATCGCCGTCATGGAAGCCATGAAGATGGAAACCCAGGTGCTGGCCGCACGCGCCGGCACGATCCGCTTCAAGGCGGAAGCCGGAGCCTATCTTCAGGCAGGCGCAGAGATCGCCCGCTTCGAACCCGAAGACGTGCTCGCGCGGACGGGGCGTTCAGGGGTTAACTGACGTCCCGTCACCCTGTCGAGCCCTGGTCAGGTTAGCGCCGTCTTCCGGGCTTACCTATCCTCTCCCGCGGGGGAGAGGATCAAAGTCGTGCGAGCCACCACCGATCGTCAGTGGGCACAGCGAGATGCGGTGGGGAAGCCGTCAGGCATACCGCGCGGCGTACCAGGCCTTGAACAGCGAAAACTGATTTTCGAGATGGCGTTGCTGCGAGGCGCTGAGCCTGTCGGTCTCGTTGAAGTGCAGTGTGTACTCCGTGTCGCCGTTCAGAACCATCAGATGTTTGTAGTGCAGCACGAGGTCCGGGCCTTCATCATAGGTGGAGAGCACGGTCAGCGCCTCCTCGAGTTCCAGCGCTTCGCGACGGGCCGCAGCATCGCCCTTGGCTGCCTTCTCGCAGAGCGATACCAGGTGCAGCACTTCCTTCGGCAGGGCATTGCCGATGCCGGTGATGGCGCCGCCGGCACCGCAATTGACAAAGCCGTGATAGACGCCGGTGTCAACGCCGATCATCAGGGTCAAACTGTCATCGCCGGAGGTGATGTTCTCAGCCGCATAGGTCATATCTTGCTTGCCGCCGAATTCCTTGAAGCCGACAAGGTTGGAAAAGCGCGCGCGCAGATCGAAGAAAAGCTCGGCGCGGGTGGCAAAGCCATAATAGGGGCTGTTGTAGATGACCGCCGGCAGGTCCTTTGCGGCTGCAAGAACGGCCGAGAAATGGTCACGCTGGGCAGCGACCGACGTGCCGCGCGACAGCACGCGCGGGATCACCATCAGGCCCTTGGCGCCGACTTTGGCGGCATGCGCCGCGTGGCTGGCGGCCGATTTCGTGTTGATCGCCCCGGTGCCGACAATCACAGGCACGCCGGCTTCCGCCAGCCGGCGCACGCCTTCCTGCCGTTCCGCGTCGGTCAGCAGCGGCCAGTCGCCCATGGAGCCGCAATAGACGACGGCGGACATGCCGGCAGCGATCAGCGCCTGGCCTTTGCGGACAAGCAAATCGAAATTCGGTGTGCGATCCGGATTGCAGGGGGTCATAAGCGCTGGGATACAGCCGCTGAACACATTCGCCGTCATGGTAATCTCCTGGCTTGCGGGCAGAGCATGCCCCACTCAATGGGTCTGATATATCAGAGCCAAAATGACCTGTCCAGACCGTCCGGGATCAACCGGCAGAAATCCCATAGGTCATGGAATGACCTGGATATAGTCCTGCAATTTGATGAAATTTGGAAACTTTAGGGCAGAGCTTCCTCAAAGCCGGGCATCCAAAATGCGCCGGGCAACCGGCACGGCGGAACGCTTCGCGCACGATATTCTGCGGATAGAACCACAGGCTCATCGCCGAGGGGTCGCGGCGACAAGTCCTTTTCCCTGGTACTGACCAGAGATCTGGTGGACCATGCGGCCCGGTTCAGCGTGCCACAGTCAGAGCCATCGATGCCGCTCCAGGCGTCAGAAGGCGACCTTGAAATTGCCGGTTATCGAGGAGGTGCTGGACGAAGGCGCCAGCGTCCCGCGGTAACCCAGACCGCCCGTCACCCTGTCACTGAACGAATAGTCGGCGCCGAGGTCGATGCGCAGCGCATTGCGCGCAAGACCGGCCCCGTCGATCCGGAAGGGCGCACCACCAGCAAATGCCACATTGGCTATGCCTTGCGCATTGCCATGAAGATGCTGCCAGCCCAGCATGGCGCGCGTCGAGAGCTTGCCGGCACCGACGTCGAATTCGGTCAAAACACGCAGACCCGTCACCGTCAGCCCGAGATTGCGATCCGCCACCGTTCCGGACAGTGCCGCCGCGCCACCCGTTTCTGCAAAGCGGCTGTCGCTGATCGCCATGTAACTGCCGGAGACAAACGGGTTGAGTTCAAAGCGGTCGACGACGGCCGTATAGCCAATTTCGCCGAAGACCTGCGCAGTCCGCGTCTGGTAGGAGCCCGTCAGCGTATCGCTGAACCCGCCAAAATCCGGGGAGCGGGCCGTGTTCAAATTCGACCAGCTGTGCGAAGCGCCGACACTGAGATCGAATGCGCTGATCGACGTCGAGCCATAGGCAACGATATCATAATGGTTGCCACTCAGGCTTGCATTGTCATCATCGACATCGCCATTGCTGTGACCGGTACCGGCAGCCAACCCGATGCGGCTTTCCTCACCGGCGCCCATATCCAATCCGAACAGGATATTGGTGGTATCCCAATCGAATGTTTCCGTCTGGCCACCGTCGGCCGATCCAAAACCACCATAGGCGGACGACCAGAATGTTGCGCGCTCATCAAGCCCCTCGGCCAGCCGTGCGCCGTGCACGCGCTCTGCGACGGTATCCTGCAAGGCTGCCGAGCGGGCAACCTGCAGCGCCGTGGCGCTGGCATGGATCTCGCCCGACAATTGTCCGAGTGCCTTCGACAGGTCGCCGGCATCCGTTGTGTAGAGGCTTGAAAAGAGACGGTCGGAGCGAACCCCGGCCGTCGGCCGGATGGCATCCAGCGCCGCCCCTGTTGCATCCTGATTGTTCGTCGTTTCCAACCCATTGGCGGCAAGGTCGCCATAGGCTTCCGGCGTAACGGCCACCGACACGCCCGACGCGTCGTAGACGGCATCAAACCGCGTTGCCCGGGCCAGGCCACCAGTGCCGGCGTGAACAAGGCTGTCGAAGCTGCCTGTCAGTTCTGCACTCGCCCGGATGATATTAAAACGCGTCCCGAGCGACGCGACATAGGTGTTCGTGGCGTCACCGGTGATGCCGCGCGTTTTGGCCACCAATGTGCCGTTGACCTCGATCCTGCCGGTTTTCCCGGTGGTCACGAGGCGCGCATAGTTGCCCGCGCCGGTGCCGGTTCCTGTGCCGTCAATGTCGAATTCAGAGACCGCCAAACCACTCAACAGAACCGGGCCGGCAACCGTCAAAGTCCCCGGCGAGTTTCCGGGCGCAAGACGCCCGTCGACCGCAAGCGGCGCATTGATCGTGCCGGTGCCGCGCAACGTGCCGTCCGTGCCGACATAGACCAGCGAGGACAGCGTGCCATCGACCGACAAACCACCGGAATAGACGACGGTTCCGCCGAGATACGTGTTGTCGCCCGCCATCGTCAGCATGCCATCGCCGATCTTCGTCAGCGAGCCATCGCCATCGATGTCATTTCCGAACGTGGCGTCATAGCCTTTCGTATCGATACCGACATCACTCACGAAAGTGCCGTAGCCTTGCACGGCCTTGCCGGCATTGACCATGCCCCAGCCAAACTCCGAAGGGTCGCCCATCGACGTCGCCGTCGTCAGCAAGGTCTGCTGCAAATCCTGGGCGGTGAAGAACGGAAAGGCCTCCTTGACCAGGGCCGCGATGCCGGAGACGACAGGCGTCGCCATCGACGTGCCATCCTCGGGCATATAGTTGGGGTCGAATATCGAGCCTTCGCCGAGCGGCATTGTGGAGTAAACCTCCACACCTGGAGCGACCAGGCACCAATCGGCCGCGATGCCGCAGCGATTGCTGAAACTGGCAAGCTCGCCGTCGGAATCAACCGCGCCGACCGTGATCCAGTTATCGCGCAGCTCCGGAATCCAGTAGGGCATGCCGCCCAATGCGTCGGGGGCCGGCTGGCTCTCGTTTCCCGTCGCAAAGACCATCAGCACATCCTTCTCGGCCGTGTATTTCATGGCCGCGATCGTGTCCGGGAAATTCTCCTCGAAGTAACCCGCATCATAGTCGGTGACGTTGCAGGGAGGCGCATCGCCCTCTGTGCAGTTGTTGATACCGAGGCTGTTGTTGACGATCGACACGCCCTGGTCGGCGAGAAAGCGCCAGGACGTCGCGAAATTGGCGTCGGGATCCCCGGTGTTCTGATCGAAGACAACCGGCATGACCTTGGCATCGAAGGCAACGCCATGCATGCCTTCGCCATCCCGGTTGGCGGCAATGATGCCGGAGACATGGGTGCCGTGCGTATCTGTATCGAAGCTGCCCTCGCCGACGATCGGGTGGTTTCCGGTGAAATCATAGCCGTCCAGCACGCGCCCGGTAAACTCCGGATGACGCGTGTCCAGCCCGCTGTCCAGCACGCCGACGGACACGCCTTTTCCGGTAAAACCAAGCGCATATGCTTCGGCCGCATTCACGGCGCCCAGTTGCCAGCCGGCGCGATACTCGGGCGTTTCCCAGTCGGACAGGCTCTGCGCCAAGAGCGTGGTTGGCGAAAGCGCGGCAAAACCGAACGCAATCACCGTGCTCGAGTATAAAAACGCCCGCTTGCCCAACATCTTGCACTCCTCACAACTGGAAAATCCTCGTCAGGCATTTAGCTGAAGGAAACATATTCGTGATGAGCATAAAATGTCATCTTTGGTATAGCCGTCCCATCTTTATAAGACGCTCATGAAGCAGGAGGAAAATAGCGATGGATGCCGAGGAACCGCTCCTGCTCAGCCAGAATTTCGATTCCTCGAGCATGAATGCAAAGGACGCATTTCGCGGATGGCAGCAGGCGGTCGCACCGGTGTTCGACGTCGCCCCTGTGGATGCCAATGGCGAGTTCAAAGCCGCCTACACCACTTACCATCTCGGTGACATTCTCGTCGGGGTCGGCAGCTTCGATGCCACGGCCTTTACGAGAAGCCTGCAGAAAGCCGCATCGGACGGCATCAACCATGTGTTGGTCCAGGTCTACACCACGGGCGGATATACCGGAACGCTGGATGATCGGCCGATCACCGTCCGGCGTGGTGATCTTGTCACGCTCGACATGGCCCGGGAAACCAGGACAATATCCGTCGCATCGACGAACATCACCGTCATGATCCCCCGCGACGTGTTGAAGGTCCGCGAAGTCCCGCATGGCCATATGTCTCAAGGCCCGAGGGGGTCCGTGCTCGGTGCCCTGATGGTCGATCATCTTCTGGCCCTGCGCGAGCGCTTGCCCACCATGCCGCGTTCGGTCGGTGCAGCGGTCGGCAATGCCACACTGGCCATGTACCACGCAGCCCTGGAACCGATGGACGAGATGCGTGACAGCGCGCCGCTGCCCTTCCGTGAAGCGCAATTCCAGCGCGCGCGGCGCATGATCGAAAGCCGGCTCGGCGATAGCACGCTCGATGCCGAGGCCCTTGCGAACGCCTTGGGCCTTTCGCGATCGACGCTGTATCGCCTGTTCGAACCCTATCGCGGCGTCGCCAGCTTCATGCTCGACCGTCGCCTTGCCCATGTCCGAAAAGCCCTGTGCGATCCCAGCGATACCCGCAACATCGGCGTCATCGCGGCCGATTACGGATTTGGCGATCCGTCGCACTTCAGCCGCGCCTTTCGGCGGCGGTTCGGGATGACCCCGGTCCAGTTGCGAAAATATGGCAGCAGCGCCCCATCCGGCGCCGATGTCAGTGCCGGTTTCGACCTGCGGCCGTGGGTCAAAGACCTCTGCTGATTTGACCTGACGAGATAAGACGCCGAACAGCAAACTGTCGCGGAAGGTCCTGCTTCGCTGCTGAATCCCACCGGTCGATGGAGAGGTGCAGATTCAGGCCTCGGCGTCGACAGGTCTGTAACCATGCCGCGAAAAGAAGCGGTCGAGCTCGCGCTGCTGCGGTATCTGGCCGGTGTAGATCGCGATATATTCGGGGATACGTTTCATGCGCGTCGAGATGTCTTCGTTCGATTGCATCGAGATATAGCCGATCTGCACCAGGTAGGTTGTGCGCGCACGAACGTCTGCGGCTGGCTCGGCATAGCCAAATCGCATGAACATTTTCCCGATCGCGTCCAGTCGCACCTGATCGGCACGATGAACCTCCTCGAGGATTTCGGGCGACTGCAGCGCCCAGCTGCGAATTGCGAATTCGAACCGCGCATCAAAGAGATCGTCGTTCAGCCAGCAATCAAAGACGTTGAGCATCGCCTCGGCGAGCGATTCCGCATAGGCTTCCGACTGCTTGACGATGTTGCCGGTGTTCTTCTCTCGCCAGCGGGTGAGCAAAGCCGCCATCAAGGCTTCCCGATCCCTGAAAAACCAGTAGAAGCTGGTCCGCGACAGATTGAGGCTTTTTGCCAGGGGCAGGATTTTGACGGAATCCACGCCGGATTCGAGCAAGAGGTCATAGGCCGCCGCAAGCCAGGCCTCCTGGGAACCCCGCCCGCCACTGTCCGTCATTGCCTGTTCCATGATGGTTTCTACCAAATCGACGGTGTGGGATCAAGGAACATTGTACAGCTATGTCGCTAGAAAAAACGCTGATGTTTTATTTCTTGACACAAGTGTACATAGCCCCCTAGCCTTGGTTCGAATGCCTCTAACCGGAGCCCGGCGCATGTCGAACGATCCCCTCCTGCAGCCCTACAAGCTGAAGCACCTGACACTTCGCAATCGCATCATGGTGACGTCGCACGAACCGGCCTATCCGGAAGACGGCATGCCGAAGGAGCGCTACCGGGCCTACACCGTGGAGCGGGCAAGGGGCGGCGTGGCCTTGACCATGACGGCCGGCTCGGCGGCAGTATCGAAGGACAGTCCGCCGGTCTTCAACAACCTGCTCGCCTATAAGGACGAGATCGTGCCCTGGCTCCGGGAGATGACCGACGCCGTCCATGAGCAGGGGGCGGCGATCATGATCCAGCTCACCCATCTTGGCCGTCGCACCCGCTGGGACAAGGGCGACTGGCTGCCGGTCGTGGCTCCGTCCCACCATCGCGAGGCGGCCCATCGTGCGTTTCCGAAGAAACTGGAAGACTGGGATATCGCGCGCATCATCAGGGACTTTGCCGATGCGGCCGAACGGATGAAAGCCGGCGGCATGGACGGCATCGAGCTCGAGGCCTATGGCCACCTCATCGATCAGTTCACGTCGCCCCTGACCAACGAGCTGGAGGGTCCCTATGGCGGATCCCTCGACAACCGCATGCGCTTCTGTTTTGACGTCTTCCGGGCGATGCGGGAACGGGTCGGGGACGACTTCATTCTCGGCGTTCGCTACACCGCCGACGAATGTCTTCCCGGCGGCACCGGCAAGGCCGACGGCATCGAGATTTCCAGGCGTCTGCGCGACAGCGGCCTGATCGACTACCTGAATGTCATCCGCGGCCATATCGATACCGATCCCGGCCTCACCGATGTCATTCCGATCCAGGGCATGGCAAACGCGCCGCATCTCGATTTCGCCGGCGAAATCCGCGCCGCCACCAATTTCCCGACCTTTCACGCGGCGAAGATCCCGGACGTGGCGACGGCCCGGCATGCGATTGCGACGGGCAAGGTCGACATGGTCGGCATGACCCGCGCCCACATGACCGACCCGCACATCGTCCGAAAGATCATTGAAAAGCGCGAAGACGATATCCGCCCCTGCGTCGGTGCCAATTACTGTCTCGACCGGATCTACCAGGGCAACATGGCCTTTTGCATTCACAATGCAGCCACCGGCCGCGAGCAGACCATGCCGCACAGCATCCCGAAGGCCGATATCCGCAAGAAGGTGGTGATCGTCGGCGCCGGACCGGCCGGCCTGGAAGCAGCACGCGTATCGGCCGAGCGTGGCCATGCCGTCGTGGTATTCGAAGCGGCCAGCAAGCCGGGAGGCCAGATCCGCCTCACCGCCCAAAGCGAGCGGCGGCGCGAGATGATCAGCATCATCGACTGGCGCATGAGCCAGTGCGAGAAGCGTGGCGTCACCTTCCATTTCAACAGCTGGGCCGACAGCGCCATGATCGCCTCGGAAAAGCCGGATGTCGTGATCATTGCAACGGGCGGGCTGCCGCATACAGACGTCCTGTCCGAAGGCAACGCGCTCGTCGTATCCTCTTGGGACATCATCTCCGGCGACGTCAAGCCGGGCACGAACGTGCTTGTCTTCGACGATGCCGGCGACCATGCCGGTCTTCAGGCGGCGGAGTTCCTGGCAAGATCGGGCGCGAAGGTCGAGATCATGACGCCGGACCGCGCCTTCGCGCCTGAGGTCATGGCAATGAACCTTGTTCCCTACATGCGCTCGCTTCAAAAGCTCGACGTCACCTTCACCGTCACCTACAGGCTGGAATCAGCGGCAAAGAGCGGCAACCAGATCGTCGCCCAGGTTGGCAGCGATTATGGCGGCGTTTCGCGGCAGCGGACAGTCGACCAGATCGTCATCAATCATGGAACCATCCCGCTGGATGACCTCTATTTCGAGCTGAAGCCGGGATCCAGCAATCTGGGTGAAGTCTCCTACGACGCGCTGCTGTCAGGCACGCAGCAAACCATCGCGCGCAACCCGGCAGGCAGCTACCAGTTGTTCCGCATCGGTGATGCCGTTGCGGCCCGCAATACCCATGCCGCAATTTACGACGCCTTGCGTTTGGCCAAGGACATTTGACAATCGCTGCGTTTGGGATCAGCAAGCCAGCGCCCCCGATCATGTCGGAACAGGATAGGATCGGGAGCGCGCACCGAACTCTTGACCATGAAAAGACTATTGCCCCTCGCCAGAGGGGCGTGTCGCAAGTGGACAGCGCGAGCATGGGCTGTCCGCCGCCTGAGAGGTCTAAGCACGCCGAGGCTGTTCAATGATCCACCGGTAGGCCCCGGCGGTCGTCCTGCAGCGACCTCAGCTTCGAGCGCTCATCTTCGATGTAAGCGCGCACGTTCGCCACGGGCATGGGTCGGCTGAAATAGTAGCCCTGCACATATCTGCCCCCTGCCGCCTGCACCGTTTTAAGCTGTGTTTCGTTTTCGACGCCCTCAATCAGGCAATCGACACCAAGATTTCGGCACAGATCAACAATGGCGTGGATGATATTCTGGCTTACTGTTCCCTCCTCCGATGAGGTGAGAAAGGAACGATCGAGTTTTATCTTATCCAGAGGGAATCGTTGGATATAGCCAAAGCTCGAATACCCCGATCCGAAATCATCGAGTGCGATGCGACATCCCATCGCCGAGAGCGTCTCAAGCCCCCTGCGGGCACCCTCGAAATTCTTCATCATCGCCGTTTCGGTGATCTCGAATTCCAGCCTGTTGGGATCAATCCCGCTCTCTCGCACCAGCTTGCAAACGCCGGTCATGGACTGCTCCGACACGAGGTCGCGGGCCGAAAGATTGAACGCCACGCGCAGGTCCGCCGGGAGACCTTTCATGGCATCGAGCGTTTTGCGAAAGAGGATATCGGTGATCGCCTCAATCATTCCGCATTGAGAGCGGCGGTGCAAAAGTCGGCCACGGTAGCGGCGGAATAATCCAGCTGCGGGCGGAGTAAAATCCGGCCACCTATTTCCTTTCTGCAAATGACAGCAGGATGGACAGGGGATCTACACCGTGG
>NZ_LSRP01000002.1 GCF_001885585.1 Pararhizobium antarcticum
GGGCGCGACGCCGCTGCCGTGCCGCCGGCCTTGGCGCGACCGGGCAGGCTCAGCCTGTGAACCTTGCCGATGACGGCGTTGCGGCTGACGCCGCCGAGCTGTGCGGCGATCTGGCTCGCGCTCAACCCCTCGGACCACAGCTTCTTGAGTTTTTCGACCCGCTCGTCAGTCCAGTTCATGATTTTGTCTCCGTTCCCGGCGTTGATGATGAACGAATCCTCCACCGTGCTCCGGAGCAATCCGGAACTGCAACGCGATAACACTTTTGGTGACTAGGTCCGCCGCATGCGTCTAGTAATTGAATATTAACCTAGTGAACGGGTGACTCCGTGACAAGAGTCCGGCGAATCACGCCGAATCGATTTATGGGTTTTCCCCAACTTGCTGCCGTGGCGTTGTATTTTTGCAAGCCCGATCGGGAAAAAAATCATCAGGGCCGTGTATGTCGAGAATTGCCCGAAACTCCGGGCTTTTGTTGACATTGCGGTGCGGAATGAAGATAGTGCGCAGGCCGCCGCAAGGCGGCATTTTTGATTGTCAGAGCCGGATGCCGGCACCAGGAAGAGTGTCGTCGAGGTTGGATTTCTCGATGATTGCAAGGAGATGTCGCCATGGCCGAAGTCACGCCGCTGTTTGAGACCTATGCGCGTGCACCGCTTCGCTTCGAGCGCGGCGAAGGCGTCTGGCTGATCGCGGAGGATGGCACCCGCTATCTGGATTTCGCAGCCGGCGTTGCCGTCAACTCGCTCGGCCATGCCCATCCGCATCTGGTCTCCGCCTTGAAGGAACAGGCCGAAAAAGTCTGGCACCTGTCCAATCTCTACGAGGTTCCCGGGCAGGAAAAGCTTGCGGCCCGCATGACGGCAGCGACCTTTGCCGACAAGGTGTTCTTCACCAACTCCGGTGCCGAGGCTCTGGAATGCGCGATCAAGACCGCGCGTCGCTATCATTTCGCCAAGGGCCAGCCGGAAAAATTCCACATCATCACCTTCGAAGGCGCCTTCCATGGCCGCACGCTGGCCACCATCGCCGCCGGCGGCCAGGCAAAGTATCTCGAGGGCTTCGGCCCCAAGGCGCCGGGCTTTGACCAGGTGCCGTTCGAGGATCTCGCGGCCCTGAAGGCGGCAATCAACGAGGACACCGCAGCCATCCTGATCGAGCCGATCCAGGGTGAAGGCGGCATTCGGGTGGCATCGAAGGAATTCCTGCAGGCGCTGCGCGCGCTTTGCGACGAGCACGGCCTGATGTTGATCTTCGACGAAGTCCAGACCGGCATCGGTCGGACGGGCAAGCTCTTTGCCTATGAGGCAACGGGCATCGCGCCGGATATCATGGCGGTCGCAAAGGGCATAGGCGGCGGCTTTCCGCTCGGCGCTTGCCTCGCGACGCAGGAGGCTGCCGTCGGCATGGTCGCCGGCACACATGGTTCGACCTATGGCGGCAATCCGCTGGCCATGGCGGTCGGCAATGCGGTGCTCGACGTGGTGCTCGAGGATGGTTTCCTGGAGCATGTGCGCGATGTCGCGCTTGTCTTCCGCCAAGGGATAGCATCCTTGCAGGATCGCTTCCCTGATGTGATCGAGGAGGTGCGCGGCGAGGGCCTGATGCTCGGCATCAAGGCGAAGGTACCGTCGGCGGATCTCCTGAAGGCCATTCGTGCGCAAAAGCTTCTGGCGGTTCCCGCCGGAGAAAACGTCATCCGCCTGCTGCCGCCGCTGACCACCACGGCTGCGGAAGCGCGCGAGGGGCTTGCCCGCATCGAGCGCGCGGCCGAACAGTTGACGAGCGTGAAACACAAGGCGTCGGCCTGAGCGTTTCGCGTCAAGCAGGCATAACAGGATTTGGACATGGCTGGTACAAGACACTTTCTCGATCTCTCCGCGATGACGTCGGGGGACCTGCGCGTCATCATGGACGACGCCAAGTCGCGCAAGACGGCGACCAAGGCGGGCACGGCGGAAAAGCCACTGGCGGGCAAGATGCTGGCCATGATCTTCGAGAAGCCCTCGACCCGCACCCGGGTCTCCTTTGACGTCGGCATGCGCCAGCTCGGCGGCGAGACGCTCTTCCTGTCGGGTACCGAGATGCAGCTCGGCCGCGCCGAGACCATCGGCGATACCGCCAAGGTGCTGTCGCGTTATGTCGATGCCATCATGATCCGCACCACAGACCATACGCGCCTGCTCGAGCTTGCCGAACATGCGACGGTTCCCGTCATCAACGGCCTGACCGATACCACGCATCCCTGCCAGATCATGGCCGATATCATGACCTTCGAGGAACACAGCGGCCCGGTGAAGGACAAGACTATCGCCTGGACCGGCGACGGCAACAATGTGCTGCATTCCTTCATCGAAGGCTCGGCCCGCTTCGGCTACCGGATGAACATGGCCGTTCCGCTCGGCTCCGAGCCGGATGACAAGATCCTCAACTGGGCCCGCAACAATGGCGGCGAGATCAAGCTCTATCATGATGCCGAACAGGCGGTCGCCGGCGCGCATTGTGTCGTGACCGACACCTGGATCTCCATGAACCAGGAGCATCGCGCCCGCGGTCACAATGTCTTCCAGCCCTATCAGGTCAATGCGGCGCTGATGCAGAAGGCAGCAAAAGACGCGCTGTTCATGCACTGCCTGCCGGCGCATCGCGGCGAGGAGGTCACCGACGAGGTGATCGACGGCCCGCAGTCCGTCGTGTTCGACGAGGCCGAAAACCGTCTTCATGCCCAGAAATCGGTTCTCGCCTGGTGTCTCGGGGCGCTTTGAGCGCATCGAGCATGTGCCATTGAAATCACCGGTCTGACGCACGATCTAAGCGATTGCGGCGATCGGCGCCGGAGCAAAGGCCTTGGTGCCGGCGACCGGCGATTTCAATCCTGCCCCCGACGCCGTGCCGCAACCGTCGGCGATCGGGCCGTTTTTCAGTCTGGTCTGGACAAAACGGGCAGACGCAGGGATCAATATGGACATCGGGGTTCGCCCGTCGGGCGCCTTTGAGGCGCTCGCCGCACCGGGCGTGCCGATGTTAAGGAGCAGAGTGATGGTGGAAGCAGTACAGGGCCTTGGCCAGTTCGATTATGCCGGCGATGATCATGTCGTGCCTTTCCAGGTGGAAGGCCTCGACGTGCGCGGTCGTGCCGTGCAACTCGGTCCGATGCTGGACGCCATTCTCGAGCGCCACAACTATCCGCTACCCGTTGCAAGGCTCGTTGCCGAAACCGTCGTTTTGACGGTGCTTCTCGGCACCTCGCTGAAATTCGAAGGCAAGCTCATCGTTCAGACGCAGAGCAATGGCCCGGTCGATCTCGTCGTTGCCGATTTTTCGACGCCCGACAGGGTGCGCGCCTATGCCCGCTTCAATGAGGAAGCGCTGGCGATCGCCGAAGAGCAGGGCCTAACCGAGCCGCAGCAGCTGCTCGGCGAGGGCATCCTTGCCTTTACCATCGACCAGGGTGCCGACATGCAGCGCTACCAGGGGATCGTGCCGCTCGACGGCGCGACGCTGGAAGAGATCGCCGGTGTCTATTTCCGCCAGTCGGAACAGATCCCGACCAAGGTGCGCCTGAGCGTCGCCGAGCTTCTCGACCGCGACGCGGACGGCAAGCCGCGCCATCGCTGGCGGGCTGGCGGCGTCGTTGCCCAGTTTCTGCCGGAAACGCTGGAGCGCATGCGCCAGCCGGACCTGCATGGGGGCGACGGCGACGACCGGGATCTCGTCGAGGTCGACGACCTCTGGGGCGAAGCAAAGGTGATGGTCGAGACGATTGCAGCCGATGAGCTGACCGACCCGATGGTCGGGCCGGAACGGTTGCTCTACAGGCTGTTTCATGAGCGGGGCGTTCGGGTCTATCCGCCGCAGGCCGTCTATGACCGCTGCACCTGCTCGCGCGACAAGATCCGCGACGTTCTTGCCAGCCTGAGCCAGGACGATATCGACCACACGGTTGTCGATGGCGTGGTGACGGTGAATTGCGAGTTCTGTTCGACGAGCTACGCGTTTGAAGCGACGGAAGTGCGCCCGCAGTAACAGGCGGGCCTGGGCATCAGTTGAGCACGCGGCTTAATCCGGGTGCATCGAGCGAGAAGGCGGGGATGTTGACATCGAACCTCTCCCCGCTTTCCGCTTCCATGCCGTAATGGCCGAACATCACCCCGGACGGCGTGTCGAGCGGGCAGCCTGAAGAATATTCGTAAGTGTCGCCGGGATTGAGCACCGGCTGTTCGCCGATCACGCCGGGACCATTGACCTCGTCGACCTGGCCCGTCTCGTCGGTGATGTTCCAGTAGCGTGTCACCAGCCGCACCGAGATATCGGAATGGTTGGAAATGACGATCCTGTAGCCCCAGACATAGCGGCTGTCATCCGGGTCGGATTGCTCCTCCAGATAATACGGCTCGACAGTCACTTCGATGTCGCGGGTCAGCGCGCGATACATATGCAATACCTTGTTCACGTTGGAAAACGTATTCTACAGCAATATGGTTTCGTCAAGAATAACGGCAGTGCCTGCAGACCTGATTGCGCGCCAATTTGCAACAGGTGACGCGCTCTGCGAGGCATGGCACCGGTCCGGGCAAAGAAAAGCCGCCTGACCATGCGGTTCAGGCGGCTCTGTGGATGTCGCTGCTGGAAGGTTCAGGCCTGGACGGACTTCAGGGCGCGGGCGAAGTCGTCGACCAGATCCTGGCTGTCCTCGATCCCGGCCGACAGGCGCACCGTTCCGGGGGATATGCCGAGTTCGGCGCGGGCCTCGTCCGATAGGTTCTTGTGGGTCGTCGTCGCCGGATGGGTGATCAGGCTCTTGCTATCGCCGAGATTGTTGGAAATCTTGATGATTTCAAGCGCATTCTGCAATGCGAACGCAGCCTCCTTGCCACCCTTCATTTCGAAGCAGACGAGTGTCGAGCCGCCTGTCATCTGGCGGGCGATGATGTCGGCCTGCGGATGATCCTTGCGGCCGGGATAGATGACCTTGGCGACCGTGTTCTGCTCGGCCAGGAAATCGGCGATCGTTGCGGCGTTCTCGCTCTGCTGGCGCACGCGCAGCGGCAGGGTTTCGATGCCCTTGAGAAGCGTCCAGGCATTGAACGGCGACAGTGCCGGGCCGGTGTGGCGGAAATAGTCGTGCAGATGTTCGGCAATCCAGTCCTTGTCGGAGAGGATCACGCCTCCGAGGCAGCGCCCCTGTCCGTCGATATGCTTGGTCGCGGAATAGACGACGATATGCGCGCCCAGTTCCAGCGGCTTCTGTAAAAGCGGCGTCGCAAAGACATTGTCGACGATCAGCTTGGCACCGACCGCATTGGCGATTTTGGCGACGCCTTCGATGTCGACGACTTCCAGGGTCGGATTGGTCGGGCTTTCGAGGAAGAACACCTTGGTGTTCGGCTTCACCGCCTTTTCCCAGTTTTCGAGAAAACGCCCGTCGATCAGCGTGAATTCGATGCCGTATTTCGGCGCCAGCGTCTCGACCACCCAGCGGCACGAACCGAACAGCGCGCGGGCGGCGACGATGTGGTCTCCGGCCCTGAGCTGGCAGAGGATCGCGGCTGCAACCGCCGCCATGCCGGATGCCGTGGCGCGCGCATCCTCGGCGCCTTCCAGCATGCACATGCGCTTTTCGAACATGTCGTTGGTCGGGCTGCCGTAGCGGGCATAGATGAAGCCCTCGGTCTCGCCCTTAAAACGGGCTTCCGCCGCTTCCGAGCTGTCATAAACGAAACCCTGGGTCAGAAAGATTGCTTCGGAGGTCTCGCCATGGGCAGAGCGGGTCGTGCCACCATGAACGAGCTGCGTTGCCGGGCGCCAATTCTTGCTCATCATCGTCACTTTCAAAACAAAAAACCGGCCGCGAAAAGCAAGCCGGTTCAAAGACCCGGCCTTTTTAGCTATTTGTTTAACGTGGCTGCAAGCCGACCGGCCAAATCACCACGGGATAATCTTCCAAATACTGCGCAAGCGCGCTTGCGTCAATTCCCCCGGAAGAGAAGATATGTCATGGGGACAAGCAGGGCTATGACGTGTCGCCTGCGGCAAAGAGGAAGACGGACATGACGAGGGCAACGGGCATTCTGGCCGATCGCGCCATTTCAGCACTTTTCGATGCCGGCCGGCTGATCAGCGAAGCGCCGCTGGATATCGATCAGATCCAGCCGGCAAGCCTTGATCTTCGGCTCGGGTCGCGCGCCTTTCGGGTCCGCGCCAGCTTCATGCCCGGCCCCAACCACCGCGTTGCCGACAAGCTCGACCGGTGGAAGCTGCATGTCATCGACCTCAGCGACGGGGCGGTGCTGGAAACCGGCTGCGTTTACATCGTGCCTTTGATGGAAAGCCTCGATCTCCTGCAGGACATGTCGGCGTCCGCCAATCCGAAAAGCTCGACCGGCCGTCTCGACATCTTCACCCGCGTCATCACCGATTATGCCCAGGAGTTCGACAAGATACCAGCAGGCTATAGTGGCCCGCTCTATCTGGAGATCAGCCCGCGCACCTTCCCGATCATCGTGCGGCGCGGTTCGCGCCTGTCGCAGGTGCGCTTTCGCATCGGCCAGGCGCTCCTGACCGAGACCGAGGTGCTGGCGCTGCATGAAAGCGACGTGCTGGTCGCCAGCGAGCGGCCAAACGTCTCCGGAGCCGGCATCGCCCTGTCGATCGACCTCAAGGGCACCGGCGCCGATGGCCTGATCGGCTATCGTGGCAAGCACCATACCGCGGTCGTCGATGTCGACAAGAAGGCCGAACACGGCATTTTCGATTTCTGGGAGCCGCTCTACAGCCGCGGCCATGATGACCTGATCCTCGATCCGGACGAATTCTACATCCTCGTATCGCGTGAGGCCGTGCATGTGCCACCGCTCTACGCGGCCGAGATGACGCCGTTTGATCCGCTGGTCGGGGAGTTCCGGGTGCATTATGCCGGCTTCTTCGACCCGGGCTTCGGCCATGCCTCCTCGGGCGGCACCGGCAGCCGCGCCGTGCTCGAAGTCCGTAGCCACGAGGTGCCGTTCATCCTCGAACACGGCCAGATCGTCGGCCGCCTGGTCTACGAGCACATGATGGAGCATCCGCAGGGGCTTTACGGCTCCGGCCTTGGATCGAATTACCAGGCGCAGGGCCTGAAGCTGTCGAAGCATTTTCGCGCGGAGTGATGCGGTCCAACGTGCGCCTGTCGATGTTTGATCGGCGCGCGAGCCTTGACAGCGGCGATCGCTTGGTGGAAATGTCCGCGCAGACGCGGGTGTAGCTCAATGGTAGAGCAGCAGCTTCCCAAGCTGAATACGAGGGTTCGATTCCCTTCACCCGCTCCAATCCTTCCGTTCAGCTTTCCCCCTCGACGACAGGGACATGCGGCGTCTTGTTCCAGACGAAGGGCTTGCTGCGCAGTTCGAAGACGGCTTTCCAGGCGGCGGCCGACATGATCAGCCAGTAGAGCGGCACGAAAACCCATCGCCAGCCCACGGCCTTGCGCTCCTCCTTGTTCATGCGGTTGCGGCCGAGCGCGATGAAGACGGCATAGCTTCCGAAGATATTGACGATGTCGGTGACGAACAGCCAGAAGGCCAGCGCGCCTTCGCCATGGGCATTGTCCTGCAGCATCGTCCAGGTCAGGTAGCCGAGGAAGGCGACGATGACGGGATGGCCGAGCGACGATAAAAGCAGGCCGGCGATCAGGATCTGGAACACCGTAAAACCGGCCCATCCCATCTCGCGCGCGAGCTTTGCGGGGTCGCGCATCATGACCAGCCAGGTCTGAAGCCACCCCTTGAACCAGCGGGTACGCTGGCCAAGCCAGACGCCGATCGTCACCGGCGCATCCTCGAAGGTCGGCCTCGTGATGACGCGGGAGCGATAGCCCAGACGATGCAGGCGCATGCCAAGGTCCGCATCCTCGGTCATGTTGTAGGGATCCCAGCCCCCGATGGTTCTGAGCGGCGCGGTCCTGAAATGATTGGATGTCCCGCCCAGCGGCAAAGGCAGGTCCGAGAGGGCGAGCATCGGCAGCAGGCCACGAAACAGGCCGGCATATTCGAGCGCAAACAGCGCGCTCAGCCAGGACTGCCTGGCATTGGTGATCATTAGCGGTGCCTGCAGGCAGATGACATGGTCCGGTGCCGTCAGGAAGGCGGCATGCGCCTCGCGCAACTGGCCGGGATCGGGGCGATCCTCCGCATCATAGACAGCAAGGAGCGCGCCGCGGCAACCGGGCAGCGCATAGGATAGCGCTTTCGGCTTGGTCCGCGGCAGACGCAGGGGCACACGGACGATTTCATATTCCGGGGCAAGCCGCATCGTCTCCAGCACAGCGATCGTTTCGGTATCATCCTCCTCGCAGACGAGCTTGATATCGAGGCGCGATCGCGGCCAGTCGAGACTGTCGAGTGCCCGGACAAGCTGCTCTGCGACGCCTCTTTCCCTATAGAGCGCGACCAGCACCGAATAGACGGGCAGGCTGGCTGTGACGTCAACGGGCGGGGCTGCGGGCCGGATCGCGTGTTTTTCCTGGCGGAAAGCGACGAACAATGCCCACAACCGCACCAGAAAATTGGCCAGATAAAACAATGTCAGGACAATGTGCACCAGAAGCATGGTGACCAGCGGCAGCGTCACGGCCGATACGAGCAGCCCGCAAAAGAGAACGCCGGTGTAAAAACCCTGCCGTCCCCAGAATGTTATGCGGGCGCTGTGCAGCGGGCTCGTCTCGAACAGCGCGCCGCAGGTCTCGGAGACGCGACGCAAGCGCCCTGCCTGCCACGCAGCACGCCGCACCTCGGATGCCGGGGAAACGACGATGCTGGTTTTCAGGGCCGGCACGCGCTCGAGCGTTGCAAGGGTTTGCGCCAATCGATCGAGACGCGGCACGATCACGGTGATCGGGGGGCGGGAAGGATGGTGCAGGCGCAAGGTTTCCGGGCGGATGATCTGGCTGTCCAGCCCGGCAATGTCGAGAATGCGCGCCGCATCGAGATCCCGCAGGAAGGTGACGCCGAGCATCTCCGCCAGGGCCTCGAAATACAGGCACTCGTCAATATCGCCGGAGGCAAGCAATTCGGCCTCGACAGAGGTACCATGGGCCTGCGCCGCTAGCATCATCCGGGCGATCAGCGGCTTGCCGATGCCCATGCGCAAAAGATCGCGGCCCTGGCGTAGCAATTCCGGGCTCAAAGCCAGCGAAAGAGGCTCAGGCGGTGGCGTGGCGATCACGGCCTCCGGTTGGGCATTTCCAGTAGCCATCCCGGAAATGTCCGGATAGTCTCCGAAGCGCATCCATGAACCCATTGCCTCGCAGCAATGCCCCGCACCTGTCCCCGCGATCGATCATAATGAGACGTGCAGTGTATTCATCCCTAAAATTTTACGGGTTATTCGCGTTAAACGTGTTTTTGGTTGTGGTTTCCGGTGGTTTTGTCCATGCGGCAGACGGTGTTTTGCGTGAGATGCCCACCCTGTTCGATAGTCGCGAACGCATTGCAAAGCCCGATCTTACCGGGCTTGCAAGGTTGCGGTTCCTGACCACGGTCGATTTTCCACCGTTCAACTTTATCGATCAATCCGGTAAACTGGCCGGCTATCATGTCGATCTTGTCAGGGAAATCTGTCGTCTTCTCGCTATCGAGAAGACATGCGAAATCCAGGCTGTCACGTTCAGCGAATTGCAGTCGGCGCTCGCAGAGGGGCAGGGCGAGGCCGTGGTGGCCGGCATTGCGATCACTCCGGAAATGCGGCAGCGTTTTGCTTTCTCCCGCGTCTTCATGACACTGCCGGCCCGGTTCGTCGCCAATGTTCGCGTGCCGGGGCGCGCCGCGGCGGTGGAGGCGCTTTCGGGGAAGCCCGTGGGGGTGGTTGCGGGCACGACGCATGAGGCGATGCTGAAAGCATTTTTCCCGGACATTCAGGCGAGGGCCTTCCCAACACGCGCCGATATGCTGGCGCAACTGCAGACAGGGGCCATCCCTGCGGTGTTTTCCGACGGAATGCAGCTGTCGTTCTGGGTCTCGGGAGGGGACGCGGCCGGTTGCTGTGCGCTTCTCGACGGTGCCTATTTCTCGCAACGGTTTCTCGGCGAGGGCCTGTCGATCATGAACCGCAAGGAGGATCCGGTTCTGACGCAGGCGATCGACCATGCGCTTCTTGCACTGTCGCGCAACGGCAGGCTCAATGAAATCTATCTGCGGTATTTTCCCAACGGGATCTTCTGAGCTTATCCGCTGGCGGCTGTCTTTGGTCTGTTGGCGGCCTATCGGCGGAAGCGCGCAATGGCCCCGCGCTCGATTGCCGCGCAGGTCAGCTTGTCGAGGCCGAGGCGGTCGCGCAACATCTGCAGCAGGCGGATTTCCTCGCTGCGAATGGCAAGATCGGCCGCGGCCAGTTCCACCGCCAGCGCATAGGCGGTGTCGTAGAGCCGTTCCGGAAGCGCCTCGCGGATGACCTCCAGCACGATGTCGAGACCCTCCGGGCCGGAAAGCTGTGCTGCACAATCGCTGGCGATGTCCATCAACCGTTCGTCGTCGAAATCCTCGAAGACGGGAAGGACCCGGCTAAGCGCGCCGATCCGCTCGAGTTCCTCTTCGCTCATGGCCGTGTCGACGGCCGACATCATGACCATGACATAGACGAGGGCTTCATGATGGCTGAGTGTGTCGAGCATGGGTGTTCCGGGCCTGTTTGCTTCTGCGATGATG
Source organism: Pararhizobium antarcticum (assembly GCF_001885585.1). Taxonomy (GTDB): domain Bacteria; phylum Pseudomonadota; class Alphaproteobacteria; order Rhizobiales; family Rhizobiaceae; genus Pararhizobium; species Pararhizobium antarcticum. The sequence continues at coordinate 10,680 of NZ_LSRP01000002.1, forward strand.
CAGGTACGGTCTCGGTGGCTTGCTTGCAAGGGCTGCGGCTCACTTTTCAGTCCGGCCCGTCAGACCGTCAATTCGGCAACAAAAAGCCCGATGCAGCGGCTGCACCGGGCTCCTGTGAATGATGATTGCAACAGAGGTCGAACCGTTCAGGCTGCGGCGCCCTGGATAGCGGAGACCTGCCATTCGGCGCCGTTCTTGCGCAGGAATGTCCAGAGCTCGACCGTTTCCGACGGTTGATCCGGATCGCCTTCGACGACACGGCCGGTGGCACGCTCGCGCACCACGTCGATGCTCTCATAGCGCATCGCAACGGTTGCGTATTCGGCATCGGCTTCGCGCCAGGCTTCCGAGACATCGCCCTGCACGAGATGGACGTCGCGGACCTCGTTTTTGAGGCCACGCGTGGCGTTGTCGCTCAGTTCCTCGGCCAGATAGGACATGGCTTCCGGCGTCGTCAGTGCGCGCAGCGTCGCATAGTCCTCGGCGGCATAGGCAGCTTGGACCTTTTTCAGGAGGGTTTCGAACGTATCGAGATCATCAGCGCCGACACCGATTTCATCGGTCGCGTCGCTCGCTTGGCGAACCGGCTCCGGGCGGCTGCCGCCGCCAATGCGCGGAATGCTGAAGCCGGGGCCACTGGCCTCGCGGTTGGCCTGTGCGCCGAAACCCTGGCCGAAGCCGGCCAGCGGTGAGGCTGCTCCGCCGGCAGGACCGGACGCGTTGCGCGGCGCATAACCGGCGGCTGCCGTCTGCCGGCCGCGACCGAAGAAGCGCATGGCGAGCATCACCGCGCCGCCGATCAGCGCAATCTGCAACAACAGGCCAAGGAAACCCAGGCCGCCACCCATGCCGGTGCCCATCATCATGCCGATCAGTCCGCCGAGCGCGAGGCCACCCAGCATCGAGCCGGCGAAGCCGCCGAACATGCCGCGGCTCTGCGCGCCGGGACGCGCGGCCTGGCCAAGACCCTGCTGGCCCGTTGCTTGCGTGCCCTGCGGCTGCTGTGTCATCGTCCGGTCAATCGGGGTCGCCGTGTTCGGCGCCGTGCGGGTGACAGCCGGTGCCTGGAAGGTGCGCGTGCCGCGACTGCCGAAGCCGCTGCCTGAGCGGCGTGCCTCCGCCACATCGACAACGGTGAGCATCACCGTCAAACCCACCGCCGCAAGTGCAAGAAACCGTCCGAAACGCTGCATCAAAACCCGATCCTCTCAATCTTCTCCCAAGGGGCCCAACGGACCCGAAGCCCCCATATAGAGATCCGATCCGGACAATTGAAGGGCAGGGAGGCGATTTGCCGGGCTCAACCGTGAACAGTGCCTTCAATGGAACGGCAGATCGCAGTCAATAAGCCTCAGTTCGTCAGGTCGTAGGGGACCCGGTAGCCGTTGGCCTCCAGCCATTCGATCACGAGCTTCGGCTCGTCGGTCTGGATGATGGTCGCGCCGCGATCGGCCCAGAACCCATAGACCTCCTCGGGCTGTCCCCCGAAGACCGCCAGTTCATCGCCGCGTCCGCCGGCGAGCATGGCGCCGGGCCGGTTGACGATCGGATAGGTGTTGACCCAAAGATGCCAGTTGCCGGCAATCGCTGCGGCCCTTGCCTTGGCACTGAACAGCGGGCCGCCGCGGTCCGTCAGCGGCGCACCGGTCTGGTGCCAGGTGACGAGTTCGGCGGCAAAGGCCGAAAACGCCCGCGTCGCCTGCGCCATGAAGCGGGCATCGTGCACGGCGTCGTCGGCCAGGATCGGCATGAAGGGCACATCCGCACCGACGCTGGCAAGCATTGCCCTCGTGTCGTCGATCCGTTTTGTGTTCCAGACGTTTTCCTTGATCAGGATACCATCGGTCATGCCGAGCGCCCGCGCTTCCGCTGCAATCTGCGCAAGCGCGTCCGGCCCCAGCTTGTTGTCGATATTGACGAGGATGCGGCCGCGTGCCGTGGCCAGCGCCTGTTTCAGCGTCGGGATCGGCTCTTCGGTGATCTCGCCCGTGCCCTCGACGACGAGACGGCAGTCCTGCAACGCGTCGAAGCGGCGCCTGTCGACTTCACCCTTGCAGGTCGTGGTCCGGTCGAGCCAGCTGTCATGCAAAACGATCAACTGCCCGTCGGCCGTCTTGCGGATATCCATCTCGACGATTTCGGCGCCAAGCCCGATGGCATAGCGGATCGAGGCCAGCGAATTCTCCGCCATGCGGATGTGGCCGTTTTCCTTCCAGCCGGCCCGGTGCGCCACCACCATGATATGATTGCGCCATTGGTTGGCATCCTGGAGCCGGCCGAGAATCTGGCTGCTGCGGGTGGTCTCGGCGGCGATGCCGTTGACGGCAACGGCGGCAAGAACAAGTGCCGCAAAGATCGGGGCTGCAAAGCGCATGACCGTGCTCCATGGTCTCGATCACGGTGCGTGACCGGTCCGATGGCGATAGACCGCAGGAGTGACAGGGCCATGAAGGGAGGATGACAGGACGATGAATCCTGTCGGTAGACGGCCGGCAGCGCAATTGCGTCAGCGCGGCCGCAATCTGTGGGAGAAACGCTCGCCGGCGATGATGATGATGCCGGCGGAAATGATCAGCGCCGCGCCGGCAAACACCTGCACGCCGGGAATATCGCCCCAGATTGCGAACCCCAGCAGGAATGCCCAGACCAGCGAGGAATATTCGAACGGCGCCAGAACCGATACCGGTGCGCGGCGCATGCCCTCGAACAGCGCATATTGGGCAATGCCGGCGACAATCCCGGTCGCGGCCATCAGTTCCAGATCGGCAAGGCCAGGCCGCACCCAGTAGATCGCCATCGGCACGCAGGTGAACAGGATGAAGAAGCCGCTCGACAGCGTCATCTGCACCAGTGTCGTTTCCTGCAGGGCCGTCTTGCGCAGGAGTACGGTGCCGATCGCCCAGAACACGGCGGCCTGCAGGGCCAGAAGCACGGGAGTGTTGAGCGTCATGCCGGCCCCGAGCGGATCACAGGCCACCAGCACGCCGATGAAGCCGACGAGAACGGCGACCCAGCGCAGCGGCGGCACCTGCTCCTTGAGGATCGGCACGGCGAGCAGGGTGATCAGGATCGGCGAGGCGTAATAGAGCGTCGTCAGTTCCGCGAGCCCCAGGTCACGTGCCGCCGTATAATAGGAAAGCCAGGCCGCGAGCAGCAGCAGGTTGCGGACGAACATGGCCTTCAGCACCGGCGAGACGATGGCCTTGCGCAGCACCGCGCCGCGGCCGACGGCAAGACACACGGCAAAGATCGTGACGCTGCGGACAAACAGGATCTGGAAGACCGGCAGGCCGACCACCAGCCATTTGACCGAGGCATCCTGAAGCGTGAACAGGAAATAGGCAAAGATCGTCAGCAGGATGCCGGACAGGACGGAGGGGTTCAACGGAGATGCTCCAGGAGGTGCTGTCCGATGATGCGGACAGGCCATCCTGATAGCCCGGCGCGACGCGGCGCGAAAGGGGGCAGGCGACGGGCGGCTGTCGCGAAAAATGGGCGTGCTCACGCCCTGCAGGCGCGTCTCCGGTCCCTGGTCAGAGGCCGAGCATGGACAGCATGATGAAGGTGGCGAACAGGACGAAATGCGTCATGCCCTCGATCGCATTGGTCTCGCCGTCATTGAGGTTGATCGCAGCCACGATCAGCGTGATCGCCACCATGACCGTCTGCACCGGCGTCATCGCCATGACGAAGGGCTGGCCGGTGTAAAGCGCGATCGCTTCCATGACGGGAACGGTGAGGATCACCGTCGACAGCGAGGCCCCGAGCGCGATGTTGACGACCGCCTGCATGCGATTGGCAAGGGCGGCCCGGAGCGCCGTCATAATTTCCGGCGAGGCCGAAATCGCCGCAACCACGATGGCCGCAAGGACCGGCGGCGCGCCGGTGCCCTTCAGCCCGGCCGTCAGAAGCACGGACATGACCTCCGCCAGCACGCCGATGATGATGACGCCGATGATGAGGATGATGATCGAGCCGAGGACAGGCTCTGCGATCGAGCCGGGGGCAGGCTTGCTGGACGCGGGCGGCGCATCGGTTTTCGGCACGGCCCTCGGATAGGTATAGCTGAAGAAATAGCTGTGGGCACCGACCTGCATGCGCAGGAAGACTGCATAGAGCGTGACCATGGCGATGATGGTGAAAGCGGAATAGAAATGCCATTTCGCGGCCGGAATGAACTCCGGAACGACCATGGAAATGCCCATCGCGGTCAGGATCATCACGCTGTAGCTGCGGCTGGAATCGTCATTGTAGGACTGCTCGCCATGCTTGAGGCCGCCCAGTAGGGCGGCGAGGCCGAGAATGCCGTTGATATCGATCATCACGGCCGAATAGATCGTGTCGCGCACCAGTGTCGGCGACACGTCCTTGCTCATCAGGATGGCCAGGATGATGACCTCGACCAGCACTGCCGACGAGGTCAGGATCATCGTGCCATAGGGATCGCCGACCCTGGCCGCCAGCAGTTCGGCGTGATGGGCAACCCGCATCGAGGCGAGCACGATCGCGCCGACCAGGAGGACGGCGCCGCCAAGCGCCATCACCTGCCCGCCCTCGAGCAGGCTGTGCTCGGCGAGATAGCCGAGAATACCGGCGAAAAGTGCCACCAGCAGCAGGGCTTCGGATCTGAGGATGGAAGACAAGACTGCGCTCCGCTGCCGGCCTGTTCCGGTCTGCACAAGTATAGATCGCGGTCTCGGCATTTCAATCTTGCGCGCGCAGAAACCCGCACCGGCATCAGGATTATTTTCCTCTCCGGCTTTACTCGCGCCCGGCATGGCTGTAATCTCCCGCGCATTGAAAGGGGCGCCGCCTTGCGCCTGCTCTGCCCTCAGGATGGCAACGATGTTTTCACATGACAGCATTTGGGGAGCCATCGATGCGCTCGCCGAGCGTCATCAACTGTCTCCGTCCGGCCTTGCCCGAAGGGCAGGCCTCGACCCGACCTCGTTCAACAAGTCCAAGCGGCAGTCCGTGGACGGGCGCGAGCGCTGGCCATCGACCGAATCCATCGCCAAGGTGCTGGATGCGACAGGCTCGACGATCACCCAGTTCATGGATTTCCTGCGCCCCGACGGTCGCGACGGGCATTTTCCGGAGGGGGCCTTTCCGCCGCAGGCCGGCTCGATACCATTGCTCGGCTTTGCCCAGGCGGGGGCCGGGGGCTTTTTCGACGATGGTGGCTTTCCGGCCGGCCAGGGCTGGGATGTGGTCGATTTTCCGGCGGCTCCTGGCACCAAGGCCGGCGTCTATGCGCTGGAGATCCAGGGCGACAGCATGCTGCCGCTCTATCGAGACGGCGACGTGCTGATCGTCGAACCGGGCGCGCAGATCCGCCGCGGCGACCGCGTGGTCGTCAAGACCAAGGAGGGCGAGGTCATGGCCAAGATACTGGTGCGCCAGACGGTGCGCAGCATCGAGCTGCTGTCGCTCAATCCCGAGCATGCAAACCGAGCCTTCGATGTCAGCGATGTCGAATGGATCGCCCGGATTATCTGGGCCAGCCAGTAACGAGACGCGCATGGGCACCCCCGCAGCCATAAAGCCAGTCATAGGATCGGCCATAGGATATGTTTCCTGATGAAGCGCGCTTTCCTGACGCTCGCTGGCGGCTGCGCCGGTATTGCGCTGACGATTGCGCTGTTGTCGGCCGGTTCGGCGGTGATCAAGGGGCGGGACAGCGCCGACAGCGCCGATTTCGTTCTGGAAACGCCTGAGATCACGGATCTCGATGGCGCGTCGGAGATCGACGCCAACGAGGATGCCGGCATTGCACCCTTTGACGAGGCGGCGCCTGCGGTGCGCAGCATCGCGCCGCTGGAATTCGGCTTGCCGGAGGCGGTGACATCTGCGCCGCTGGAGCGGATCGAGCCGCGCACGCCGCTGTCCGCGCCTGAAGTGAAGGTTGTGAAGCCCGTAACGACGGTCCTGCGCCAGCCGGTTGCCGTCGCCGCCGGGCTGATCCGTTTTGGCGACCGCCTGCTGCAGCTTCAGGGGCTTCTCCCGCAGGATGCCGCACGGATCTGCGACCACGGCGGCACGTCGTGGCCCTGCGGCATGGTTGCGCGCACGGCGTTTCGCAATTTTCTGCGGGCTCGCGCCCTCGTCTGCACCATGCCGGAGGGCGGCTGGACGGGCACCGCGACGGCCACCTGCACCGTCGCCGGCCTCGACCCGGCACTCTGGCTTGTCGACAATGGCTGGGCGAGCCTGCCGGACGGATCGCCGCTGGCGGAAAAAGCCCTTGCCGCGGCCAGAGCCGGTCGCGGATTTTCCGGCCCCGATCCGCGCGACACACGCCCCGTCATCCCGGAAGAGGACGGTGTCGATCCGATATTCGGTGAAAACGCCCTGCCCGTGGAGTGAGCGGCACAGCAATCCGGCTGAAGCAGGACCGGTTCCCGCAAGCCTGCACCAGCCATGTCGCGAAACGACGCGCATCCCCACTGCGATTCAGGGCAGGATCGCCTTTGGAGTATGGGAGGCTGTCTTGCAGAATCGCACCGCACTGGGGATTGCCTATCTCTGCCTCGGCATCCTGATCTTTTCCGTGCAGGACGCCATCATCAAGGCGGTTTCGGGCAGCTATCCGCTGACCCAGGTCGTCGCCACCCGCGGTGTCGTCGCCATCCCTCTTCTGCTGGCGCTGGTCCATGTCGACACCGGCCTGGGCTCGATCTTCGCCCGCAATGTCTGGCCGCTGGCCGGGCGGGCGCTTCTACTTCTGGTCGCCTATACCAGCTATTACATGGCTTTTCCGGCGCTGCCTCTGGCCGACGCCGTGGCGCTTTATTTCACCGTGCCGCTGTTCATGCTGGTGCTGGCCGCTCCTTTTCTCGGGGAGACGATCGGCTGGCGGCGGATCACCGCCGTCGGCATCGGCTTCGTCGGCGTCATGGTCATGCTGCGGCCGGGCGCCGGGCTGTTCGAGCCGGCGGCTCTGCTCTCGCTGTTTTCGGCGGCGACCTATGCGCTCGCCATGCTGATGGCCCGCAGGATGGGCAACGACGTCTCGGCCTCGGTCATGTCCTTCTACCAGAACGGCGTCTATCTCATCGGCGCGCTGGTCATGGCCGGCTTCTTCCACGCCACCGGCATCCATGAGGCCAGCCACAAGTCGATCGAATTCCTGGTCCGCCCTTGGGTCTGGCCCAACACGCACGATTTCCTGCTGATCGCCGCCTGCGGCGTCATAGCGGCTGTCGCCATGACGCTGCTCACCAATGCCTACCGCATCGCCAAAGCCAGCGTCGTCGCCTCCTTCGAATACACAGGCATGCTCTGGGCGCCGCTCTGGGGTTTTTTGTTTTTTGGCGAGATCCCGCATCTGACAACGATTGCCGGGGCCGGGCTGATCATTGCGTCGGGGTTGTTTGCGCTGTCATCGCCGGCTGCAAGGGAGGACAAAGGGGCGGATGGGGAGAGTTAGGGTCGCGGCCGTGCTCATTTCTTGCAGCGATGGGCATGTGGGCGCTTTGTCCGGTACTCAGAACCGATTGCTTGGCCTCAATCGTCCCATAGCCTCCGTCATTCCTGTGCTTGTCACAGGAATCCAGCCACCGCGTGTCCACGCGGTGAGGGGCTTTTATGTTCGCGGAGAGGAAGACGTCTTTCGCGCCGCAGACGCGGCGCACTGGATTCCTGTGACAAGCACAGGAATGACGGAGGAGAGGGTGTGCCCCGACCGATAGATTCGAGTGTGAGGCACCTGCGAGAAGCGTGCGCAGTGTGTGCCGCGCCGTACGCCCGCGCGCCGTCATAACCCATGCAGATAATGCGCGATATCGTCCCAGTCCGGGTTCATCGCCTCGATCAGATTGAGCTTCCACTGGCGCGGCCATTTCTTGATGGTCTTCTCGCGCGTGATCGCCGTCGTCACCAGATCATATTCCTCGAACCACACCAGCGTCTTGACGCCATAACGGCTGGTAAAGCCCGGCGTCAATTCGTTCTGATGTTCGAACAGTCGGCCCGGCAGATCGCTGGTCACGCCCGTATAAAGCGTGCCGTTGCGCTTCGAGGCGAGAATGTAGACATAGCCTTTCATGGTGGAAAGGTGCGGGATAGCAGGGCGGCTGGCAAGAGGGGGCTGGCTTGGGTGGAGGCTTGCGACGGGGCTGGTTGACAAATCGCCTGCGCCTCTCTCACCAGAGTTTGTTTTTAGCCTTCGCTGTCACATCCACCCGTCATGCCTGCGCCTGTCACGGGCATCCAGCCACCGCGCGTCTGCGCGGTGAGGGGGCTTTTTTGTTCGTGGAGAGGACGACGTCTTTCGCGCCGTAGACGCGGCGCTCTGGATTCCTGTGACGAGCACCGGAATGACGGCGGATGGCGCGCAACCCGTCGATCCGGACCAACGGAACAGGCCCCGAAGGGCCTGTTTTGTCGTCATACGATATCGAAAATCCTCAAGCCGCCTCCCTTGCCGCATACGGATCAAACCGCCCGTAAAACGTCTCGCCCTTCGCTGCCATATCCTGCAGCAGCGCCGTCGGCTGGAAGTGGTCGCCGTAGCTGGCCGCCAGCTTTTCGCACAGCGCCACGAACGCCTTGACGCCCATGCCGTCGATATAGCTCAGCGTGCCGCCGGTATAGGGGGCGAAGCCGAAGCCGAGGATGGAGCCGACGTCGGCTTCGCGCGGGTCGGTGACGATGCCCTCTTCCATGGTGCGGGCGGCTTCGAGCGCAATCGTCGCGAGGAAGCGCTGTTTCAGCACGGTGACGTCGAACGCGTCGGCCGGCTTCTGCGGGAAGAGGTCCTTGAGGCCCGGCCAGAGTGACTTCTTGGCGGGCTTGGCCGGATAGTCGTAAAAGCCCTTGCCGTTCTTGCGGCCGCGGCGGTCGAGATCATCGACCAGCTTGTTGATCAGCGTCATGTGCTGCGGATCGACGGAAGCTTCGCCCAGATCGGCAATCGAGGCCTTCAGGATCTTCTGGGACAGATCGATCGCCACCTCATCGTTGAGCGACAGCGGTCCGACCGGCATGCCGGCCATCTTGGCGGCATTCTCGATCATCGCCGCCGGCACGCCTTCGATCAGCATGTCATAGGCTTCGTGGATATAGCGGAAGACGCAGCGGTTGACATAGAAGCCGCGCGTGTCGTTGACGACGATCGGCGTCTTCTTGATGGCCGCGACGAAATCGAGCGCTGTGGCCAGTGCCGCATCGCCGGTTTCCTTGCCCATGATGACTTCGGTCAGCATCATCTTCTCGACCGGCGAGAAGAAGTGAATGCCGATGAACTGCGCCGGGCGCTTGGAGTTTTTCGCAAGACCGGTGATCGGCAGGGTTGAGGTGTTGGAGGCAAAGATTGCGTCGTCGGCCAGGACGGCCTCGACCTTTTCGATGACGTCCTTCTTGACCTGGCGATCCTCGAACACGGCCTCGACGACCAGCTTGACGTCCGAGAGGTCATTGTAGTCGGCAGACGGGGTGATCAGCGCGAGCAGGGCCTCGCCCTGTTCCGGCGTCATGCGTCCCTTGCCGACACTGTCCTTTACCAGACCCTCGGAATGCGCCTTGCCCTTGGTGGCGGCGTCCATGTCGCGATCAACAAGAGTGACGGGAATGCCGGCGGCGGCCGTCACATAGGCGATCGAGGCACCCATGAAGCCAGCGCCGACGACGCCGATCTTTGCGAATTTCGACTTCGCAATGCCGGCCGGGCGGCGGGCGCCCTTGCCGAGCTCCTGCATCGAGACGAACAGCGAGCGGATCATCGAGAAGGCCTCGGTGGTCTGCAGGATCTGCGTGAAGTACCGTTGCTCGATCTTCAGGCCGGTGTCGAACGGCACCTGCAGGCCTTCATAGACGCATTTGACGATGGCAAGCGCGCCCGGATAATTGCCGAAGGTCTCGCGGCGCAGGATGCCGGAAGCGGCTGGCCAGAGCTGGGCTGCTGCCGGTGTCCAGATGCCGCCGCCGGGCACCTTGAAGCCTTTTTCATCCCAGGGCTGGACGGGTTTAAGGCCGTTTTTCAACATGGTCTTGGCAGCGTCGATCAGCTTGTCCGGGTCTGCCAGTTCGTGCACGAGGCCCATGGCCTTGGCGCGCTGCGGGGTGAGCGAGGAGCCGGTGGTCATCATCTGCAGGGCGTCCTGCGCGTTCGTCAGGCGCGGCACGCGCTGCGTGCCGCCGGCGCCCGGGAAGATCCCGACCTTGACTTCCGGCAGCGCGATCTTGACCGACTTGACGTTGGAGGCAACACGGCCGTGGCAGGCCAGCGACAACTCAAACGCGCCGCCCATGCAGGTGCCGTTGATCGCCGAGACCCACGGCTTGCCGCAGGTTTCGAGCTTGCGGAAGATGCCGTTCATCTGGCCGCACAGCGCAAACAGCTTTTCGGTGGCCGTATCGGGGTTCTTCTTTTTCTCTTCCGCCTGGAAGGTGAACATGCCCTTGATCATCGACAGGTCTGCGCCGCCGGAAAAGGTCGATTTGCCGGAGGTGAAGACGACGCCCTTGATCGCGGCATCGGCAACGACGGCGTCGATGATCGCGTTCAGTTCTTCAAGCACATGCGCCGTGAACACGTTCATCGACTTGTCGGGCATGTCCCAGGTGACAAGCGCCAGGCCGTCGGTGTCGGTGTCGATGGTGAAATTGGTGTAGGTCATGATGGGGTCTCTCCCTGAAATTCGTTCCGACTATTCGCGTGTCCCGCTCTCCGTCCTCCTCTGGCCTGATCCGAGGATCCATGCCGCGGTGCCTTGGATGGTCGGGTCAAGCCCGACCATGACGGAGGATCAAAGGACTACACGCGCTCGATGATCGTGGCCGTACCCATGCCGGCGCCGATGCAGAGCGTCACCAGTGCGGTATTGAGATCGCGGCGTTCCAGTTCGTCGAGCACGGTGCCGAGGATCATCGCGCCGGTGGCACCGAGCGGATGGCCCATGGCAATCGCGCCGCCCGCGACATTCATGGTGTCGTGGGAGATATCAAAGGCCTGCATGTAGCGCAGCACGACGGCCGCGAAGGCCTCGTTGAGTTCGAACAGGTCGATATCGGCAATCGTCATGCCGGAACGCTTCAGGAGTTTTTCGGTGACGTCGACCGGGCCTGTCAGCATCAGCGCCGGGTCCGAGCCGATATTGGCAAAATGCCGGATGCGGGCGCGCGGTTTCAGGCCCATTGTCTCGCCGCCGGCCTTCGAGCCGACCAGCACGGCCGCCGAACCATCGACGATGCCGGACGAGTTGCCGGCATGGTGGACATAGGTGATCTTCTCGATTTCCGGATGCGCCTGGATGCCGACGGCCTCGAAGCCGCCCATCTCGCCGGGCATCTGGAAGGATGGGTTGAGCGCGGCGAGCGACTGCATCGTCGTCGTCGGGCGCATGTGTTCGTCTTTGGCGAGAATGACGATGCCGTTCTGGTCCTTGACCGGAATGACCGACCTGTCGAACCAGCCATTGTCCCAGGAATGGCCGGCACGCTTCTGGCTCTCGACGGCATAGGCATCGACGTCATCGCGGGAGAAGCCGTATTTCGTGGCGATCAGGTCGGCCGAAACGCCCTGCGGCATGAAATAGCCGGGGAAGTTGACCGACGGATCCATGTACCAGGCGCCACCGGACATGCCCATGCCGACGCGCGACATGGATTCGACGCCGCCGGCGATGACGATGTCGTCGGCACCCTGCGCGATCTTGCCGGCCGCAAAATTGACGGCATCGAGACCGGAGGCGCAGAAGCGCGAGATCTGCATGCCGGGTGCACGATTGGAATAGCCGGCCTCGAAGGCGGCGGCCTTGGGGATGACGGCGCCGGCTTCCATGACCGGATCGACGCAGCCCATGATGATGTCGTCGACCAGAGATGTGTCGAGCCCGTTGCGGTCGCGGAGCGCTTCGAGCACCTTGGCGGCCAGCCGCGGTGTCGGCACTTCATGCAGCGCGCCATCCTTCTTGCCGCGGCCGCGCGGTGTGCGCACATGGTCGTAAATGAAAACGTCGGTCATTGTGATTTCTCCCTGTGCAGCGATCATCAGACCGCGCGTCGTCTGTGTCAAATCCGGCGGGCTTCTTCTCCTCCCCAGCGGGGAGAAGGTGGCCCGTAGGGCCGGATGAGGGGGAGCCGCGAACGCAGCATGCGCTGAAAGACCCCCTCATCGCCTCGCGATGCTCGGCATTTCTCCCCGCTGGGGAGAAGCGGCAAGCTCAATCAGAACGCCGCAGCGTCCAGCGCCATTGTCGTGTCGGCGCCGGCCTCGATGCGGGTGCGGCGCAGAACCGTTTCCGGCATGATGCGCTCCATGAAGAATTGTGCCGTGATCAGCTTGTTCTTCAGGTAGTCGGCGCGGGCCGTGTCACCTTCCGCCAGCTTTTCCTCTGCCGTCTTGGCGATCTTGGCCCACATGTAGCCGAGAACGACGAGGCCGAAGAGATGCATGTAGTCGGTCGAGCCGGCACCGGCATTGTCGGGCTTGGCCATGGCATTGCCCATGAACCACATGGTGGACGCCTGCAGGTCGTTCAAGCCCTTCTTGAGGCCCTTGGTGTAGACGACCAGCTTCTCGTTGGAGCGGTTCTCCTCACAGAAATCGCCGATTTCCTTGAACAGCGCGGTGATCGCCCGGCCGCCGTTCTGGGCCAGCTTGCGGCCGACCAGATCGAGCGCCTGCACGCCGTTGGCACCTTCGTAGATCATCGCGATGCGGGCATCGCGGACATACTGGCTCATGCCCCATTCTTCGATATAGCCATGCCCGCCATACATCTGCTGGGCCATGACGGCGTGGTCGAAACCCTTGTCGGTGAGCACGCCCTTGAGGATCGGCGTCATCAGGCCGAGAATATCGTCGGCGGTCTGGCGATCAGCCTCGTTGTCGCTGCGGTGCGCAATGTCGGACTTCAGCGCGGTCCACAGGGTGAACGCCCGGCCGGCCTCGTTGAAGGCCCGGATGGTCATCAGCGTGCGGCGCACGTCCGGGTGCACGATGATCGGGTCGGCCTTCTTGTCGGGTGCCTTGGCACCGGACAGCGAACGGCCCTGGATGCGGTCGCGGGCATAGTTGGCAGCGTTCTGATAGGCCACTTCCGAAATCGACAGGCCCTGCAGGCCGACGCCGAGGCGGGCCTCGTTCATCATCACGAACATGGCGTTGAGGCCCTTGTTCTCTGTGCCGATGAGATAGCCGGTTGCCTCGTCATAATTCATGACGCAGGTCGAATTGCCGTGAATGCCCATCTTGTGTTCGATCGCACCACAGGACACCGGGTTGCGCGCGCCGACCGAGCCATCGGCTTCGACATGGAACTTCGGCACGATGAACAGCGAGATGCCCTTGGTGCCATCAGGCGCGCCCTCGATGCGAGCGATGACAAGATGGATGATGTTGTCCGCCATGTCGTGTTCGCCGGCGGAGATGAAGATCTTCTGGCCCGACAGCTTGTAGGAACCATCGCCCTGCGGCACGGCCTTTGTGCGCAGGAGACCGAGGTCGGTGCCGCAATGCGGTTCCGTCAGGTTCATCGTGCCGGTCCATTCGCCGGACACCATCTTCGGAAGGTAGGTTGCCTTCTGCGCGTCCGTGGCATGCACGAGGATCGCGGCAATCGCGCCCTGGGTGAGGCCCGGATACATGGTCAGGGCCATGTTGGCGGACGACATATATTCGCCGATGGCGGTGTGCAGCGTGTAGGGCAGGCCCTGGCCGCCGAATTCTTCCGGAACCGACAGGCCGAGCCAGCCGCCTTCGCGATACTGGTCGAAAGCCTGTTTGTAGCCTTTCGGTGTCGTGACGGTCGCGTCGTCGTTGCGCTTGCAGCCTTCCTGATCGCCGGACAGGTTGACCGGGAACAGAACTTCTTCCGCAAGTTTTGCAGCTTCGCCAACGATCGCCTCGATCATGTCGGGCGTCGCATCGACAAAGCCGGGCAGGTTGTTGTAGCGCTCGATGCCGAGCACGTCGTTCAGGATGAAAAGCGTATCGTCTACTGGAGCCTTGTAGATTGGCATGTCTCGTGTCCTCGCCTGCAAATCGTATCTGGATTCACCACGTCATTCCCGCCATCCTACAAAACTTTGACGTTTGCGTAAACGTCAAAGTTTGCATACGGACAAACTTTGCTGCCTGACAGTCCGTTTGCCCAAAAAGAACGCATGAAATCCTCCCGGACTACAGCATGCGCGCAAATCGTTAAAAAATTTTCAGTCAGGTTAACGGCTTGTTTACCACGTTTCGTGAAAGGTGGGCGTCGAGATGGTCAAAGCAGCAACCCGTCCTGTCTTCGCGTTTTTTGCAGCTTTGTCCCAGTCGGTAGCGGAAGCGACGTATAGGGGCCCGGATTTCCCGTCCTATATGCCTTTGCCACCGATCCAGGCCGTTAAACGAGGCGAAGAATACAATGACCGGATCGCGATCAAATCCTCCACGCCTTGGCGCCCAGTCCTATGGGGACAGGTCGTCGCTCGATGCGCTGAACCGCACGATCGAGGGGCTTGAGGCGCGCATCGAGGGCCTGATGGGCGGCACTGTGACGCGGGATCCGCGGCAGCGTCCTGCCGAGCACGAGATAAGCCAGCGCCCGGACCCGATTTCCGAAATTCTGCAGCGCCAGCGTTCGCTGAGCGCCGGTCGCGACCGGATCGCCATTCGCGAACGTGTGTCGTCACGCCAGGAGACCGCACCGCGCCAGGAGCCGATCTATCGCCCGGAGGCTTCCCCTCGCCAGGAGCCGCGGCGGGATGCGCGCACCTATCCGGAGCCGACCACCTATGAGGACAAGCGCTACGCGCATGAGCCGATGCGGGCACAGAAGCAGCCGGCCGCAACCCGCCCGGAGACCCTGCACCCGGAAGCCCTGCGTCCTGATCCTGCCATGGCCGACATTGCCAATGCGCTGGTCGGTCTGCGCCAGGAACTGAAGAAGGACATCGCCGACGGCCTGTCGCGCGAAATGAACACATTGCGGGCCGAGATCCGCGGTATCACCGTGGACGCGGCGCAGGACCAGACGCTGGCCGAAGACATGCGCGGCGACCTGCAGAAGCTCGCCGACAGCATCGGCCAGCTCGGCCGTCAGGCGTCGCCTGCACAGGCAGACGCCCTGCGCGTCGAATTCGATGAATTGCGCACCATGATCGACGGGCTTGCCCGCGAGGACAGCGTGCGGCGCATGGAAGAGCGCTGGACCGGCGTTGAAGACCGGCTGAACATTTTCGATTCGAGCCGCGACGACGAGCTCGTGGCGCTCGCCTATCGGCTCGACGAGCTGAAATCGCAGATCGGCGGCATCGACAGCGCGCCGGCGATCCATGCCCTGGAAGACAAGCTGATCTCGGTTGCGCAGGCGATCGAACTGTTGGGCCGCCACATGCAGCCGGACGACCGGCGCCTTGCGTCGCAATTCTCCGATATCGATGCCCGTCTCGACGAGATCAGCCGCGCCATCGTCGCCAGCGGCCGCACCGCAACGCCGGCCGATACCGCCGGCAATGCCCGCGTCGAAGGTCGGCTGGCGGATCTGTCGCGCCAGATTGACACCCTCGCACATCCGCTCGATAGCGGCCTTTCAGCCCGCATCGAGGCGCTGACGGCCCGTGTCGAGGACCTGGCCAATGAAGAGGCGGCCGTCCGGCTCGAAGAACGGCTCGACCAGCTTTCGGCAATGATGGAGCGCTCGCAGAAGACCGCACCGCAACCGGACCTGACCGATTATCTCGCAGACATTTCCGCCAAGATCGATGCGCTCGACCAGGGCAGCGTCAACGAGGCGCTGGCCGAACGTCTCGACGATCTGGCGCGGCGGATCGACCAGCTCGACATGCTGCCGGCCGGACCGCAGATCGGCAATGAGCAGTTTGCCCGGCTGGAAGACCGTCTGACCGACATCGCGCATCGTCTCGAGGAAACCCAGGCAGCCCCTTATGATGACGGCGAGGTGCTGCGCAGCCTGGAAGCGCAGATTGCCAATCTCTCGAGCCTCGTCAGCCAGCCGCGCGAACATGGCCCTGCCACAGCGCTGCCGGTCGAATTCGAAGGCCGGATGAGCGCGCTGGAAGACTATCTGGCGACCAGCGACGAGTATATTATCGAGGCCGCCCGCCAGGCGGCCGAAGCCGTGATGGATGCCTATTCCAAGACGGGCATGGGGCAGACCGCATCCGGCGGCGCAGACGTGGCCGCAATTTCCGCCTTGTCTGATGACCTCAAGGTTCTCGAAAATCTCAGCCGTTCCAGCGAGGAACGCACGGCGCGCACCTTCGAGGCGCTGCACGAAACGCTGGTGCATATTGCCGAAAAGCTGGAACGTCTCGAAGACCGCGAATTCGAGCCTGCCGGACAACGGGCCGAGGCGGAGCCGGCGCCGGCTTTCGGCACGCGCGAATTTCGCGACAACCGCCCGGCGATGCCGAAGGCGGCACAGCCGGTGTTCGAAGTCGATGACGATCCTTTCGCGGGTGCCGATTTCGACAGTCACTACGAGGACCTGAAGCGCGACATGCAGTCGGCGCCTGACGATGCGGACCGGCATACACCCTCGCGCGCCGAGGTTGCCGAGGCGGTTGCGACGACATCCGACAGGATCGAGCCATCTGCGCCGGAGCGCCGGCCGACGACGCCGGCCGCAAGGACCAGCCTGATTGCCGGTCTTGCCAAGCGTTTTTCGGGCAAGAAGGGCAAGGCCGTTGCCACAGCGCAGCGTCAGACGATCGAGCCGACGCCATCCATCGATCCTGTCGAGGCGATGGCGCCGGACATGGCAAACCAGCTGCTCGAGCCGGGTTCCGGCGTACCGGATGTCAAGAAGATCCTCGAGCGCGTGCGTGCCGGCCAGACTGGCCGCATACAGGCCTCCAGCGACGCCGAAAAGGCCGACTTCATCACCGCCGCGCGCCGCGCCGCGCAACTGGCGGCCGAGGAAGTCGACACGATCAATCGTGGTTCGAACCGCGCCACCGCCGGCAGCATCGGCGGTGCTTTCGCGCGCCATCGCCGGCCGATCCTGATGGCCGTCGGTGCCGTCCTGCTGGCGATCATGTCCTATCCGCTGGTCAGCACGCTGATCGGCGACGACAATGGCGTCAAGGTTGCGCCGGTCGCCGTCATCGAGCAGCCAGAGGCCAGCGAAGAGACGTCGAGCAAGGACGTCGAGATTGCAACGCCTGCGGTGGATGGCGACGTCGAGCCGCTGAGCAGCCTGCAGCCGCAAGCCGGCGATGCCGTTCCGGCCAACACTGCGACAGAACTGCCCGTCACGGGCCAAGCGGATGGCATTCCGTCCGAGGCGCTGCCCGCGGGCACGGAACTGAGCGCGCCAGAGACAGCACAGACCGATGCGGAAGCAACGACCACCGGCCCGATGGCCGCGGCTGGCAATACGACGCTGCTCGATCCCGCAGCCACGCCCGGCGAATTGACGTCCGGTTTCGAAGAGCCGAGTGACGCCGCCGCCGCAACGGCGGAAGCATTTGTGCCGGCCGCACAGCCGCAGGCCGACATCGTCGTTCCGGCGGACGTGACGCCGCCGGCCCTGGCAGATGCCGCCAGGAAGGGCGACCCGCTCGCCTTTTTCGAAGTCGGCGCGGTCTATACCGAAGGACGCGGTCTCAAGGCGGATCTTGCCGAAGCTGCAAAATGGTACCAGAAGGCAGCGGATGCCGGCATAGCACCAGCCCAATACCGGTTGGCGAGCCTGTACGAGAAGGGCACCGGCGTTGCCCGCGACCTGTCGAAAGCCAAGATCCTCTATGCGCAGGCGGCCGAACAGGGCAATGCCAGCGCCATGCACAATCTGGCCGTGCTGATGGCCAGCGGTGGCGAAGGGTCTCCGGATTTTGCCGCTGCCGGACAATGGTTTGCCAAGGCCGCCGATCTCGGCGTGCGCGACAGCCAGTTCAATCTCGCCATTCTCTATGCGCGTGGCAACGGCGTGAAGCAGGATCTGGAAGAATCCTACAAGTGGTTCGCGATTGCGGCCCGTGACGGCGACAGCGATGCCGGCCAGAAGCGCGACGAAGTTGCAGCGGCCATGCGCCCTGAACAACTGACGAGCGCCAAGGCAAAGTTCGAAGCCTGGAAAGTCCAGCCGCTGGATGGAAAGGCCAATGCCGCTGAAGTCCCCGATAGCTGGGTCGGCAAGGGCGTCAAGACATCTTCCGTTGACATGAAGAAGGCCGTCCGCAACATCCAGGCGATTCTCAACAACAACGGTTTCGATGCCGGCAAGCCGGATGGCGCGATCGGCAAGAAGACCGTCACGGCGATCAAGGCCTTCCAGAAATCGATCGGCGAAGAACCCACCGGCGAGATCACCGACGCGCTCGTCAAGGAATTGCTGAAGCGAAACGCGCAATAACGGCATCCGCGGCCATAAATATGCCGCGGAGCAGCCGGAAGGAAAGGGCCGAAGACGCTATGGTCAAGGCTCGAAAGGTTGACAGGCCTGGCCTGCGGGCGCATGACAAAACGGCTTTGAAACCGCAATTTTGAGTGGTTTTCAGGACCGCTTCATTCCATTTTCCCCGTGGTGAATCACTTGCCACTTTGAACGTTACCGCCCGCTCTGCGGGCTATTGGCATATCGAGGACTGGCCGTGACGGTGTACCTGCCCATAGCAGAGTTGTCGGTGAACATTTTCATCATCCTCGGCATGGGCGCGGCTGTCGGCTTTTTGTCCGGCATGTTCGGGGTCGGCGGCGGTTTCCTGATCACGCCGCTTCTGATCTTCTACAACATCCCTCCCGTGGTTGCGGTCGCCACCGGCGCCAACCAGGTCGTCGCCTCGTCGATCTCGGGCGCGATCACCCATTTCCGGCGCGGCACGATCGACATCAAGCTCGGCACCGTGCTGCTCTGCGGCGGTCTGGCGGGTGCCACCGTCGGCGTCTGGATCTTCTCCTTCCTGCGGCGGGTAGGCCAGCTCGATCTGGTGATCTCGCTGATGTATGTGCTGCTGCTCGGCACGGTCGGAACCCTGATGCTCGTCGAAAGCATTTCGGCCCTGCGCAAGGCATCCAAAAACCAGGTGGGTACCCTGCGCCGGCCCGGACAGCACAACTGGGTGCACCGTCTGCCCTTGAAGATGCGGTTCAAGAAGTCGAAAATCTACCTGAGCGTGATCCCGGTTGTCGCGCTTGGTTTCGGCATCGGCATCCTGACATCGGTCATGGGCGTCGGCGGCGGCTTCATCATGGTTCCCGCGATGATCTATCTGTTGCGCATCCCGACCAATGTCGTCATCGGCACCTCGCTGTTCCAGATCATCTTTGTCTCCGCCTATACCGTCATCGTCCAGGCGAGTACCAATTATTCCGTCGATATCGTTCTGGCCTTCGTGCTGATGATCGCCGGCGTCATTGGCGCGCAATACGGGGTGCGTGTCGGACAAAGGTTGCGCGGCGAGCAGCTGCGGGCGCTCTTGGCGCTTCTCGTGCTTGCCGTCGGCCTGCGTCTGGCCGTGGAACTCGTCATTCCGCCGAAGGAAATCTATACGGTCGTTTCCGCGGGGCTCGGATTCTGATGCGCGCCCGGGTCTTCATCGCAGCCCTCTTGTTTTCCCTGGCCAGCCTGGTTGCGGCCCCGGTTCTGGCCGAGCCCGGCGATTTCACAGAGAAGCTCGACATCGGCATCTCGACCGACGAGATCGCCATCACCTCGGATTTCCGTGGCGCGGACCTGACGATCTTCGGGGCGATCGATGGCTTTGACGGGAACATCCTGGCACAGGGCAAATACAACATCGTCGTGGCGCTCGAAGGTCCCAAGGACAATGCGACGGTACGCAGGAAGGAGCGTGTCTTCGGCATCTGGATCAACACGAAGTCGATGACTTTCGAGCTGGTGCCGGAATCCTATTCCCTGTCGAGCACCCGCGACATCGAGACAATCGCGCCGACCGGCGACATGAACAGTATGGGCATCGGCGTCGACCACATGCGCCTGACACCAACAGGCTATATTGGCGATGGCAGCAATCTGTCCGAATTCCGCGATGCCTTCCGCCGCGCACGCGAAAATTCCGGCGTCTACCAGCGCGATCCGGGTGGCGTGCAGTTCATCAGCTCCAGCCTGTTCAAGGCCTCTGTCCGGCTGCCGGCCGACGTGCCGAACGGCGTCCATGTGGTGCGCGCCTATCTGTTTCGCGATGGCATGTTCGTGGCGGCCAAGGCGTTGCCGCTCAGGGTCGTCAAGACCGGCATCGAACAGGCGATCACCCGGGCTGCGCATGAATCACCGTTTCTCTACGGCATTCTCGCCGTGCTGCTTGCCGTCATCACCGGCTGGCTCGCCAGCGTCGTGTTCCGCAGGGATTGAGGTCGGGCGCGCGCGCCTTTAAAAGGGGTCGGAAGAGTTCGACCTGTCGAGAGGATTTGCCATGAAGCCGATTTTCGTCCAGCTGCAATGCGCGCCGGGCAAGACCTATGCGGTTGCCGACGAAATCTACCGCAAGGAAATCGTCTCAGAGATGTATTCGACCAGCGGCGACTATGACCTGATGCTGAAGATCTACCTGAGCGAAGACCAGGACATCGGCAAGTTCATCAACGACAACATCGCCACCGTGCCCGGCATCAACCGCTCGCTGACGACGCTGACATTCAACGCGTTTTGATGGGGGCGTCGTGCAGCGCCCTCACTCCAATTGTGTCCGGGTGAAATCTTCGTAGTCCTCTCAGACCGCGAAGCTTTTTTATGTCGCAACCGCGAAAGCGAACTCCTCGCTCACCCCAGCAAATTCGCAAACCGGACGGAATAGACCCTGTCCTGTCCCAGCATATGGGCGACGAGGGTCTGGCGGTCGAAAAGGCCGGTCATCGCCTTGTGGCGCAGGTCGAGGCCGCCGGTGGTAACGCCGAAGGCCGGCATGACGAGGCGGTGGCCATCGCTGGCGAAGCAGGCGCGCCGAATCTTTTTCTCACGGCGGACAACGGTGGCGGAGGGATGCAAATGGCCGGCGATTTCGCCCTTGGCGCTGCCCGCAGACGGCTCATGACGGAAGGTCAGCCCGGCATGGTGCAACTCGTCCATCGCGCTGCCGGGCAGGCGGGTTGTGCCATCCGGATCGTGATTGCCGTTGATCCAGATCCATTCGCGGCCGCGCGCCATGGCCTCGATCATCAGCCGGAAGGGTTCGGGCATGAAAGTCGAGCCGATGCGGTCATGGAAATTGTCACCGAGGCTGATCACGGTTTTCGGGTCGTGGCGGGCAATGACGGCCTCGAGGATTTTCAGGGTTGCCAGCGTGTCATAGGGCGGCAGCATCATGCCGCGCCGGGCAAAGGCCGAGCCCTTTTCCAGATGCAGGTCGGAGACGACAAGCACGTCGTGATCCGGCAGATAGAGCGCGCCCAGCGGATCGCAGATCGCGGCGACGTCGTGGATCGCGATGCGGGCCGAAAGTGCCGGATTGTCCGGAAGGACGGTCATGGAAAGGGCTGCGCGGTTCATCTCGTCTCTTGTGTCGGTTTTCGTCACGGCTCTCAAGCGCCGAATGGTCGAAAGGCCAGATCGTCTCAAGGATTTGCCATGGCTTCGGAAAGCAGGTCGTCGGCAGCCTCGGCCAGCAGGAAATCCTGCGCCTGCCCGCCGACCGGTTCCTTGCCGATTTCCAGCATGACCGGGACCGCCAGCGGCGAAATCCGCTCCAGCGGCCGATGGACGATGTGCCCCTTGATTCGTGCCAGCATATCGCCAAGCCGCTGAATATCCAAAAGCCCGGTTGCCGCATCGTTGCGCGTCGCCTCCATCAGGATGTGGTCGGGCTCATGGCTGCGCAGCACGTCGTAGATCAGGTCGGCGGACACTGTCACCTGGCGGCCGTTCTTTTCCTTGCCCGGATGGCGCAGGTCGATCAGCCCGGCGATCACGGCGCAGTTGCGAAAGGTGCGCTTCAAAAGGAAACTCTCGTTCAGCCAGGCTTCGAGATCGTCGCCGAGCATATCCTCGTCGAACAGGTCCCCGAGCGAAGGTTTTCCGCGCGAAAAAGCCTCGCCCATGTCGTCCAGCGCCCAGATGGCCAGCGCATAATCGGTGGCCACGAAACCGAGCGGTTTCAGGCCCATGCGGTCGAGCCGGCGGGTGAGCAGCATGCCGAGCGTCTGGTGCGCCAGCCGGCCTTCGAAGGCATAGGCGACCATGAAGTGCCGGCTGCCGCGTGGAAAGGTTTCGATCAGCAGTTCGTCTTCCTTCGGCAGCATCGACAGGTCCCGCTGCAGCGCGAGCCAGTCGCGCACCTGATCGGGAAGGGCCGCATGCTGCGCCGGGTCGGCCAGCATCCGGCGCACCTGTTCGGCCAGATAGGTCGACAGGGGAAACTTGCCGCCATTGTAGGAGGGAACCTTGGGGTCGAGCTTGTAGCCCTGGCTGACAAGGCATTCATTCTCGCGGATGCCCTCGAAGCGCAGCACCTTGCCGGAAAACAGGAAAGTATCGCCGGGCGTCAGCATCTCGAGAAAATACTCCTCGACCTTTCCCAGCGCCATACCTCCTCGAGCAGGGCCACCGCGGCCGATGCTGCCCTTGGCGTTGGCTTTGACGAAGCGGACGTTGAGCATGGGCGATTCGATGATCGTGCCGACATTCAGGCGATATTGCTGCGCCACCTGTGGATTGGAGACGCGCCAGGTGCCGTCCGCCGTCTTGCGGATCTTGGCGTAGCGCTCGTAGGAGCGCAGCGCATAGCCGCCGGTCGCGACGAAATCGACGATCCGCTCGAAGGTCTCCCATGTCAGATGCGCATAGGGGCTCGCGCTGCTGATCTCGTCGTAAAGCAGGAGCGGATCGAAAGGGGCTGCGCAGGCCATGCCGAGCACGTGCTGGGCCAGCACGTCGAGCGACCCCTTGCCGACCGGCGGGGTGTCCTGGGCGCCGATATAATTGGCATCCAGCGCCGCCTGGCACTCCATCACCTCGAAGCGGTTGGCCGGAACCAGAATGGCCCGGCTCGGTTCGTCCATGCGGTGATTGGCGCGGCCGATGCGCTGGGCGAGCCGCGATGCCCCCTTCGGCGCGCCGACATGGATGACCATGTCGACATCGCCCCAGTCGATGCCGAGATCGAGCGTCGAGGTGGCAACGACGGCCCGCAGCCTGTTCTCGGCCATGGCCGCCTCGACGCGCCGGCGCTGGCCGACATCGAGCGATCCGTGATGCAGCGCGATCGGCAGGTTGTCGTCATTGATCGTCCAGAGATCCTGAAACAGCCGTTCCGCCTGGCTGCGGGTGTTGACGAACAGCAGCGTCGTCTGCTTTTCCTTGAGCGCTGCGTAGATATCGGGGATGGCGTAGCGCGCCGAATGGCCGGACCATGGCACGCGCTCCTCCGTGCGCAGGATCGAAATGTCCGGCTTGGCGCCGCCGCTGACCGTGATCAGCCCGGCATGATGGTCTTCGTCCGGCGTCTGTGGGGCCAGCCAGCGCTGCAGGTCCATCGGATCGGCGACAGTCGCCGAAAGGCCGATCATCTGCAGTCCGGGCGCCAGCCTGCGCAGCCGCGAAAGACCGAGCGAAAGCAGGTGCCCGCGCTTGGATGTGACCAGAGAGTGCAACTCGTCCAGAACCACATATTTCAGGTCCTTGAAGAAGCGTTCGGCCTCGCCATTGGCGATCAGCAGTGCCACCTGTTCCGGCGTCGTCAGCAGAATATCCGGCGGATTGAGCTTCTGGCGCTGGCGCTTGGAGGCGGGCGTATCGCCGGTGCGATTTTCGACACGGATCGGCAGGCCCATGTCGCCGACCGGCTTCATCAGATTGCGCTCGATATCGACGGCGAGCGCCTTCAGCGGCGAAATATAGAGCGTGTGGATGCCGGTGAAAGCGGACCCCGGCGGCGGCTTGCCGCGCTCGGTGAGCGAGACCAGCGAGGGGAGAAACCCGGCCAGCGTCTTGCCGGCCCCCGTTGGCGCGATCAAAAGCATGCTCTCGCCGCCCTGCACCCGCGACAGGAGTTCCAGCTGATGCGCGCGCGGATGCCAGCCCTTTTCTGCGAACCAGCGCAGGAAAGGTTTTGGCAACAATACGGCGTCCCTTGCCGCTGGAGGGGAATCGATGCGGTTCACGGACGGAATGTAGTGCAAATTCGGGGGATGAGAAGCGGTGTCGAAGCCAATGTCCCTGCCGTTCGTACGACAGGGACGGCTGAAGCGCCGCCCGTTCCTTCTCCGCTTGGAAAAGGGGTCCGCCAGGCGGACGGCGCAAATCCGGGTTCCGTCATCGCGGGAGCAGATGACGGTCGTGACCGGAAACGGAAAAATCAGAGGGCGATGTAGCGATCGGCGCGGTGGTTGATGGCGACGAACAGGTTGAGCACGACGGCGCCAAGCACCGAATAGAAAACGACCGGCGGCGTGGTGACGAAGAAGGCGACAGCCAGCACGCACATGTCGATGGCCAATTGCACGAGGCCGGCACGGATGCCGAACCGCTCCTGAAGGTAAATGCCGAGAATGCCGACGCCGCCAAGGCTGGCGCGGTGACGATAGAGCGCCAGCAGGCCGAAACCGAGCAGGAGGCCGCCGAGAAGGGCGGCCCAGGCGGGGTGGATGCTGGAAATCTCGAAGAAGCGCGACTGGACGTCGGCGAGCAGCGAGGTCAGGCCGATGGCGATGAAGGTCTTGACGGTGAAGGCCATGCCCAGGCGCTTCCACGAGAGGTAGAAGAACGGCACGTTGAGCAGGAAGAAGGCGAGACCGAAATTCACGCCGAAGGCATAATGCAGAAGAAAGGCGACGCCCGCCGTGCTGCCGGTGAGCAGTCCGGCGCTGGCCAGCACATAGAGGCCGAGCGCGGCCACGAGGCTTCCCGAAAAGATCCCCTGAAGATCCTCGACCGGCGTATGGCGTGTGGCGCTGGTGCTCCAGAAACCAAGGGCGTTGATAAGCTGGGCCATGGCACACTCTCCGTGGACAATGAAAGGGATGGCGACGCGCGAAATAGGGCGCGACCAACGGGTCTGGCAATGCTGGATTGTCAGTCGGCGCCCATGGCCGTCCGACCGCGCTTTCCTTCTGAACTGCCTGGATTATCAGGCTTTTCACGCCCGTTTTCAATCATAATATGTAAGGAATGCTGACCTATTTGAACTTCGCAACAATAGTGCGTTCATCCCGTATTCCGCGTAACAAACAGAATGCCAGACACCGGTTTCCCGCCATCTTTGCGAATGACCGTCCTGCTGACGGCGTGGATGTCGAAGCCATGGCTGCCGCACAGTCTTGATATGTAGCCTTCGGAATGGGCGTAGCGCAGCGAGGGCCGCAGCACGACATCGCCATCTTCGCCCGCATCCTCGACTGAAAAGGCAAAGAGGCCGGAGGTGATCAAAAGCCGGCTGGCGATAACGAAGACGCCGTCGAGCGCGCCCAGATACATCAGCACATCAGCCGCGCTGACGAGATCGGCACGGTGGTCGGCATCGGCATCTGCGCTGAACACACCGCAAGCCTCCGGCGCAAGCGACAGGTCGGCCTGGGCGAGACGGCTGTAGATCACCTTGTCCGCAGCCTTGGCCAGCATGTTGGTCGAGAGATCGAAGCCTTCGATACTCGCCGCCCGGTCACGGATCTCTGCCCCGAACAGGCCGGTGCCGCAACCGAGATCGACGACGTGGCGGAACCGATCCGCGCCGCCATGCACATGGATGAGCGCGGCCAGTTTCTGCGGCACGGAATAATCGAGCCGCTCGACCAGCGCCTTGTCGAACCGATCGGCATAATCGTCGAACAGCCGTTCGACATAGAGGCTTGGTGGTTGCGCCGGCTGCTCTGCGTCTCCGAGGAGCGACAGCTTCAGGCCGGCGCCGAACATGTCATCAGGCTGAAGTGCCACGACCTTGCGCAGGGCCTCGATCGCCGCGGCCTTTTCGCCCGACGTCTCCTGATAGTCGGCGAGGCGAAACCAGCCGGCCGCCCAGTCGGGAACCAGCTCGAGCGCCTGCAGCATCAGGTCGGCCGCTGCCGCATGTTCGCCGGTTTCCGCCAGCATAAGTGCATATTCGGCACGGCGGTCGGCAATCAGGTCGCCGGAAGAAAGCTGGTGCGGGTTCATCGGGTCCTTGCCCTTGGCGTTTGGGCGCTTCTGGGACGCGCAGTCTCGAAAGACAAGCGGTATTTTCCGCCAGACGCCGGCGCGCCCGCATTCCGGCGGGTTGCGGGAAGGCCTGCGGCAGCTTATGTCAGGCGAAACAGGAGAACTATGGCCATGGCCGACGGAGTGAACAGATTTCTGGGGGATACGCCCGGCCGCTTGATCGTCAAGCTTCTGGTTGTGTCGATCATCGTCGGCTTCGTCATGTCGGCCTTCGGCTGGTCACCCTATGACATCATCTACACGATCCGAAATTTTGTGCTCGACCTCTGGCATTCCGGCTTCGCAGCCCTTGGCCGCGTTGGCGATTACCTTCTGATCGGCGCCGCCGTCGTCATCCCCGCCTTCATCATCCTGCGCATCATCAGCTATCGGCGGTAATATGGACGATCGGGAATTTGCCGGGCAGCGGCGGCGTTTTCTGAAGGCGGGCGCAGTCCTGTCGCTCGCGACTTTGGCCGGGTGCAGCACCAGCAAGGTACTGACGCCGGAGCCTGGGCAGGGCAGCGATCAGACGGACGCCACGCTTGGCCTGATCAACGCGTTGCGCGCGCAAAAGGGTTTGGAGCCACTGGTTGGCGATGCGGCGGCGCGCGGTGCCGCCCTCGATCAGGCGACCCGCATGGCCCGCGCCGGCAAGATGCAGCACAATATCGGGCTCGGCGCGACTTTCTACGATCGCATGAAAGGGCAGGATGTCTCCCTGCCAGCTGCCGAGAATATCGCGGTCGGGCAGGATGATGCGGCCCGCGCCTTCGATGCCTGGGTGCGCTCGCCCAAACATCTGGTCAACATGCTCGCACCGAACTATCGCGGCCTCGGGGTCGCCGTCGTCACGAATCCGGCTTCCGGAAACCGGCCCTATTGGGCCATGGTATTGTCTGCCGGCTGAACTGATTCCCGGTCCGATCCCGGAAGAGAGAGCATGACGACGCAGGACACGGTGGACAGCGCAGACAATCCGCACGGTGCCGGACCTTTTATCGTCACCAACCGGCTGATCCTGTCGATCGCGCTGCCGATGACGCTGGGCTTTCTGACGACGCCGCTGCTGGGTCTGGTCGATACCGCAGTCATCGGCCAGATGGGCAAGGCAGAGCTTCTCGCCGGTCTCGCGGTTGGCGCCATCCTCTTCGATCTGATCTTCACCACCTTCAATTTCCTGCGCGCGGCAACCACCGGCCTCGTCGCCCAGGCCTATGGGCGCGGCGACCGGCGGGAAGAACAGGCCGTGTTCTGGCGCTCGCTGATCATCGCCGTGTTTGCGGGTGTGGTCCTTGTGGCCCTGTCGCCGTTGCTTCTGTCCGCCGGCCTCTGGCTGATGGCACCGGGACCGGAGGTGGTGGCAGTCACCAGCACCTATTTCCAGTACCGGATACTGGCGGGACCGGCGGCGCTTGCCAGCTATGCGATCCTTGGTTTTGTGCTCGGGCGCGGGCAGGGCACGACCGGGCTCCTGTTGCAGACCCTGATCAATGGCATCAACATTGTGCTGTCGATCTATCTCGGCCTGCATCTGGGCTGGGGCGTGATGGGCGTCGCGCTGGCGACTGTCACCGGTGAAGTGGTCGGCGCCATTGTCGGCGTTTTCATCGTCCTGCGCCGCTTTGATCCTGCAGCAGCGCCGGGCTGGGCCATGGTGTTCGAGCGGGCCCGGCTGAAGCTGCTCTTCGGGCTCAACCGCGACATCATGATCCGCTCCTTCGTGCTTCTGGCTGCCTTCACGCTGATGACGCGCATCGGCACGTCGCTCGGTCCGGTGACGCTGGCCACCAACGCGGTGCTGATGACGATCTTCCTGGTGGCCGGCTATTATCTCGACGGTCTGGCCAACGCCGCCGAGCAACTGACGGGGCGGGCGATCGGCGCCGGTTTCCGTCCGGCTTTCGACACCGCCTTGAAGATGACGGCAATCTGGGCGCTTGCGCTAGCCGGGGCAACGACGTTGCTGTTCTTTGTCTTCGGCGATGCTCTGATCGATCTTCTGACGACGGCGCAGGATGTGCGGTCGCAGGCCTATGTCTATCTGCCCTGGGCGGCGCTGACGGCCCTGACCGGAGCGCTCGCCTTCCTGATGGACGGCGTCTTCATCGGTGCCACATGGTCACGCGACATGCGCAACATGATGCTGCTTGCCTTTGCCGGCTATGGTGCGGCCGTCGCGATGCTCGTGCCCGCTTTCGGCAATCACGGCCTCTGGGCAGCGCTTAACCTGTTCCTGCTGATGCGTGGCCTTTTTCTTCTGGTCCCGGTGCCGAAACGGGCGGCTCAGACGTTCCGGTCGGCCCAGTAGTCTGTGCGTGTGTCGCGGATATCGCGGATCGAGGACAGCTTCTCGCGGTTGCAGAGCGATGACAGACCGCGCACGATCCGGCCCGGCAGCGATGGTCCCTCATAGACCATGCAGGAGTAAAGCTGCACCAGATCGGCGCCCGCCCGGATCTTCTCCGCCGCAGTCTCCGCCGAATCCACGCCGCCAACGCCGATGATCGGCATGCCGGGGCCGACGCGCCGGCGCATCCGGGCCAGCACGATGGTTGATCGTTCAAACAGCGGCTTGCCCGAAAGGCCACCGGATTCCTGCGCCTGGCGCTGGTCGCGCAGGCCTTCGCGGCTGAGCGTGGTGTTCGAGACGATCAAGCCGTCCAGCCCATGCGACACGGCTTCGGCGGCGATGTCGTCCATGCCTTCCTCTGTGAGGTCAGGGGCGATCTTCAGGAACACCGGCACGCGCTTTCCGGTCCTGGCAGCCTCCGCATCGCGGGCGGAAAGGACAGCAGACAAAAGCGCCGATAGGCTCTCGCGGCCCTGCAGGTCGCGAAGGCCTGGCGTGTTCGGCGAGGATATGTTTGCGGTAAAATAACGCGCCACCGCAGAGAAGGTCCGGATGCCCGCGACATAGTCGGCGATGCGGTCCGCACTGTCCTTGTTGGCGCCGATGTTGACGCCGATCATCGCGCTGCGCGATACCGATTGCAGGCGTGCAAGCGCTGCGGCATGGCCGGCATTGTTGAAGCCGAGCCGGTTGATGACGGCATTGTCCTCGACCAGCCGGAAGATTCGCGGCCTGTCGTTTCCGGCCTGTGGCCTGGGGGTCACGGTGCCGATCTCGGTAAAGCCGAAGCCGATCCTGAGAAGTGCTTCCGGCACCTCCGCATTCTTGTCATAACCGGCGGCCATGCCGAGCGGATTGGCAAATTCGAGACCTGCGACGGTCTGCGCCAGTCGGAGATCGGCGGGCGCGGCACAGGCCGGCATCAACCCGCTCTGCAATGCCTTGATCGACAGGCCGTGGGCGGTTTCCGGATCGAGCAGGAAGAGGCTGCGACGGGCAAGGGACTGGAGGGGATTGATCATGCGGCAAGCTCCGGAAAGTCATGGGTGCCGTCAGGCCTGACGGAGAGCGGCTTTTCCCAAAGGACGGCCTCAAAATCGAGGCTCCCATAAAGATGCGGAAACAGCGCGCCATCGCGGGATGCTTCGAAAACCAGCCGATCGCCGAGTTTCCCGGCATCGATGGCGACCAGCAAAAGCCCCTGCTGTCCCCTGAAGTAAAGGGCGGCGGTTGCCTTCGCCTGCTGCGCCGTGGAAAGATGAATGAAGCCGTCCGTCAGATCGATCGAAGCGCCCTTGAATTCGCCGCTTTCGCGCGCATCCTGCCATAGAGTTGTCGGAACGATCTTGTAGACGATGGTGGTCATGGCTTCGGGGTCCTGCGCGCGATCGCGATCATACCGTGGCCTTGCCGGAAAGTCTGGCGATTGTCTACCGGGCAGGCGCCACGAGGGACGAATTTTCAACGGAGGACGGACAATGAAGACGGTTCTGATGACGGCGGCATTCCTGTGCGCGACGCTCTGGTCGCAGACGGGAAGCGCTGAAACGACGGCTGGCCGCTACAGCATGCAGAAGACCGATAGCGGCATTGCAAGGCTTGATACAGAGACCGGCGAGGTCTCGCTCTGCCAGGAAAAAGACGGCCAGATGGTCTGCCGGATGGCGGCAGACGAGCGCACCGCCTTCGAGCTGGAACTCGATCTCCTGACGAAGCGCGTGGAAACCCTTGAAAAAGCGGTGCAGGACGGCCCGTTGACGGTCAAACCCCGCCTCCCGACGAAGGAAGAGATTGACCAGACCATGAGCGTCATGGAAAGAATGATGCGCAACTTCATGGGAATAGTGAAGGACCTCGAAGGTGAGGGCAATCCGCCGGCGGACAAGCCTGGCGTGGAGCCGCAAAAAACCTGAGAGTATCCGCTTCATGCCCACGCTGCTGCTCTCGCGGGTTGGAGGATCCGCGAGGTTGAAAAAGCTCTTGGGAGGGAGCGACATGGCGTCAGGCCTGACCATCATCATTGCAGACGACCACCCGCTGTTTCGCGGTGCCATGCGCCAGGCCCTGTCCGGAATGGAAGGCAATCCGGCGATCGTCGAGGCTGGCGATTTCAGCGCCGCGCGCAAGGCGGCCGCCGACCATCCGGCGGCGGATCTGATGCTGCTCGATCTCACCATGCCGGGCGTCAGCGGACTGTCCGGCCTGATTGCGTTGCGTGCCGAATTCCATAGCCTGCCGGTGATGATCGTCTCGGCCCATGACGACCCGGCAACGGTGCATCGTGCGCTCGAACTGGGCGCGTCCGGCTTCCTGTCGAAATCCGCCGGTATCGATGAAATCCGCGAAGGCATCGCGACCGTCATGGCCGGCAACATCTTCACCCCGCGCGGTTTCGTGCACGGCATGGAGCATGAGCCGGAAGTGGCAGCATTGCTGCACCGGCTCCAGACGCTGACGCCGCAGCAGTCGCGCGTGCTCGGCATGCTCGCCGAGGGCCTGCTCAACAAGCAGATTGCCTATGAGCTTGGCGTTTCCGAAGCCACGATCAAGGCCCATGTCTCGGCGATATTGCTCAAGCTCGACGTCGACAGCCGCACGCAGGCGGTCATCCAGCTCGGCAAGATCGGCGCCGTTGCGGCCTGACGCAACTGTAGAGCATCACGCTTGTCGTCAGAAAACCCGGACGCTGTGGTCGTGCATCGCCCGATTTCGTTCACATCGTCATTCACAGGCGGCGGGAGCTGACGCTTCAGCCACTGCTCCAACCCTTTGGCGCGAATGCAGTCCCTTGAGAGCAAGACCTATTCCGCAGCGGCTTTCATCGCGACGGAAAGCTGGGTCAGCCAGGCTCGCATCGAGGCGGGGCGGACTGGCTTGTTCTGAAGCGTGATGCCGTCGCGTTCGGCGGCTGCGCGGACTTCCGGCGAGCGGTCGGCGGTGACCAGCAGGGCCGGAATATTGTCGTCGAACTGCTTGCGGATTTCGGAGATGGCCTCGATGCCGGTGCCGTCATCGAGGTGGTAATCGGCGATGATCGCATCCGGGCGAATGTCGCCACGGTCTTTCAGGCTGCGCGAGGTTGCCAGCGAATCGGCTGTCGTCACCGTGCAGCCCCATCCGTCGAGCAGCAGTTTCATGCCTTCCAGAATCAGCGGCTCGTTGTCGATGCACAGCACCCGCAGGCCGTTGAGCGGTTCGGCGGTGCTGATCGCGGGTGTCTCGCGGGTGGCCGTGCCAAGGCGTTGCTTGGTGCGGTCGATCGGCAATGTGACGCGAAACCGCGTGCCTTTGCCGGATTTTGACTGCAGATCGACGGGATGGCTGAGCACACGGGAAATGCGATCGACGATCGACAGGCCCAGCCCGAGGCCGGCGGCCGTCCGGACACCTTCGTCAAGGCGGGCGAATTCCTTGAAGACGGTGCGGAACTTTGAGGCCGGTATGCCGATGCCCGAATCCAGGACCTCGATGACGGCTTGCTCGCCCCGGCGGCGAACACCGACAAGCACCTTGCCCGCCGGCGTATACTTGATGGCATTGGAGACCAGGTTCTGGATGAGACGGCGCAGCAGATTGGGATCGGTGCGTACGATGAGCGTGGTGGGCATGACGGCCAGTCTCAGCCCTTGCGCCCGCGCGACGGGCGCAAAATCCGTCTCGATGCGGCGCAGGAGATCGTTGAGCGGAACCGACTGCAGGCGCGGCTTCATGGCGCCGGTGTCCAGGCGGGAAATGTCGAGCACGGCGCCAAGAATGGTCTCGACCGATTCCAGCGAGGAATCGATATTCTGCACCAGCACCCGGTTGTCGCTATCGCCGAGACGTTCGACAAGCGACGAGGAATACAGCCGCGCCGCATTCAGCGGCTGGAGAATGTCGTGGCCGGCGGCGGCAAAGAAGCGGGTCTTGCCGATATTGGCCTCCTCGGCTGCCGCGCGGGCTTCGGCCACCTCGCGGTTGACGCGGGTGAGTTCGCCGGTGCGTTCGGCGACGCGCAGTTCCAGCGTCTCGTTTGCCTGCTTCAGCGCCATGTCGGCGGCGACGCGCTGGGTGATGTCGGTATAGGTGGTGACGATCCCCTTGTCGGGCATGGCGTTGGTGCGCACTTCGATGATCCGCGCACCGCCGGAAAGCTCCAGCAGGAAAGGCTTGTCGAGCGTCAGGAAATTGCGAACCAGCGCCTTTTCCTGCTCCTTGCTGATGTCGCCGCGCTTCGTCAGGATCGCAATGATATCGGCCAGCGGGAAGCCGACCTGTCCGGCGCTTTCGGGCAGGTCAAGCAATTGCCGGAAGCGGCGGTTCCAGATGATCAGGTTGTTGGAACTGTCGAAGACGGCGATGCCCTGATCCATCTGCGACAGTGCCGTCTGGAGCATGTCCTGATTGTATTGCAGGGCCTCGCTGGCCTGATCGAGCAGCCACGCGGTGTCCGATGACGTGTCGTCCATGCGTTGCAGCACCAGCGAAAGCACCAGCCGGGCAGAGGAGGAACCGATGGCGCTGCCGAGCAATTGTTCGGAAAAGTGGATGAGTGCCATGTCGGCCGCGCTATTGTCGTCCAGCCAGCGCCCGGATTGCCGCTCATAGGTGCTGAAGGAGCGCTGCATGCGCTCTTCGCCAAGGTAGCGCGCGATCGTGGTTTTCAGATCAAGCACCGTGATCTTCGTCTTGCGGCCCCGAAAGGCGCGTTCGCTGCGCGACTTGCGGGCAATGAAGACACCGGCCTGCAGCCGCTCCAGCGGCTTTGGCGCACGGGTGAGCGAGCCGATCACATAGGCGATGATATTGACCAGCAGGCTGAGCGCCGAGGCGTTGACCAGCGGATCCGCCTGCGCGCCGGAAAAGATGCCGGCAAAGGGAAACAGGAAACCCAGCACCGTCGTTGCGACATGCGAATTGTCGGGGCCGCCAAGGCTTGGCAGGAACAGCAGATAGGCCCAGACGAGGAAACCCAGCGTCATGCCGGCAATCGCGCCGCGGGCATTGGCCTGGCGCCACAGGAGGCCGCCAAACAGAGCCGGCGCCATCTGCGAAATTGCCGCGAACGCCAGAAGCCCGAGCGACGCCAGACCGGCGCTCATGTCGGCGGCGCGGTAGTAGCCGTAACCGAGCAGGAGCACGCCGAGGATCGCGGTGCGGCGAATGTTCAACAGCGTGCCCGCGATGTTTTCCTGGCCGCTGGTGCGGCTCATCAGCTTGCGGCGCAGGAAAACCGGCATGACGATATCGTTGGAAATCATGATCGAGAGGGCGACCGATGCGACGATCACCATGGCGGTCGCAGCCGAAAAGCCGCCGATGAAGGTGATCAGGGTTAGCACCGAAAGGTCGGCAGAAAGCGGCAGGCGCAGCATGTAGAGATCGGCATCGCCACTGCCGGAAAAGGTCAGGATGCCGGCCAGCGCCACCGGCAAAACGAAGATGTTGATCGCCACCAGATAGAGCGGAAACAGAATGCCGGCCGTGCGCAGTTCGTTGGCGGTGCGGTTTTCGACGACGGTCACATGGAACTGACGGGGCAGCATGATGATGGCAAAGGCCGAGAGCGCAATCAACATGATCCAGCGATGAACCGGCGTTTCGTAGGTCAGCGCCGAAACCACATCCTGGTTGGCAAGGGCTTTTGTCCAGAGATCCTGCGGTCCATCGAACAGGAAGAAGACGACGTAGACGCCGATGGTGACGAACGCCAGGAGCTTGACCACCGATTCCATGGCGATCGCCAGGATCAGTCCGTCCTGATGCTCGGTCGCATCGGTGTGCCGCGTGCCGAAGACAATGGCAAAGCACGCGAGGAACAGGGTGACGAGCAGGGGCAGGTCGACAAAATTCTCACCCGAGCCGATCCCGTAGCCGCTGGTATCGACCATGACTGCGACAGAGCTGGAAACGGCCTTCAATTGCAGGGCGATGTAGGGAATGGCGCCGATCAGCGAAATCAGCGCGACGATCGCGGCCACGCCCGGGTTCTTGCCATAGCGGGCTGCAATGAAATCGGCGACGGAGGTCAGCTTCTCTGCCTTGGCGAGCGTGATGATCCGGCGGATGACGGGCAGGCCAAGCGTGAACATCAGGATCGGGCCGATGTAGATGCCGGTGAATTCCAGCCCGCGCTCGGCGGCAAGGCCCACCCCGCCGAAATAGGTCCAGGAGGTGCAGTAGATCGCCAGGCTGAGCGCATAGACAACCGGCCGGCCGCGGGCGACCGGTATCTTGCGTCCCTTGCGATCGCCAAAACTTGCCACTGCAAACAGCAACAGCAGATAGGCAAACGCCGAGGCGAAAATGATCGAGCCCGAAAGCATACCCCCCTCCACGTCAGAAGATGAGCATAGGACAAGATGCGTGGGAAGAAAATTCCAAAGGCCTAAGTCTTAAGTCAGATTGACTTGTCGCCCGAAGTGCATGTGGCGCGGTGATGAAGCCGCAGATCTCGTGCCATCAAGCCTGCAGACGGCGCCCTATTTTTTGGCTGGATGATTTACTTGGAGGAAATTTCCGATAGCATCCGGGCGCGGCCATGGTGCATTCAAAGAAAATGGAGAGAGAGCAATGCTCAATGAATTCAAGGCGTTTATCGCGCGCGGCAACGTCATGGATCTGGCAGTCGGGATCATCATCGGTGGGGCCTTCACGCTGATCGTCAACTCGCTGGTCAACGACATCATCATGCCCGTGGTCGGCGCCGTCACCGGCGGGCTGGATTTCTCGAACTTCTTCTTTCCGCTCTCCGCCACGGTAACAGCCACGTCGCTCGCCGCAGCCCGCGAACAGGGTGCCGTCTTTGCCTATGGCAGCTTTCTCACCGTCGTCATCAACTTCATGATCCTTGCCTGGATCATCTTCCTCCTGGTCAAGGCAGTCAACAAGATGCGGGCCTCGATGGAGAAGCAGAAGAACGAGGAACCGTCAGCCCCGCCACCGGTCGACATCCAACTGCTCACCGAGATCCGCGACCTGCTGAAGCGTCCGTGAGCATCCTTCCATACATCACGAAAATCGATAAATCCGTCAGGGAATATCACGTGATCGTTTGACGAAAAGCAGCTAGAAGCGGCGGGCAATGAGGCGCATGACCCTGCGCGAGGAGCCCGCCGATGACACTTCTGAAGACCCTCAGCCCCCGTTCGCTGGCCGCGCCGGAAAGCGGCATCGTCGAGCTCGTGAACTATGCGCGCGGTCGCGAAGGTCTGATTCCGCTCTGGGTCGGTGAGGGCGACCTGCCGACCCCGGCATTCATTTCGCAGGCGGCCGAAACATCGCTGCGGGCTGGCGAAACCTTCTACACCTGGCAGCGCGGCATCCCGGCACTGCGCGAGGCGCTCGCGCGTTTCTATCAGCGGCGCTTTGCAAAAACGCTATCATCAGACAATTTCTATGTCACCGGCTCCGGCATGCAGGCCATCAAGCTGTCGATCGAGGCGATCACCGCGCCCGGCGACGCGATGATCTACCTCTCGCCTGCCTGGCCGAACTTTGCCGCATCGGCGGCGATTTCCGGTGTGCAGCCGGTGGCCGTTCCGCTGCAGTTCGAGGATGGCCGCTGGCAGCTCGATCTCGACCGGCTGGAAAGCGCGATCACCCCGAAGACGCGGGCACTGTTCATCAACACGCCATCGAACCCCACAGGCTGGACCGCAACCCGCGACGATCTGAAGGCCATTTTGCAGCTGGCGCGAAAACACGATCTCTGGATCATGGCAGACGAGATCTACGCCCTGTACCACTATAGCGGTGGCCGGGCGCCGTCGTTCCTCGACGTTATGCAGGACGATGATCGGATCCTGTTCGTCAATTCCTTCTCCAAGAACTGGTCGATGACCGGGTGGCGGGTGGGCTGGATCGTCGCTCCGCCGGAAGCGGGCCAGGTTCTCGAAAACCTGATCCAGTACTCGACCTCCGGCGTCGCGCAGTTCATGCAGGCCGGTGCCGTCTCAGCGCTCGACCAGGGCGATGATTTCGTCGATGCCAATATCGCCAAGGCGGCCCTCTCCCGCGATCTTCTCTGCGATGCGCTGATCGCCACGAACAGGGTCGAAACGCTGAAACCGGATGGCGCGATCTATGCCTTCCTGAAGATCGACGGTGTGACGGATTCAAGGGCTGCCGCGCTTGACATCGTCGACAGGACCGGTGTCGGCCTTGCGCCGGGCACGGCGTTCGGGGAGGGCGGATCGCTGTTCCTGCGGGCCTGCTTCCTGCGTGACCCCACGCAGATCAAGGTCGCCGCGGATCGGCTCGCCGGCTATATTGCCGGGCTCTGAGCCCGGTGCAGCGCCCGCAGCCGGGCGATGGCATCGCAGGCTGAAGCCCTGCCGGGAGACCGCACCGGCATTCACTAAAATTTTAGCAAACATCGAAATAGAGAGATAACCATTCACGGAACAATACTCCCGCGAAGCCTCCGCGCGGCGTGAAAAGTCAGCCTTCCGAAAGAAATTTCGCTTGTGATGCTTCCTGTCAAGATGGGCAGGAAAGTAAAGATCATGACGGTTCTCGTAACGGGCGGAGCAGGGTATATCGGCAGTCATATGGTGTGGGCCCTGGTCGATGCGGGACAGGATGTTGTCGTGCTCGACCGGCTGTCGACTGGGTTTCGCTGGGCCCTGGCCCCGGAAGCACGGTTCTACCTGGGTGATGTCGGAGACACGGACGTGCTGTCCCGCATCTTTCTCGAAAACCAGATCGACGCCATCATTCACTTCGCGGGCTCGATTGTCGTCCCGGAATCCGTTGTCGATCCGCTGTCCTATTATGAAAACAACACCGCCAAGACGCGCGTGCTGATCGCCGCAGCGGTCGCGGCCGGCATAAGCAATTTTGTTTTTTCGTCCACGGCAGCCGTTTATGGCACACCAGACAATCCCGTTCCGGTGCTGGAGACGGCGGCACTGCGTCCCGAGAGCCCCTATGGCATGTCGAAGCTGATGTCGGAAATCATGCTGCGCGATGCCGCGGCAGCCCATGACTTCCGCTATGTCGCCCTGCGTTATTTCAATGTTGCTGGTGCTGACCCGCGTGGCCGCACAGGACAATCGACGGTCGGTGCGACCCATCTCATCAAGGTTGCCTGCGAGGCCGCGCTGGGCAGGCGCATGAAAGTCGATGTCTTCGGCACCGATTACGCCACGCCTGATGGCACCGGCGTGCGCGACTACATTCATGTTTCCGATCTTGTCGCCGCGCATCTGAAGGCGCTCGACTATCTTTTGCAGGGCGGCGAACCGCTCATTGCCAATTGCGGCTACGGGCAAGGCTATTCGGTTCTGCAGGTCCTGCAGGCGGTCAAGCGTGTTCATGGTCGGGATTTCGAGGTCAATTATTCCGGCCGCCGCGCCGGCGACGCGGTCAGCATCGTTGCCGATGCAACGGTTGCGCGCCAGAAACTCGACTGGACGCCCTCCTTTGCCGATCTCGACCTGATCGTCGAGACGGCGCTGGACTGGGAGCGGCAACTCGCCCGCAAGAACAGCTACGACATCGACGAAATGCACCGTCGCCTGGTTTCGGCGCGTCTCTGATGCCGTGCATGACGCCGGTTGTTTGCGCACGGTGCCGGTTCAATCCAGTCTGACAACAGTTTCAGCCTTTAGGGTCATTGTCAGGATCGACTGACTGGACCTTGAGCATGATGGTATTTTCTCGCCCCGGAAACCGCGAAACGTTGAACGCGGTGGTTGCGTTGTCGAAGACAACGCGCCGGTCGGGTCCGCGAGCCTTGTTTGTGGATGTCTCCCTTCCTGCCCTCCCCGGACGATCGCGGATATTGTCCGCGACGTCACGCTGCGTTATCCAGTAGAGGGGAGAACATCATGAAAGCGGTGATTCTGGCAGGGGGGCTCGGTTCGCGCATAGCGGAGGAAACCCACCTGCGCCCGAAGCCGATGATCGAGATCGGCGGCCGGCCGATCCTCTGGCACATCATGAAGCTCTATTATGCCCACGGCATCCGGGACTTCGTCATTTGCTGCGGCTTCAAGGGCTATGTGATCAAGGAATATTTCGCCAATTACGGCCTGCACATGTCGGACATCACCTTCGACCTGTCGCAGAACAGGATAGAATTCCACCGCCAGAGCGCCGAAAACTGGCGCGTGACGCTGGTGGATACCGGTGAGAATTCGATGACCGGGGGGCGTCTGAAGCGGGTTGCGGCCTATCTGAAAGACGAAGATGCCTTCTGCTTCACCTATGGCGACGGCGTCAGCAGCGTTGATATCGCCAGCACCATTGCCTTCCACAAGAGCCACGGCAAGCTCGCGACGGTGACGGCCGTGCGTCCACCGGCGCGCTATGGCGCCTTGCAACTCGACGGCAATGAGGTGCAGGGCTTCATCGAGAAGCCGGAAGGCGAGGGCGGCTTTATCAATGGCGGCTTCTTCGTGCTCTCGCCGCGTGTCATCGACCGCATAGACAATGATTTTACAAGCTGGGAAGGAGAGCCGCTGATGGGGCTGGCCAGAGAGGGCGAGTTGCGGGCGTTTTTCCATGAAGGGTTCTGGCAACCGATGGATACGCTCAGGGACAAGGTTCAACTTGAAAGCATGTGGCAAAGCGGCAATCCGCCGTGGAAGAGCTGGTGATGGCGATGACACACGACTTCTGGCGGGGAAAACGCGTCCTGGTGACAGGGCATACCGGCTTCAAGGGGAGCTGGCTGTCGCTCTGGCTGCGGGAAATGGGTGCCGAGGTAAGCGGCCTGTCGCTGGCGCCCGAGAGTATGCCATCGCTGCATGTGTTGCTCGGCGGCAATATCGCTGGTGAGGACATCGTCGATGTCCGCGATCGTGATGCGGTGATGAACCGGGTCGTTAAGACCCGGCCCGAGATCGTCTTCCATCTGGCGGCACAGGCGCTGGTGCGGGCAGGCTATCGCAATCCGGTCGACACCTACGAAATCAACGTCGTCGGCACGGCAAACCTTCTGGATGCGCTGCGGGTTTCCCCGGACGTGCGCTCGATCGTGGTCGTGACGACGGACAAGGTCTATCACAATGCCGAAGCCGGGCTCGCCTTCATCGAGACCGATCCACTCGGCGGCCATGACCCCTACAGCGCCTCGAAGGCAGCGGCCGAGATCGTCGCGGCGAGCTATCGGTCCTCGTTCTTTGCGCCACGCAAGATCGGCATCGCCACGGCACGCGCCGGCAATGTCATCGGCGGCGGCGACTGGGCGGAAGACCGGCTGATCCCGGATGCCGTGCGGGCCTGGCAGAGAGGCGAGGTGCTGCAGGTGCGCCGGCCGCGGGCCGTCCGTCCGTGGCAGCACGTTCTTGAGCCGCTCGGCGGCTATATGGGACTGGCGCAACATCTGTGGCATGCACCCGACATTGCCGAAAGCTACAATTTCGGACCGGATCACGGTGAAGCCGCCTCCGTCGGCGCTGTGTTGAAGATGGCAGAGCGCCATTACGGTTCCGGCGAAGTGCTGCTCGGGGATGGCAGCGACGGACCGCACGAAGCAGGTTATCTCGTGCTTGACAGTGCCCGGGCGCGTCAGGATCTCGGTTACCAGCCGCGCTGGAAACTTACGGAAACGGTCAAGCGGAC
This sequence comes from Pararhizobium antarcticum, assembly GCF_001885585.1. Classification (GTDB taxonomy): domain Bacteria; phylum Pseudomonadota; class Alphaproteobacteria; order Rhizobiales; family Rhizobiaceae; genus Pararhizobium; species Pararhizobium antarcticum. The sequence goes on from NZ_LSRP01000002.1 coordinate 50,601, forward strand.
GATGGAATGGTATCGTGCCCAAAACGACGGACAGCCTGTCCTTGATCTCTGCCTCGGCGATATCAGGGATTTCGCAAACATCGTGGCTGAAACGAAGGCCTTGAGGGCCGGTTGATGGCAGACAGGTTCGTGGCCGAGGCGACGCCGTTCGACGGGCTTGTGGTGGTGAACCGCAGGATCCTGAAGGACGACCGTGGCTTCCTCACGCGCCTCTTCTGCCCGGATGATCTCAAGGCCTTCGGATGGAGCGGCCGGGTTGCTCAAGTCAACGAGACGGGGACGGTACAGCGCGGCACGGTGCGCGGCATGCACTTCCAGAACCCGCCCTTTGCAGAGATCAAGCTGATTGCCTGTACGCGGGGCCGGGTTCTCGATGTCGTCGTCGACATCCGCCACGGCTCGCCAACCTTCCTCAAACATTTCGCAGTCGAGCTTTCCGAAGACAACGGCCGCTCGCTTCTGGTGCCCCGGGGATTTGCCCACGGGTTCCAGACTCTGACGGATGATGCCCATATGCTTTACATGCACTCTGAATCCTACGTCGCTGCGTCCGAGGGCGGGCTGCACAGCCAGGATCCGCGTCTCGCCATCGGCTGGCCGCTGCCGGTGATCAACTTGTCGTCCCGCGATGCCGCCCATCCGCTTCTGCAGCCGGACTATGTAGGGGTTGTCCTATGAGATGCCGGCACTGCGGATCGCAGCACATGGTGCCCTTCCTCGATCTTGGCACGGCTCCCCCGTCCAATTCCTATGTGGCGCTGGCCGATCGGCACCGGCCCGAGCTCTGGTATCCGCTGGTCATCCGCACCTGCCGGGACTGCCGCCTGGTGCAGACCGAGGATTTCGCCGATCGGGAAACCTTCTTTTCGTCGAGCTATGCCTATTTCAGCTCGTTCTCGACCTCCTGGCTGAAGCATGCGGACCGCTACGTCGCCGATATGCAGGCGCGGTTCCAGCTCGACGGCGCATCGCACATCGTCGAGGTCGCTGCCAATGATGGCTACCTGCTGCAATATGCGAAGGCGCGCGGCATTCCCTGCCTCGGCGTCGAGCCAACGAGAAGCACGGCGGCGGCCGCCCGCGCCAAGGGCATCGAGATCGTCGAGGCCTTCTTCGGCGTCGATGTCGCCGAGCGGCTTGTGGCAGACGGTCGCGCCGCCGACCTGACAGCGGCCAACAATGTGCTCGCGCATGTGCCCGATATCAACGATTTCGTGGCGGGTTTCGCCGTGCTGCTGAAGCCGCAGGGCGTCGCGACCTTCGAGTTTCCGCACCTGCTCAACATGGTGCGGGAAAGCCAGTTCGATACCGCCTATCACGAACATTATTCCTATCCGTCGCTGACCGCGGTGAAGCGGGTCTTCGAGGCCAATGGCCTCAGCCTCTTCGACGTCTCGACGACGCCCTGGCATGGCGGCAGCCTGCGGGTGTTTGCGCAGCGCAGCGATACCGGCGCCAAAGCGCAGACACCGGCCGTTGATGCGACACTTCTGGCCGAGCAGGACGCTGGCATGCTCGACGACGCGTTCTACACGTCATTCCAGGCCGCAGCCGAAGATGTGCGCGACGGCTTTGTGGAATTTCTGATCGAAAGTCGGCGTGCCGGTCTGAAAGTGGCCGCCTACGGCGCTGCCGCCAAGGGCAACACGCTGATGAATTTCGCGGGTATCAAACCGGATCTCTTGTCCTTCGTGGTCGATAAGAACCCCGCAAAACAGGGCCTTCTTATGCCCGGCAGCCGGATTCCGGTTGTCGCGGAAGAAAGCCTGAAAACTGAAAAACCGGAAAGGGTGGTTATTCTGCCATGGAATCTTCAGGACGAAATCAAACAGCAGCTTTCCTATATCAGCGACTGGGGTGGGAAGTTCGTGACGGCAGTGCCGTCGCTGACGGTGCATCCCTGAAGCCGGGCATGCTGCCGACAACCGATCGTAGCGTTGTCGTCAGGGGTGAGGGCAAGGAAGGCGGCAAACCCGCCACGCTGAAAATCGGCGGCTCGGATCGCTGAGTGTCGGTGTCCAGTCGGAGACCGACATGGACTTGCTGTTTTCAATCCGCGGTCTCGCCGAGGATGTCCTTTTCGTGTTCGATCGCCTGGCGGATGAGCGCGGCCCACAGCGTGTCGTAGAAATCCGGCTGGAGCCCAAGCGTGGCGGCAAGCGCGCGCACATTGCTGCGCACTTCCTCGACGCGGGCAGGAATATCGGCTTTCAGGCCGGTGCCGCGTTTGATCTCGGCAGCGCGGCCGATATAGTCCCAGCGCTCCCCGAAGAGCGCCATCAGGGCCTGGTCGATCCGGTCAATTTCCTGACGGATATCCGTCATCGACGTACAGTCGGCCGGCGCTTTTGCCATTTCATGTCTCCGGATGGTCCTGCAAATACAAGCGTTGCTCTAGCAACCCCAAGACCGGTTGAAAAGCCGCAAAGCGCCGCAGCCCGCCTGCCGCTCCCATCCGGGTTCAGGCGTCAGCCTCGCGAAAGCCCTTGTCCGTATCATTTCCCAAACGGAGAATTTCGATGCTTGCCCAACCGAAACTGACGATCTGCGTTCCCTCCCGCAACCGCCAGCGCTATTTTCAGGAGACGATCAGGAGCCTGCTCGTCAATCTGAGGACGGATGTCGAATTCGTCTTTGCCGACAATTCCGATGATCCCGCGCCGATGCGTGATTTCATGGTGGATATCATCGGCGATCCGCGGGTGAAATTCATTGGGCCGGGCGAGCGCGTCTATTCGATGGTCGACAACTGGGAGCGTTGCCTGGAGGCAGCCACCGGAGAATTCGTCTGCGTCATCGGCGACGACGACTATGTCGATGCTGACGTCATCGACCTCATCAGCAGCACCAAGGCCGAGCGCGGTTTGGTCGACGTCTTCGTCTGGAGCCGCTTTACCTACAACTGGCCGGGCAACCGCCGCACCAAATGCAATGTCTGCATCACCTTGGGCACCGGTGTGCACGAGGTCAAACGCGAATGGCTCTACGAGGAATTCTTCACCTGGAAACAGCATAGTTCGACGCCGAACTGCCCGTTTGCGATCTATCACGGGGCAATTTCCAAGACGATCATGGACAAGATCAAGTCGAAATTCGGCGGCCGCTACTTCGAACATCCGACCGTCGACTTCGAAAACAGCTGCAAGCTCCTGGTGACAGCGGAGACCTTCTTCTACTCCGAACGCCCCTTCTCGATCCTCGGCTCATGCGCCGAAAGCAACTCGGCCAGCATCGGCGACGTCGAGGACATGAAGCGCAAGCATGCCATCTTCATGCAGGAACTCGGCCGCAACATGGACGAGGATCCGCACATGGCGGAGTTTCCGTTTCCGTCCAGACTGGGGGTTTCTGCATCTGTCGCGCTGGTCCAGAACTGGTTCAAGACAACCTATGGCTATCACGTCCCCGGCTGGGAGAAAAACTTTGCCGAAGCCTGCGGCTACAGCTGTGGTACGGCCCAGAGCCAAGCGCACTTCGACATGAGCGTCGCCGGTTACGAGGCCGCCTTCAGGAGCTGGAAGGGTGGCAAATACCTGCAATACTTCAAGCCGAAATATGTCAGCCCCGAGGGTGCGAAGTTCTTCTTCGGGGTCCAGAACAAGGCGCTGTACATCGACGAGGACATCGGCGGCGTCGAGACCCCGGCCGAACTCTACCATCTCGTCAACCAGATCGTTGCACCAATCGAGGAACTGGAATTCCAATTCCTTCCCGGAAACGAACGGGCCGCCTGATCAGGCCCTTTCTGTGCACCCGTCGACAAAGGACACCACGATATGCGCAAGCTGCTTTTTGTAATCCCGCCCTACTTCAATGCCGCGGACTATCTTGACAAAGCGCGCGCTGCTGTGTTGCCGGCCTTCACCATTCCCTATGGCATCCTGTCGATGGAAGCCTATCTCACGGCACATTGCAAAAACCTTGCCGAATTGCGGCTGGTTGATCTCAACGTTACCTTGAAACGACTGGTCGAAGAACGTTCGGTGGAGGACTACGAACAGATCTTCAGTGCCGAGTTGCATGCCATCCTGGAAGAGTTCCAGCCGGACATCGTCGGTGTATCGGCCCTGTTCAACTCCTCTTTCGGCTACATTCAGAGCTTGGTGAAGACGGCGAAGGATTTCGACCGTAAGATCATCACGATCGCCGGCGGCGGGCTGCCTTCCGCAGCCTTCAAGCTTATGCTCGAAAAATGTCCGGACCTCGATGCGATCTGCAAGGGGGAAGGCGAATTGCCGTTGCAGGAACTGATCGATTCCGAAGATCCGGCGACCGTTATTGCAAGCCACAAGTCGTGGATCAACCGTGCCGGGGCCGAAAAAGGCAAGATGCCAGCCCATACATTTATCGCCAATCTCGACGATATCCCGCAGATGAACTACGCGATGGTCAACCTCGATAACTACAACAACCGGGGTATCGACAAGCGCTACACCGACCAGCCCAAGCGCGAGATGGCAATCCACACGTCGCGCGGCTGTCCGTTCCTCTGCGTCTTCTGTTCGAACCCGTCGCTGCATGGCCGGGACGTCCGCTTCATGTCGATCGACCGGATCATCGAGGACGTGACGCGGATGCGCGACGAATTCGGCATGACCGTCCTGATGGTCGAGGATGATCACTTCTTCCATGACAAAGAGCGGGCAAAGAGGCTGCTGGCGGAACTCGCCGATCTTGGTATCCGCTGCGAATTTCCGAACGGGGTTGCTGTCTATGCGATTGACGAGGAGGTTGCCGAGCTGTTCTCGCGGGCCGGCGTTTCCGCTGTGGCTCTCGCCGTGGAATCCGGGTCTGACCATGTGCTGAACAACATCATCAAGAAGCCGCTGAAGAAGAAGCTGATCCGCCCCGCGGTCGAGGCGCTGCGCAAGTTCAACGTGCGTTCCCACGTCTTTATCGTGACCGGTCTTCCCGGAGAGCAGGACGAGCATCGTCAGGAAACGCTGGAAATGCTGATCGATCATGGTTTCGACTGGGTCCATGTCTATCTTGCGATACCGATTTTCGGCAGCCGTCTCTATGATATCTGCGTTGAGAACGGCTATATCGAAAATACCAGCAACGAAGATTTCGTCGCGACCAAATCGGTCATACGGGCACCCGGCGTCGATCCCGTCAAGCTGGAAGCCTATGCCTATGAGACACAGCTTCGAGTCAATTTCATCGAGAACTACAACATGAAGATCGGCCGCTACGACGTGGCGATCCACTACATGAAAAACGTCGTGGCGAAGTATCCCGATCACGCGTTCGGCCATCTCTACATGTCCAAATGTTATGAAGGGATGGGCGATCTTCAGCTGGCGATGAGCCACGCAGCCTCGGCGCTTGACGTTTTCGAGCGCGATGCGTTCTGGAAGAATCTTGCCGAGCGATACGACGTCGACTATCGCGCCATGCTGACGCTCGCGCCGCTTGTTACAAAGCCGGAGGGGCTGGCAATTTCAGCTTAATTACCGCAGTGTGAACTTGTGAATGCTGACCGCCGCGCAGGAGACTGCCGGCGGTTTTTGTTTGTCCAGAGAGCAGAAAAGCAAAAAAACCGCGCGGACACCCGTTCAGCGCGGTTTTCGTATGTATTCGGTGATCAGACGCGTTTGAGAAAGCCGTCGGCCGAGGCGGTGATCATGATCTTGTGTTCGATCGTCTTGTCATATTCGAAGTGCAAGGGCGCGCCGTCGGCGGCCGTGCGGCCTTCGCCGGCGAGGTGCTTCATGTAAGCCCAGACGGCGGTCTTCGGATTGTCGCCCTTGCCCCAGGGGCGGTCGGCGCACATGTCGGCTGGCAGGTCCTCGACGCCGCTGTCCCAGACGACACAATGCGAGCCCTTGCTGGTCAGCGGGGCGTAGAGTTCGAGCTCGGCCAAAACGTGTTCGTGGGTGTGGTTGGAATCCAGAAACACCATGATCCGGTCATAGCCATCGGCGATCGCCTTGATCTGCGCGAAAATCTCCGGCGCGACCGACGAGCCCTGGAGGGTGGTGATCTTGTGGGCCAGCGGATGGTTTTCGATGCCGGCGCGGTTGTGGGCGCGAATATCGATATCGACACCGACGACGCGGCGCCTGCTGGCTTTCGGGTCGAGAACGCTGCCGGATGTCACGGCGTCGCAATAGTCGAGCATCGCCAGCATCGAGGCGCTCATGATCAGCGAGCCGCCATGGGCGATGCCGGTCTCGATGACGAGGTCGGGCTTGTAGGACCAGATCAGCTCCTGGATCGCATAGGTATCCTGCGGCACCTGGATGATCGGGCGGCCGAGCCAGGTGAAGTTCTGTGCGTAGTTATGACGGATGCACTCACGTACCCAGACCTGCGACAGGCCGATGAAGCCGCTATCCTTGCCCGCGCCATCGATATTGCTGCGGACGTATTCGGCGAATTTCTGTTCCTCAGACATGATGCTTTTCTCTCTTCGAAGGTCCGCTGGCGGACGTCGGTAAGTGGGTGCAGTGGATATCCCACCATTGTGTTCTGGGCGCGAGGCGTTGGCCCGAAAGGTCCCGGACGGTATGCGAATAGACGTCCACGGCAGCATCGTAGGAAGCCCATGCACCCGGCACGTCGTTTCCGAAAGGCCCGGACGATCCGGGCTGGAAGCTGTGGTCGACCGAAGGATCGCGCATATCGCCAACGGTCGACTGGTCGAGCAGCTTGAAGCCGTCATAACCGCAGGCAGACAGGGTCTCCATGTACTGGAAACCGAAACGGCAATCCTCGACGCTGACGAATTGCGGAAGGCGTTCCAGACCGCGCAACTGGTCGAGGACGACATGGTCGACACCCTCGACATCGATCTTCAGGTAGAAGGGCACGCCATGTTCGGCAAAAAGCTCCGGCAAAGTGACGCAGCGAACGGTGATTGCCTCGCAATTGCTGTCATTGCGGCCCGCCCAGCCGATATCGATGCTGCTCCAGTGATCATTCTCGAGATTGACGTGGAACACGGTCTCGCCGGAGCTTTCCCAGATCGCAGCATGCACGATCGCCAATTGGCCCTGCGCAATGGCGTCGGAAAAGCGCAGAGCCGCCTTCTCGCAAAGCCCTGGATTGGCCTCCAGCCCGACCACGCGAAAACCGCGCTTCAGGTAATAGTCGGTGTCGTCGCCATTGTTCATGCCGAGGTCGAAGACAAGGTTGCTGTCAAAGGCGAATGCGCTCATCGGTTCTCCACCCGCTCCCGCGGGATCGCATAGACGACCGCGCCGGTGCCGCACCAGCTGTGCAGGCGCATCAGGAAGCGGTAGTTTTCGAAATGTTCCATCATGAAGAGCGGCGTTTTCCAGAGCCCGTCATCATTGTGATAGGTGGTGACGGCGACGATCGGCCGGTGTTGGTGGATCGTCTGCATCGCGCCCCGCAGCGCATCATATTCGCCGCCTTCGAGGTGCAGCTTGATAAAGCTCGGGGTAATTTTCAGCGCGTCGACGGTGGTCGTCTGCACGACGTCCTGTCCGGTTTCGGCAAATTGCGAGGCATAGCCGAGGCCGGAATGAAAGCGACGGGGGCGTGCCACGGCGTCGAGTGCGGCAGCACCTGTGCGGATGCGGCCGGCGATATCGGACGGCAGGGTCGCAACCAGCGTTTCCAGATGGCTGCGGCTTTCGGCATCCGGCTCGAGCGCCAGAACCCGCGAAAAGGCACCGTCGGTCTGTGCCACAAACGCCTCGACGACGCTGCCGTGATGGGCGCCGGCATCGAGAAAGACTTCGTCGCTGCGCAGCACGCAGACAATTTCCGGGATGAAGAAACGCACGCAACTGGCAACGGGCGCCGCATCGAAGGTCCATTCCTGTCGCAACCGCCGCCAGGCGATGAACTGCAGGTGATGTGCGCGGGAAGTATCGTCGTCCCAGCTTTCGAGCACGTCCGTCGTGTGGGCAAGGTTGTTCGCATCGAGCGGCCCGGCAAACCAGCCGTTCGACAGCGGATGGCGGTCGCGGAAACTTTCGGCGAGATCGTAAAAGGGCACCACGTTTTGCCAGCCATCGGCCATCAGCTCTGCCTCAAGCGGGGCATAGGCGCTGGTCGCGACGCTGACGGCAAGCAGGCTGTCGCGCTTGACGGACGCCGGCACATCCTGCGGTCTTGCGAGGACAACGCCCTGCCAGGCCGGATCGGCCGCAAGCCTGTCGGCCTGGCGATCGATGACCATGGCAAAGTCCAGGCCGACGAGGCGCAGATGATCGCGCGCCAGCCGGCCCATATTGCCGGCCCCATAGAGCACCAGCGGCTGACGCGGCGTTTCGGCTGCAAACGGGCAGATGCCGTTGTTGATGTCGTGGAGCAGGGCGGACGCCCGCGGTGCATCCGGCAGCTCCGGAAAGACCCGCGCAATATGGGCCACCCGCGTGCCATCGGCGCCGGAAGCGCTCGCCGTTCTATGTTCCTGCGAACGTGCCATTTCAGTCCCGTCTGCGGCTTGATACGCTCAGGCTCCATTCTTATCCGATTCGGGCCGGTTCCAATGAAGCTTGTTTTATCCGCACCTAACAGACCCGACCTTTCCCGGAGCTTGTCCCCAGGCGTGTCTCGTAGCATGTCCGGAGTGTCCTCATGAGCCGCGTGCTGTTGACCGGCGCGACCGGTTTCGTCGGGCGGCACATTCACAGCCACCTTCTGGCACTTGGCCATGACGTGGTCGCCGTCGTGCGGCCGGGGTCCGAAGACCGTCTGGTCGGTCCGGTGGCCGGGATCGTGCGCACAGCGGATGGCTTTGCGCAGGATGCGACCTGGTGGGCCGATGCCTGCCGCGATATTGATGTCGTCATCCATGCCGCCTGGTATGTCGAGCCGGGAAAATATCTCGACGGCCCGGAGAACATGGTCTGTGTCAGCGGCACATTCGAACTGGCAAGGGGCGCGATGCAGGCCGGTGTGCGCCATTTCATCGGGCTTGGCACCTGCATGGAGTACGCGCTGCCCTCCGCGCATCTCGATATCGACGCGCCGCTTCATCCGACGACGCTTTATGCTGCCTGTAAACTTTCCGTTTACCATATTTTGCGAGAGTGGTTTTCCAAACAGGAGGGCACTTTTTCCTGGTGCAGGATCTTCTATCTTTTCGGCGAGGGAGAGCATCCGGCAAGGCTTGTGCCCTACCTTCGCAGACGGCTCGAGGCGGGCGAAATCGCAAAACTGTCGGCTGGAACCCAGCTGCGCGATTTCCTCGATGTATCCCTTGCCGGGGCGATGATCGCCAATGTGGTTGAAACTGGTCAGCCTGGGGCAATCAATATTTGTTCAGGTCGATCGACAACGATTCGCCAGCTCGCGGAGCGGATCGCCGACGACTATGGCAGACGTGATCTGCTGGAGTTCGGCACGGCGCAGATCCATCCTTCCGATCCGGCGGCAGTCGTAGGTGTTTGCAACGCCATCCCGAAGCGGGATGTGCCGGAGACAAGTATATGAAAGCCGAACTGAAACCACGGATCAATCTCGAAGGCCGCACCTTGCTCGAGACGGTCATTCCGATCGAAACCCCGTTTATCGTCTTCATCGATCCGGCCAGTTCCTGCAATTTCAAATGCACCTTCTGCCCCACCGGCCACCGCGGCATGATCGCCGAGACCGGCCGCTACCAGGGCGCCATGAAGTATGACGTCTTCACCAAGGCGATCGACGATCTGGCTGCCTTCAGCAAGCCGATCAAGGTTCTGCGCATGTACAAGGATGGCGAGCCCTTCCTCAACAAGCGCCTCGCCGACATGATCCGCTATGCCAAGCAGAGCGGCTATGTCGACTATATCGACACGACGACCAACGGCACCTTCCTGACGCCCGAGCGCATGAAACCGATCATCGCCGCCGGCCTCGACAAGCTGAACATTTCGGTCGACGGCATGACCAAGGAAACCTATCAGGAGTTTACCGGCTTCAATTTCGACTTCGACACATTTGTCGAGAATGTGAAGTGGCTCTACGACAACAAGGGCGACATGGAAGTGTCGATCAAGATCCCCGGGGAACTGATCACCGAAGACCAGCGCCAGCTGTTCTTCGACACGTTCGGCGATTATTGCGACCGCATCTTCGTGGAAAACTTCGCGCCCTGCTGGCCGAATTTCGACGTCGAGGAAAAGTCGGGCATCAAGATCGGCGACGTCGGCATCTACCAGCAGAAGCTCAAGCCGACCGACACCTGCCCCTATATTTTCTACGCGATGAGCGTCAATGCTGATGGCCTTGTCTCGTCCTGCTTCCTCGACTGGGGCCGCAAGCTCATCATCGGCGACGTGCGCACCACGCCGCTTTCGGAAATCTGGAACTCCGACAAGATGAACGCGCTGCGCCTGCAGCACCTCGAGGGCCGCCGTTGCGAAAACAAGGTCTGTGGCAGCTGTGGCCAGCTGACCCACTGCCTGCCCGACAATATCGACGATCACCGGCCGATGCTGCTCGAAAAATTCAGGAGCATCGTCAAGATCAACCCGAATGTTGCGGCGCCCGGCGGGCTGAATTTGCCCATCGCCGCTGAATGAAGGTTCTGCATGTCACTGCGCATCTGGGCGGAGGGGTCGGAAAGGCGCACTCCGCCCTTTGCGTTGCGACAGATCCCGCCATCCAGCGAAATTATGTGCTGCTGGAAACACCGCGCGACCGGCGCTTTGCCGATCAGGTCGAGGCCGCCGGCGGGCGCCTGACGATCGCGCCGGATAGCGCCACGCTGGCGGCTCTTGCGGCAGACGCCGATATCGTCCAGATCGAATGGTGGAACCATCCGCGTCTCTATGCGGCCCTGTGCTCGACGCCGTTTCCTGCCATGCGAACCGTGTTCTGGTGTCATATTTCCGGTCTGTTCGCGCCCTTCATCCCGGCATCGCTGTATCAAGCGGCGGACCGGTTCGTCTTCACTTCGCCCTGTTCGCTGGCAATGCCTGATGTTCTGGCCCTGCCGGACCATGCCCGCGCCGGGCTGGAGGCGATCGGCAGCGGCTTCGGCTTTGCCGGTGCTGCCCCGAATCAACCGGCCGCCGCCCGCCATCCGCGCCGGATCGGCTATCTCGGCACGCTCGACTTCGCGAAGATGAGCCCGCAGTTTTTTAAAATGGTCGATGCTGTCGAGGCAGACCCTTTTCAGGTTTCGCTCTGGGGCGCCTGCGATCCGGATGGTCCGGTCGCCCAGGCAGCAAGACGCATGCGGCATCCCGACCGCATCCGTTTCGAAGGCCATGTCGACGATCCGGCAGCGGTGCTGAGCGAAACCGGCATCTTTCTCTATCTGCTCCAGCCGGAACATTATGGCACGGCGGAAAATGCGCTGGTCGAGGCGATGTCGCTCGGCTGCGTGCCGCTGGTCCTTGCCAATCCGGCAGAACAGGCGATCGTCGATCATGGCGTCACCGGCTTCACCGAGGTGGATATACCGGCCGCCGCCCGCCGTCTGGAAGGGATGCTTGGGCACCCCGAAACGCTTTGCGAGATCGGCCGAAACGCCATGGCTGCGACGGCGGCCACGCGCACACCGGTCCTGTCTGCCACGCGGTTCCAACGGCTTTACACGGACCTGCTGCGCAGCGAAAAACGGCCCCTGGATTTCAAGGCTCTGCTGGGTGAGACGCCCGCGCAATGGTTTCTCGGCACGCAGATGCGCGGCCCCCTTACCGCCGGTGCGGCGCAGGATCTTCTGCGTGGCTTTGCCGCCGCCGGGTCAGAAGCCAAAGGCAGCCTCGTCCATTTCCGCAGCTGCTTCCCGGATGATCCCTCGCTCGCCGTGTAACGCCTAACTGGAACGCACATGGAAACACCCGGAAGCGAGGGCTGCCGGGTGTTTCTATGTGCGTTCCAGTCGGTTTGTTGGTCGCTTCAGGCGCTGGCCGTTGTGCCGCCGCAGATCAGGCCGACAGGGGCCATCATCGATTTGACGACATTGTAGAATTCCGGTGCCGTGCGGGCGCCGCCGATGAAGCGATCGACGAGAACAGCGCTGTCGTGCAGGCCGCGGCGGTTGTCCTGCTTGCGTGCCTCGACGAATTCGGGCTTGAACAGCGGCGCCAGGCGCCCGTCCTCGAAAGCCTGGAGACCGGCAAAATAAGCGTTGCCCTTGGCGCGGAAAGCGTCACGCGTGGTTTCCATCATGCAATCGATCACCAGGGCCCGGACAAAGGCCTCGTTGCCGCCGGACCACGGCGTTCCCAGTTCGCGCAGGACATGGAACTGCACGTCGGCGATGGCGCCGGTCAGGCCGATGCCGCCATGGAAAGGGAAATTCCAGGCTTGGCCGACCTGTTCGGCAACATAGGGCGTGGTCGCCGCTGCCGACATCGGGCGCGAGCAAAACGCCAAGCTTTCCGAAAACAGCAACACCTTGGTCGCCCATTCGTAATGCGGGACTGTGGTCGCCCAGTCGCTCGGCTCGGGATGCTGCAGGAGGATGTCGACCAGCGACCGGCGAATGGCGGCGTGGTAGAGACCAAACGGCATTTTCGGCGTGTTCAGGCTGTTTTCCCAATAGAAAAAGCTCTTCAGCATGGCGGTCTTGTCGAACGTATTGATCTGGTAGCCGGCCGGAATCGCAATCGATGCTGACTTGCCCGGCTCTGCATCATGGTCGATCTGGAAGACATTCCATGCGAGCGCATCGATGCCGGACGACGTCTGATCGAGAAAGCCGACCATCGTTGCAAGCTCTGGTTCGATCATGTCGCCGGGATTGACGAGCGTCACCCATTCGCCGCTCGTGGCGGCAACCGCACGGCGCCACAGGCGCTGGCGGGTAATGTCGGCTTCGGTACGGATGATTCTCAGGCGACTGTCGCTAGCAGCAAGTCCGACCAGGCTCTCGAGCGGCGCGGCGCCGGCCACGACCACCTCGAGGGCAGCGTTGCTGTTGCGCAGCAGGAGACTGACGAGTTCGACCGGATCGGTGGCGGCGGTTTCGACGGGAATGCAGATCGAGAGTTTTGTCATGGGGCTTGCCTCTGAACTGTCGCGCCGTTGAGATCGGCGATCTGCCGTTGCGCGAGGCTGTCGGGTGGTCACATCAGCAGGCAAGTTAACTTCTGCCCGGGAGGAGGGTGCGGTCCTGTCTCCCTTCGGAAGCCATTGCCTGCTGATGTGTGAGCCCAGAGATAGCGCCTCAAACTTGAGCGAGGCTTTGCATCCGCGTCGCGATCGCGCGGATGTCGCGATCATCACGCGTCGGCGGGAAGACCTGCGATCTTTTTCAGGTCCTTGATCGCGCCGGGGGATGCGGCAAGCACCGGTGCACCTTTTGTCAGGGCTCCCCCCTCGACGGGAAACGGCAGGACCCAGCCGCCGGCTTCCGTGATCAGGCAATAGCCGGCCAGGCAATCCCAGGCGTGCATGTAGGGCTCGTAGTAGCCGACCAGCCGGCCAGCCGCGACATAGGCCAGCATCAGCGCACCCGAGCCGTTGCGGATAAAATTGCCACCGGCCTCAAGCAGGTTTTCCACCATCTTGCCGACGAAGGCCGGCGTGACATGGTTGTTGGCGCCAAGGCCGGTGACGGCATTGCGGATCGTGCGGGACGGATCAAGCGACAGGACCTTGCCGTTCAGGGTTGCGCCCTGGCCTTTGGCACTCAGGTAGAGCTCGTCGTGACAGGGCGCCGAGATGACGCCGATGACCGGTTCGCTATCGTGCAGGACGGCGATCGACACGCACCAGTTCGGCATGCCGTTGACGAAGGGGCTGGTGCCGTCGATCGGGTCGACGACCCAGGTATATCCCGACGTACCGTCGACAAGCCCGTATTCCTCACCGAGAAAACCGTCTTCGGGAAAGTGTTCGGCAACGCGATCGCGGATCATCGTCTCGACATTGCGATCGGCGATCGACACGACATCCTGAAGATCGCGTTTGGTCTCGATCACCAGCGTCTCGCGGTTCTCGAAATAGTCGAGTGCCAAGGCGCCGGCGGCGCGCACGATGTCCTGCGCCAGCGTGAAACGGGCGCCGAGATCGGGTGTCAGCGAGGTCATGACGATGGTCCTTCTTTCAAAAAATGCGGGCTGCGGCAATGTCGCCGATCAGTCGTTTATAATCGCGATGCCGCGACCCTTGAAGCCGATGGAAACGGAAGTATTCGCGGCGAGCGGCCTCTCGACCGCCGGGTCTACAACAAAAAGCGGGCCGTTTGCGGTTTCCACCTCGTATTCGACATGGTCGCCCAGATAGGCGGTATGCGTGATGGTCCCGGAAAAGGCGGCTTCCGCTGCCGGTTCCAGCGTAATCGAATTGGGTCGCACAGCGAGTTTCGCCGGGCCCTTCCTGGCATTGCGGCTGGGAACACGATGTTCCAGCGCGCCGATCCGGATGGTGGCGTCCTCGCCATCGACGGAGATGACCTCGCAGGCAACGACATTCGCCTCGCCCATGAAATCGGCGATGAAGGCGGAGGCCGGCGCCTCGTAGAGATCGCGCGGCGTGCCTTCCTGTGCGATATGCCCGTCTTTCATGACAATGATACGATCGGATACGGCCAACGCTTCATCCTGGTCATGCGTGACATAGACCGCGGTGAAGCCGAGACGCTGCTGCAGTTCGCGGATTTCGGTGCGCACGCGGCGGCGCAGCCGGGCATCCAGATTGGACAACGGCTCGTCCAGCAGCAGCACCTGCGGTTCGAGCACCAGCGCCCGGGCAACGGCGACGCGCTGCTGCTGTCCGCCGGAAAGCTCGGCCGGCAGGCGCTGTCCGAAACCGCCGAGGCCGACTAGCTTCAGCCCCTCCTCGGCCCGCTCGCGCGCTTCCTTCTTTTTCAAGCCGGACGATTCCAGCCCATAGGCGACGTTGTCGAGCGAGGTCATATGCGGAAACAGCGCATAGGACTGGAACACCATGGAGACGTCGCGCTCGTTGGCCGGCAGCATGGTGACGTCCTTGCCACCGATGAGGATGCGGCCGGATGTCGGATGCTCGAGACCGGCGAGCATGCGCAGCGTCGTGGTCTTGCCGCAACCGGACGGTCCCAGAAGCGTCACCAGCGTGCCCGGCTCGATGGTCAGCGACAGGTCATGGATGGCGGTAAAGGCACCGAAGGTCTTGCGCAGATTCTGGAAGACCACCGAACCGGACGTGAGAGCGCTCATGCGGTTTTCTCCTGGTGGGAAGACGAAGGGTGAACAGGAAGGGAAGGGGACGGCGTGGTGATGCCGGCAACACGGTTTTCGCGGCGCAGGCGACGTTCGCCAACCAGAAGCTGGAAGCCTGCGATGACGACGATCATCACCACGATCAGCATCGAGGAATAGGCGATCGCCACGCCGTATTCGCCATTTTCGACAAGGCCGACAATGTAGGAGGTGGCCATGTTGTATTCGGCGCTGACCAGGAAGATGACCGCGCTGATCGAGGTGATCGCCCGCACGAAGGAATAGACGAGGGCCGCGGTGATCGCCGGGCGCAACAGGGGCAGGATCACCTTGCGGATCGTCCGGAAACTGGTGGCGCGCAGCGTCAGAGAAGCTTCATCAAGGCTCTTGTCGAGCTGGCTCATGGCCGCCACGCCGCCGCGCACGCCCACCGGCATGTTGCGGAAGACGAAGCAGGCGATCAGGATCAGCGCCGTGCCGGTCATTTCCAGCGGCGGCAGATTGAAGGCCATGATGTAGCTGATGCCGATCACCGTTCCCGGAATGGCAAAGCTCATCATCAGCGCGAATTCAAAGAGTTCGCGGCCGGCGAATTTCTGCCGGACGATGAGATAGGCGGTCAGAAGCCCGACAATGGCTGTCAGCGGCGCGGAAATCAGCGCGATCTCCATCGTCGTCCAGAAGGAGTTCCAGGCAACGCCGGTCCAGGCGATGGCCCCGTCGCGGATTTCGATCGAGAAGGCGCGGCTGTAATGTTCTGTTGTCAGCGAATTGTCGAGCCCCCAGGTCTTCACGAAACCACCGACCAGGATCATGCCATAGACGACAACGGTGAAGATCATCCACGGGATGACGATAAGATGCACGCCGATCGACAGCGGCTTCGGCAATGCGATATGCGAGCCGCTGTCACCCTTGCCGGTGACGGTCGCGAAATTCTTGCCCGACAGCCAGTACCGTTGCGCAAGGAATGCGGTGAGCGTGAAGCTGAGCAGGATGATGGCGAGCACGGCGGCCCGGGACGGATCGTTCTGCGAACCGACGACGGCAAAGAAGATTTCCGTCGAGAGCACGCCATGACTGCCGCCGAGCACCAGCGGATTGCCGAAATCCGCCATGCTTTCGATGAAACCGATGAGGAAGGCATTGGCAAGGCCGGGCTTCATCAGCGGCAGCGAGACCCGCCAGAAGGTCCGCCAGCGGTCGGCCCGCAGGGTCTGCGAGGCCTCTTCCATCGACGGACTGACGCCTTCGACGACGCCGATC
The DNA here is from genome assembly GCF_001885585.1 of Pararhizobium antarcticum. Lineage (GTDB taxonomy): Bacteria > Pseudomonadota > Alphaproteobacteria > Rhizobiales > Rhizobiaceae > Pararhizobium > Pararhizobium antarcticum. The sequence goes on from NZ_LSRP01000002.1 coordinate 66,926, forward strand.
AGCACGAGGAAGGAGATCGGCGTGAACGACAGGACCTGGGCGATCCAGATGCCGGTCAGTCCATAGAGCCAGCGGCCGGGCTCGATGCCGAACAGATCGGAAAGCCCCTCCGTGACGACGCCGGCACGGCCGAAGAGCAGGGTGAGCGCCAGGCCGATGACAAAGGGCGGCGTGATGATCGGTAGTACGGTCAGCAATCGCAGCCCCTTCTTGAAGGGAAACCGCGTGCGGGTGGCAACCAGGGCGAAGGCGAGCCCGAGCAGTGTCGAGCCGCTGGCCGTCATCAGGGCGAGCCACAGCGTGCGCCAGGCAACGCCGCAGCGCTCAGTGCCAATCACGCAGCCCAGGCTCCAGATCGAATTGTCCTGGATGTTGCGGGTGAAACCGTCGGGATTGAACGAGCCGTCGAAATCCTGGAAGGCGCCGACGAGCATGCTGACGACCGGATAGAAGACGAAGATCGCGACGAGGAAAACCAGAAGCGAGATGGCGGATACGACGAAGGCGTCACCCTTCATCACGCCGCGTTCGGCAAGGCCGAAGGAAAAGATGAGGGCAAAACACAGGCCCGCAAGCACGGCGCCTGCTCCCATGGCCGGCTGGCCATCCGCAAGTGCGCCGAACAGCGTTTCGCTGATCGTCCAGCTCCAGCCCGAAAAGCCGATCGCCAGCCCCTGGAGTGACAGCATGAGCATGCCGAGCCCGCCGGCAAGGGCAAGAAGCCCGCCACGGCGCATGGGATCGCCGACGAAGCGGGCCGCCAAAGCAAGGCCCAGAAGCGCCAGCGCTGCGATCAGCCACCAGCGGCCATGCGACAGCATCTGAAGGATACCCGGCGCACCGGCCGCATCCGAGGGAAATCCGCCCAGCCAGCCAAAGCCGAGAAATCCGCCTTCGATGCGATACCAGGGGACGACGAGAAAGGCGGCAATGGCCAGGCCCAGCACGATATCCAGTCTGCGGTTACGATTGTCCATAACGAGCCCCGCGCCTTTTCATGACGTCAAAAAATTTGGATTGGAATATTGGCCGGAGACCGCATCTCCATCATTGAAGAATGCGATGCGGTCCCCGGAGAGGCTGCGGACGCGGCAGGGGACCTGCCGTCGGCCGAGAGCCGTGCCTAGTTGGCGCTGGCGCTGATTTCGCGATCCCAGCGCTCCAGCAGTTGCTTGCGCTTGGCAGGGTCGCCATAGGTCTTGAAGTCGTAGTCGATCAGCTTGATATCCTCGAACCGTGGCGCTTCCTTCGGCACTTCGGCGGTCTTGTTGGACGGAAGCTGGAAGGACTTTGCATCCTTCATGCGCGACTGCACCTCGGGCTTCAGCGCCCAGTCGTACCAGGCCTTGGCATTGTCGAGGTTCTTGGCGCCCTTGATGATGGACATCGAACCGATTTCATAGCCGGTGCCTTCGCAGGGCGCGACCGACTTGACGGGGAAGCCTTCGACGGTCTGCGCCACGGCGTCATGCATGAAGACGATACCGAGTGCCGTTTCGCCGCGGGCCGCAGCCTTGACCGGTGCAGAGCCGGATTTGGTGTATTGCGAGACGTTCGCATTCAGCTTTTTGAGATAGTCGAAAGCCGGTTCTTCGCCCATGATCTGGACCAGCGAGGCGAGCGCCGTATAGGCGGTGCCGGACGAATTCGGATTGGCAATCTGGATCTCGCCCTTCAGCGCAGGATCCAGCAGATCCGCCCAGCACTTCGGCTCCTTGAAGCCCTTGGCGGTGAAGATGTCAGTGTTGTAGCCCCAGCCGAGTGCGCCGGCATAGACGCCGACGGTCTTGTATCCGGCGCTTTCCGCCTGCTTCTGGGCCCAATCCTGCAACTGGTCGAGCATCGGTGACTTGTATTCGAGCGTCAGATCCTCGGCGGCAGCCTGCAGATGGGGATCTCCTGTGCCGGCCCACCAGAGATCGGTCTTCGGATTGCGGGCCTCGGCCCGGATCTTGGCATAGGTCTCGCCGGAAGACAGGCGCACCATGTTGACCTTGATGTCATTTTCCTTCTCGAAGCTTTCCTTCATCTGTTCGCAGATGACAACGTCGGCCGAGCAGATCAGGTTGAGATTGCCCACCGCCTTGGCGGGCGTGCTGGTGATCGTCAACCCCGTGGCAATGGCCGTGGCTGCAATGAGTGCTGAACGCATGGATAGTCCTCCCGTTTGAATGCGGCGCCTCCACGCCGCCCGCCTTGCAAGCGTGTGCAAAACTCTCACAAACAAAACACGGCTGTCAATACATCGGGTGCTCGAATTGTCATATTTGATAAGATTGGAGGGTGCAGCTTTTTACAGATGGTGCATTGCACAGCATTGCATTCTTGTGCAAACTCCGTGCAACAATCAACGGGACGACGGTATGGCTCAGGGCAAGATCTATGTGAGTGCGCTGGAGGTGGCCGAGCGGGCCGGCGTGTCGCGCTCCGCCGTATCACGCACCTTCACGCCCGGCGCGAGCGTCGCGCCGGAAACGCGCCGCAAGGTGGTGGAGGCTGCCGAAGCGCTGGGCTACCACGTCAACCAACTGGCGCGCGGCTTGATGCGCAATGAAAGCGGCATCGTCTGCCTGATCGTCTCCGACATGGCGACGCCCTATCGCTCTAGCCTGATCAAGGCGCTGACGCAGCAGCTGCAGAATACCGGCAAGATCGCCATGCTTGTGAACACCGACCGCTCCGACGGCAGTGTCGATCTGGCGCTGCGTCAGGCCATTCGTTACCGCGCCGACGCATCGATTATTCTGTCCGGCCTGCCGGACAAGTCGATTGCGGATCTCTGCCTGAAAAGCGGACAGCGGCTGGTGCTCATCAATCGCAATGACGATCAGGAAGGAACCCTGAAAATCAACCTCGACGATCGGGAGGCCGCAGGCCGGGTGCTGACGGCTTTCGTTCGAGCCGGGTGCGAGCGGCTGGCCTTTGCCAATTCGGATGCGCGCACGCCCAGCCTGATGGCCCGCGAGGACGGCTTCGTGGATGCGGCCAGGGCCCATGGCCTTGATGTCATCGTCGAGCGGTTCGGGGGGACGACCTATGAGAGCGGCAAGATTTTGGCGCAGAAGCTGTTGACGCGGTCGCTCCGGCCGGATGCCGTGTTCTGCGCTACGGATCTTTTGGCCTGTGGATTGCTGGATGCGGCGCGTCACCAGTTTTCCCTGTCGGTGCCGGAGGATCTCTGTGTGGCCGGCTTCGACGATATCCAGCAGGCGTCGTGGTCGTCCTATGATCTCACGACATTTTCCCAGCCGGTAGAGGCAATCGCGCTTGAAGCGGTGTCCTGGCTTGCGGACGAGATGGATCCTGCGGTGCGGCAGTCGCACTCATCGCGACGGTTGCACGCCGAACTCGTCTGGCGCGGCTCCATCAGGGGCGGTTGAGGCTTCCAGTCAGACAGGACAGTGCTAGCTGGCTGGTACTCGCAGAACGCATAGGCGAGAGAGTAAGCGGGCGTTTTGCGCCGGATTACGATTTCGGCTTCTGGTCTTCGCGCATCGCCTCGTCATGGTACCAGTTGCTGTAGTCGACAACCATGACCGGCTTCGGCTTGAACTCGGCAATCGTGCCGGCCTGCTCGAAGCGGCGGCGACCGAAATTGCGGCCACCGATGGGGAATTCGAAGATCTGGGCGGAATTGCCCATGGAAATCACAGCCATGTCTGAACTCTTTCTGCTTTGCGAACCCTCGTGGATCGAATTCTCTGAATATAACACGTCTGCGCAGGAAATGCGCGTGTCTGATTAAAAAAAAATCACTTCGCCTAAAAAATAGGCTATTTTTTAGGCATGGGGACAAAGCATCGTTTTTCCAAACAAATTTTGTGCGTCTGCACGAAAAGGCAAAATGTCGCGCGTTCTGTGCAAAATTTGCGCACGAAGAGGATTTCCCGGAGAGGATCGGTCCAAAAATCTCCGAAAAATGCACCAGATCGTCGCAAAATGTTCAATTGTGCCAGTTGTTTCGCCCTGCGCGCTGTAACCACGGGGTCAGTTCGCGTCCAAGAACTGTGCAGTGTTGCGAAGGGTCGCAAATGACGAATCTGCGTGGGAACGCAACCCCGCGCACAAACTGGCACGCGCCGTGCATGTTCCTGGTCAGCCGTTGGCGGCGGGGCACGGTTCAGGTTCCTGGTGCCGCGCATCATCAACCCATGAGAGGTTTGAAATGACGAAATACAAGCTCGAGTACATCTGGCTCGATGGTTACACACCGGTACCGAATCTCCGCGGTAAGACACAGATCAAGGAATTCGAAACCTTCCCGACGCTTGAACAGCTGCCGCTGTGGGGCTTTGACGGTTCGTCGACGATGCAGGCCGAAGGCCGCTCGTCCGACTGCGTGCTGAAGCCGGTCGCCATCTATCCTGACCCGGCCCGCACAAATGGCGCGCTGGTCATGTGCGAAGTCATGATGCCGGACGGTGTCACGCCGCATGCGACCAACAAGCGTGCGACCATTCTCGATGACGAAGGCACGTGGTTCGGCTTCGAACAGGAATACTTCTTCTACCAGGACGGCCGCCCGCTCGGCTTCCCGGAAAATGGCTTCCCCGGTCCGCAGGGTCCGTACTACACCGGCGTCGGCTTCAAGAATGTCGGCGACGTGGCGCGCGAAATCGTCGAAGAGCATCTGGACCTGTGCCTCGCTGCCGGCATCAACCACGAAGGCATCAATGCCGAAGTGGCCAAGGGCCAGTGGGAATTCCAGGTCTTCGGCAAGGGCTCCAAGAGAGCTGCCGACGAAATCTGGATGGCCCGCTACCTGCTCGAGCGCCTGACGGAAAAATATGGCATCGACATCGAATACCACTGCAAGCCGCTCGGCGACACCGACTGGAACGGTTCCGGCATGCATTGCAACTTCTCGACGAAGTACATGCGCGAAGTCGGCGGCAAGGAGTATTTCGAAGCCCTGATGGCAGCCTTCGAGAAGAACCTGATGGACCACATCGATGTCTACGGCCCTGATAACGACAAGCGCCTGACCGGCAAGCACGAAACCGCTCCGTGGAACAAGTTCTCCTACGGCGTTGCCGACCGTGGCGCCTCGATCCGCGTGCCGCACTCGTTCGTCAACAACGGCTACAAGGGCTATCTCGAAGATCGTCGCCCGAACAGCCAGGGTGACCCCTACCAGATCGCTTCGCAGGTTCTGAAGACGATCGCCGAAGTTCCGACGGCCGACAGCGCTTCGGCTGCTGCCTGATCCAATTCATCGTGGCGCCGGTTTTCCGATCGGCGCCACGATTGCGTTCAGCGTATCCTACCGCGACGATCTGCCAGCACGCGTGCCGGATTTTACCCGAAAATTTCCAGTTCAGAGATCGTTTGGCGGCAATCGCCAGACGTCCATTTCGGCTGGCGAGAATTTCCGCTTGCGGCCCCGGTGCCAGGTTACGCCTTTTTTGATGACCTTCGCCGGCACGCCGGCAATGAGGCTGCCGCTTTCCGCAAACGGTTTGTTAACGAACGACTTGGCCCCGACGACGCAATCGTCGGCGATCGTCGTGCCCTTGTTAATGATCGAGCCGACGCCCACCCAGACGTGATCGCCGATGGTGACCGAGGCCGCCGGATTGAGGCGTTTGCCGGTCTTGCGGTCCAGCAGCGAATGGGCATCGCTGGTGCGGACTTCGATCTCGCGGGAAAACATGCACCAGCGTCCGATGCGGATGTGACTGGCTTCGATGCAAAGAAGGTAGACCGAGGCAAAGGTTGTTCCCTCGCCAATCGTGACGGTCTGGTTCGAACCCTTGACGACAATGTCTGCGGCTAGGCGGCAGTGCTCACCGATGGTCACGGTGACATTGTTGCCCTGAACAAAGATGTGGCCTCTGAAGCTCGTCGATGCTGGAATCTGGATGCGGTTATTGTTGCCTTTGACGCGCAGCGTGCCGTTGAAGCGCCCCTTGATCGACAGGACGTTCTCTCGTCCCCATTCCAACTTGACGGCGAGCGGCCGCATCCATCGGATGCATGGCAGGGCCGTGAGGAAATCACGCATGCGGAGACGGATGAGATAAGACCATTCTAAAAAACGGTGGGTTCTTCCAGGGCCAGCCAACCAACAGTGCCGTGAGCGCCATAAAAAGAATGCCGTTTCCTAACCACTGAAGGGATAAAGAATACGGCCGAGCAAGCGAAGCTTTGCATCAGGGACTTCGCGGAAAAAGGTGATCGGATCCTCGCGGTAGATCTGGACGTCATATTGCCCGCTGACCTTGCCGATGATGCCGGAGATCAGCGGGGTCAACAGATGGCGCCAGCCAAGCAGCCCGTAAGGGCCGTAGGCGCGCCAGAGCGGCCCGGCTCGCAGTCCATCGCGCTTTTGTATGTCATCGTCTTCGTTGGTCGCACTTCTGGCAAAATGGTTGGAAATGCTCTGGACCGTCGTTTCGAACGTCGCAGCCGAGCCGGTATCGGGATCGAAATAGTGAGGATAGAGAAGGAATGTACCGGCGAACAATTCCTCGATGGACAGGGTTCGGCCCCTGCGCGGATTGGGCTGGCGATCGTCGGTCAAACCCCATCCAGCGTAGAACGGGCAGCCGAAAGCCGTGACCTTGATGCCGCGCATCAGGGCTTCGAAGCCGGCAAGCGATGTGATCGTATAGACATGATCGATGGTCTCGAAGGCTTGCGCCATGGAAAGCGGCGCACTGAGGATGCCACAGAGATGACGCACGTCCTGCGGGTCGGACTGTGCAAGCCGCACCCTGTTCAAGATATCCGGATGCGGTTTGTAGAGAATGTCTGCGCCGGGGTTCTCGGTTGCTGCCAACACAACCAGGTCATTGTTGGTGACAGGCCTCGCGCAGCCGTACTGGATCGAAGCGTCATCCTCGACCTGGCCGATGACAAGAACGCGTTTTCGCATCTTGCGGCCGTAGAGGGCGTTCATGTCAGACTTGACATCACTGTTGTATTTGCTGACGCCGCGTTCGAGCATGAAGCGAATGCCCGCCCGGGCGCGCTCCATAAGCGCCGGGTCGCCGTCGAAATCATGCGTCTTCAGCAGGTTTTCCAGGTCGGAAGGTGCATTGCTGTCGAAATAGGCCGTGCCCTGGTCGAGGGTGAGCGACAAGGGTGGTGTCCGGCTGGCATTCGCCTTGACGGAGCGGATGAACCCGTCTTCTATGAAATAGAGTGGAATGCGGTGTTTCCTGGCAAGATCGACCAGGCCCGGCGGCGCCCGCTTGCTCCACACGAACACTTCGGCATCGCGCTCCGCAATGATCCGGGCGGCCCATTGGCTGGCAAACTCGTCAGCGCCCATGTACATCCGCGGGAACACGAAATCCCGATCGGGAAAATACAGACAGAAAACCTTCTGTTTCCAGACGGATATATGGAAGGCGAATGTCCTGATGCGTCTGACGGGCATCTGCGCGGTGCTTGTCCGGGAAAGATCGCTAGGCGTGTTCATGAAACCGCGCCGTTGACGAGACAAAACGCTCAGGTTCGCCGGGCATGCCTTGCGTCAAGCGACGCCCGCCCTCAGCAGGTCATGGATATGCAGAATGCCGGTCGGCGCACCTTGCGCGTCGACGAGAAATAGCACGGTGACCTTCTGTGCCTGCATGAATTCCATGGCAGCGCTGGCAAGGATCGTGCTCTTCACCACGCGCGGATTGTGCGACATGACGGTTTCGACCGTTTCCAGAAGCAGGTTCTGCGACATGTGACGGCGCAGGTCGCCATCCGTAATGACGCCGGCGAGCAGGCCGTTTCCATCGACGATTCCCAGAACACCGAAGCCTTTGGTGGACATGTGGATGACCGCATCGCTCATCGCAGTGCCGATTGGCAGCAGGGGAATGGCCTCGCCGGAATGGGCAAGTTCACTGACCAGCAGCAATTGCGATCCGAGTTTGCCGCCGGGATGGAAGGTCTTGAAATCCTCGGCCGAAAAGCCGCGTCGTTCAAGCAGGGCAATCGCCAGCGCATCGCCAACGGCAAGTTGCAGCATGGCCGACGTGGTCGGTGCCAGACCATGTGGGCAGGCTTCAACAACCTTCGGCAGCGCGATCGCTACCGCAGAATTGCGGGCCAGCAGGCTTTCCGCATTCGAGGTCACGGAAATGACCGGGACGTTGAAGCGCTTGGCATAGGTCAGCATGTTGGCGAGTTCGGCTGTTTCTCCCGACCAGGACAGAAGAATGAGCAGATCATCGGAGGTGATCATGCCGAGATCGCCATGGCTGGCTTCCGTCGGATGCACGAAATAGGCAGATGTCCCGGTGGAGGCCATGGTGGCGGCGATCTTGCGGCCGATATGACCGCTCTTGCCGACACCGGAAACGACAACGCGCCCGCCGCTGTTGGCGATCAATTCGACAGCCTTGACGAGGCTCATGCAGAAGTTCTGGTCGGATGAAAACCGGGCAGCCAGCGCACTGATGCCATCCACTGCCTTCGCCATCGTCCGGCTGATCGAATCGATCACTCCGGCTTCCGTCGCCGTACCGTTTGCCACTTGCCTGAGACCCATATTCACATCACTCCGGATCCGGATGACCAGCACTGCAGGCCGGCGATCACAGATCAATTCATACAGACGACCATATGCGCCCGACCAATGCCGTAACATAATCTCTATGATCAACAATTGCATCAGTGATGTGACAGTCTGGTGAAAACCGCACAAGATGCGCTGATCCCGAGACCGTCACTGGACGGGCAAGCTGAGCCTAGCCGGCCAGATTTTCCACCATCTCGCCCTCTGACATCCGCGGGATCCGCGCGCTGCGAACGAAATCCTCAAGCGTCATTGTGTCCAGGATGTCTGCAATCGCGTCCCTGACTGTCGTCATCGATCGCCGCACTTCGCAGGTTTCCGGATCATTGCAATCGTCGCAGATTTCGTACGCAGTGCGGCTCGCGCAGCGGATCGGGGCAAGCGGGCCATCCAGTGTCCGCACCACATGGCCAATCCGGATGTCCGCTGCCGGACGCGACAGGGAGTATCCTCCGCCAGGGCCCTTCTTCGAGCGTAAGATGCCGGAATTGCGCAGTTCCAGCAGGATCGTATCGAGAAATTTCTTCGGAATATTGTTGCGGCTGGCGATCTCGTTGATGAAGGCGGTTTCACCGGGCGCCAATGCAGCCAGATCGACCAGAGCCTTCAGTCCGTATTTTCCCTTTTTCGTCAGCATGGCAGTTTGATTTTCCCGCAGAGGCAGCCCGAATCTTGCATTGCAGTCGATTCTTCAGGCCTTAACCCGCACGTTATATTTGTAATCATGGCAAATATACAGATTTGGTGAAAATTCTCCAGACACTCGTGCCATCACGGCAGATTGCGGCGCAATCGAACTGGATCGTGTGGCCATGCGGATAAGGGGTTGAAAAGATCCGTCGAAAGTTCAGGCCACGGCTCGCTCTGGGACTGCCGCCGCCGGTGCAAGCTGCGTCGCAAAAAGCCTCCGGATCGCTGCGCGTGCCTCGTCAGCAGAGCGGAACCTCTGGGCATCAAGATCCCAGACGTTGTATTTGACGGCAACAAACCTCAAGCCGTGTTCGTCCGGGACGACGACGCCGACCGCTTCACCTTCATATTCGATAACCTGCTTGTTCATGACTCATGCTCCTGCCGCGCGAAACGCGGATCTTTGAAATCGTGCAGTGGGAAAAGGTTTGGAGGGCGATCACATTCGGCAGAAGGAGCAAATGGATCTGGCTTTCACCGGTGCACGACAAAGAGCATTCCAGCCTTGGAGCGTGGTGATGCGAATGGTGGCGGTCATGGCACTCTCCTTTGGCTGTACCACGCGCGTTGATCGCGGCGGTTCACTTCAACGATTGGAACCGTTATCGTTCCACGGGTCTTCAGTAGAATATTATACTATTTTTGTCAACTAAAATCGATAATCGAGAATTTATTTTCTTCGTTGATCGGGCGTTTTCAGTGCTGAAGATCATCATGCCAGACATTGATGACAGGGAGATGATCCCCTCCAATGAAAAAGGCAGCCCGCAGGCTGCCTTCATCAATATTGACGGTGGTGTCGGTGGAATCAGGCCTTGCTGATTTCACCCGGCACGGGTGCGCGGGCAGCCTCGCGGGCCTGCCACCAGCGGCTGAGGACCAGCAGGATCGGGCCGCCGATATAGATCGACGATGTGGTTGCGACGATAACGCCGAAGATCATCGGCCAGGCAAAGCTCTTCACCGCGTCGCCGCCCCAGATCGCCATTGGGACCAGAGACAGGGCCGTTGCCATCGAGGTGAAGATACAACGGGCGAGAACCTGGTTGATCGACATATCGATCAGGTCGGAAAACGGCATCGACTTGTACTTGCGCAGGTTTTCACGCATGCGGTCGTAGACCACGACCTTGTCGTTCACGGAATAGCCGATCATCGTCAAAACGGCAGCGATCGCTGTCAGGTTGAAGTCGATGCCGGTCAGCGCAAAGAAGCCGATCGTCTTGGTAATGTCGAGCAGCAGAACCGCGATTGCACCCACGGCGAAGTGCCATTCGAACCGCCACCAGATGTAGAACAGGATGGCGAGCATGGCGAGGGCGACGGCCAGAAAGCCGGAACGTGCCAGTTCCGCGCTGATCGTCGGGCCGACGACCTCCGTCCGCTCGAAGCTCACATCGGGAATGACGGCAGTGACGCTTTCCCTGATCTGGTTGAGCGCAAGCGTCTGTTCCTGCTCTCCGCCCGGCTGGCGCTGGACGCGGATCAGGACCGACCTGTTCTGGCCGAACTCCTGCAGGGCAACTTCGCCGATATTCAGGCCTTCCAGTTCGCTGCGCAGCTTGCCGAGGTCGAGTTCGACGTTCGAGGTTGCCTCGACCTGGATGCCGCCGACAAAATCGATGCCGTAGTTCAGCCCCGGCGTGAAGAACAGAATGATCGAACTGATCGACAGGAAAGCCGACATGCCGATGGCAATGAACCTGCCACGCATGAAGGAGAAGGACGGCAAGTGACGGACCGGTCCGAAGAGCCACGGAATGTCCAGCTTCTTCATTTTCCGGCGGATGACGAACTGCTGCATCATCAGGCGCACAACGGTAATCGAGGTGAACATGGAGATGATGATGCCGATCATCATCGTGATAGCAAACCCGCGGACCGGGCCCGTGCCGAACATGAAGAGCAGAACGGTACCCGTGAGGGCCGTGACGTTGCTGTCGATGATGGTCGCGTAGGCTTTGTTGAAGCCGACGTCGAGCGCTTTCATGGCGCCGGCGCCCGCAGCGGTTTCCTCTCGAATACGGGCGTTGATCAGAATATTGGCGTCAACCGCCATGCCGATGCCGAGGATGATGCCGGCGATGCCGGGCAGGGTCAGTGTCGATCCGAGCATGCCGAGCACGCCGATGGTCAGGATGGTGTGCAGCAAGAGACCGATATTGGCGATCATGCCCCAGGCGCCATAGAGAATGACCATCAGCGAAACGACGAGAACGAAGCCTGCGAGACCGGTATAGATACCCATGCGGATCGAATCCGACCCTAGGTTCGGGCCGACCGAGCGTTCTTCGATGATCGTCAGCGGAGCCGGAAGCGCACCCGAGCGCAGCAGCGCGGATAGTATGGTTGCTTCCTGCGCCGTGAAATTGCCGGAAATCTGGCCCTGTCCGCCAACGATCGGTTCGCGGATAACCGGTGCTGTCAGGACCTTGCCGTCGAGAACGATGGCAAAGGGGCGGCCGACATTGTCGCGGGTGATTTCAGCGAACTGGCGCGCGCCCTGCGTATCGAAGGTGAACGAGACGATCGGCTCGTTCGTCTGCTGGTTGAAGCCGGCTTTGGCATCCGCCAGCCGATCCCCGGCAATCGCCACCCGGTTTTCGACGGCATATTTGGCGCCGTCATTGGCGCCCGGCAGAATATCGACGCCGCGTGGCGCGACGCCATTCGGGTCGACGCTCTGGTCGAGCATGTGAAAGCTCATCTGCGCGGTCGAGCCGAGCAACTGACGCAGACGGGTCGGATCCTGCAGACCCGGCAACTGCACGAGAATGCGGTCCGAACCGACGCGCTGGATCAGCGGTTCGGCGACGCCGACCTGGTCGACGCGACGACGGATGATCTCGAGGCTCTGGTCGACGGCAGCGGTCATGCGCTCCGTCAGGCCGGCTTCGGTCAACCGCACCGTGATCGTATCATTGTTCGTGGTCACTTCGATGTCGGAGCTGGTTGTTCCGAAGCCCAGCGTGCCGGTCGGAACCGCGAGTTCCTGGATCTTCGGCAGAACCTTGGTCCGGTTGGCCTCGTCAGCGATGGTCATCACCACGGCGTCGCCATTGATGCGGGCCGAGGAGGCCGGAATGCGCTCCGCCCGAAGCGCGCCGCGCGCGTCGTCAAGCAGTGTGTTGAGCCGCGCCTGGCGCAGTCCGGCGGCATCGACTTCGAGGACGAGATGCGAGCCGCCCTTCAGATCGAGACCGAGCGTGACCGGGCCGACCGGCAGATAGGAGGCGAACTGCTGTTGCTGCGCCTGGCTGAGAATGTTGGGAAGAGCGGCGAGAATCCCGAACAGGGTAATCGCCACATAGGCCAGGATGGCCCATTTCGGAGTGCGCATGATAAGGTTCCATTTTTACCCGCATCCGCCATTTTGGCGGGACGAGGGGGAGAAAACGTCAGGGATTGGGTGCGCAAGGCGCAGGAATGCGTGTCAGGCCGAAACGGCGGGAGGCGCACGGACACGGGTATGATGCCCGACCGCATTCGCCTGAACAGACAGCCCAAACGGTGTCACGACCGGATGGGCATGAAGGACAGGCAGAGTGTATGCAGCCACCGGCAGGACGAAGGGTCCCGTGCCGCCGGGAAACGGCTTGCCGTCGGGTCGGTCGGCCGCAAACCTGAGGTCGGCGACGGGTGCGGAGCGCATGGCTTGCCGGGAGAGCGTCTGATCTGACGGAGCCCCTTCCGGGACTGAAAAACTGCCTGCATTCCGGGTTGCGGAACTCCAGGCCGAAAAAGCCTGTGCGGACAGGACAAACTGCATGGCAAGGGCCGCAAACAGGATCCACAGCACGGCAAAATGCCGTCCTGCCTGTCCGTTCTTCAAGCTGTTGCCGTTCAGGTCCATCCGGACATCGCCCTTTCCGTCGGTTGTTGTCGTTTCCACGAAAACGTTTCGCGACGAGTTTTCACCGATTCCGTCCGCAATCGGGCCTAAAAATCACCAAGAGGCTTCAAAGTCAAACTTTACCACTGGCAGCTTGCCTTTAACAGAGGGCCGGCCAGCGGCTGCAATGCTCATGCCGTCACGCCGGTCGTGCCTGTCTGGTGGATCTCGATGAGCGAAGGACCGCCGCGTTTGCCGGCAATCGCCAGCGCTGCACCCAGCTCTTCGATACGCGAAAGTCGGACGGCGGGAACGCCATAGGCCTGCGCGGCGAGGAGGAAGTCCGGCGCCGATGGCTTGACGCCCTCCGGGGTGACGCCGGCTTCGACCATGTAGGATTCGATTTCCTGATAGCCGTCATTGTTCCAGACTAGGAAGATCACCGTGGCGGCTGCATCGACCGCCGAACCGATCTCGGCCAGCGAAAACTGGATGCCGCCATCGCCGACGAGGCAGACCACCGGCTTCGTCGGATCCGCCACCGCCGCGCCGATCGCCGCCGGCGGGGCATAGCCCAGGGCGCCGAAACCGGTCGCCGAGTTGAACCAGGATTTTGCCCGTGGCGCATCGCAATAGAGGTTGCCGGCATAGACCGCCTGTGTCGAATCGCCGACGATGATGCTCTCGGGCAAGGCCTTGTAGATCGCGTCGATGACGCCGATTTCCAGCCGGATTTTGGGCGACAGGTCCTTGAGAACAGCCTTGCGCGCAGCCTCCGCGCGACCCTTGCCGTTGCTTGCGGAAGACGCTGTGAGGAAAGCGAGAATGCCGGCCGTTGCCGCTTTGGTGCCGGAGAGGATGGAGAGTGCTGCATGCGGCCCGCGGGCAAGCTGCGCGGCATCGATATCCGTGCGGATGAGATTGCCCAGGATCGGAAATCCGCCGTCAGCATACATGTCATAGTCGGTCTGACCCATTTCGGTGCCAAGCGCGATGACCAGGTCCGAATCCGAAAGCAGCGCCCGCACCGCCTTCAGGCTCGGGCTTGCCGGCACACGCAGCGGATGGCCGGCCAGCATGCCGCGGGCATTGACTGTCATGACAACAGGCGCATCGATGCGTTCCGCAAGGTCGAGGATCTCTGCTTCGGCAGTGATCGCGCCACCACCGCAGATGATCACAGGCCGTGAGGCCGCCGCGCACAGGATCGCTGCCTTCTGCATCGTCTCCGCATCGGCGCGCGGTCGTGTCACAGAGGCCTTCCGCAGGACCGGCGCTGGAATGCGCGCGGTCATGACGTCGGTCGGGATCTCGATATGCACGGGCCCCGGCCGACCGGAGGTGAGCACTGAAAAGGCCCGTTCGACGACGGAGGCAAGATCCCCGGGATTGAGCAGGGTCTGCGAATAGAGCGCCAGCGTCTTGATCATGCCGTGCTGGTCCGGCAGTTCATGCAGCATGCCGCGGCCATGGCCGAGCGAGTCCCGCCGGTTGACCCCGGAAATGACCAGCATCGGGATCGAATCCTGCCGTGCCTGCGCCATGGCGGTGATCGTGTTGGTGAGGCCTGGTCCGGTGATCACCAGGGCCACGCCGGGCTTGCCGCTGACACGGGCATAACCGTCCGCCATGAAGCCGGCGCCCTGTTCGTGGCGGGGCGTGACGTGCCGGATCGGCGAGGCGGCAAGGCCCCTATAGAGCTCGACCGTATGCACGCCGGGAATACCGAAAACGACCTCGACGCCATTGGCCTCGAGAAGATTGACCAGAACTTCGCCGACGGTTTTCATCACATCGCTCATGCGCGGCGCTCCAGTTGTGGGGCCAAAGGTGGGGCAAGCGGTGCAGACAGACGCGTTGCCAGCGCCCGGATGCGGCGGCAGGCCTCGTCGATCGCGGCCTCCGGCACGGTCAGGCTCATCCGCACGAAGGAAAGGGCTTCTTCCCCGAAGGACGCGCCGGGCATCACCGCCACGCCTTCCTTTTCCAGAAGCATCCAGGCGAAGGCTTCGCCGGAAAGCCCGGTGCCGGCAACGTCAAGCAGGATGAACATGCCCGCTTCCGGCGGCAGGGGCACAATGCCGGGCACACCTTCGAGGGCTGTGGCGATCCGTTTCGAGCGGGCCGCGTAGGATGTCCGCATCAGCGCTGACGTCTCGACCGGATGGGTGAGCGCATAGGCGGTCATGTCGGCGATGAAGGGTTGCACGCCGAACAGCATGGTTTCCGAGACCGGCAGCAGGCGCGTGGCAAATTCGGCAGGCCCGATCGCCCAGCCGCTGCGAAAGCCCGGAGCGGCATGTGATTTGGAGATCGACGAGACGACAATGGTGCGGTCCGCAAGGTCTGGATTGTCGAAGGGTGAGGCGAATGTCCCTGCAAACACCAGCTCCTCATAGACTTCGTCGCTGACGATCCAGAGATCGTGCTTGCGGCAGACCGCGCCGATGGCGGCGATCTCGTCTGCCGTCAGAACGGCGCCGGTCGGGTTGTGCGGCGTATTCAAAAGCAGGACGCGGCAGTCCGGCGTGATCGCCTTTTCCAGATCGGCAGCCTGCATGTGGAAGCCGTGCTCGGGGCGCAGCGGCACGGTGACGCGATGGGCGCCTGTCGACTGGATGACGCCTTCATAGGTCGCGTAAAGCGGATCGCCTGTCAGAACGCCGTCGCCGGCCTCGACCAGTCCAAGCATGACGGCGAACAGGGCCGTCTGCGTGCCGGGAAAACACAGGACGTTTTCCGCCGTGACGCCGGGGCGGCGCCGCGCATATTTTGCCGTCAGCGCCTCGACCACAGGCGTTTCGCCACGGCCGTTGGAATAGCGGTAGCGCCCGGCATTCATCGAGCGCTGGCATTCGGCGATCAGCGAGGGATCGGGCGGCAGGTCTGGTTCGCCGATCGTCAGCTCGATGATGTCGGCACCGTCGGCCTTCATCTGGCGGGCACGAATGTGCAGGGCCCATTTTCCCGATCCGAGATCGGCCAGGCGGTCGGTGATCGAAGCATAACGCATGGCGGCTTTTTCTCCTGTTCTCAATTGCTGTTGCCGGTCCGGGCATGGGGCGGCACGAGCGGCAGGCCGAGCATCGCCTCGATCGAGGTCAAAGCGATGCTGACCAGTTCGGATTCGCGGAAAAGATCGCCGGCCAGACACCCTTCCAGCCAGAGCCCGTCCATTAGGCCGTTGATCGCGATGGCGTGACGCCGGCACGCGTCGCCATCAGGCGCTCGACCGTTCGCCACCAG
This sequence comes from Pararhizobium antarcticum, assembly GCF_001885585.1. GTDB lineage: Bacteria > Pseudomonadota > Alphaproteobacteria > Rhizobiales > Rhizobiaceae > Pararhizobium > Pararhizobium antarcticum. The sequence goes on from NZ_LSRP01000002.1 coordinate 83,212, forward strand.
AAAGTCCGAAATCAGTGTTTCCAGCGCATTGCGGAAGCCGAGATAGCCTTCCCGGTGGATCGCAGCCAGCGTCGGGTCGACGCGGACCTGGCTGATGAACGCGGCCCAGAGCGACAGGCTGCGGCTGTTGGCCACCGGTTCCGTCAGGTTGATGACGATGAAATCGCGCAGCCGCGTTTCGGGGTTGCCCTCAATGGCTTCGGCCTTCTCGGTCAGGGAAGCGATGACGGTGCGGTAGGCCTCCGCGACCATCTGGTCCTTCGAATCGAAATAATGGCGCACCAGGCCGGCGGTCACGCCGGCGCGGATGGCGATCTGGCGAAGTGTCGCGCCTTTCAGGCCGAATTCGGCGATGCAGTCGAGCGTGGCCTCGATCAGGTCCTGGCGACGCTCGCCCTCCGGCGCCCGATGAAAGGCGCGGCGGTTCATGGAGCCCGCCGCAGCACCGGCCGCGTCAGGCAGGTTGGCCCGCCTTCGCAGGCGATGCACAGGGCATCGGCGTCGAACGTCGTCACCGTGCAGCCGGCAGCTTCCATGGCGGCCTTGGTCTTCGGAAACCCCGAAACCATGATGACTTCGTTCGGTCGCACCGGCAGGACATTGAGGCTCAGCCCGTTGCTGGCATGGAACTCGTCGGCCGGCGCCTCGACCATGGCCACGCCCCACTCTTTCAGCAGCTGGTAGAATGCCGCCGGCAAGAGCGGCGCAAACACCAGCGCCAGACCGCTCGACAGCGGGCTCATGACCGACATCAGATGGAGGCAGGCGTCTTCGCCGTGCCACAGCGGCAGGTCGTAGCTGAGAACCGTGATGCCATGCGGCTGCAAAAGTTCGGCCAGCTGGGTGATGCCTTCCTCATTGGTGCGCACGCCGCGGCCGACGACCAGCGTCTCGGCATCGAGCCAGATGCAGTCGCCACCTTCGACCGTGCCCGGGGAGGTGATTCGGCCCAGGATCGGAATGCCCGCCTTCTTGTAGGCTGCCTCGTGCAAGGCGGGCTCGGGAACCCGCAACGGCTTGCCCATATTGAGGATGACGGCGCCGTGATCGGTCATCAGCGAGGGGTCATGGGTAAACATCGCATCTGCAAGACCATCGCCATTGTCTTCCAGCCAGAGGATTTCCGCACCGGATTTTTCGACCAGCGACGCAAAGACCTGATATTGCCGGACGGCCTTCTCGCCATCGAACGTCGGGCCATAATGCCACTTGGCATGGTCTGCCGATGTCAGGCTCGCTCCCGGCCGGCGCATCAGCACGCGAGTCAGATTGGCCGACATTTCCTGCGAACCATAAGCGGTCATCGTCTGCTCCTGTAGGAATTTTGATCATGTGAAGGGGCTGCCAAAATAAGCAGCATTCCGCTTATTATACGCTTGAATAATTTCTGCACAAGTGCAACGATGAGCCCATGAAACAGCGTGACAGGCAAAAATGCCGCACGACGAAACCAGGGGAACTGTTTTCATGTGTTCAAGACCGGCTCACTGCCTGACGCGGGCAGACAATTCATGACGGACAGCGCCCAGGCGATTGCGGTCAGTGACCTGCACAAACGTTTCGGGCCGCTGGAGGTGCTGAAGGGCGTTTCGCTGACGGCGAAAAAGGGAGACGTGATCGCCATCATCGGCGGCAGCGGCTCCGGCAAATCCACCTTCCTGCGCTGCATCAACATGCTCGAGCTGCCGACTGCCGGTACCGTCACCATTCACGGCGAGACGATTGCCATGAAGAAAGACGGTCATGGCGGCCAGCTGCCGGCCGATCGCCGCCAGGTGCAACGGCTGCGCACCCAGCTCGGCATGGTTTTCCAGAGTTTCAATCTCTGGCAGCACATGACCATCCTGCAGAATGTCACCGAAGTGCCAATCCATGTGCTTGGCAAGTCGAAGGCCGAGGCGATCGAGACGGCCGAGGCGCTGCTGCGTCGTGTCGGTCTCTACGAGAAGCGCGATGCCTATCCGGCCTTTCTCTCCGGCGGCCAGCAGCAGCGTGCGGCCATCGCCCGGGCGCTCGCCATCCAGCCTCTGGTCATGCTGTTCGACGAGCCGACATCGGCGCTCGACCCCGAACTTGTCGGTGAGGTGCTGAACGTCATCGGCGACCTTGCCAAGGAAAAGCGCACGATGATTCTGGTCACCCACGAGATGAAATTCGCACGCGAAGTCGCCAATCACATCGTTTTCCTCGCTGATGGTCTCATCGAGGAACAGGGGCCGCCGGATGCCATTTTCGGCGCACCGAAATCGGAGCGGCTGAAGAGGTTCATCAGCTCGATCCACTGACGTTTCAATGTTCAACACACCAAAAAGGGAACAGCCATGAAGAACACGCTCAAGATCCTTTCCGTCGCGCTCGCCGTCGGCCTTGCCGGCACAGCCTCGGTCGCCGCCCAGGAAATCAAGGTCGGTTTTGCCGCAGAACCCTATCCGCCCTTCACCTCGCCGGATGCCTCGGGCAACTGGGAAGGCTGGGAAGTCGAATTCCAGAAGGCGATCTGCGCCGAGGCCAAGCTCGACTGCGTGATCACGCCGGTCGCCTGGGATGGCATTATTCCGGCCCTGACAACGAAGAAGATCGACGTCATCATTGGATCGATGTCGATCACGCCCGAGCGCATGAAGACGATCGATTTCTCCGATAAATACTACAACACCCCGACCGCCGTCATCGGCCCGAAGGATGTGGCGTTCGAGGCGACCCCGGAAGGTCTCGCCGGCAAGACGATCGGCGTGCAGGTCTCGACCATCCACCAGGATTACGCCAACAAGTATTTCGTCGCGGCCGGCGCCACCCTGAAGGAATATCAGACGCAGGACGAAGCCAACAACGATCTGGCTGCCGGGCGCCTCGATGCGGTCCAGGCTGATTCGATCACGCTCGACGCCTTCCTGAAGAGCGAGCAGGGCGCTGCCTGCTGCGACAAGAAGGGCAACGTTGTCGACGACCCGGCTATCCTCGGCGCTGGCGTCGGTGTTGGCATCCGCAAGGAAGACACGGAGCTGAAGGGCAAGATCAACGCCGCCATCAAGGCGATCCGCGAGAACGGCACCTATGAAACCTTCTCGAAGAAGTATTTCGACTTCGACGTCTACGGCGGCTGATCCTTCTTCTATCCCACATGACGGCCGGCGGGCGACCGCCGGCCTTTCTCCAACAGGGTTCAGGTTACATGGCCGCTGATCCGGGTTCGCTCGTCAACTGGAGCCTGCTTGCCCTATCGCCCCCGGGCTGGGGCGGCGCCTTGCTGCGCGGCTTCGCCAATTCGCTGCAGATTGCCCTCGGCGGTTATTCGCTGGGGCTTTTGCTCGGCATCGGCGGCGCGTTCGGCAAGCTCTATGGCGGCCCGATCCTGCGCGACCTGATGGAGTGCTACACCACCATTGTCCGCGCCGTTCCGGAACTCGTGCTGATCCTCCTGCTCTATTATGCGGGCACCGACGCCATCAACCAGTTGCTGATTCTGGTCGGTTTCGGCACGATCGATATCAGTGGTCTGGTCGCCGGCATCTTCGTCATCGGCGTTGTCCAGGGTGCCTATTCGACCGAGGTGCTGCGCGGCGCGATCAAGGCGGTGCCGGCCGGTCAGATCGAAGCGGCGCGGGCCTATGGCATGTCGCCGACCAAGGTGATGACCCGGGTAACGCTTCCCGCCATGCTGCCCTACGCTATTCCCGGCCTGTCCAATCTCTGGCTGATCGCAACCAAGGACACCGCGCTTCTCGCCGTCGTCGGCTTTTCCGAACTCACCCTCGTCACCCGGCAGGCCGCCGGCACTACGAAATCCTACCTGCTGTTCTTCCTGGCCGCCGGTGCGCTCTATCTGGCGCTGACGCTTGTTTCCAACGTGTTCATCAAGATGATCGAGCGCCGTTCGCGGCGCGGCTTCGTGGAGCAGTCATGACGGAGACCACGACCCACGCCATGGCGCTGTCGCCGCAGGACCTGCCGAAGGCCAGCAGCTTCTTCAAGCCGCACCGGATCTTCCTGATGCTGCTGTTTGCGACCCTTGTGTTCTGCATTGCCTGGTTCATGCGCTGGGACTGGTTGCCGCGCTATCTCCCGAGGCTTGGAAGCGGCATGCTCGTCACCCTCGCCATGCTGTTCAGCACGGCCGCTCTCGGTTTTCTCTTCGCCGTGCCACTCGGGCTGGTGCAGGTCACCGGTCCACGGCCGCTGAAATGGGCCGCAAGCTGGTTCTGCACCATCATTCGCGGCACGCCGCTTCTGTTGCAGCTCTGGCTTCTGTATTATGGCCTCGGTTCGCTGTTCCCGCAGTTTCCCGCCATCCGCCAGTCGTTTCTCTGGCCATATCTGCGTGAATCCTGGCCCTATGGCGTCGCGGCACTGACGATTTCCTTTGCGGCCTATGAAGGCGAGGTCATGCGTGGCGCCTTTGCCGGCGTACCGGCCGGCGAACTCGAGGCCGGCCGCGCCTATGGCATGAGCCGCTGGACACTGTTCCGGCGCATCTGGCTGCCGCGGGCCCTGCACCGGGCGTTGCCGACGCTGAACGGCGAGACCGTGCTGCAGCTGAAATCGACACCGTTGGTCGCGACCATCACGGTTGTCGATCTTTACGCGGTGATTTCACGGGTTCGACAGGAAACCTTCCTGACCTATGAGCCGCTGCTGCTGCTGGCGCTCATCTATATGGGCCTGACGGGGCTGCTGGTCATCGCCTTCAAATATTTCGAGAATCGCATACCGACACGTGGTGCCTGACATGACCATTGCTCTTTCGCTGACCAACGCCATGCCCGATCTGGTCGCCATCCGCCGCGACCTGCACGCCCATCCGGAGCTTGGCCTGGAGGAGGTCAGAACATCGGATGTGGTCGCCGGCCACCTCGAAGCGCTGGGTTATCAAGTCACCCGCGGGCTTGCAAAGACCGGCCTGGTGGCGACCCTGAAGAATGGCACGGGCGGTCGCGCCATCGGCATCCGGGCTGACATGGATGCTCTGCCGATCCTCGAGGAGACCGGTCTCGACTATGCCTCGAAGACGCCGGGCCTGATGCACGCCTGCGGTCATGATGGTCACACGACGATGCTGCTTGGCGCAGCCCGTGCCATTGCCGAGCGTCGCAATTTCGACGGCACGGTGCATCTGATCTTCCAGCCGGCCGAGGAGAATTTCGGCGGCGCCAGGATCATGATGGAGGAGGGACTGTTCGAGCGGTTTCCCTGCGACGCCGTCTTTGCCCTGCACAACGAACCCAATCTGCCCTTCGGCCAGTTCGCGCTGCGCGACGGCCCTATCATGGCGGCGGTCGACGAGGCCCGCATCACAGTCAACGGTCGCGGTGGCCACGGCGCTGAACCGCAGGACACGGCGGATCCGATTGTCTGCGGCGCTTCGATCGTCATGGCGCTGCAGAGCATCGTCTCGCGCAACATCCATCCGATGGACCCGAGTGTCATTACGGTCGGTTCTTTCCATGGCGGGTCGGCCAGCAACATCATTCCCGAGCGGGCCGAGATCGTCATCGGCATCCGCTCTTTCGATCCGAAGGTGCGCGACGAACTCGAACGCCGCATCACGATGGTTGCGCGTCACCAGGCCGAAAGTTTCGGCATGACCGCAACGGTTCGCTACGAGCGTTCCTATGATGCCACGATCAATCATACCGCCGAGACCGATTTTGTCCGCGACCTCGCCGTGCGCTTCGCGGGCGCAGGCAAGGTGGTCGATCTCGAACGCCCTTTCATGGGCAGCGAAGATTTCGCCTATATGCTGCAGGAGCGGCCAGGCACCTATTTTTTCCTGGGCACCAGCGTATCGGGGACCGAAAAGCCGCTTCACCATCCGGGCTACAATTTCAACGATGATCTCCTGCCTGTGGGGGCAGCCTTCTGGACCGAACTGGTCGAGGCCTATCTGCCGTCGACGTGACGGTTCGTCGGCGGTCGGCAGGGCGGCCGGCAGAATGCCGCTTTGGCGCCTGTCTGGGCGGTGAAAAGCGCGACTGATCGACAGTTTCCAACTTCGCACCGACCGCAACGAAAAGGCCGCAGGAATCGCTTCCTGCGGCAAGTCGGGACAGTTGAGGTCGTCAGGTAAACTGGGGTGCCTTGGCTCAGTCGAAAAAACGCACTTCGGTGAGCGAGGCAAAGCTGTCGTCGCTGGCGTGACGCTTCATGACAGTTTGCTTGCGGCTATCGAGCACGAAGTCGCCGTTTGAGGTGGCCACGATCAGGACCGTATGGCGCCGACCACTCGGCCGTGTCACGCTGGCGAGCCGCAGAGCGCTGGCCGGCAGACCGGCCTTGATCAGTCGGGTGCGCTTCATCATCGCGTAATCCTCGCTCGGACCCGGCAGCGGGTTGAACGAAAGGAATTCACGATGTGCGCGGATCGCCGGCATGACGCGGTTGATGTTGCGGTTGACGGATGTCAGCACAGTGCGCAGCTTGTTCGTGTAGGCAACAACGCTTTTGCCGCCGCTGCGGCATTCCGTGCTCAGTTGCAGGCAGAAAATCTGCCGGGAAATCTTTGCACGATCGCTGAATTTCGCAGTCTGGATCGGCATGGCAGTCGCGATGGAACGCGTCGCCGAACTGATGCTCATGGCCTGGGATGGTGCGATCATGCCGACGGTGAATGTGATGGCGGCGATGATGCCGAGGAAAAGCGTTTTCATGTCTCTGTCCCTTTGTTCCCGCTCGTTTGCCCCTGTCCGGACCGTCGAGTTTGATCGCCGGATTCATTCCGGCACACGGGGAAGCGTCATGCAGCGAAACCCGAAGGACCGGTTTCGTTCTCCGATACCCAGACACTAGCCGAGACAGTTTTCGGCGCGCTTAAATCGATATCTACAATTTTACGCAATTCGCATTTTTCGAAAAACCGATTCAAATGACCGCCGCAGTTGATGAAAAAACGATTCAAAAGCGCGATGTCAGGGCCCGCCGCAGACGCATGCGCTTGCAGGCCGCGCAGGGTCGGTCGATAATGCCGCAGGCGCGAGATTGTCACGGTGTGACACTATGGCGGGAAAATGACATTGACCTTTGCCCGCTTTGGCGCAGACTTGAAGCGACGGTGAACCTGAAGGTTCGAACGGAGATGCCCGATAGACGACCGGGCACGAACCCGGCGGCGATCACCGAGGAAAGGAATGTTCCGTGTTCGAGACCTTTGACGCGATTCTGCTCGCCCGTATACAATTTGCCTTCACCGTATCCTTCCACATTGTTTTCCCTGCTTTTTCCATCGGACTCGCAAGTTATCTGGCAGTGCTTGAGGGACTGTGGCTCTGGAAGAAGGATCAGGTCTACATGGACCTGTTCAATTTCTGGAAGACCATCTTCGCCGTCGCCTTCGGCATGGGCGTGGTCTCCGGTATCGTCATGTCCTACCAGTTCGGGACGAACTGGAGTGTATTTTCCGACAAGGCCGGGCCGATCATCGGGCCGCTGATGGGCTATGAAGTTCTGACGGCCTTCTTTCTCGAGGCGGGCTTTCTCGGTGTCATGCTCTTCGGCCTGCACCGGGTCGGGCCGAAGCTGCATTTTCTCGCCACTGGCATGGTTGCCTTCGGCACGCTGATTTCGGCCACCTGGATTCTTTCCGTGAACTCCTGGATGCAGACGCCCGATGGTTTCGGCATGAATGCGGCCGGCCAGTTCATTCCGCTTGACTGGTGGAAAATCGTCTTCAACCCGTCCTTCCCCTATCGCCTGGTCCATATGGTGCTCGCCGCCTATCTGACCACGGCGCTCGTCGTCGGCGCCGTTGGCGCCTGGCATCTTCTGCGCAACACAGCCCCGAGGCGGTCGCGCACCATGTTCTCCATGGCCATGTGGATGGTGATGATCGTCGCTCCGATGCAGATCCTGGCGGGCGACTTCCACGGCCTCAACACGCTCGAGCATCAGCCCGCCAAGGTCATGGCGATGGAAGGCCATTATCAAAGCCATCCGGATGGTGCGCCGCTGATCCTGTTTGGCATCCCCAATTCGGAAGAGAAGCGCATCGACTATGCGATCCAGATCCCGAAGCTGTCGAGCCTGATCCTCAAACACGATCTCAATGCGCCGCTGGCCGGGCTCGACACCATACCCGAAGAGCTCCAGCCGCCGGTCGCCATCGTCTTCTGGTCGTTCCGGGTCATGGTTTCCATCGGCTTTGCCATGCTCGGCCTTGGGCTCTGGAGCCTGTGGAACCGCTATCGCGGTACGCTTCATAGCAATGACTGGCTGCACCGGGCCGCCATCTTGATGGGACCGGCCGGCTTTGTCGCCGTGCTCGCCGGTTGGGTCACAACCGAGGTCGGGCGCCAGCCCTACACGGTCTATGGCCACCTTCTGACGGCGGATTCGATCTCGCCCGTGCAGGCGCCGGCCGTTGCTGCCTCGCTGATCTCCTTCGTGATCGTCTATTTCTTCGTCTTTGGCGCAGGCACATTCTACATCCTGCGCCTGATGAGGCGCCTGCCGCGTGATCCGATGCCCGATCTCGACGACGGGCCGCTGAGGACCGCCGGGATCACGCCCGGCCCGGCCACTGGAAACAACCATCCCGACAGCAAGCATGGAGGCACGCATCATGGCCATTGATCTTCCGTTAATCTGGGCCGGAATCATCGCCTTTGCCGTGCTGGCCTATGTCATTCTCGACGGCTTCGATCTCGGCGTCGGCATCCTGTTTCCATTCTTTCCGGAAAAGCACGATCGCGACGTCATGATGAATTCGGTGGCGCCGGTCTGGGACGGCAACGAGACCTGGCTGGTGCTGGGTGGCGGCGGCCTGATGGCGGTGTTTCCGCTCGCCTATGCCACCATCCTGCCGGCGCTCTACGCCCCGATCATCGCCATGCTGCTCGGACTGATCTTTCGCGGCGTCGCCTTCGAATATCGCTGGCGCACGAAACGTGGCGAGTTCCTGTGGAACTGGGCTTTTGCCGGAGGGTCTCTGCTCGCCGGCTTTTCGCAAGGCGTGGCACTCGGTGCGCTGGTGCAGGGCATCCCTGTGGCCAATCGCGCCTATGCCGGCGCCTGGTGGGACTGGTTGACGCCATTCTCCCTCGCCACCGGTCTTGCCCTGGTGATCGGCTACGGCCTTCTCGGCGCCACCTGGCTGGTCATGAAGACCAGCGGTGACCTCAACGAAAAGGCCCGGCGGATCGCCTTTCGCGCCTGTTTCGCCACCATTGCCGCCATGGGGGTGGTCAGCCTCTGGACGCCCTTCCTCGAGCCGCTTTATCTTGAGCGCTGGTTCAGTTTTCCGACGGCGGTCTTCAGCATCATCGTTCCGGCTCTGGTCCTGGGCTGCTTTGCACTGCTGCTGTCCGGCATCCGCAACAAACGCGATGTCCAGCCTTTCCTCGCGGCCCTCGGTCTTTTTGTCCTGGGTTACGCCGGAATCGGCATCAGCTTCTATCCGTTCATCGTGCCGCCATCGGTGACGATCTGGGATGCGGCATCGCCGGATTCGAGCCTCGCCTTCCTGCTTGTCGGTGCGCTGATCCTGGTGCCAATCATCCTGATCTACACCGGCTACGCCTATTGGGTGTTTCGTGGAAAGGTCGATCCGGAAGAGGGCTATCACTGATGTCGGAAAACAGCCTGCCGCGCAAATTGCTCTGGTTCGTCGCCCTGTGGACGGCGGGCGTACTGGCTGTCGGTATTGTCGGCTATGGCATCAAGATCTGGCTGGGACATTAAAAACCGCAGTCAGGTCGATTGCCGCCGCTTTGCCGGCTTCCCGCGGGGTGGCGGATCGACATAGGCGCCGGGCTCATTGACCGTGCCCGCGTCCAGCCGAGCGGCGATCGCATCGGCGCCGGCATCGGTGCCCTCAGCGGAATAGAAATTGCCGCGCACCTGGATGGAGGCGGCAAGCAGCCGCAGGAATGCGGTCCGCAGGGCCTCGTCCGGAAGTGCCGGTGTTGCCCAGAACCGATCCAGCGCCACCTGGTCGGTCAAGCCATCGATATTGAAGATCGCCGTGCCGAGCACCTTGACTGGCCGGCCGCGCTGAAGCGCGTGCAGGCCGACCGTCGAGTTGATCGTTACAACGCCTAAGCACGTTTCCAGCAAGGCATTCAGGTCTCCGCCGTCGAGAAAGGACACGCGGTCGCCGAGAGCATGCCTATCGGCGGTTTTGCGGATGTGCGCCTGCCAGTCGATCAGGCCATTGTCGAGCGGGTGGACCTTGACGACCAACGTGGTGCCCGCCGGCGCATACGCTGCAAACGAAGCCAAAACCTCGTCGATGGCCTGATGCTGCCCATTGAAAGGGGAATGGGCGCGCAACTGAAAATCCGTCTGCAATTGCAGCGGAAAGACAAAGAAGGGCGTGTCGCCCTTGGCCAGCCGGTCGACCAGAACCGTTGCAGCCACCTTGCGTCGGCCTTCGCCGGCAAGCCGCAGCAGCCAGCCGCCATATTCGGCCAGGGGATGAAACAGCGCATGCCGGCGGTAATGGGGATAGAGGAACCAGAGGAAGACGTTTGGCAGATTGTAGAGCAGGTCATAGGTCGCCTCCGCAAGGAAGGTCTGGCTATGGCGGCGCTGCCAGTCCGGCTCGGGCAGATCGCGGCCGGCGGCGATGATCTGGCCTGGATCGGCGGGGAAATGCGAGTTCGACGACATGCCGTCACGCTCGAGCGTCAGCCAGTCCGGCCGCAGGTAACCCATCTCGACGACGTAGATATCGACGGTCTCCCGTTTGGCCATCGCAAGGGCCGCCTGGTGATAGGCACGTTCTTCGCCGAGCAGCACCAGATCCGTAACCGCGTGCCGTTTGAGGAAAGCGGCAAGATAGCTCTCCCAGTCTGCCGGACGCCCGCGGAAATTATAGCCGCCCCGCCGGCGCCAGAAGATCCGGTCGCCGGCGTTGAGGTTGATCCTGAGGCAACGGTGACCGCGCGCCTCCAGACGGTCGGCGATCTTGGCGAAGATCGGCGAGGAGGGCCCTTGCAGAAACAGGAAGACACGGTTTTGCCCTGTCATCGCCGCTGTCCCCGCAGCCATGATCCACGTCCTGTTGTTGTGCGCCGGTCTCTTATTGCAGTTCATCCTTCTGCAGATTGGCGTGCTTCAGCATCGCCTCGAACAGGTTCCAAGGTTCCTCCGTCTGCGCCGGCACGGACGATCCCCTGGCATTGCGCACCGAGCCGAGCGGGACGATGAAATAATCGGTGCGCGGGTCCGGGAAAGGATCGGCAAACGACTTCAGCAAGGGCGCATGGTCGCCATAGAACACCAGCCAGACCGGCCGGTCGAGTGCGTCAAGATGATCGACCAGCGTTCCGAGGGCAGCATCCGACTGCTGCAGAATCTCGAGGTAGATGCTCACAGGGTCGGTCAGTTCGCCGCAGCGGCCGGGCTCCCAGGGGCCGTGGTTGGCCATCGAGGCGACAAACAGGAGACTGCCCTTGGCGTCGGTCTGGGCCTCTACCTGTTCGATGACCTTCTCCGTGAGGGTCGCATCTGAAACATAGGGGCCATCCCGTGCCACGTCATGCGCGAATTCGTCGAGCATGGTCATCTTTTCGAAGCCGAGTTGGGGCATAGCCTTGTGGCGCAGGAAGAAGGTGCGGTCATAGGGATGGATGAAATGCGTGCTCCAGCCGGCATTCTTCAGCTTGGTCGGCCAGACGACATCGGTGTAGTGGCTCGCCCGAAGATAGGGATAGCTGGCATCGACATGCAGATCATCCGGCAGGAGGCCGCTCAGAACGGCAAATTCCGTGCGCAGCGTGTAACCGCCCTCGAACACCGTTGCCAGAAGCCCCCATTGCGATGCCCGCTTCTGGAGGCGGTCCATGGTCGGCAGTGCCAGCGTATCGACACCCAGCCGCCGCATGTCGAGAAACGATTCCGATTGCCAGACGATCACCAGCGGCGCCTTGTTGTCCGCATCGTGGCCGATCAGGTCCTGAACGGCCGCAAAGAACCGTTCCTGCAACTCCGAAACGATCTTCTCGCGCCGCGCGCCCAGCCACATGATGAAATGGAAGACGACGGAGGTGAAGGTTCCGAAGCGGATGGTGCTGACCCTGGCACTTGGCTTGCCGACGATCTTTCGCACCATGTCGGCCGTCAACCTGTTGACCGGGCCGTAGAACAGAAGCAGCCATGGGACATCGGCGATGGCCAGCATGATCACGGCCCAGATAAACCAGTGACGGTCGGGGATCAGATCCGGCTCGAAATACATATAGAGCCCGGAGACGCCGAACACGTAAAGGAAGGCGACAGTCCAGAAAACGATGTTCAGCGAGTTGGCGTAGAAGATCGACTTGTACTTGAACACGTCTGCGACGAGGGCGATGTCTGAAAACACCAGCGGTTCGCGGATGAACTTGAATTTCGCACGCGAGATCGCGGTGAAGATGATGAAGAAACTCATTGTCCCCGCGCCAGCGTAGAGCGGTCGCCAGGAAATGGCAAAGAACCCGGCGAAGACGAGGAAGATCACCGGCAGGCGTGCCAAAGCCTCGATGACATGGTCTTTCGGGCGTGTCGGCGGGCGGTGCTTCCGGCGTTCCCGCTTGGGCAGGGCAAAGCGATCCGTGAACAGGATGACCAGGCACGAAAGCGCATAGCAGAAGAGCGTCAGCAATACGGGGCTGTCGTGCAGGTGGATCGACGTCAACGCCAAAAGGATACCCTTGATTGTTGCAGTAATGCGTTGGCCCCGTCGTTGGAACCACCACGGGGTTTGAATGCTCTACTGCATAATTCCGGAAATCGGAATCGATTTAAGACTGAAATCATGACGGTGGTTTCCGGTTCCCCGGCGATCCGGCGCGTTATATCAGGCGCGCTGCGATCCGGGTCCGGTAAAGACACACCGTGCCTTTTCAGCGGCGGATGCTGCGGACACTGCGGATAGCCCGGTCGAACCACCAGTTGAGGAAGGGTTTCAGCGTCGAACCGAAGCGGCCCAGCGCATGGAGCGACAGGCCGAAGAACACGTCGAAACGCCCCCTGTCGATCGCCCGGACGATGTTGTTGGCGACCGTCTCTGCCGACCACGGCCGAACCGCTCCCATGATGATTGCGGCTTCGGGTGGTCGCAGCGCGATCTCGCCGTCGAATTGCGGCGTCTGCGTATCCGGCGGGAAGCAGACGCTGACCCGGACGCCGCGCGGACGCGCTTCAGAGCGCAGGGCCTCGGCAAATCCGTGTAAGGCGAATTTCGAGGCACAATAGGCGGCATAGCCATAGATGCCGATCAGTCCGGCGCCGGATGAAACCAGCATGATGCGGCCGGATCCGCGATCGCACATGCTGTCATAGACGGCGCGCACGGCATAGACGCTGCCTTGGAAATTGGTGGCCATCTGCTGGTCGAAATCCGCCGAAGACAGGGTATCGAACGGACCGGGATGAACGATGCCGGCTGCGGTAACGAGAATATCGCAGGGGCCGAACCGTGCCTCGCAGGCATGCATGGCAGCGCGGATCTGCGCCTCTTGCGCCACATCCGCCGAGGCGACGGCGATCATGGCCGCGTCGATGCCTTCTCTTGCTGTGATCGCTGTGCGGGCGGCGTCCAGGGTTGCCGCTGTTCTGGCGATCAGGGAAATCCTGGCACCGCGCGCCGCGTAGATATGGCCGATCGCAAGGCCGATGCCGCTCGAACCGCCCGTGATGATAACATGTGTCATGGGACGGTCCGCACTCGGTTCTCTGTCAGCGTGCGGCGAGCAATTTCATCATCTGCTGGATATCGACGGAGCCGAGACCAAAGTTCCGTTCGGTCAGATCCTTCAGCTTTTCGGCGGTGAGGGCAACCGTTTGGCGGATCTGCTCTTCCGTGTGATCGCTGGTGATGAAGAAGCGCAGCCGCGCGAGCCCTTCGGGCACGGCCGGATGGATGATCGGCAGGGCATTGACGCCGGCGGCCAAAAGGTCGTTCGAAAGCTGCACGGCCCGCAGCGAATCGCCGACGAGCACGGGAACGACAGAGTAGCCGGCGCTCAGGCCCGTATCGAGGCCAGCTTCCTGTGCGAGCTTCAGGAACAGGGCGCCGTTGCGTTTCAGGGCGGCCGGCCGTTCAGGCTCGTTCTCGACGATGTCGAGACTAGCAATCGCCGACGCCGTCAACACCGGTGCAAGGCCGACGCTGTATACAAAACCGCCAGCCGACGCCTTCAGCACCGCCGCCAGCGCAGCACTGCCGGCAATATAGCCACCACAGCTCGATGTCGTCTTCGAAAGCGTGCCCATCCAGATATCGACCTGACGCGGATCAACACCGAAATGCTCGAACGTGCCCTTGCCGCGCTTGCCAAGAATGCCGAGCGAGTGGGCCTCATCGACCATCAGCCAGAAGCCATATTCGGCCTTCAGCTTCATGATCGCCGGCAGGTTGGCGACGTCGCCATCCATGGAATAGACGCCCTCGACGATGACCAGAATGCGGCGATAGTCACCGGACACGGTGCGCAGCACATGGTCGAGATCGGCAGCGTCGTTGTGCTTGAAAAGGCGTCGCGTGGCACCGGAAAGCTTGATACCGGCCAGCGCACTGTTGTGGATGAATTCGTCATGGACGATGAGGTCCTTCGGACCCATCAGGCAGCTGATCGCCGCGACATTGGTCAGGTAGCCACTGACGAAACAGACGGCCGCATCGACGCCGTAGAAGGCCGCCACCCGATCTTCCAGCTCTGCATGCACGGGTCGTTCGCCTGCCACCACACGGCTTGCCGAGGCCGATATACCGAAGGTCTGCATCGCTTCGCGCGCCTTTGACAGGACGTGCGGATGGCGGTTGAGGCCAAGATAATCATAGGACGCAAAGTTGATCAGCTTGCGCCCGTCGATGACCGTCGTCGCACCGGCTGCTGTCTCATGGGCGCGATAGAAAGGGTTGCTGATGCCAAGCTGTTCGCTGGCGAGCTTCTGGGCCAGTAGCTGCTTGTATTCCGGCAGATCCTCGAATTTCGTCTGCTTGCGGCGAACAGGCGGCGGAACATCGCGCTCCGACCGCGCCATGCGATTGCGTTCAGAAGATTGATGCGCATTGCGCATGCGGTCCAGCAGGCTTTCCTTGACGCTGCTGTTCATCTTCGGAACCGCCGGGTGGTTGTCTTCCCTGTTCATTGGCTTGCTGCTTTCTCCGTGGCCGTGCCGACGTGGCGCTGTGTCAGTTCGCTGACAAGCTTGCTGTCGCCCGGCTCGTCCTGCTCATCGCTGCCCTGATCCCGCTTGCTGACTTTTTCGTGCAGCTTGCGGGCAACGTCGCCAACCGTCGTATTGTCGGCAACACCGCTGAGCGGCATGTCGAAACCGGTATTCTGCTGGAAGCTCATGCCCAGTTCGACAGCCATCAGGCTGTCCAGCCCGATTTCCTTCAGGATCTTGTTGCGCGATATCGTGTCCTTCGAGACGCGCAAGATAGCAGCAATTTCGCTCGCGACCAGTTCATACAGGACGTCCTCCGCCTCCTGCGGCGATTTGCCTTCGATCATGGCCACGAGGTCCATGGTGGTTCCTTCGCCACCGGTCGAATACTGGTCGGCGGTCCGCAGGATCACGTCGAACAGCGACTGCTTGACCACAGGCAGGTTGCGTGCGGCGTTCCAGTCGAATTCCGAAATCATCACCACGGCGGCATCGACGGTGCCCGGCTCGGAGCGAATGTGGTTTTCCACCTGCTCCAGGGCAGACTGGGCTTTCAGGGCCGTCTTTCCGATGCGCTTGGCCAGCAGGTCGTTGACGTCGGTGTTCTGGGCCAGATAGCCCTTGTCGGCGATCGCGCCGAAACCGACGGCGAGACCAGCAAGGCCTTCGCTGCGGCGGGCGCGGGCGAGACCTTCGAGATAGCCATTGGCCGCAACATAATTGGCCTGCCCGGGGTTGCCGACGAGTGTCGTCGCCGAAGAAAACAGGATGAAGTGATCCAGCGTGTCGACGCGTGTCAGCTTGTCGAGCACTGCAGCGCCCTTGGCCTTGACGTCGATGACAGGCTGGTTGCGCTGGCGCGTCAGGTTGTTGATCAACGCATCGTCGAGAACCATCGCGGCATGGATGATGGCCTTGATCGGCCCGATCTGGCGCAGGGCGCCAAGAAGTTCGCCGGCAGCAACCTCGTCGGTGACGTCGCAGGCATGAATGGTGGCAGATGCCCCCTTCTTTTCCCAGCGCTTGATCGCCGCTAGCGTCTCGTCATCGGCAACGCCGCGGCGCGAGCAGAGCGCAATATTGCGGGCGCCCTTGTCGACCAGCCAGTTGGCAGCGGCAAGACCAAAGCCGCCAATGCCGCCGACGACCAGATGGACGCCGTTTGCATCGACTTCCATGCGGCCGGACGGGCGTTTGGCCACCTGCTGCTTTCCCGCAACCGGGGGCATCACGATGATCTTGCCGATATGGCCGGCATTCTGCATCAGGCGGAACGCATTGCCGATCTCGTCGAAATCGAAGGCACGGTAGGGAAGGGGCACGAGCTTGCCTTCCTCGAACAGTGCACCGATTTCGGTGAAGATCCGCTTGGTCAGCTCCGGTGCATTGACCAGAAGCTGGTCGGCATCGATCCCGAAATAGCTGACATTGCGACGGAACGGCCGCAGGCCGATCTTGCTGTCGCCGTAGTAGTCGCGCTTTCCAAGCTCGAGGAAACGGCCGAACGGCTTGACGAGCGATATGCTCTGTTCCATCGCCTCTGCGAACAGGGAGTTGAGCACGAGGTCGACGCCCTGGCCATCGGTGACGCGCAGCACGTCCTGGACAAAGGCAAGCGTGCGGGAATCGAATACATGGTCGGCACCCAGCATCTTCAGGAAACGGCGCTTCTCGCGTGTCCCCGCCGTGGCAATCACCTTGGCCCCGGCCAGTTTTGCGACCTGCAGCGCGGCAAGGCCAACGCCACCGGCAGCACCATGAATCAGAATGGTTTCACCGGCCTTGATACGGCCAAGTTCGACCATGGCGTAATAGGCGGTGAGGAAGGCCACCGGAACCGTGGCAGCTGCAACGGGGTTGACCGTTTCGGGCAGTCTTGCCACGCCGGAGCGCGACACAAGCGCATGCGTCGAAAACGCAGCCGGTGCGATTGCCATGACGGTGTCGCCCACCGAAAGGTCGGTGATGCCGCTGCCGATGGCGGCGACATGGCCGGAAAGCTCCATGCCGATGGTGGCGCCGGCAAAGCCGTCTTCCAGCGCTTCTTCCGGCAAAAGGCCCATAGCCCACATGACGTCACGGAAATTCAGGCCAGCGGCAGCAACCTTGACGACGATATCGCCGGGGCCGGGCTTGGGGACATCGCATTCTTCCCAGGTGATGCTCCCGACCTGCGAACTGACGCGCTGGCGGATGGTTGCGGCACGGAAGGCAGTCGTTTTGCGCAGGGACAGATCCACCGGACCCGGAACGGCACGCAACTCTCTCAACAGGCCCGTTTTGCCGTCGAACAGCCATTCGCGGTTTGCACCGTCTTGGCCCAGCATGGAAATTGCAGCCGCAAGCTGGCCGCCGGTTCCGCCGTCGCCAAGGCCGTTGAAATCGACGAGGTGGATGTCGAGGAGATCATATTCGTTCTGGACGACTCTTGCGAAGGACCAGAGGCCACTGTTGACGCTCGATCCCTGATGTTTGCCAGAAACCGGAGCGCCGCCCGGTGCGGCGATGACAAGCTTCGGTCGTTTGTCGACGCCCGGTTCGGTTCCGGCAAAATGCTGGCGCAGGGCCTCCGCAAAGGCACTCAAAGCAAGAACGCGTGTCTGCAGAACAGCGGAATCGCCGGTGCGGTCGCCGCTGGTCGCACCGGAAACATAGACGGCCCGAAGCGGTTTGTTGCCGAAGTCTTGAAAGGCCTGCAGAAGGCGTGCCTTGTCGGCATCGAGATCGCCGGTGACATGCACGGGCACGAGGGCGCCCTGATCGATGCCGGGCGGAACCGACCGCATGAGATCGAACATGTTGCCTTCATGAAGCACCAGAATCGACCGGCTGGCTTCAACGCCGGCCTCGAGCGAAAGCGGCGCCGCGCTGTCCGACGTCGCACCGCGCGCTTCGACGGTGATGATATTGCCGTGCGACAGTTCGCGGTCGTCGACGACGACGTCGTGCAGCCCGAGATCGGTGAGACACTTCTGCCATTGGGTGACCGTCGCGAGCTTGCCGATCGGGAATTCGACGGACTGGCTGCGGGCAAACCAGTTTTCCGTCAGACCGAAGGCAAAATCGCTGAAGACCGTCGGTGCATTGGTCGCAGCGACGAGTGCGCC
Organism: Pararhizobium antarcticum; assembly: GCF_001885585.1. Lineage (GTDB taxonomy): Bacteria > Pseudomonadota > Alphaproteobacteria > Rhizobiales > Rhizobiaceae > Pararhizobium > Pararhizobium antarcticum. The sequence goes on from NZ_LSRP01000002.1 coordinate 101,406, forward strand.
ATGCGCGACGAGCGATGTGCGCATGGCGTTGCGGACCGCCGTGTCTTCATCGACCAGTGTGAACAGCGTATCCGAGGCACTGACCGCCAGGCCGAAAGCCGGAATAGACGCGAACTCTTCCTTTTTCAGGATGCGGACATGCGCATCGTCCTCGAACGCAATCTCGAGGTTACGCTGCGCATTCTCGCGCGGCTCGACGACAATGAGGCTCGCCTGGTAGCGCGCAGCCAGCGTTGCCAGCCGGCGGGTAAAGCCGGCCGAGACGGTGCCTGCCTCGACGATCCGCAGATCGGCATTGTTGCGGGCATTCTGCAGCGCCGTTTCGGCTGCCGCGATGACGAGATCCATCCGTTGCCGGCTTGATTCCGAATGTACCATCTGGTGGTCGAGCGTCGCATCGCTGATAAACGGCGCGATTTTCGCTGTGCCGTCAGGATCGACGCTGGTGATATCAGCAGCAAAAAGCCTGTCGAGACGATCGAGCGCTTCGACATAGGCGTTGTTGATGAGAACGGCTTCGACAGCGCGCTCCGCCCGTTCGCCGTAAAGCTCCTTGAGGATCTCCCCGACGGGAGGAAGCGAGAATTCGGACGCGATTTTCCAGATGCCGTTTTTCTGTTCGCACAGTCCGGCATCCTCCAGAATATAGAGACAGCTCGCGAGGAAGCAGCGGAACGCGAAGTCTCCAGGTATCGATCGGGTGTCGACCCGCGCGGTTCCCTTGCCAAGCTTCAGTGCAATCTCGTGGCAGGCCCGGTAGATCGCCGCGTTGAACAGCAGCGTCACATTGTCGATGCCGACATCGTCCGAAACAGCCAGCAAGGGCGAAGGCAGGGCGGTCGCCGGCCTCGCAGGCGAAAATGCGGCATCGCAGTCGGAAAGCACGGCCTCGTAATGGAAAGACAAGGTCTCCAGCGTCTTGTGCTGGCGCAGATAGGTGCGGCGGAAGCGGCAGTCATCGAAGGCCGCGATCATCGCGCCGGCTTTGTCGAAGAAGCGGAACTTCGCCTTGATGGAATTGGGACTGATGCGCTCGATCTCAACGATCGCACGCTTGATCGTCTGGCCCGAACTGCGGACACGCACGGATCCGAAACGCACCGGAATATAGGGCGCGCCGCCGACTTCGCCGGTAAACCGGTCGAACAGTGCAACAAGACCATGGAACGTTGCATCAACCGAGATCGGATTGAGGCTGTAGCTGACGAACGGATGACCGGCGTCCTGCGGATCCTTCAGTTCGACGTCGATGAAGCGGTCGCCATAGGATATGGCTTTCGCCAGAAGCTGGAAACGCGGGCCGTAATCGAGGCCGAACTGGCGGGCCGTCTCGTAGGCCTTGTCCGGCGTAACTGTGGCGGTCTTTTCCATGCCGGCAAACGGATTGGCTGGCGCAGGTTCGCTTTGCGTGATCGGCTTGCGGCTTCGTGCCACGGCGTGAACCGCCCAGTCGTCTTCGGTCAGACGTTCACGCGAGCGGATTTCGATGTCACCGGTTTCCGGCGAAAGGATGGTCGAAAGCTCCATCATCCGGGTCTCGCCCAGCTCCAAAGGCCGGACGATTTCCAGATTGGTGATGTCGACGTCGGATGTGCCGTAATATTGTTGCGCAGCCGAGATCGCGATCTCGATGAAGCCGCTGCCTGGCAGGATCGCCTTGCCGTCGACGACGTGCTCGGCCAGATCGGGGAAAAGATGGCCGTCGATATGATTCTTCCAGCTGCCGCTGTTAAGATCAGAACGCCAGCCTGCCAGCGTATAGGGGGCCTTGTTGCCGCGCCCGAACAGGTCGGTTGCATCGCTGGTCGTCGCCGGACGCAGTTCGACCGTTTCGAACGGCAGGTTGGGGACGCGCACGAAGGCGTTGCGCTTTCCGAACAGGCGGGCTTCGTCGAAGGAGGCACCATGGGCGATCGCGCGCGCCATGGCCCGTGAAATCGGATCCTGGCCCTTCTCGCCGGGGTCACGCAGGAGCGTTGGCACCACGGTTCCGGCAACGGCAGACTGCTTGATCGTTTCCTTGACGTAGGACGACAGGATCGGACGCGGCGAAATTTCAATGAACAGCGTGCAGCCAAGCGCAATGGCGGCCTCGGTCGCCGCCTGGAAGCGCACCGGCTCCCGGACGTTCTTCCACCAGTAGTCCGGATCGAGATAGGTGCCGTCGAGCTTCTCGCCGGTCACCGTCGAGAGATAGACGAGTTCCGACTTGCGCGGCGCGATGTCCGGGATATCGGCCAGGAAGGACTTCTTCGCCTGATCGATGATCGGATGATGGAAGGGATAGTTGATGTCGAGAATCTGGACCGGAATCTTGGCCTTGCGCGCCGCATCACGAAACGCCTGGACCTCGTTTGCCGGTCCAGAAATCGTCACGGAATTATGCGCGTTGATGGCGGCGACACAGATCTGCTCAAGCCCGCGCGACTTGGCGAAGGCAACGGCCTGTTCTTCACTGAGCATGGCCGCAGCCATGGTTCCCTGGCCAGCGAGCAGGTCCTGGTGCAGGGAGCGCTTGGCAACAATCGAGACCGCATCGACCAGCGACACGGCACCGGCAGCATAGGCCGCGGCAATTTCGCCGACCGAGTGACCGAAGACGGCCGTCGGCTTGATGCCCATTGCAACCAGCGAATCGGACAGGGCTGCCTGGACGGCAAACAGAAGCGGCTGGGCGATCTTGGTATCCGACAGTTTCTTGTCGAGATCCGGATCGGTCAAAAGTTCGGTAAGAACCACGTCGGAATGGAAATTGAAGAGTGCGCTGACCGACGTAAAGCTCTGGCGGAAATGCAGGTTTTCGCGAAAGGCTTCGACACCCATGCCGGCCCATTGCGATCCGTTGCCGGAAAACACGAAGGCAACCTTGGCGTCCTTGGTAATGGCTTCACCGGCTTCGCCGATGTCGGAGGCCGGCTTTTCGAGATGGCTGGCGATGGCGCGGATGATGTCTTCGGGTTGGTCGCTGCGGGCGGCAAACCGATGGCGCATCTGGGTCCGGTTTGCTCCGGACGCTGCAATGAGGGCGCGGGTTTCGTCCCGGGATGCCTTGCCGAAAGCCGCCTTGTAGGATTTCAGCAGTTCTTCCAGGCTGTTGACGGTGTGCGCACTGGCCATGAAGACATGGCCGGTCGCATTGCTCCGGGTTCTGTCGTCCTGCACCGGGTCCGGATCGCTGATTACGACGTGGGCGTTGGCACCGCCGAAGCCGAACGAGTTGATGCCGGCAAGACGGGCGCGCTTGCCACGCAGCAGTTCGATCGGATTGGCTGTCACGCGGACGTTGAGACCTTCGAAGTCGATGTTTTCGTTCGGAGTGTCGAAATGCAGCGAGGCCGGCAGATAGTTGTTCTCGAGCGCCATGACGGCCTTGAGCATGCCGAACAGGCCAGATGCAGGCTCCGTATGGCCGATGTTCGACTTGATCGAACCGATCGGAACCGGTGCGCGGCGATTGGTGCCGATGACCGTGCCGATCGACCAGACTTCCGCGGGATCGCCGACCTTGGTCCCGGTGCCGTGGCCTTCGACGAAGGCAACCTGGTTGGCGTCGATATTGTTGCCCTGATAGATCGAGCGCAAAAGGTTTGCCTGCGCCTCGCGCGAGGGCAGCGAAATGCCGTTGGTGCGGCCGGCGGAATTGACGCCGGAAGCAACGATCTTGGCGTAGCTGCGGTCTTTTTCCTGCCTGGCGCGATCGGAGCGGCGCAGCACGAAGACAACGCCGCCTTCCGCGCGCACATAGCCGCCACCATCATTGTCATAGGCGCGGCAAAGCCCTTCCGGGGACAGCATGCGCGCCTGCGCAAAACCGACGAAGGGCAGCGGATGCGCAAGAATATTGACGCCACCAACGATGGCTGTATCGATTTCGCCGGCGTTCATCGCCCGCATCGCCTGATCGAGAGCGACCAGGGAGGAGGAACAGGCCGTATCGACCGTCATGCTTGGTCCGCTCAGGCCGAAAATATGCGAAATCCGGTTGGAGACGATCGAGAGCGTGTTGCCCGTCATGAAATAAGGGCCGGCGGCGGCCGGGTCCTCGACGGTCAGGTTGGCATGATCGAGGCTGGACGCGCCGACATAGACGCCGACATTTTCCCCGTGCAGGGAAGGGATGGAAATATTGGCGTCTTCAAGCGCGCGCCAGGCCAACTGCAGCAGCACCCGCTGTTGCGGGTCCATATACATGGCCTCGCGCTGCGACATGCCGAAGGCGGCGGCATCGAAATCATAGATATCGTCGAGCACACCGGCTGCGAAGGAGTAGGTCTTGCCCTGATTCCCCATGACCGGATGCCAGAATCGCGCGAGATCCCAGCGATCGGACGGTATCGTCGTGACGGTGCATTTGCCCTGACGCAAGACCTTGAAAAGCGCCTGGGGCGATTTTGCTCCAGGAGCGATACAGGCGCGCCCAATGATTTCAACTGTCATATTCAATCGAACGCTCTAAACTGCTGCTGAATTATATTGCTGATTGCACTTAGGACGCGAAAAAGCAACTCGACCTCATTATCTAACAGGGAGGCGGATCGCCGGTGCGAACCGTGAGCCTGAACATTAGTGAGCTTTTAACCCAACTTCTATACGTTTCAACCCTGTCGATCGAAGATACACATGCGGTCCGGTGTGCCAAAACAATTATGGAAACATGCCGTAACCGTTGTGGAGAGGTATTGCCGGAAAGGCGCACCGTGAATTATTTGGCCGAAAACCCATCCGGATGACTTGTTGTGGGTCATCTATTATGCTTTTCAAGGATCCATCGGGATTCCCGGTTCTAGAATGCGACAGCGCCTGTCCTTTGACGAATGTCGTCAGCGCGTTGATTTCGGAGTGCTTTAATTGGTCCGTTTGAATGCCATCCTGATCTGCGCCGTCTTGACGGGATGTCAGGCTGTTCCCGGAGAGGGGCCTGTTTCGTCGGACATCCTCGCGGATGCCGGGAAATCCGGCTATGAAATTGGCCGTGAAAACACGGTTCCCTATGAGATTGTCGACGTGGACGGGCGTTCCGCCCGGCTTGTGTCTGACTATGTCGCAACGGCGCTCAACCGGCGCTTCGGCATTGGCGGCGGCGTCGGCCAGGTGGTCATCGGCGTGGGAGACCAGCTGAAAGTCACGATCTTCGAAGCCGGCAGCGATGGCCTGTTCTCGACCGCCGATTCCAAGCAGACGAATTTGGATCTTGTGGTTCAGCCGGACGGCACGGCGGCCATTCCCTATGTCGGTTCCGTGAAGTTTTCCGGCAAGACACTGGAGCAGGCTCGCCAGACAATCCTCAAGCAATTGCTCAACAAGGCAGTCGAGCCTGATGTGATCGTGACCAGCATGTCCACCGCATCGCGCAATGTCACCGTGTCGGGCGCTGTCGGACGTTCCGCACTGGTGCCGCTCAATCTGGTCGGCGAAACCATCAACGAGGTGATCGCCAAGGCCGGCGGTCCGACATCGCAGCCTTACGAAACCTATGTGACGCTCGTTCGCGGCAAGAAGACCGGGACGGTTCTGCTGAAGTCGATCATCGAGAACCCGTCGGAAAACGTGCATGTCCAGCCCGGCGACCAGATTTTCGTGACGCGCGATCCGCGCACCTTCACGATCCTCGGCGCGGCCAAGCAGAACAAGCGCATCGAATTCGGTGCCAACGACGTCAACCTTCTCGAGGCCGTTGCAATGGCCGGTGGCGGCAGTGATGCGGCCGTTGACATGAAGGGCTATTTTGTCTTCCGTTACGAAGAGCCTGACGTGATCATGAGCCTGCTCGGCACGCAGCGTTTCGACGAAATGCTGAACAAGGGCATGACGCCGGACAGCATCGGCCGTTATCCGATCGTCTATCGCCTCGACATGTCGAAGCCTGACAGCCTGATCGTCGGCCAGACGTTCCCCGTAAAGAGCCGCGACGTGATCTACGCATCGCGTCACCCTGCCGTGGACATCGGCAAATTCCTGACGATCGTTGGCAGGCCGATCGGCATCGCCTCCGGTGTCATCAACGTTGCAGACGACCTTTAGCAGCGGACAGGTTCGGCAAATAGCAGCGGACAGGTTCGGCAAATCTGCCGCGACGGAATATGAAAGCCCGGCAATCCATGCGGATGCCGGGCTTTTCCGTTTTCAGAATGACAGGTCCAGAACCCTGTCCTCGAACAGCCGGTTGCGCGACCCCTCCAGATGCAGGCGCATCGCCGTCTGTGCATCCTCGGCGCGCCCCTCGGCGATTGCCTGATAGATGGCGTCGTGCTCTTGAAAAACCTTTTCCAGTCCGAGACGTGGCCCCATCAAGGACAGCCCGTGCAGGTGCATGCCGACGGCGATATGCGGCTTCAGCGCATCGATGGAGGCTGTATAATAATGATTGTTGGCGGCTTCGGTCACGCATTTGTGGAAAACGAAGTCGGCGTCGGTCCGGTGCAACTGGTGGCTCGTGGCTTCGCGCAAATCCGCAAGCGCCGCCGCGATCTTCTGGATGGCGGCCTCGTCGCGGCGCTGGGCGGCAAAATAGGCCGCTTGCGGCTCGATCGTCAGGCGGAATTCGTAACAGCGCTGGATATCGGCAATGGTCTTGACCGGCGAATAGGCAAGATGAGCCGCAGGCGTCGCCCGGGCGCTGACGAATGTCCCGGCCCCCTGCCGCGAATAGACGAGCCCCTCCTCGCGCAATTGCCCGAGCGCGTCGCGTATGATCGGTCGCGAAACCCCCATGATCGACGCCAGTTCATGCTCGCCGGGCAGGCGCGAGTCCGCCGGATAATTGCCGGAGCGGATGCGTTCACGCAACTGCTCGACAACGCGATCGACCAGCCGCACCGATTTACCCCGCTCCGCCTTGGGGGCTGGGCCGGGTTCGCCGGTCGAGGGTGCGTCATGCGTCATGCTTTTCACCACAAGTGTTGTCACGGGCCGGTTTCCCGGCGCCGATCTGCTTTAGCAGATTCTCCGGAATGAGTTTTAGCAAAGAATCGGCATTACCGAAGCTCCCCGATTTGACCGCACAGACCAGGGATCGCCCGTCCTGCAGCCCGATCTGGAACCAGGGCATGCCGGCCTCGATTTCGCCGCAGGGCATCAGGACCTTGGCGCCGAGTGCCTGCAGAATGGCAAGTGCCGTATCGCCACCACCCATCATCAGCATGTCGGGACGCGTTGCGCCTACCATCTGCGAGATCCCCTCCGCAAACAGCGAAACAACGCGGTCGGGCCTGTCGCTCATTTCGCCGGTGCAGCGGATGACCGCCGGCAGTGTCGGCGAATGCATCTGCAAAACGGAACCGGCCGGCGCATCGAGCACCTTGTCCAGGTAGCATCCCTGCTGCAGGCGATCGATCTGCGCTGCAGTGATCGGATCCCGGGAACCAAATGCAAACAGGGTTTCTGCCATTGGCGCGAAGCAAACGTTGGCAGGCGCTGTCCTTTGCCCAGCGCGGCTCCCGGAAAGGGGCAGGGAACGGGCCAGGGACCGCGCCAGTGCGCTGCCGAGGCCGCGCGCGCCAACCAGCACCGTCTGCGGCGAATGAATACCCGATACCGTACGATCCAGATCGGCATCATCCGTCGCGTCGATGATGTCGAGGGCCATGTCCGTCTGGCCGAACAGGGCCCGGATAGGAAGGGGGGCCTCGACCCCGCGGCCGCTCACGGCTCCGCCGATCGTAAAACGTTGCTGGTCGGGAATGGCGGGCGCGACAACGATGGTGTGGCGCCCGCTGATCCTGGCCAAGGCCAGACTCTCGGCGGCGACATTGCCTTTCAGTCGCGAGTCGATCTTCTTGAACAGAATGTCGGGCAGGGCAGGGCCAAGTCCTGCAAGGACGAGCGCGATCTGGTCCACGGCCGCCTTGGAGGAGAGACCGCGCGAGGCGGTGTTGACCGCCAGAATATCCGGCTCCAGCGCCAGCGCCGGCGCAAGCACGCCCGGTTCGATTGCAACGGCGACCGTCAATCCGGCTTCGACAAAGGGCGTGCTGGTGTCCAGCGCACCGGTGAGATCGTCGGCAATGATGACGGCAAGCAACGTCATCCAGGCAGGCCTCCCGTGCCGGAAATACCCTCGGTCACGGCGTGGCAGGCGACATGGTGTCCGGGCAGGGCCTCGCGCCATTCCGGCACGACCTTGCTGCAGACATCCATGGCGACAGGGCAGCGTGTGTGAAACCGGCAACCGGAAGGTGGCGACAGCGGGCTTGGGACATCGCCCTGCAGCACCTGCCGTTTGCGGCTGCGTTCATGTGCCGGATCGGCCTCCGGAACCGCTGACAGCAGCGCCTTAGTATAGGGATGCAGCGGATTGTCGAACAGCTCTTCACGGCTCGTCAGTTCTGCAAGGCGGCCGAGATACATGACGCCGACCCGGTCGCTGATATGCCGGACAACAGCAAGATCATGGGCGATGAACAGATAGGTCAGGCCGTATTTCTGCTGCAGGTCGAGCAGAAGGTTGATGATCTGCGCCTGCACGGAGACATCGAGCGCCGAGATCGCCTCGTCGCAGACGATGAATTTTGGCTGGCAGGCCAGCGCCCGGGCAATGGCGACGCGCTGCCGCTGGCCGCCCGACAGCTCATGCGGGTAGCGCGAGGCAAAACGCGGCGGCAGGCCGACATCGGCAAGCAGCGTGGCGATCCCGTCCTTCAGTTCGGCCTTGGTTGCCAGCTTGTGAAACAGGATCGGTTCGCCAACCGCTTCCCCGATCGTCATGCGCGGGTTGAGGGTCGAGTAGGGATCCTGAAAGACGATCTGCAACTGGCGGCGATAGGGGCGCATCGCCTTTTCGTCGAGTTCGACGATGTTCTTGCCCTGGTAGATGACCTTGCCGTGTGTCGCCTTGTGCAGGTTGAGCAGGGTAAAGCCGGTGGTCGACTTGCCGCAACCGGATTCGCCGACAAGGCTCAGCGTCTCGCCGTCCAGAATGTCAAAAGTGATATCGTCCAGCGCATGCACGGTGGCCGCGCGTTCCCCGAAGGCGCCGAGGCGAACATGGAAATGCTTGACGAGGTTTTCGATGCGCATAAGCGGTTGGGCACCCATCATGCAGCCTCCAGCTTGCGTTGCGCGACAAAGCAGGCGACGCGATGCGCCCCGGCAGAAACAAGGCTTTCCAGCACCGGCACCTTGTCGTGGCAGATGGCCTCTGCCAGAGGGCAACGCGGCGCAAAAGGGCAACCTTTCGGCCGGCGACCGGGTTCCGGCGGTGTGCCGCCGATCGAGCTCAAACGGCTCGCCCTCTCGTCCGAAAGTTTCGGGATCGAGGCGAGAAGACCTTGTGTATAGGGATGGGCGGGGCGGGCAAACAGGTCGTCCACCGGTGCATCCTCGACGACGGTCCCGGCATAGAGCACCGCAACGCGATCCACCAGGCCGGCGATCAGGGCAAGATCATGGGTGATCCAGACAATCGACATGCCGAGCCTGTCGCGCAGCTCCTTCACCAGGTCGACGATCTGGGCCTGAATGGTGACATCGAGCGCGGTCGTTGGTTCGTCGGCGATCAAGAGCTGTGGGTTGCAGGCAAGTCCGATGGCGATCATCACCCGCTGGCGCATGCCACCGGACAACTCATGCGGATAGGCATCGAGGCGGTCCTCGGCGCCGGGAATGCCGACAAGCTTCAGCAACTCGCCGGCACGCTTGCGCGCCTGTGCCTTGTTCATGCCGCGATGATAGATCAGCGGCTCGGCCAGTTGCTGGCCGATGCGCATCACCGGGTTGAGCGACGTCATCGGATCCTGGAAGACGAAGCCGACCTCGCCGCCGCGCACCTTTCGCAGTTCCGAATTGGACATGGTCTGCAGGTCGCGCCCGGCAAAATGGGCTGTGCCCTTGGTGACGCGGATCTTGTTCGGCAACAGCCGCATCAGGCTAAGCATGGTCAGGCTCTTGCCGCAGCCGGATTCGCCGACGACGCCGAGTGTCTCGCCCTTGTTCACATGGAGGTCGATGCCGTCCACGATGGTCGCCGGCCCGTTGCGCGTCTCGATCTCGATCGTCAGGCCTTTGACGTCGAGCAGCCGTTCGCTGGTGTTCGTCTTCGTCATTTGGCACCGCGTGGATTGAGGGCGTCGTTGAGGCCGTCGCCGAGGAAGGAGAAGGCAACCGAGGCAAGACCGAGCACGGCAGCGGGGGCTGCCAGAAGATGCGGGTAGTGTTGCCACACGCGCAGGCCGTCGGAGATCATGTTGCCCCAGCTCGGTGTCGGCGGATTGACCCCGACGCCGAGGAACGAAAAGGCGCTTTCCAGCACCATCGCGGTCCCGAGCCCGGCGCTGACCGCAACGATCAGCGGCCCCAGCGCGTTGGGCACCACATAGCGCATGAGGATGATGCGGTTGGTGAGGCCCAGCGCCTGCGCTGCGGTGATGTAGGGCCGCGAGCGGATGGACAGGACCTGGGCGCGCACGAGGCGGGCATAGGGTGGCCAGGAAATCAGCGCCATGGAACCGAAGACCAGGAGGAAATCGACCCAGATCGTTTCGCGGTAGAAGGGATTGAGCGTTGCCAGGTAGCGGCTCTCCATCCAGCTCGATATCGGTGATTTCAACGAAGCATTGATGACGACGACGAGCAGGAGATTGGGGATCGACATCGTCATATCGGTCAGCCACATGACGACCCTGTCGAGCCAGCCGCCGAAAAAGCCGGCCAGGGCGCCGAGCGTCACGCCGATCACGACGGCGATCGCGGTCACGACGATGGCCACGAGAAAGGCGGTTCGCGTGCCGAAGATCACCCGGCTGAAGACGTCGCGACCCAGATCGTCGGTGCCGAACAGATGGGTCAGCGACGGTGGCATGTTGCGCGCATCGAGATTCTGGCTCAGAAAATCGAACGGCGTCAGATAGGGACCGAACAGGGCCGTGAAGGCCAGCAGCACGACGACGCCAAGCCCGAAGACGGCCAGCCGGTTGCGGCGCAGCCGGAACCAGGCGTCGCGCCAGAGGCTGACGGGAGGCTCTTCCTTGATGTCGGTGGTGGCCATGGGAACGACGGTCATAGTCAGCGGCTCCTTCGCGTGTCGTTGGCGCGCGGATCGAGCAGCGGATACAGCACATCGACGAGCAGATTGGAGATCATCACGAGGAACGAGCCGATCAACGTGATGGCGAGAATGACGGGGTAGTCGGTGTTGGTCAGCGCCTGCACAGTCAGGCGACCGAGGCCGGGCAGGCCGAACACCAGTTCAACAAAGATCGCGCCGTTGACGATGGTGATCATGATCAGGCCAAGCTGGGTCACGACGGGTGTCAGCACCGGCCGCAAGATATGGCGCAGCGCAACGATCATCTCCGGCACGCCCTTGGCGCGGGCTGTGCGCACGAAATCCTCCGACAGTACCTCGATCACCGCGGCGCGCGTCTGGCGCACGATCAGCGCGATCGGCTGGAATGACAGAACGAACAGCGGCAGCAGAATGCGAACGTCAAAGATCCCGCCCCAGCCATACGGAACATTGGAGCCGGGGATGACCATGATCAGGAGCACCATCAGCATCGGACCGGCGACATAGGCCGGGATGGCCCAGAGGAAGAGTGCCGAACCCAGAATGGCATAATCGGTGCGGGTGTTCTGTTTCAGCGCGGCGATCAGGCCGAGCGGGATGGCGACGACGGCGGTGAGCAGGATGGAACAGAGGGCAAGCTTGAAGGAAACGGGCGCTGCCGCCGAAATCATCGCCCAGACAGAGCGACCAGAGGTCAGCGAATTTCCGAAATTGCCATGCAGCAGGTTCCAGATATAGCTGCCGAACTGGACGAGGAATGGCCGGTTGAGACCCGCGCTTTCGCGGATCGCCTCGATGCGTTCGGGATTATAGGCGACGTCGCCGGGCGCGCGCAGGAAGATCAGCTTGATCGGGTCTCCGGCACCAAAATAGGCCAGTGCATAGACCCCGAGCATGACGAGCAGGACGGATGGTATCCAGACGGCGAAGCGGGTCGCAATGTAACGCAGCATGGAAGTCTCCCACCCATGTTTACAAAAGAAGAGGCGACGGAGGCGCGCATCAGCACCTGATCACACCTCGGCATTCAAGCTTTGTGCGGAAGCGGAAACCGCTCCCGCACAGGAGGTCGTGGGAAGAGGACACGCAGCCGATCAGGCGATCGAGATGTCCCAGGGCGCGACAACCTGCCAGTCGAGGTTCTTGTCCATGCCCGAGACATTGGCATTGGCCCAGCGCGACATGGTCTGCGCGTACCAGGGGATGAACTGCCAGTCCTCACGGAAGACCTTTTGGGCTTCCTGCGCCAGTGCGACGCGCTGCGGATCGTCGACGGCCTTGGTTGCCGCTTCGGCCAGCAGACTGTCGACCTTGTCGTTCTTGTAGCCACCGAGCTTGTTCTGGGCGTTGGACGAGGTCGAGGCGATCGAACCGGCGAGGTAGGAGACGGCATCTGGTACACGGGTGCCGACGTCGTCGCGGAAGATCTGCACCGCGTTCTGGTCCGGGCCGGAGTAGGCATCCTGCTGCGGCTTCATGTCGACGGCGGTGATGCCGAGGTTCTGGCGCCACTGTTCGGCGATGAACTGCGCCGCAGCCTCGATCGCCGGGCCGGAAATGCCGACGAAAAGCAGTTTCGGCAGGCGCTCGGGGCCACCATAGCTGGATTCGGCAAGCAGCTTCTTGGCCGCCTCCGGATCATAGGGATAAGGTTCGAAACCGGAATTGTCGGCTCCCGGAACCGAATTGATGACCTGATCGGTCTTCTTGTGCGGACCGTCCGGGAAAGACGCCTTGATCAGCCCGTCGCGGTCGACCGCCATGATCAGTGCCTGGCGAACCTTCGGATCGTCCATCGGCGCGCGCGCGCTGTTGAACCAGAAATGCTGGCTGGTCGGGATCAGCGGACCCGATGCGAAATCGGCACCGAGATCCTGGACGATGGTCGATGTGACAAGCTCGGTATGGGCGTTGAACTCGCCGGATTTCAAAAGCGACGTCGCCGTGACATTGTCTTCGATCGAGGAAATCTCGATGCGCGCCAGCTTCGGCTTCGGTCCAAAGAAGTTTTCATTGGCTTCGAACACCAGCTTGCCGGCGTCGATATCGATGCTGGTTAGCTTGAACGGACCGGAATAGACGGCGCCATTGTCCGGCATGTACCAGTCCATCACTTCTTCGCCGTCTTCGCCGCGCGACTGCGAAGCCTTGGTGATCGGAGCGATGTGATTGGCGATGCGCATGAAGAAGATCGGATCGGAGGCGCCGAGCGTCACGACCACGGTTGCCTCATCCGGCGTCGCGATGCCGGAGATTTCCTTGGCCGTGCCGCCGCTGACCTCCGCGAAGCCTGCGACTTTGCCCAGCACCTGGTCGGCGCGCTGGCTCTTGCTGTTGGGCATCGAGGCAACGTTCCACGACCCCTTCACGTCTTCAGCCGTAATCTTGCTGCCATCCGAAAAGACGGCTTTGGGGTCAATCTTGAAGGTCCAGATCTTGTTGTCGTCGGACGGCTCCCAGCTTGTGAAGACATATGGGTGCAGGTCGCCTTTCGCATCGAAATACATCGGCGAGGCCCACCATGCCGAATTCCAGCGGAACGGTACGCCGCCGCCGCGCAACGGCGACCAATCCTGGTTGAAGGCGGGGTTGGCGACCTTCAGCACCTGGCCCTCCTGGGCCATGACAATGCGCGCGCCCATGCCGAAAAGCGTGACGGCGAGGCTGGTGCCGAGGCCGATTTTCAGGGCGCTGCGGCGGGTGAGTTGTGATCTCGGCGAAGCGAATTCATTGTTCTGATTAGACATCTGATCCTCCAATAGATGCAATCATCGCGCCCTCCATTCTGCCTGGTTCCCGACAGGTTGCCGCGCCATGATGAGGCCAGACACTGGAACCATATTGTAAATCTGTCAACAATAATTCCATTTATCGGGAGGAGAAAAAACTCATAACTGAAATATATATATATAAAACAACGACGAATTTTTATGTTTGCAATGCGGTAGGTTTTTTTATCTTGACAACTTGTCATGATCCGGCTGAAAAGCAGGCTTGTTCGCGCCTCCAGCGAGGCTGCGGAGCGACGATCCGGGAGGACTTTGCCTTATGACGATCACACCCCGCATCCGCGGTGTCTACAGTGCAGCGACGACGCCGCTGAACGCCGACCATAGTCCCGATCTTGGCCTGTTCGCGGCGCATTGCCAGCGTTTGCTCGATGAAGGCTGTCACGGTGTGGCCCTGCTCGGCACGACCGGTGAGGCAAACTCCTTTTCCTTGGTGGAGCGACAGGCTCTCCTCGAGGGGGTGGTCAAGGCGGGGATCGGTCCGGAAAAGCTGATGCCGGGCACGGGCGTCGCGGCCATTCCCGAAACGGTCGCGCTAACGCGTCACGCCCTGTCGCTCGGGGTAACGCGGGTCGTGATGCTGCCGCCCTTCTACTACAAGGGTGTGTCCGACGACGGGCTGTTTGCCGCCTATGCGCGGATCATCGAGGCCATCGGCGACGACCGGCTGCAGGTGGTGCTCTATCATATCCCGCAGGTGTCCGGTGTCGCGCTGTCCCTGCCGCTGATCGGCCGGCTGATTGCAGCGTTTCCCGATACGGCAGTCGGCATCAAGGATTCCGCAGGGGATTTCGGCAATATGGAGGCGCTTCTGGCCGCATATCCGGGTTTTTCCGTTCTGGCAGGCGCCGATCCCCTGTTGCTGCCGCTGGTCAAGGCGGGCGGGGCGGGCTGCATCACCGCAACCTCCAACCTTGTCGCCGCATCCTTGCGCACCGTCTATGACCACGCCATTGATCCGGCCATGGCGGACCGCGTCGAGGCGGCGCAGGCGCGCATCAATGCTTATCGCAGCCTGTCCAATACCTATGTTCAAATCCCGACGATCAAGGCGATGGTCGGGCTGAAGACCGGCGAGCCGAAATGGGCAGAGCCGCGTGCGCCGCTGATGGCGCTCAATCCCGCCGACCAGGCTGATCTGGCCGCCAAGTTCGCGCAACTGCCGTAGTCGGCGTCTGGAGGAGGATGTGATGTCTGGCAATTCCGGCCTGCACCCTGAAGAAATCCCGCCACGGATGACCGGTGACATCACGCCGGTGCCGCATGTTTCGGGTCGGTTCGAGGCCTTTCTCCCGTCGCCTTGCGTGCAGAATCACGCTGCAAACCTCGCTTTCCTTCCGGATGGCACGCTGACCTGCGTCTGGTTTGGTGGCACGATGGAGGGCATGGGCGATATTTCGATCTATATGGCACGCCTGGCGCCCGGTGCCGATCACTGGTCGCAACCGGAGAAAATGTCGGACGATCCAGCGAGGTCCGAACAGAACCCGATCATCTTCGTCGCGCCGGATGGCTGCGTCTGGCTGCTCTATACCGCGCAGACATCGGGTAATCAGGACGGTGCGGTCGTCAAATGCCGGATTTCGCAGGATGGCGGCCGCAGTTTCGGCCCGCCCGCCGTGCTCTGCGATACGCCCGGAACCTTTGTGCGCCAGCCGATCGTGGTCAATGAGGACGGCGTCTGGCTCTTGCCCGTCTTCCGCTGCGTCAGCGAACCCGGCCAGCGCTGGACAGGCAATGTCGATACCGCAGCCGTGCTGGTTTCCCGTGATCAGGGGTGCCAATGGACGATGACCGACGTGCCGGACAGCGTCGGTGCCGTGCACATGAACATTGTTCCCCTCGGTGGTGCCCGGATGGTTGCCTTCTATCGCAACCGCTTTGCCCGGCAGGTGCTGCGCAGCGTCTCGGTGGATAGCGGACTGACCTGGACAAGGCCCGAACCAACGGAACTGCCCAACAACAACTCCTCAATCCAGGCCACCCGCCTGTCCGGCCGCCGGATCGCCATGGTCTACAATCATTCGAATGCCTCCATGTCCGGGGAGCGGCGACTTTCGCTGTACGATGAAATCGAGCCGGAGGGCGAGGCGGGTGATTGCGAACCCGTTCCGTCTTTGGAAATGTCGGAGAACAAAGGCACTGGTGCGGTCTGGGGTGTCCCGCGCGCGCCGCTGAGCCTTGTGATTTCGAGCGATGGCGGACAGAGTTTCAGCGACCGGCAGGACTTGGATATAGGTGATGGCTATTGCCTGACGAACAATTCCAGGGACGCGCTCAACCGCGAATATTCCTATCCGTCGATCATCGAGGGCCCGGATGGCGGGCTGCATGTCGCCTACACCTATTATCGACGCGCGATCAAATATGTTCGCCTCCCGCCTCACGGATAGGTTCAGCGGGTGGGAGCTACGGCACGCAGACGTGCAGTGTTTCGCCGGCACGTTTCGGATTTGTAAAATTTCGCACTGTCCAGCTTCCGGATCCAGGTGAATCTGAGAGGAAAGATCCATTTTTGCTAAGACGTGTCAATCCGATGCTATCGGCTTGTTGCCGCGGGAAGGGCAGGCGTGGAAATCACGATGATGCGTGATGTTCCTGTATATACGTTTTAGAATCAATGATTTATGATTTCGATTCTGCGGGTTCTGGCAGATTGTTGCCGAGGATGAATTGAAAAGCGACGGGCTTCATCCCTTTATTCTTGCCAGTAGGGATGAATTTATATAACAAATTTACATGTTGATCCATCGGCGATGAAAACCGTTGAAGCCGCATCAGTAAGGAATGGCCCATGAACAGCTTGCCAGCACCGATCACCATCATCCGGCCGCAGATCATCGAGTTCGGTGTCGGCGTGGCCGGCAGGCTCGGAACATGGGCCGTTGCGCAGGGCTATCGCCGCGTGCTTGTTGTCTCCGATGCCTTCAATGCCTCGCGTGTTAATCTTCTCGGGCTTCAGGGCGCAATCACGTTGTTTGCCGACGTGCGGCCGGAGCCGGACACCCATAATCTCGACCGCCTGCTTGAGGTCGCAAATTCCGCCGACGCCGAATTGATCGTCGGTTTCGGCGGCGGCAGCGCCATGGATCTGGCCAAGCTGGCGGCGGTGCTGGCCGGATCGAGCCAGTCTCTGCAGGATGTCGTTGGTCCGAACAAGGTGGCTGCACGCCGCCGGGTCGGGCTTGCGCAGGTGCCGACAACATCAGGAACCGGCAGCGAAGCCGGTATCCGGGCGCTGGTTACCGATCCCGAAACCCAGGCCAAACTGGCTGTCGAGAGCATCCATATGCTGGCCGACATCGCGGTCATCGATCCGGGGCTGACCATGACGGTTCCGGCCGCAACGACCGCCGCGACAGGCGTCGATGCCATGGCCCATTGTGTTGAGGCCTTCACCAATCGCAAGGCGCATCCGCTCATCGATCTCTACGCGATCGAGGGCGTGCGGCTGGTCGGCCGGTTTCTGGCCCGTGCCGTGGCCGATGGCAGCGATGCCGAAGCCCGTGCCGGCCTGTCGCTTGCTTCGCTCTATGGTGGCTTCTGCCTCGGGCCGGTCAACACGGCCGGCGGTCACGCTTTGGCCTATCCGCTCGGCACGCGCTGGCATGTGGCGCACGGTGCCGCCAACGCGCTGATCTTTCCGCATGTGCTGGCCTTCAACAGCCCGGCGGTGCCCGATAAAACCGCAGCCATCCTTGCCGCTCTCGGGTTTGCCCCTGCCGCTTCGCAGGAGGCTGTTTTCGATGCCGCCCATGGCTTTTGCCACACGCTCGGCATCGAGATGCGGCTTTCTGCGCTGGGCGTGCCGAAGGACGATCTCCCGGTCATGGCAGGCGACGCCTTCGCCATCCGCCGGCTTCTCGACAACAACCCCCGCGATCTCAGCCAGGCCGATATCCTGTCGATCTACGAGGCCGCCTACTAGTCAGACCGCAAGGCCGGCCGGACGGCATGTGCCACGGCAAGCTTAAAAATGAGGAAGTTTCATGGGTAAGACATCGCGCGTCGCCATCACGCTCGGAGATCCCTCCGGCGTTGGCCCCGAGGTCATCGTCAAGGCGCTGGCCGACTTGCCGAAGGCGGATCGCGTCAATTTCGTCGTCGTCGGCAATGTCGAGGCCCTCGAGCGTGCCAACCGCGTGACGGGCACCAGCCTGCGTTTCTCGTCGGGCGCATCGGGAAGCGACGATGCCGTTCTGGTCGACGAGGTGGTGATCGATGGCGCCCTGCCTGAGATCGGCAAGGTCAGCCCGATCGCCGGCGACGCCTCGGTGCGCTACATCAAGCGCGCGGTCGAACTCGCCATGTCAGGCGCCGTCGATTGCATGGTGACGGCGCCGATCAACAAGGAGGCCATGAACCTTGCCGGCCATCACTTCGATGGCCATACCGGCCTGCTGGCGCATCTGACGAAATCCAAGAGTTCGTTCATGCTGCTGGCCTCCGAGCGGCTGAACACGATCCACGTCTCGACCCATGTCTCGCTGCGCACGGCCATCGAACGCGCCACTGTCGAGCGCGTTCTGGCAACGATCGAGGCCGGCCACAGGCACTTTCTCCGTCTCGGTAAGAAAGCGCGGATCGCCGTTGCCGGGCTCAATCCGCATTGCGGCGAGGGCGGACTGTTCGGGGATGAGGACACCAAATTTCTGGCACCGGCTGTCGAACTGGCGCGGGCCAAGGGCATCGACGTCGTCGGCCCGATCTCGGCGGATACCGTCTATGCCCGCGCCTATGGCGGCGCTTTCGATCTGGTGATTGCGCAATATCATGACCAGGGCCATATCCCCATCAAGCTCGTGGCTTTCGAAACGGCGGTCAATGTCTCGCTCGGCCTGCCGATTGATCGCGTCTCCGTCGATCATGGCACCGCCTTCGACATCGCAGGCACAGGCAAGGCCAATCACGCCAACATGCTGTCAGCAATCGACTATGCCCGCATGGTGGCGAGCGCCCCGAGGCTGCCTGCAGCCTGAAGGGCTTCACGTCTATTCTGTCGCGATGAAGGGAAGAAACGCGTCAAGGCCGCGCGGTATCCTTATAGGATCTCCGCGGCGTTGGCTGGCGTTGCCATCGGCACGCCACCATCCATGTCGTGTTCGACATATTTCACGGCCAGGATGCTGAGCACCGATCCGAGCAGAACGCCAAACATTATTCGCATCATCATTGTTTTGTTCTTCCACTAATTGCGCGAGAGAAACGTGCCACTCGCGCCTAAGTTCCCCGGCGGTTGCCGCGGGGGGGCTGATCGCCAGAAAGCTTTGATCGACGCAGCGTGACGCTGCGATAATCGGGGCTGTGCAGATCGTCAGCACTCGACTGTCCTGTTGGAAAACCGGCGTGTCCGGATCAAGCGCAAAAGCATGCCACGGCCGGGCGTGCGTCGTGCCGCCATCTCCGAACTTGCACATAGTCGTTGAACTCTCCTGCTTTTCGATGCTAAACCGGGGGAGTGCAGTGCAGCAAATTGACGGACGGACGCTGGCATGGCGCAAGCGACCGCTTATTTTTTCAATTCATGTTTCAATATTTTGCAGGTTCGACCACGAAAACTTCAGAGCAATATGGTAAGTGCCTGCCACCGTATCCAATCGTTAAATACGGTGATCGCTCGAGCTTTCTGGCGGTGGAGCCATTGGAATAGACGACGTGGCGATTAGAAGGAACGTTGATCCCTTGACCGAAAATCTCATTGTTCCCATCATTCTGGCCGGTGGCAAGGGGACGCGGCTCTGGCCAATGTCCCGCTCGCAGCGGCCCAAGCAGTTTCTGGCTTTGACGGGTGACTTCAGCCTGTTTCAATTGACGTTGCAGCGGCTGGCTGATCCCGAGCGATACGACAAGCCGATCGTGGTCACCAATGCCGACTACCGCTTTCTGGTCGCCGAGCAGGCGCAGGAAATCGGCGTGGAGCTTGCAGAGGTGGTGCTCGAGCCAATCGCCCGAAATACGGCGCCGGCGATCGCCGCAGCCTCGCTGATTGCCGCGCGCGATGGCGCCCGTCTCGTGCACGTGCTGGCGTCCGACCACAACATCCTCGTCGACAGCGCCTACCTCACCGCGGTCGATACGGCCGTGGCTGCCGCCAAGAGTGGACGTCTTGCGACATTCGGCATCACGCCGACGGCGCCAGCGACAGGCTTCGGCTATATCGAGGGCGGCGACACGCAGACGAGCGGCGCGCTGGCCGTCAAACGCTTTGTCGAAAAGCCGGACGAGGCCAAGGCGCAGGAAATGATCGCCAGTGGGAACTACTACTGGAATTCCGGCATGTTCCTGTTCGATTCCGCCGTTTTCCTGTCCGAGTGCGGGACGCTGGCACCCGACGTCCTGGCCGCTGCGGAGGCTTCTGTCGCCGCCGCGCACAAGGACCTCGATTTCATGCGTCTCGGCGAGACGGAATTTGCGGAATCACCGGATATCTCGGTCGACTACGCGATTTTCGAAAAAACAGCGCTGGCATCAGTTGTTCCCTCGCCAATCAGCTGGTCTGATCTCGGCGCCTGGGATGCCGTCTGGAAGGAAAGCCCAGCCGACGCTTCCGGCAACGTGACGAAGGGCCCTGTGCACGTCTTTGATTCGCGAAACTCGTTTGCCCTGTCCGAAGGCGCGCATGTCGTGATTAACGGGCTCGACGACGCCGTCGTGATCGCGTCCGAAGACGCCGTCTATGTCGGCAAGCTTTCCGACGCGCAGGCTGTCGGAACCGTCGTCAAGCATCTGGCAAAGCTGCCGACGACAGCGAGACTCACCGAAGAGCATCGCACCAGCTATCGGCCCTGGGGCGGGTTCAGCTCGCTTCTGTCAGGCGAGCGTTTTCAGGTGAAGCGCCTCTTCGTCAAGCCCGGCAAGCAGCTTTCGCTGCAGAAGCACCACCATCGGTCGGAACACTGGATCGTGGTGCGCGGCACGGCAGAGGTGCAGATCGGCGAAACCAAACGCATGCTGCGCGAGAACGAATCTGTCTATATTCCACAGGGCGAGCTGCACCGGCTTTCCAATCCGGGAAAGATCCTGCTCGAGCTCATCGAAGTACAGACCGGGTCCTATCTTGGCGAAGACGACATCATTCGTCTGGAAGACGCGTTCGGACGCAACTGAGCGGGTCCGCATCTCAAAACAGGAGCTTTGAAGCGCACATGGCGGCAGCATTTGGAACATCGGGCCTGCGCGGCCCGGCGGTTGATTTCACGGCGGAGGTTTGCGCCGCCTATGTCCGGGCCTTTCTGGAGCGCTGCGCGGAGGCCGGCGAGGGAAGGACGGCCTATGTCGCTGCCGATCTCAGGGAATCGAGCCCCCGGATCGCCGGCTATTGCCTGGCCGCGATCGAAGCGGAAGGCTGGACGGCCGACTGGGCCGGCGAAGTGCCCACGCCCGCCGTTGCCGCCTATGCAATGGCCCGTGGCGCTCCGGCAATGATGATCACCGGCAGCCATATTCCGGAAAGCTACAACGGCATCAAGTTCTACCGGCCCGACGGCGAGTTTCTGAAAACCGACGAGGCACCGGTGCGGCTGCGGGCAGAGGCCATGCTGGCGGCTGGCCTTGTCGCAGGCGCAGCGGCTCCCGGGGCGCCATTGGCCGACGTCGCATCCTCCTATCTCAGCCGCTACATCGATGCGTTCGGCACCGATGCGCTGGCCGGCCTGAAGATCGGTGTGGACCTGCATTCGGCGGTCGGCCGCGATCTGACGGTAGCGATCTTTGAGGGGCTGGGCGCGCAATGCACGCCCTTTAGGCGCGTCGATCGCTTCGTGGCCGTCGATACCGAGGCGCTGGACCCGGATGATGTGGCCCGTGCCAAGGCGGTGATCCTGGAACATGGACTGGATGCGGTGGTCTCCACCGATGGTGACGGTGACCGCCCGCTGGTGATCGACGATACCGGGCGACAGATCCATGGCGACGTCCTGGGCATGCTGACGGCGCGCGCCATCGGTGCAAAGACCGTCGTCACGCCGCTCTCCTCCACAGGCGCCGTCGAACAGTCCGGCTGGTTCGACACGGTGGTGCGGACAATGATCGGATCGCCTTATGTGGTGGCCGAAATGGGCAAGGCCGAAGCCCATCCCGTTGTCGGTTTTGAAGCCAATGGCGGTTTCCTGCTTCAGGACGACGTGCCGCTGGCCAAGGGCATGCTTCAGCGCCTGCCGACGCGCGATGCCATCCTGCCGGCTGTTGCCTGCCTTGTCCTGGCGAAATCCGAGGGCAAGAGGCTGTCGCAACTGGCGGCAAGCTTGCCGCCGCGCTTCATGCAGGCCGACCGCGTCAAGGAGGTATCGGCGGACAAGGCCAAGGTCTTCCTGAAGTCGGTGGAAAGCTCGCTCGAATTCAGGGCCGCTTTCGACCCGCGGATCGCAGCCCCGGTGGAAATCTCGACGCTTGACGGGGTTCGCATGGTGTTTGCAAACAAGGACACCGTCCACTTCCGGCAATCCGGCAATGCCCCCGAGATGCGCATCTACGTCGAGACGGGGGCCACGGAGTCGACAGGGCGTCTTCTCGGCGATCTCATGGAACGCTTGAAGAGCGAGTTCTGAAGGACGCGCGCGTCTTTATGCAAAGGCGCGCGTGACGCCGTGATGCTTGCCGCCATCAGACGGGCTGCCCGGCCGCTTCGCTGTCAGGAGGTGCTGTCAGCGGTCGTTTTGGCAATGACTGACCGGATGCGAGGTCAAAACAGCGCCGATTCGAAAAGATCGTCCTCGTCATTGGAGACGACGGTCAGGTTCGGCGCTGCGGCGGCGCTGCCGAATATCACCGCATGCACTTCGCGCTCTTTCACCATTGTATAGACCTTGGCGATCTTGCCGCCGACATCGGAAAGCGCTGCTTCCAGGCCATCGGTCGGGGGGAAGTCCTCTGCCGCAAGATCGGCAGCCTGCTGCGCGCACCCGGTCAGCACATCACCAAGCTGCGCCCTGTAGTCTAGCTTTGCAACGGACGCGGTCACCTTGGTCGCGATGTCGTAGCCACATCCCCGCAGGACAACCAGATCCTCTTCCATCATGTCACCGGCGCTGCGGATGGCGTTTAGCGCGTTCTCCAGCTTGGTGTCGAGCGGCTCGCCGCGGTCCGTTTCAGACTGTGAATCGCCCAACTTCGTGGCGTTCGCCTGCAGAACCTGGAGCTCCTCCAGGATGCTCTGTGCCGTCTCGTCGAGCTTGCCGGCGAAACCCCGGAGTTCGCCGGTCACGACATTGATCGCCCGGCCTTCTTCGCCCAACCGGCTGCAGCGCAGATTGGTGTTCAGCGCCATATACTGGATATCGGTGCGGATCAGCTTGATCGTTTCAACGCCGTCGAGAAGCTCGCGCACCGTGGCGATGGTGCCGCAGCCGAGTTCATTGGCCGCATCAGCCGCCTTTTCGATGTCGCCGACGACGGTCCGTGCGGCAGTGACATCCCGTTCCAGTATCCGCATGGCGCTGTTTGTGCCCGCGCCACCTTTCGGCTCCATTTCGCCGTGCAGTTCGAGCAGGCCGGCGATGTCAGTGTTGAACCCGGCGATCGTACCGACGATCGTGCCGCTCTCGCGGTCGAAATCGGTGGTGATCTGGTTGAGCTGCTGCGATACGAGATGGCGGATCACCAGCGACAGACGGTTCAGCTCGTCGAACGGCAACGCCCTGCCTTCGGGTGAATCCAGATAGGCATCCAGGATCGAGAACGCCGCCTGGCAATGCTCGATCCGCTGGCGCGTAATATCGCCGATCTGCATCGCCGAGAGCGTCACGCTAACCCTGCCTTGAACCTTGCGCGTTAAATCGCTCACCCTGGCCGCGATGTCTGCAAGGTGCCGGCGCTGCGCACCCAGTTCGCTGACATTGCTGGAAAGGCTGGCAACGATCGCGGGCACCGACTTCCGGTATCCCTCCAGTGTCTGGCGTCCGCGCGTCGAGGCAATGCCGAGTGTCGCCCCGAGCGCCAGAATATTGGCCGAAAGCTGGTTGACCTGTGTGCTGCCCAATTGAATGCGTTCGATGATCTCTTCGGCGAACCCGGCAAAATCCGCGATGCCGGCGCCGGTGATTTTGGCTGTAATCGCAAAGGTGCGCAGGTAACGCAGCGTTTCCTGCATATCGTCGACGTAGGAACGCAAAGCCTTCTCGGTCTTTGTCACATCTTCCAGCCGCTGCTGCCGGTCATGCTCAAGCTGCGGCAGGAGGGAAATCTGACTGACCGTCTGCGCCAACTGATCGGCAGTAGACTGCGCCGTTTCTGCATCCAGCGACTTTGCAAGATTGTCGAGCGTCGACAATAAGCGGTTGAGAACGTCGAGCACGGAGATGAGGATTTCGCCACCGGCGAGAAACCTTTGCTCGATCTGCGACCGGGCGCTTTCGAGCCGCGACACGAGATCGGTCTCGGCGGACCGGGTCGGAGAGTACGCAACATTTGATCTTCCAGACAACGCCATACCCCATGTCTCGCGAATTTAAGGACATCGTAATCACGAGTCGGAAACTTAGCGTAAACTTCGAGAGAAGAGGCCTGCGAGAAATAGTCTGTTTTACACGGATTCTCGTTATGAGGGCGCTGGCGCCCAAAGGGTTGTGCTGCAAACTCTTGTGGGGCAGAAATAATATTAGATACAACTGCACAAGAATAAAATATTGATATAAATCAATGTGATAAGTGTGTGTCAACGCACCGATTTTTTAATTTTTATGACAGCAAAAACTACCAATGCGGGAAATTTAATCAAAAAATTTACCTTTCATTAAGTCAGAATTGAGACATTTGTTATCGGGGAATATAGAGTTACTCAAATATTGTTCGGGGCCTATTATGCAAATTTCTGCAGATACCGCTGCGCCGTTGAAGTTAACGGGGGCGTTGACTATTCGGACCGTAGCTGAAGTCAAGGAACGTCTATCGGGCCTGATCAGTAACAACGGCGAAGTTACGCTTGAGATCGCAGAAACATCCCAGGTTGACCTAAGCTTTGTTCAATTGATCGAGGCGGCCCGTGCCTATGCCGAAAGCTGCCGCAAGACGCTCCTGCTGAAGGCGCCCGCCTCGGGTGGCCTGCTCGACGTGCTGACGCGCGGGGGGTTCAACGACGAAATTTCCTCCGAAACCGCGAAATTCTGGCTTCACCGGGAGACAGTGTGATGACCGCAAAGATTTTGACCGTAGACGATTCCGCCAGCATCCGCCTGACGACCCGTGTGGCCCTGTCCAATGCGGGTTATACCGTCACCGAGGCCGTGGACGGCAAGGATGGACTGACCAAGCTCCAAGCCGGCACATACGATCTCATCGTCACTGATCTGAATATGCCGATCATGGACGGCCTGACGATGATCCGTGAGTTGCGCAAACTGCCCGCCCATACCGGCGTTCCGGTCATCTTCCTGACGACTGAATCCGATGGCGATATCAAGGCTCAGGCCAAGGCAGCCGGCGCCACCGGCTGGTTGACCAAGCCCTTCGATCCCGAAAGCCTCGTCAAGATCGCCAGAAAGGTTCTTGGCCGATGAGCGATCAGGATCCGATTGCGGTCTTTCTGAACGAGGCTGCCGAGATGCTGGAGCAGGTCGAATCCGGCCTTCTCGACCTCACGCGCCGCCTTGACGACAAGGAAAAGATCGATGCGGTCTTCCGCGGCCTGCATACGCTCAAGGGTTCGGGCTCGATGTTCGGCTTCGATGCGCTCGCCGCTTTCACGCACCATTGCGAAACCGCTTTCGACCGCGTGCGCAAAGGCGACGTGCCGGCAACGCAGGAACTCGTCGCAGCCGTTCTGGCGGCGCAGGATCACATGCGCGCCCTTCTCGACACGCCAAACGGCGACCATGATGCCTTGAGCGCCACCCTGCTTGCGACCCTGCAGGAGGCCGTCAACGGCAGCGATACGGCGCCGGCGACACCGGTCAAATCGACAGCTTCTGTCGCAGCACCTGCCCCGCAGGTGAAGAGCGGTGAGACGACTTGGACCATCCGCTTCCAACTTCCGGCCAACGCCATGGCCAACGGTACCAATCCGCTTGGCCTGCTGGACGAACTGCGTGAACTCGGCAAGTGCCGCATCGTGGCAGACACCAGCACGATCCCGTCTTTCGATCTTCTCAACCCGACAGACATGCACCTTTCCTGGAATGTCACGCTGACCACCGCCAAGCCGCGTTCCGATATCGAGGATGTGTTCATCTTCGTCATGGACGACATGGAACTGACCATATCGGAGATGCCGTCTGCACTCCCGCACCCGACCGAAAAGGCAGTTGCAGAAACCGCACCTGGTGTCAGTTCACCAAAAGCCATCGAGCGTGACGCACCCCAGCCTGTGGTTGCCGCCAATGATTCCAGGCAGAACAAGGTGGCAGAGAACGTCAAGGTTCCGGCAGAGCGCCTCGACGAGATGATGGACCGCGTCGGCGAACTGGTCATTGCCCAATCGCGGCTCACGCAAATCGCCGGCGCCGGCGCCGATCTCGGCCTGCGCTCTGTTTCGGAAGAAATCGAACGCCTTTCGGGCGAACTGCGCGACACGATGATGGTTCTGCGCATGATGCCGGTTGCCAGCCTGTTTGGCCGCTTCCGCCGCCTCGTGCACGATCTGTCGCGCGAGACCGGCAAGGAAATCGAACTGGTCACGGAAGGCGAAACCACCGAAGTCGACAAGACGGTGATCGACCGCCTGGCCGATCCGCTGGTGCATCTGGTCAGGAACTCGATCGACCATGGGCTGGAAGTACCACAGGACCGCATCGCAGCCGGCAAGCCTGCCAAGGGCAAAATCCTGCTGTCGGCCCAACAGACGGGCGGCGAAGTCATCATTACCATCAAGGATGACGGCCGTGGCATCAATCGCGAGCGGGTCCGGGCCAAGGCCGAGTCCTCTGGCCTCATCCAGCCGGGCGCCGTTCTGGCGGATCAGGAACTGCTGCAGCTCATCTTCCAGCCGGGTTTTTCCACCGCTGCAACAGTCACCAACCTGTCCGGTCGCGGCGTCGGCATGGACGTTGTCAAGAAAACCGTCGAAGCGCTTCGCGGCGCCATCGAAGTCATCAGCCGGCCCGGCGAAGGCTCCGAAGTCTCGCTGCGCATTCCGCTGACCCTGGCCATTATCGAGGGACTTCTCGTGCGCGTCGGCACCGGCTGCTACGTCATCCCTCTGTCGGCCGTCGAGGAATGCCTCGAACTCTCGCTGGAAGAAGATTTGCGTTCGCGCGGACGCAGCTTCATCTCGCTGCGCGACAGCCTCGTGCCGTTCCTCCGGCTGCGGGAGCTCTTTCACACCGGCACCTCGCCAGATCAACATCAGAAAGTCGTGGTCGTCTCGACCGGATCCGAACGGGTCGGCCTGGTCGTCGACCAGATCATCGGCGACCACCAGACTGTTATCAAATCCATGTCCAAGCTGCATGACGATGTGGTGACGTTCTCCGGTGCCACCATCCTCGGAGATGGCAGCGTCGCACTGATCCTCGACGTCACCCAACTCGTCGCGGCCGGACAACAGCAGGAGGCGCAATTGCGGGCCGCAGGATGAACGAAGTCGTCAGAAAGCTTGACTACGAGAATATCTGGAGCGG
>NZ_LSRP01000003.1 GCF_001885585.1 Pararhizobium antarcticum
TTCAGAACATCGACGCGCACGCATGAGACCCCCGCTCGGGCTACGCCCTCCCGGAGGTCTCATGCGTGCGCCGCAAGTGGCCTGGTTTTACTCCGCCGCCTGGCCGGTTTTTACTCCGGCGTTGACAACCGAATGACATGCGAGGGGAAGCGCAACCAGTGACATGGACTGATTTGTCGATGAGTGAAGGTTTTTCGTATTCTGTGTCCTTCAGGGATTTCGGAGATGAGGCATATGCGAAAAAAGTTTCAGAAAGCGTCAATGAAACGGTCAAATCATTTGGAGGATCCCTCCCGATCCATCGCCTCGATGGCATCACGTTTGCCGTGGACTATGCGGTGGCGCTGCAAGATCTGGACCGAGGTCTGGGCGTTGGTCGCATCATAGACCCCTCTGCTGGCACAAACCCCAACGGCGTTGCCATGCCACTCGCAGTAAGACGCGACGACGGTATCAAGACGCACATAGTGCTCAGGGGCTATCTTGCCGAGCAATTGATTTCGGACGACGAAAGCCTATGCGAGGAAGCCATTTCGATAGTCTTCTACTGCCTGGGAACAGCCGCATTCAACGCGCTGCTAGAAGGCAAATTCCCGGGGACACTGCTTTCACCGCACGCGGACCCGTATGACGGTTGGCTCTATCGGTTTAATGACACACTGCTAGCGACCTATTTCTCCACTCGCCTCATTGCTCCCAGCAAAGAGACGGTTGAATTCTATTCTGAGCAAGCACTACTTCAACTTGACCAGATGGTTTCAGTCACGACAGATGCGCACGCGCAGTATCAAATGAACGGCGATCATGAACGTTTGTTTGACTGCTGCGCTACCCATGTGTCGGGTTTCATGACGGCGATGGCAAGGTATCTCGCGGCACACGCTTCGATTGTCGGTCCGCACAGGCCAGGCGGATCATTGGACCAAACGCTTTCGCAGCTTGAACTTTTGAAGTGGTCAACACTCTTTCAAGAAGACCTCGCTGCGTTCAACAGTCGACTGGACGATTGGACGAACCTGGATGACATACACTTCCTCAACCGACATTTCGAACGCTTGCTGTTTGAAGTGGGTGTTCTGCCGGATCAATTGAACGACGGATCGCTCTATATACACATCTCCGGCGAGCTCAGGCTAGCTTCGCGGCAGTGAGGAGAAAAAAAGCCCGTGCGCAGAAGTTAGATACATGCGCCAAAGCCGTCCAGCGCAAAGCGACTATACCTGATCGCGCTCCAATGGCTGCATTGGTGACGTGCAGCGCGGCAATTGAAGCCAACAACAAGGGCAGCGTGGGCCGTTTGTGATCATGATCCAGCAGGGCAGTGATATTGTCCACATCAACGCCACATCAACGCCACATCAACCCGCGAATGCACGTTTCGCGCTGTGTTTGCAGCCGAATGCGGGCGAATGTCGGCGAATACGGGGTCGGAAAATTGGTGAAATCAAAGGGGTAGTGGCTAAGCCGCTGATTTTCATAACTTATTGGAATCGTTGTGTTATAGGCTCATAACCTGAAGGCCGCAGGTTCAAATCCTGCCCCCGCAACCAACGAAACTTGCAAGTTTACCCATCCCAACTTCTTCTTATCAAGCTCCTCAGCATAATCGCTGAGGAGCTTTTTGCGTTTGGCCTCCGTGTCGAGCTCGCCGGCCTTCAGGCGCTGCTGGAAGTCATACTCGTGCTGAAGCTTCAAGCGTTTCCGCGTCATGTCCACGAAGGGCTGTTTCGTTGTGGTATCGACGTCGTCTCGCACGAAATATAGAAAGAGCGCCATGATCTTTGGCACGGCTTCCGGATTGATTTGTCTGCGCAGTTCGGCGAGTCGTTCCGACATATCTGGCTCGACATGTGCCGTATTTGCGAATTCAGCTGAAAGAGTTCCTCGCTGAAGCTCAAGCCGGTCTAGCAAATCATCCAATGCCGTCAGGCGAGGGCGGGCTTCCGCCGCACGATCACTGATCTGCTGGATAATGCTTGCCTGCTGCTGTTCGACCTTCGTCAACTCGGCGGTCAATTGCTGGGTCTGAGATGGACGTGACTTGAGTTTTGCCTGCTGATGCTGGAGGACGCCGGCCGCCACTGCTCTGATCCCCAAAAACTGGACCGTTCATAACTGGAGTTTTCCGCGTTAATTTCCCGGCTGGGAAAAGGAGCGGAAGCATGAAGGCATCGAAGTTCTCGGACGCCCAGAAGGCGTTTATTTTGAAGCAGGGCGACGACGGCGTGCCGGTGGCGGAGATTTGCCGGAAGGCGGGGATCAGCCAGTGACGTATTTCAATTGGCGCAAGAAGTATGCGGGTCTGCTGCCCGACGAGATGCGCCGATTGAAAGCTCTGGAAGATGAGAATTCCAGGCTCAAGAAGATCGTCGCCGATCTGACACTGGACCGCGAGATGTTGCAGGACGTCATCCGCCGAAAGCTCTGAGGCCTGTCCGGCAGCGCAAGCTGATCGACGGGATGCTGGTGGATTGGGGCATATCGATCCGACGGGCCTGCAAGGTCCTGAGGTTCGACACTTCAACCTACCACTACAAGTCCCGCCGCACCGGACAGGCCCCTCTCGAACGACGCATCAAGGAGATTTGCGAGACACGCGTGCGGTATGGCTACCGGCGTGTCCATGTCCACTTGTGTCGCGATGGATGGAAGATCAACATGAAGAAGACGCGCAGAATTTACAGTGAGTTAGGACTTCAGCTACGCAACAAGCATCCCAAACGCCGGGTGAAAGCAAAGCTCCGGGAAGACCGTCAGGAGGCTGTCGGGCCGAACGATGTCTGGGCGATGCGCTGCCCTGGCAGGCGTTTGCTGGCAAACGCCGAGAGGGGACTTCGTTCACGACCAGCTCGCGACCGGCAAGAAGCTACGCATCCTGACTATGGTCGACACGCACTCGCGTTACTGCCCGGCCGCCGACGCACGCTTTACCTATCGGGGCGAGGATGTCGTCCAGACCTTGGAAAGCATCTGCCGGAAGACCGGCTATCCGAAGACGATCAGGGTGGATAACGGCAGCGAGTTCATCTCCCGTGATCTCGACCTCTGGGCTTATGCCAACAACGTCACACTGGACTTCTCGCGGCCTGGCAAACCAACCGACAACGGCTTTATCGAGGCGTTCAACAGCAAGCTGCGGTCGGAGTGCCTGAACGCCCATTGGTTCCTGACCCTTGCGGATTCGCGCGAAAAGTTGGAGACTTGGCGTCGATACTACAACGAGGAACGTCCTCACTCGGCAATCGGATATAACGTCCCGATTGCCCTACACAATCCCGGTGGCGCAACCAGCCAGCCATCATGATCAGAGCCGGAAAACTCCAGCTTCCGGCGGTCCAAAGTTTGGTCCCAGAGCACCACCGCCGAGGCTCTAATCGCAGCCGGATGAAAGTTCAGTGGCAGGTCATGCCCCAGACGCCCTCTGACGAGACCGTTCCTTCGATATAGACGAGGCGGTCGGTTTGGAAGCCGGGCCACCCGTGATGCGCAGAGGCAGGGGACACCGGAAGCAGGACATTTGCCAGCGTGAGCATAGCAACCAAGAAAAGTTGGTTACCAGCCGGAGTTGCTCGATACAATTGGATTTGCGAAGGACTGCATTTCTCATGATATTCTCCCTTTCATGACAATAGGTGGCAGATTCCATACTTTCCCAATGAACGAATTCATGGGTTCGACATTCAGAGGATGGTTCATCGACGCAACAGTGATCACCAGGACGACGACCAGCGTATGCTCGGCGGGTTCGTCCAGGAACTCGATCACTTCATACTGTCGATTTTGACAGTCACCCTGCCGGGACGATCAAAGATGGAAACGTCCCCCTGGACCTGGCCCAGAATGACGATGCCGGGTGATGGCACGCGGCCATCACGGTAGTAAATGACGAAGTCTCCCGAACTCCACAGACCAAGTGTGCCCGCCGAGAATTCGCGCTGGCGCGACACGGCCGGCAAGGCAGAAGGCAGGTTGCCGGTCTTTTCCTGGCGCAGATGATCGTCCATCTCGATCGTCAACGGCAGCATGTCGGCAAGGGCGCGAGCGGACTCGTTGTCGGCCAGCACGGCCGTGACGTTGCCCCAGTCGGACGAAATTGAAATGCTATCTTGAGCCAAAGCGGATCCTCCAATTGGCATTGTGAGCGATGCGGCGACCAAAGCCGTTCTTGCGAGATGTTTCATGTTCCACCCTTCCTTGACTGAGAACGAAGCGTCCCGGCGGACCTCAGGCCAGCCATCGAATAATGCGAAAGCACGGCGACACCCGCGACGATCGCTGTCCAATGCGCAAAAAATGGCGTCACCGACGTGGTGAAGTCCCAGAAATCCAGGCTGTAGCCAAACATCAGTTTCGTCGAGACGCCGAGAACAGCGAAGCTCCATGCGCCGAGGGCTACGAACATCACCGCAGCAAGTCTGAGCACCCAGGCCCTGATCCTCGATGGTGTGAGCCTGAACAGTGTTCCCGCTGCAGCCATGACCCGCGACCAGTGGGTGCCGACATGGACGGCAATGATCATGACCACCCAATAGGCTGAAAACCAGTGGAGTTCGATGACGCTGACATTATCCGTGAACTGGATGAAGCTCAGCAGCGAACGGGAGATCAGTATGCTGGTTACGAACAACACTACCATGTTGAGCGCCAGCCATGTGTGTATCGCCACAACCGCAAACCGGCGGGCATCGTACCGGCCGACGCGAAGTTTCAGGAACCAGCGCCTGTTGATGGAAAGATGCCATGCCAGGAGTCCGAACAACAGTGTGCCGAAGATCTCATGCGGACCGTTGTCGAGCCACCAGTAGGCGAGCGACAGCACCAGGAGCGTTGCCATGCCGGCGGGAAGTAAGAGACGGTCAGTCACGAGCCGGAGCATGGCGTTACTCCTCACCATCAGAGCGGATCATCATCGGAGATGGCACCATCGAAGGTGAACATGAACTGTTCGGACTGTTTTGACCGGTGGCAGGAATAACAGCGAGCGAGATTCTCGTCGGCCTTGACGGTTTGATCTGGCCAGAACCATTGGTATTCCTGCGTATTTCGGAAGAACGGGACAGTGGTTTCACTAAATCGCGGACAGTGTTTTCATTAATTCCGGGACAGCCTGGTGTGGTCGATTTTCGCCTGCCTGGTTGAAGTCATGAGCGATTGATTTCGCC
>NZ_LSRP01000004.1 GCF_001885585.1 Pararhizobium antarcticum
TTATATCATTGAAAATATTGATTATTCTGGGAAACCGGAGGCTGGATCAGCCCTTGCGGCGGCGGCAGCGCCAATTCCAGTCGCGTTGCGTGCCGATGTCGATATGGACCGATTCCGTATGGCAGTAGGTGCCGACGCCACCGCGACCGGGGATCGTGCGCAGATAATCCGCCAGCTGCCATTTGCTGATTCCGGGGATCTGGATGTCGGCTGCCGCGCAGGTTGTGTGCAGCGACTGCCGCCTGCCGCCAGCGCTGCGATTGTGTTTCAGGTCGCGCAGTCCGGACGTGACCATGACCTTTCTGCCATAGTGATTCTCGACGACCTTCAGGACCTGCATCAATCCGGGCTTGAAACAGCCGGTCTCGACCTTTTCCGTCTGCAGCCAGAGGCCATTCGGTGCCAGGCGCGCAAGGCCGGGCAGCGATGCGACCTGGATCGTGCCGCTGTCATCGTCATGCGCGGGTTCCGCGTCCTCGACGGTTGCGAACATCGAGGTTGCGCGAACGCCGGGCAGGGCGTTGTAGGCAAGCGAGGCCAACTGTTTTGGCTGCACATCCTTCTGCCCAAGCGTCTTCTTCGGGGGGGCTTTGCCGAATCGATCGCCGTCGAAGGCGTTCTTGTTTTTTCGCTTGCCCGCAAACAGGCTGGCGAAGGTGACGATCGGCTTGGCGTCTTTTTCCTCCGTACCCGTCCCATCCGAAGCGGGGGGCGAGGCGCTCTGTTGTGTGGTGGCCGCCGCCTGCTGCTGCGGATGGACGGCGTGAAGCTGTCCTGATGTTTCGCCCTGCAAGGCGGCGGCGCCGCTGAGCGGCAAAGGCACGGCGTTCGGCATTTCGAGGGCAGCGGCCCCGTCAGGCACAATCATCTGCGCCGAGGCAATCTGCTGGCCCTGGTCTCCAGCCGGCAGTGCATTGCTGGCGCCCTCCAACGGCAGCGGCGCGGGCTCGGAGACAGGCTGCTGCTTGCTCTGGAACAGGCTGTTGCTTGCCGGCTGCACGCCTGGCTGAGTCTCCAGAATCGGCAATGGCGTCGTGTCGCCAGTTGTGTTCGACGGCTCGATTTGGCCAGCGGTTTGTCCGGGGACTGGACCTGTCACCTGACTGGCATAAATGCTCGATGATGTCGCCTTGAGGCCGCTGGTCTGCAGCACCAGCGAGGCAGGCTGGTCATTGCTACCGGCAGGCATCATGGCGTTTGCGGCGGCACCCCCTGTCGCTTGTCCGTCGGCGCCCAGCGCCACCACCTGCTGATCTTCCATGGATCCGTTGGCCGCCATGTCGTCGGCGGATCCCTCTGCATCGACTGCGGTGGGTGCAAGGCTGGCAGTGTCCTTGGCCGACGGAACCGCCGAGACGCAGCCAGCCAGTGCCAGCATAGACGTCGTCAGCGCCAGCGCCCAGAGCGCATGTCGCAGACCGACCGCCTTTTTCATTCCACGCTGCAAAAGCCTGATCCTCCATAGAGAAGATGACCAAGGACAGGAGACTTGCCCGCCGTCATGGCCGCCCAATTCGAAGCCGGAGATACCTGATGAACGACGCATCCCGTCCAGGGATTGTCCACGTCGTTCCCCTCGTGCCTGGCCTCCCGGACGACATCGTCTTGCGCATATGGCAGATTGTCCGGCGTCTCGCCCCGTTTCCCACGAAAGTGTAGTTAACGAAGCGATCTTTGTAAACCTTGACAGGAGGGGCGCCCCGATCCGTGGAGCGAGGTCCGGTTGTTCTGGTTTCGATCAGGTTCTGCAGCCGTGCACGCCGCAATTGCGCAGCAAACGCACAGGCAAGCAGTTCCCGTTCATCCCGAGCTTATCGCCTCTTCCCGTTGCGCGAGGCTTACCAGGCGCCGGTATTGCCCATCGAAAGCCAAGGCTCCTGCGGCGGCAGGTTCTCGCCCTTCTGCAGAATTTCGATCGAGATGCCATCGGGCGAGCGGACGAAGGCCATGTGTCCGTCGCGCGGCGGCCGGTTGATCGTGACGCCGTTGTCCATCAGATGCTGGCACAGCGCATAGATGTCGTCGACCTCATAGGCGAGGTGGCCGAAGTTCCGGCCGCCGGTGTAATCTTCCGTGTCCCAGTTGTAGGTCAGTTCCAGGCAGGGCGAGAGCGCGCCCTTGGCATGGTCGAGATCGCCGGGCGCCGCCAGGAAAACCAGCGTGAAGCGGCCCTTTTCATTCTCGTAGCGACGGATTTCCACAAGCCCGAACAGCTTGCCGTAAAAGGTGAGTGCCGCGTCAAGATCTTTGACGCGGACCATCGTGTGCAGATAACGCATTGTAATGTCCCTGTTTTGCGGAGCGGTGTTTGCAAGCCCCTTTATCTAACGGACAACAAGCCAGAGGCAAGGCTCGCGAAATACAAATGCGCTCGGGGCAATTTTCAATCAAGGGCTTGCGCATTCACATTGGGACGATGTTAATCTGGTCGTCAAGAATCAGTTAACCGTATTGATTGTGACGCGTAATCGAGGGGCTGGCGGGCTATGGCGGACAGGATTTCATCGAAAGACGTCGCACCGGATGACGACTTCGCGGGCGATGCGCTCGATCTCTTGGAGATCACGGGCGTCATAAAGTGGTTCGATGTCGCCAAGGGCTTCGGCTTCATCATTCCCGACAATGGCATGCAGGATGTTCTCGTTCACGTGACCTGCCTGCGCCGCGATGGCTACCAGACCGTTCTGGAGGGCTCGCGTGTCGTCGCCCTCATCCAGAAGCGCGACCGCGGCTACCAGGCGTTCCGCATTCTTTCCATGGATCAATCGACCGCCGTGCACCCGTCGCAGATGCCGCCGATCAAGACCCACGTACAGGTGACGCCGACAAGCGGTCTCGAACGTGTTCTGGTCAAGTGGTTCAACCGGACAAAGGGGTTTGGCTTCCTGACGCGTGGTGACGGCACCGAGGACATCTTCATCCACATGGAAACGCTGCGCCGCTTCGGCCTGACGGAATTGCGCCCCGGCCAGACGGTGCTCGTTCGTTTCGGCGATGGCGACAAGGGCCTGATGGCCGCCGAGATTCACCCCGACGTGCCGTCACCGGCCGGTCGCGCGCACTGATGCGGATGTCTGTGCGCCTTTGTTTCGAAAGCGCCGTCCTGGCGCTTTTTTTGTTTCTGGCCAGTGCAAACGTGCAGGCCGCAGATCTCGTTTTTCCGAAGGACAGGCTGACCATCGAGACCGCTGACGGCAAGTCACATGTTTTCGAGATTGAACTCGCCGTCGATGCCGATCATCGCCAGCAAGGCCTCATGAACCGTCGCCAGATGGCGCCCGATCATGGCATGCTGTTTGATTTCGGACAGACCCGTCGCGTGATGATGTGGATGAAGAACACCTATCTCGCGCTCGACATGCTGTTCATCGGCGAGGATGGACGCGTTGCCAATATCCGGGAAAACGCCGTCCCGCTGTCAGAGGCGATCATCGATTCGGGACTGCCCGTCGCCTATGTTCTTGAACTCAACGCCGGCACTGTCAGGCGGCTCGGCATCGCCGCCGGTGATCAGGTGGAAACGCCGCAGATCGCCAATCGTCCAGCGAACGCCGCGCCATAGGCTTGCGTAAGGTCTGTTCGGATTTCTTGAAATTTAGCTGTTGCAGGTGAGGGGGGAAGCGTGTATCTCCCCGGCATCGACGGTAACGGAGTGTAGCGCAGCCTGGTAGCGCATCTGGTTTGGGACCAGAGGGTCGGGAGTTCGAATCTCTCCACTCCGACCATCGATCGAAGCCGCCTTGTGTTGTTGTGTATCCAACACCCTCTCCAAAGCGCCGCTTCCAGACTTTCCCTTGTTAAAATCACTCGAAAATTATGGTCTGGGTCATTCCGTTTTAACGCATTCTGCGCTATGGCAGAGCGCTGTGTCGGCAAAGCGATTTGCGCGGGCACGGAATTCACAGTGGAGCTTTCCAAAATATGTCCGCGAAAATCTATCGTCCTGCAAAAACCGCCATGCAGTCTGGCAAGGCCAAGACGCATTTGTGGATGCTCGAGTTCGATCAGGAAACGCCGCGGACGATCGATCCGATCATGGGCTACACAAGTTCGGCTGACACCCGCCAGCAGGTCAAGCTGACCTTCGAGACGGCAGAACTGGCGGTTGCCTATGCCGAGCGCAACGGGATCGAATACCGGGTCATCGCACCCAAGGACGCGACGCGAAAGAGCCTGTCCTACACGGACAATTTCCGCTTCAGCCGCATGCAGCCCTGGACCCATTGACCACTGGCCCGATCATACCGGACAATTTCCCCAAGTGGCCCCTTAGCTCAGCTGGATAGAGCACCTGCCTTCTAAGCAGGTTGTCGTAGGTTCGAGCCCTACAGGGGTCGCCACTCCCGTCTTCAATTCGTCCTCCGGCCGTTTCAACGTGATTTCGCGGGTTTGGTTTGTCCCTACGTTGACTGATCGGGGCATTTCGCGGCGTTTGATTTGGGCATTTCATAACTTATCGCCACTTCGACCGCTTCCGGCCATAGTCTCCATCCTTTATCATAGCCATGATTTCCTTCCGCTCCTGCGGATCGTCAATCGAGTGATAAACCTTGAGCCTAAAGTCCAGTTCTTCGAAAGCCATTCTACGTTCTTCCGGACCGTCGGCACCCATTTTCATAAGCCTCTTGAAGTCATCTCTGAGAGTTGTGAATTCAGACATGGCATCGGTCGCCTGTCGATAAGGAAGGTTTGCAAACGCGAGCGAAGCTCCCAGTTCGAAATCTATGTCGTGAGGCGCATGCCCGCTGACCGATGAGAGAACGGACTTCATCTCCTCCATCGTCAGGAAGACGTCCGGCAAATCTTGGCGGGAATGCCTCAGGCGTGTCAACGCCGGAGTAAAATCCGGCCAGGCGGCGGAGCAAAACCAGGCCACTTGTGGCGCACGCATGAGACGTCCGGGAGGGCGTAGCCCGAGCGGGGGTCTCATGCGTGCGCGTCGATTTTCTGA
>NZ_LSRP01000005.1 GCF_001885585.1 Pararhizobium antarcticum
AACTCAAGGAGATGAGACGATGACCATCGAACAGCACATTGAAGAACTGCGGGCCGAGCTTAACAACGCATGCGACGCTGTGGAGCGCCGCGAGATCCAGACCGAGCTGGAAATGGCTCAGGCGGAGCTGGCGGTGATCACGGCAGAGCAGGACGGTAGCGTTGATGCCGAGCCGCCCTTCTGAGGGCGGTAGATAACACAGCCAGGCATAGGTTGTTTCTGTGTCGCAATGCGGACGACGTTCCACGGTCTACTTGTCGAGCGACGTCGTCGACACCAGGGATGTTGAAACAGCCAGAATATTCCCCCAGCGCAAACCACGAGCTATTTGAGAGAAGTTCGATACGGTCGTCCATAAATTACAGCGTTTACAACAATGCTGTATTTGCTGTAATTTATCTCAAGCGCACTCTTTATTCAATTCACCCTGATTTCATCGCGAGGAGACACGCAAATGACGAGCAGCACCGGTTCCTACACGACAAGTGACCTCTCGCGGAAGTCCGGCGACATCATCGCCGAGGCCTTGCGCCATCCCGTTACCATCACACAGCGCAACAAGCCGCGACTGGTGCTGCTGAACATCGAAGACTACGAGCGGCTGATGCGTCAGTCGGATATGCGTGCTGCCGGCACGCTAGAGACCATGCCCGACGCATTGCTCAGCGAATTTGAAGGCGCTGTCGACGCTTACGCCGACAGTGATGAGACAAGCCGATGAGTGGATATGACGAGATCCAGACAGCAGCGGTCATCCGATACCCGTATCTCTGGAGCCGTGAAGCGAACAAGGGCGAAACGGAGGGGCGCAAAGATCGACCGGTGGCAATCGGCGTTCGGATCCCGCGCGGACGGGGATCTCGTATTGTTCTTCCCCATCACGACGAAGCAGCCGGAGGCAAACCGGTTCGCGGTGGAAATACCTGCGATCGAAAAACGTCGCGCCGGCCTTGATGTCGACCTGCGTCTCTGGATCATTCTCGACGAGTTCAATAGCGATGTCATCGGCCGGTCGTTCTACCTTGAACCTGAGCCGCCTATCGGTCGCTTCAGCAAGGCATTCTTCCTGCCACTCTTGAGGGAATTCATTGGGCGCCGGAAGTCCTTTGCCGAGGTCAGCCGATCCAGATAGCGCCATAGTGCAACGCGAGCCCCAGTATCGATCCTGGTCGGCTTTTGGCGCCACAAAGTGTCAGACTATGTCGTGTCTGCGGTTGCGGCTTTTGATGCCTTCACAGGCCACGGGTCTATATCCTCTTGCCCGCTTTTGACGAACGAGATCGAGGAATAGATCCACCGCTTCCTTCTCTTGCCCGAAATGGTGACGCATGCTCTGGCCACGTTTCCCGATACGTCCCCATGACCGCGTCAGACATGCTTCTCCGAACAAAGTCATCGAGATTTCCATGGCGTAATAACGGGCCATGTTTTTTGAGAAGTCGGTGCGTTCCACATACAGATGGTAGGGTTGAGCGATCATCTCGGCAGGATCGGAAATTCTCCTTTCCGCGTCCAACGACAGTTTTGAATCGGTTGCCACGGATCGATTCATATTCGTGATGAATGTCTTCGGGCAGTCAACATTGGTACAAGGTTGCAATCGCCAGCGAGTCAGACCCTGCGGCGGTCAATCTCAAGGGTGGCTCGCTACCGTACCTGCCGCGCAAGCGATCGTGCAATGTCGACAATGTCATTGCGTGACGTTGTCGGATCCTCGGCGTTCCA
The DNA here is from genome assembly GCF_001885585.1 of Pararhizobium antarcticum. Taxonomy (GTDB): domain Bacteria; phylum Pseudomonadota; class Alphaproteobacteria; order Rhizobiales; family Rhizobiaceae; genus Pararhizobium; species Pararhizobium antarcticum. Next base: position 1,726 of record NZ_LSRP01000005.1, read on the forward strand.
GGCGATCCCCAAGCCAATGCGAAAGTCTATACCCTTAACCTTCAGCAGCGCGACGTTGCTGTTCGGAAGATCGGCCGTCCATTCCGGTGCAAACCCGATGCCGATGCCGGCCGAGACCAGCGAAACGAGGGAAAACGTGTCGTCGCACGTATAGGCTATGTTGCGGGTCAAATCGTGTTCGGCGAATTTCTCGGCAAAATATCTCTCTGTGTAGGAGAGGTTCTGTCGCGAAAAGGAGATGATTTTCTGGTCGCGCAGGTCGTCGATGCCGATGTCACCGCGTGATGCGAGCGCGTTGCCTTTTTCGACCGCCAGCAGATAGCGCTCATGGGCAATGGAGAAAAAGCGCAACGAACCGATATTTTCGACTGGCCGGATGAACCCAATGTTGATTTGACCACTTTCCAAGTTCCGGATGATGTCGTCCGTTGAACCGCTCGAAATGTGCAGCTGTATCTCCGGATATTTTCTGGCAATGCGTGCTAGGAATGCCGGCAAAACACCGACTGTTGCTGGGTAAATCGTTCCAATCCGTATCCGAGTGACAGTCTTGCCAGCCACCGATCTCGTAATCTCGGTGCTTAAGTCAATGTCGCTCAAAATACGCACACATCGCTCGTAGAAAGTAGCTCCTGCCCTCGTCAGCTCCACTCGACGGGTTGTGCGTATAAGCAGCTGAACGCCGAGCTCGCGCTCGAGAGATTGAATCTGGGTGCTCAACGCTGGCTGGGCGATATGAACTCTGGACGCAGCCCTAGCAAAATGGAGCTCTTCAGCCACCGCGACGAAATAGTGGAGTTGGCGTAGTTCCATTCGCTGCACCAATTTTTGCTTCTTTGGAGCACTGCGTTGCAACGCTCCCAAAACAATTAGGGACTGACAGTCCGTCGATTGTCAAGCATCAGATATGTTTTCTTGCGGCATGGATGTGCGGCAACGAATTGGATGGAACCTTCGTAGGCTTAGAGTGGCCAAGGGCCTCTCTCAGGAGCGCCTCGCACTGGAAGCGGAGATTGATCGGTCTTATGTCGGTCGTGTTGAGCGGGGTACCGAAAACGTAACAGTAGGGGCCCTCGAAGCTTTTTCGGCAATTTTGGATATCGATGTGTCGGCATTGTTTGCGGAGATTGATTCTAGCTCTTCATTACCACCGCCACTCAGATCAGGGCGAAAGCCAAAATCGCATTGAAAATTACTAGGGCGCTGCAAAGCGCTACTAACTCGGGATGCGAGTTCTGCTTTGCTCAGTTCAATCGCTCTGAGCTATTAATCCTGCCGAATCCCTATTAGACGCACAGACTCGGAACCATCACTATTTTCCCGGGAACAACAAAACCGGGAGAACACGCGGTGAATGCAAAGCCATATCTGTCCATAGGCCTCATGCTCGCTCTTGGCGGTGCTGTGCCGGCATCAGCCTTCGCTGAAACCCTAATCGTCAACAGCTATGGCGGTCCTTATGAAGCGATCATCGAAGAGCGCATCATCAAGCCTTTCGAGGAAAAATACGGTGTCGATGTCATTTATGATGCCGTCGGTTCCGCCTCGCAGGACTATGCCAAGATCAAGGCAACGAGAGGCCAGCCGGGTTTTGACGTTGCGGTCATGACCGCGTCCCAGTCACTGCAAGGCTGCAAGGATCGGCTTCTGGAAAAGCTGGACACTGTCGCTGTTCCAAACCTTGGAAAACTTGAGCCGACGCTTGCAGCCGTCGCCGGCCCGTGCGGCGCCGTTCACGAGGTGCAGTACCTGGCGCTGCTGTACCGGACCGACAAACTGGCCCTTGCGCCGACCTCATGGTCATCGCTTTTCGATCCGCAGCTTGATGGAAAGATTGTCCTGCCGACGTTCCAGAACGTCATGGCGGTCTTCCTGCTCGAAATCATGTCGGTCATGCGCGGCGGCGACATGATCGACAATATCGAGCCCGGCTTTGCGGCGATGGCGGAACTTTCCCGGCAGTCGATCGGCTTTGAACAGTCCTCCGCGATCCTCGAAAGCTACATCAAGGACGGGACCGTATGGGCTATGCCGTTTTGGAACGGTCGTGCGCAACTGCTTGTCGATCAGGGATTACCTGTCGACTACATCAGGCCAAAAGAAGGGACGATCCCGCTGATCGCGACCCTCAATGTGCCTGTTGGTGCGCAGAACAAGAAAGCCGCCCTCGCCTTCATCGATTTCTTTCTGGAAAAATCCAGCCAGGAAGCATGGGTGACGGGATATCAGGTTGGAAGTGCACGCACCGATATCGAGATCCCCGTTGATGTTCGCAAGCGTCAGATCACCAGCAAAGCGGATCTCGACGGTCTGAAACTGCCGGATCTCTCGCGCATTGCTGACAAGCTCAGTGAATGGGGCGAGCGCTGGGAACGCGACGTCGTTTCCCAGGCGAATTGAGAGGAGGCCCCATGTCAAGCATTGCACTCGCTGCGCCGGCGGCCTTGCCGCGCGTTCCCGCCCAGACATCCGGATATCTGGTCCTGACGCCTTCCTGTCTACTCTTGACCATCTTCTTTGCCCTGCCAATGGGCACGATGATCGGGATGAGTTTTACCCATGCAGAGACGCTGGCGCCAACCCTCTTCCACTACCAGCGCTTCTTCTCGGATGGGCTTTCGCTCTCCGGCCTCTACCGAACAGCCGTGATGTCGTTTCTCGTCGCACTTTGCGTGACGGTTCTCGGTTATCCCATCGCCTATTATCTGGCACGCTCTCGATCCCGCTGGCGGGCACTGGTCTTTGCCTTGGCGCTCGCCCCGGAGCTTGCCGGTGTCGTATTGCGCACCTATGGCTGGCTGATCATTCTCGAGGATCGGGGCTTCATTAACGACGCCTTGATCAATCTCGGTCTCATCGCCTCCCCCTTCCCCTTGTCGAAAAACCTGTTTGCGGTCGTCGTCGGCCTGACCCATGTCGTTTTGCCGTTCGGCATCCTGTCCCTGACCACCAGCATCCAGGGGATCGATCCCAACCTCGAGCGCGCCGCCCAGATGCTCGGCGCCTCGCGTCTGTCGGTGGTCCGCCACATCATCCTGCCGCTCTCGATTCCAGGCATCGTCAGCTCGTTGCTGATCTCCTTCACGATGGCTGCCAGCGCCTATGC
>NZ_LSRP01000006.1 GCF_001885585.1 Pararhizobium antarcticum
GTATTATTATTTAACCTGCTGAGATATATAATTCATCGCTATAGGAAAACCTATTTATTACTTTAAGGTATAAAATAGATGTATTTAATTTTAGGTATTTACCATGTGCCAAAGAAATAATTGATGTAATTCAACATTTGGACTATGAATATAATTAATTGCAGAGAATACGAAGGTTGAATCATGAAGGTTCTTATTTCAGGTGGTTGCGGTTTTATCGGATCCCATATCGTCGATCGGCTTCTAAAACGGTCGGACATTGAACTCTGTCTGGTTGTAGACAATCTATGGACTGGTCGGAAAGACAATCTTCATCATATCAATGATGATCGCCTCAAGATAGAAATCAGAGATGTCGAGACGTTCGCCAGCGACGTCCTTTTCGACGAAATCTATCATCTTGCATCGCCCGCTTCTCCGCCATGGTACATGGCAGAGCCACGCCGAACGATTGAATCCAATCTGATCGGTGCGCTAAGGTTGCTCGATGTCCTGAAGCCTGGCGGGAGGTTTGCGTTTACATCTACCTCGGAAGTCTATGGCGATCCGCGCGTGTCGCCCCAGCCTGAAAGCTATGTCGGCATGGTCGACTGTACAGGACCGCGCTCGTCCTACGACGAGAGCAAGCGCTGCACGGAATCGCTCCTGTTCGAAACGTTGCGAACGAAGGGCCTGGATTTGCGGGTTGTCCGTCTGTTCAATGTCTATGGACCACGAACGCGCCCCGATGACGGTCGCGCTGTGTCGAATTTTATCACCCAGGCGTTGGCCGGAAAGCCATTGACGGTATTTGGCGACGGATCGCAGACACGCAGCTGGGGCTACATCGACGATATTGTCGATGGTCTTGAGCGCTATTTCTGGCTCGACAAAATTGAATACCCAGGTCCGCTTAACATCGGCAACGATCGTGAAGTGCCGGTACTGGATGTGGCAAAATATATCGCCAATCTTTTCGGCGGACGCATGATCATCCAGCACCCCATACCGATCAACGACCCGACGAACCGTCGGCCGGATCTTACACTGGCAAACAAGATCCTGCCTGGCTGGAGCTGTTCTGTCCCCTACGAAGAAGGGGTGAAGCGCACCGTCGAATGGTTCCGAGAGGAAATGAAGCTGAGTAAAGTCGGGTAATGGACACGTGAAACAGTCCATTGATCTGAAAAGCGTGCAGCATGATTTGAAAATTGTGCGCACGCTCTGGCCTTATTTGAGCACGCATCGATATACGGTGCAAATCATCGTCTGTCTTGGCTTGCTGTCCTCAGCCCTGGAAGGCGTCAGTCTATATCTGTTTCTGCCGTTGCTGGGTCTTCTGGGGCAGGAAGAGGCTTTGCAGTCCAGCCTGTCCGGCTTTGGGGGCGGCACGTTAAATTACCTACCGTCGAGCTTCCATGTGCCCGTGCTGGTAATGCTCGTGATAAGCGCCATCGTCGCCAAGAATGCCCTGTCCTATATCAATGCTACCCATTTCGCGCGGGTTGATGCAGAAAATGGCCATCGCATGCGACAGCAGCTTTTTGCGGCCATCCTGTCTGCTCATCCCTCCTATATCGATCGCCAGCAGTCCGGGCGCCTTGCCAACGCATTGTTGTCGGAGACTTGGCGGGTGGCGCGCGCTTTGGGCGCGCTCTATCGCGTGATAACGGATTGCTGTTCCATTGTGGTTCTCGGGCTCATACTTGTTTTTCTTTCATGGGAAACGGCCATCTTTGTCGCCCCCTTGATCGCAGTCATCGGCGCGATCATGCACCGCATTACGGAGCGCGCCAAGGCGATCGGCGAAGGAGCTGTTGCAGCAAATACATCCTACACTGATCGGACCTGGGAGACTTTATCCGGGCTGCGTACAATCCGTATTTTCGGACGGGCAAGTTTCGAGGAACAAAGACACGAACGGGCATCGCTGCAGATCAAGCATTTCTTTTTGAGCGCCCAGCTCCTGGCGCAATTGGTGCCCCTGATATTCGAAACTTTGGTCGCGGCGGCGTTGGGTGTTTGGATTGTTATCTTTGCCTGGGCCCAGACTGGCGTGCCAACCATGGCAGTCTTCCTGCTGGTGCTTTACCGGATGCAGCCGCGGGTGCGTTCGCTGATGTCGTCGCGCGCCGAATTGCTGGAACTGGGCAGCGCCGCTCTCGAGGTGGAAAACGTCAAGCAGGAATGTGAATTGTCTCGGCCGACGCCCGGAATTCATGCCTTTCATGCGGTCAACCAGGCGATCGAGTTTGTCGATGTGTCGGCAAAATACCCGGAACAAAACCGCCCTGCGATCAGCGGTATCACATTCACCATGCGGCCGAATACGACCGTTGCTTTGGTGGGGCCGTCCGGCGCCGGCAAGACCACGATTGCCGGTCTCCTGCTCAGAAATCTTCAGGCGGACGCCGGCGAAATAACGATTGACGGGATCCCGCTTGACGACATTCGGGCTGCTGACTGGCATTCGCGCATTTCCGCAGTCAGCCAAGACATATTCTTGTTCGATGGCACGATCCGCGACAACATTCGCTACGGCCTACTTGAGGCGAGCGACGCCGAAATCCTGGAAGCGGCAAGGCTTGCCTATGCTGACGAGTTTATCGAGAAACTTCCGCAGGGGTACGATACCGAGATCGGAGAAAGAGGCTTGCGACTGTCCGGCGGCCAACGTCAGCGCCTTGCGCTTGCGCGCGCGCTCGTTCGAAAACCGGCCATTCTGGTCATAGATGAAGCAACCAACGCGCTTGACAGCCATTCCGAGCAACTCATCCAGCGCGCGCTCGACAGCATTCGAACAACCATGACTGTCCTGATGATTGCCCACCGCTTGTCAACTGTACGCCATGCTGACCAGATTCTCGTGCTTGACGGCGGCCGCATCGCGGAGCGCGGTACGTATGCAGAACTGTTCGAGGCAAACGGAAGATTCAACGCAATGGTGCGCTTGCAAGCACTGGAATTTTCAGGGGATACGCAGGGACCATGAACACGTCCATTACATTTGTCATTCCGGCCTACAACGCCGCTGCAACAATCCACGAAACGCTTGCCAGCCTTGTCGCACAGTCCCGGGGAGATTGGGCGGCAATTGTGGTCGATGACGGCTCTGAAGATGTTACAGCAGCAATCGTCATTGAAATGGCAGCGGCCGATGCTCGCATACGGCTGATTCACACACCGCGCAAACGGGTGACCGGTGCGCGCAATGCGGGCCTCAGGCAAGCCGAGAGCGACTGGGTCTGCTTTTTGGATTCCGACGATCATGTCACTCCCGACTATGTCGAGCGCATGATGCGGGCTGCAGTCGACGGCGTCGATCTGGTGTATTGCGGTTACAAGCGCGTCACGGCGGATGGTCGATTGTTATCGACATCGCTGGAGCCGGCCTTCGAGCGGAATGGCTTCCGCACAACCGCGCTGCTTTGTCCGGTCGCTGTGCATTGCGTCGTCGCGAGGCGGCAAGCACTTTTAGACGCCGGTGGCTTTGATACGACACTTGAGGTTTGTGAGGACTGGGATCTCTGGCAACGCATGACCCGTGCTGGAATACGGGTGAAAATGGTTCCCGCAATCATGGCGGTCTACGTTATTCGTGCTGCTTCACTCTCTGCTGACAATTCTCGCATGCTGCGCGACGGGCTCGTCGTATTGGCGCGAGGTCACAAAAAAGATGCTCGTGTCATCAAACCGATACCGGAGTTCGAACAAGGCATGGCTCCCGAAGGTTATGCGCCGCAGGCCGTTTACTTCGCTGCGTGGTGCGCAGGCGCAGACGTCGGAGCCGGCCGAGACGGCGCGCAGCTTCTCTCCCAGATATCTGACATAGTCACGCCGGGACTGGATATCGATCAGCTCGCACACGCTATTGTGGAGGGCCTGATTGTCGGCTCACGTCTTCCCATCGGGGAGGCATCCCGGCAGTTTCGCGATTGTGATGGATATTTGCAAAATCTGGCGGTGTCTCTTGCCGGAAAACAACATCTGCCTGGGTTCGCTATCGCGGTGATTGCAAGAGTACACTCATGCTTGGCCGGAACGATGTCGATCGACCTTGCTGATATCAAATCCGTGAGTGCAAACACGGAAAATGATCGCGTCATCATCAATCTAAAATCAGGTACAGACTCGCTTGTAACGTTTAGCCTTGCGTCATTTGGCGAGATTCCAGCAAGCACGATCGCAGAAGCCGCGCTCGATGCTTGCGGGACCAGCACGTTCGTTCGCCGCGCCAATTGTTTGAAAAAGTCATCATTTTACAGATCACTGCTGGTCGGAACCGCAAAGGAAGCCGTTTCTGCCGCGCGGGCATTTCGTACAGCGCGATCATTTGAACATCTCGCAATCGGTCGACGATTGAAATCAATCGCAAGGAAAGCAGCGCTCGATAGTTATAGGGATCGCCGAACGCCTGCCTTGCAATCACGTCTTGAAAGGCATCAGGCCGCGATCACAGCGGCTATGGAGGCTCCCGCAATTGGAGAAACAAGCGGAAGCGATCTGACGCAACAATCGAACGCGGATGTGTGGGAGGAGGTCTTTTCAGTTCCTGACCCCTGGAAATACACATCTAGCTATGAGCAAAGAAAATACGAGTATACGCTGGAAATTCTACCTGAGGGCGACATCGGAAAGGCGCTTGAGCTTGCCTGTGCTGAAGGTCATTTCACGGTCCAGCTCGCCGATCGGGTTGTTGAGCTGATCGCTGCCGACATCTCCACCACAGCACTGGAAAGGGCGAAGGAGAGATGCGCGAATAAAAGCAATATCGATTATAAAATAATCAATATAATGACGGACGAATTGCCGGCAGGGCAAGATCTAATCA
>NZ_LSRP01000007.1 GCF_001885585.1 Pararhizobium antarcticum
CTGTTATTCTGCTTGATCGCAATGTCGATCAGTCGCTTGCAAAGGCTGGCGAAGACTATCTGACCTTTATCGGCTCGGACTTCATCGAAGAAGGCAAGCGCGTAGCCGAATGGCTGGCGAAGAATGCCAATGGCAAGTCGAAAATCATAGAGCTGGAGGGTACGACAGGCTCCTCACCGGCCAACGACCGCAAAAAAGGCTTCGACGAAGCCATTGCAGCTGCCGGCGGCTTCACGATTGTTGCATCGCAGACGGGCGACTTCGCCCGAGACAAGGGCCGCCAGGTCGCTGAATCCCTGCTGCAAGCACATCCTGATGCCGACGTGATCTACGCGCACAACGATGAAATGGCGATCGGTGCAATTGCCGCGATCGAAGCGGCCGGCAAGGTGCCCGGCAAGGATATCCTTGTTCTTTCGATCGACGGTGGCAAGGAAGCCGTTCAGGCAGTAGTTGATGGCAAGATCAATGCGGTCGTCGAGTGCAATCCGCGCTTCGGACCCAAAGCCTTCGAGACCATGGCCCGCTATGTCAAGGGCGAGACGATCGAGCCCTGGGTCATCAACACCGATAAGTTCTACGACTCGTCCAATGCAGCAGCAGAGCTGGCAAACGCCTACTAACCTCCCAAGACATAAACTCCGGCCGGTGCGCGATGCGAACCGGCCGGCTTTTCTATTGGGACAGAAGGGAACAGGAGATCATGCTGCTCTCCATGCAGGGAATTTCCAAGTCGTTTTCAGGTGTGTCTGCCTTGCGCTCGGCATCGCTCGAAATAGATGATGGTGAGGTCATGGCACTGGTCGGCCAGAACGGCGCCGGCAAATCCACCCTGATCAAGATTCTGACTGGTGCCTATCAGCGCGACGAAGGCACGATCACGTTTGAAGGCGACGAGGTTTCTTTTGCAACGCCGGCCGAAAGCCAGACGAGCGGCATTGCAACGATCTACCAGGAAATCAATCTCGCCCCCCAGCGTTCCGTGGCCGAAAACATTTATATGGCCCGGGAACCGCGAATTTTCGGCTTTCTCGATCGTCGCGCGATGCGCAAGGGAGCGGCAGGTGTGCTTCGAACCTTCAATCTCGACATCGACGTCGATATGCCCGTTGCCCGGTTCAGCGCAGCCACCCGCCAGATGATCGCCATTGCCCGTGCCGTCACGCAAAAAGCGCGACTGGTGATCATGGATGAGCCGACATCTTCTCTCGATGAAAAAGAAGTCGGCATCCTTTTCGAAACCATCCGGACCCTTCAAAAGAGGGGCGTCGCGGTGTTGTTCATCGGCCATCGTCTGGATGAACTCTACGCCATCTGCGACCGCGTCACCATCATGCGTGACGGCCAGACCGTCGCAAAAAGCACGATGCGCGACATGCCGAAAATGGATCTGGTACGCAACATGCTTGGCAAGGAGCTGGCCGCTTTCGAAGCGATGACGCGCGAAGGCGGGCATGACGAAAGTCGGCCTGTGCGCCTGTCACTTGAAAATGTTGGCGCTGGTCTGCGGGTGCGGGATGTAAGCCTCACCGTTCGGGAGGGCGAAATAGCCGGGCTTGCCGGGCTGCTGGGCTCCGGCCGCACGGAGACGGCCCGGATCATTTTCGGTATCGATCAACAGGATCACGGAACCATCCGTATCAACGGAGTAGAACGGACCTATAAGGAACCCGCCGATGCGATTGCCGATGGCATCGGCCTCGTTTCGGAAGACCGCAAGGTCGATGGCATCATTCCCGATATGAGCATCCGCGAGAACATGACGCTGGCTTTGCTTCCCAAGCTGAAAAAAGCCGGTGTCGTAGATCGGGACCGCCAGAACGAGATTGTCACGCGTTACATCAAGGCGCTTGGCGTCAAGTGTGTCTCGCCGGATCAGCCGATCAAGGAACTTTCCGGCGGCAATCAACAGAAGGTCCTGCTCGCCCGCTGGCTCTGCACGGATCCGCGGCTTCTGATCATTGATGAACCAACCCGCGGCATCGATATCGGCGCCAAGGCGGAAATCCTCAAACTCTTGCGCAACCTCGCCGATCAGGGCCTCAGCGTTCTGATGATCTCGTCCGAACTGGAGGAATTGCTGGCCGTAGCCGACGGCGTCACGGTGCTCAGCGACGGGCGTTCCATAGCACATCTTCCGAGGGCAGATCTGAGCGAAACAGCGCTGATGAGCGCCATGGCCCATCAGGCAGACTGAGATGATGATGACCCAGACGTCCACGCCGACATCCAACACGCGAAAAATCAATCCAATGGGGTTGATCGGCCGCTATGGAACCTTTGCCGCCTTCCTCGCGCTGGTGGTTTTCAACATTCTTTTCACACCGAACTTTCTCTCCTGGCAGACGCTCAACGTCAACCTGACGCAGGTAGCGACCATCGTTATCGTTGCCATCGGGATGACGCTGGTCATTGCCACCGGAGGGATTGATCTTTCCGTCGGCTCTCTGATGGCCATTTCCGGGGCGATCGCGCCGATGATCTTCATGGGTGGCCTCATCCCGATCGACAACATGGCGGTCGCCGTCACTCTGTCTTTCGTGGTGCCGGTGATTATCGTCATGGCGTTTGGCTGGTTTAACGGATTTCTGGTTACGCGCTTCGCGATCCAGCCGATTGTCGCGACGCTGGTGCTTTTTATCGCCGGGCGCGGCATCGCGCAGGTCGCCACCAACGGCAATCTGCAGGTCTTCAAGAACGAAGCCTTCCAGTTTATCGGCATGGGCCGGGTCATGGGGATTCCGGCGCAGGTCATCATCATGCTGGTCGTGGCGCTTCTGGCCCATTGCCTGATCCGCTACACCGTCATTGGCCGACAGATCATCGCTGTCGGTGGCAATGAGAAGGCAGCCCGTTTGACCGGCATTCCGGTGCGCAAGGTAAAGACATTCGTGTATGTCATCAGCGCTGCGTTGGCCGCCCTTGCAGGATTGATCGTCGTTGCCCGCAACTCCTCGAGCGATGCCAATCTCGTGGGGCTTGGTATGGAACTCGATGCAATCGCGGCGGTCGCGGTTGGCGGATCGCTGTTGACGGGCGGGCGGGCCAACATCCTCGGCACGCTTCTCGGCGCCTTCGTCATCCAACTGGTTCGCTACACATTGCTGGCCAATGGTGTGCCGGACGCAGCCGCCCTTATTGTAAAGGCAAGCCTGATCGTGATCGCCGTCTACATCCAGCAACGCGCCGACAAGGTTTGATGCCCATGAATGCTATACTGAAAACCGCTGCCAAGACATTCACGCCGAAGTCTTCCGGCGATCTGGCCCGTCTGGGTGTCTTCGTCGCTCTTGCCGGGCTCATCCTGTTCGGCGCCCTGCGCTACGACAATTTTCTATCCCCTTTCAACATATTGAGCTTTCTGCGCTACAATTCGATGTTCGCGCTAATCGCGCTCGGTATGGCATTTGTGATCATGACGGGAGGCATCGACCTGTCCGTTGGTGCGGTGGCAGCAATGTCGAGTGTGGTTGCCGCTCTTCTGTCGCCTTATCATTGGTTTGCAGGGCTAAGCGGTGGTCTCGCTGCCGGCCTGGTAGTGGGGCTGATCAACGGCTTCATCGTAACCAAAATGCGCATCCAGCCCTTTATAGCAACGCTTGCCACCATGCTTGCCGCATACGGGACCGGACTTCTGCTCGCCGACAACCAGTCCGTCTCCGTTTCCTATGATACCGGCTTTACCATCATCGGGCAGGACGATTTCCTTGGGTTTCCAATCCCCGCCTGGATCGCGATAGTCGCCTATATCGTCGGCTGGATTGTACTTGAGCGACGCGCATTGGGCCGGCACATCCTTGCTATCGGCGACGGCGAGGCAACGGCTAGCTTGATGGGTCTCAAGGTTGATCGGACCTTGCTTGCGGTCTATGCGGCTTCAGGGTTTCTCGCTGGCCTCGCCGGCGTCATCCTTGCATCGCAATTCGGCGCAGGCCAGCCAACGGAGGGCGTAGGCTGGGAATTGTTTGCGATTGCTTCGGTTGTCGTTGGGGGCACCCTGCTCACGGGTGGGTCCGGTTCGGTCGGAGCGACGCTTGGCGGAGCACTCCTGCTCGGCATCGTGTTCAATATATTGAACTTTGAAAATGGGCTTGGCGTTATCTCGCTTTCCGCATACTGGCAGTCCGTCATTCGGGGCAGCTTTCTTCTTGTCGTCGTCATCCTTCAGGCCGGATTGGTGAAAAAGCAGGACAAGGCATCGGGTATGTAATCAGCTTGGAGGTACGGATTAGGTCACATGACCAAAGGACGTTTCCCGGATCTCCGTTCGCAGCTCGGTTAGAAAGGATCTCACGATGGGGATTAAGTTCCCCAGCGGAGGCGTTGCAACATAGATCGCGACTTTACCAATCGTTATACCGGGCAGAACAGCGACAAGTTTGCCTGCGTCCACCAACTCTTGAGCGACGAAACCCGGAAGCCCACCTATTCCGAGACCTCTTGTGATGAGCTCCGCGGCCGCTTCCGGATCATTCACCGTTGCCCGAACTTTTAAACTGACCCTTTCGCTCCTACGGCCATCTGTCAGATCCAAGGTCACCTCGGCGGATTCGATATTGCTGGTAAGCACCGCCGGCACTCGTCGCAAGTCTTCTGCAGACTTTACCTGAACTGCAAGAGAAGGTG
>NZ_LSRP01000008.1 GCF_001885585.1 Pararhizobium antarcticum
GGGCAATGATCTCGCCACTGTCGGCATCAACAGCCAGGTGCAATTTTCGCCAGCCCCGCCAGGACTTCGCTCCGTGCTTTTCTTCCAGCCATTGGCCGGCGCCATAGATCTTCAACCCAGTACTGTCGACCAGAACGTGAATGGGTCCGTCCGCCACATGCTCCCGGTCGTTGCTTCTGCCCGCCGGTTGCCAGGTTCGGGCTCTCCGGCTCAGGGTGGTGTGATCGGGGACAGGTAAATGCAAGCCCATCATATCAAGCACCGAACTCAAAAGCCCTTCGCTCTGGCGCAACCGCAATCCGAATACCATACCCAGCATCAGCGTGGTTTCTATCGCCAGATCAGAATAGAGAGGCTGGCCACCACGCGTCTTGCGTCGTGGGGCAGCCCAGCCCGCCAACGCTTCCGGTGTTATCCAAAGGGTTAAACTGCCACGGCGACGAAGGCCCGCCTCATACTCCGCCCAGTTCATCACCTTGAACTTCATTTTACCGATAGGATGGCGGTGGGCGGCGTTATGCTTGTGCGGCATGCTGGATCAATCAAGCTGGTGGACATCTCAGCTGAATAAACAGGAAACGTTGAAATCTTATTCGTGCACCAATGCCCCTTTCACTTCGAACTCGCCAAAATCGCCCGAAATCCGGTCTTCATCGCGCTGCATGACCAGATTTCAGACTGGCTTAAAGAACAGCGCATCGTTACACTGGCCGCGACCGGGCAAGAACAAATTGCCTACGAGGCACATGCCGCGATCTATGGGGGGGATCATTGCGCGCGATCCCGATCGCGCCGAAGATGCCATGCGCAACCACCTGCAACAGCTTTCGGATACTTTCTGGCAGCAGCGGCGCGAGAAGGCACCACAATGAAAATCGGTGTCATCGGCGATGATTTTACCGGGTCAGGCGATATCGCCAATACGCTGGCACGCGCTGGCGCGCGCGTGCTTCAATACATCGGAATTCCTGATGCTCCGCCTGGACCAGATGTTGATGCGGCAGTGATTTCGCTTAAGACCCGCTCTGTTCCAGTGGAGAATGCGGTCGCTCAATCGCTCGCAGCGTGCCGTTGGTTGATCGCTCATGGTGCCGAGCAGATCGTCTTTAAGTACTGCTCCACCTTCGATTCAACGCCTACTGGAAACATTGGTCCAGTCGCAGCCGCCCTGCTTCATGAACTCGATGCCCCTATCGCCCTAATCTGCCCGGCCTTTCCCGCAAACGGGCGCACGATCTATCAGGGCCACCTCTTCGTGCGGGACTGCCTCTTAAGCGAGTCCGGCATGCAGAAGCATCCTCTGACGCCGATGAGCGATTCAGACATAAGACGCTGGTTGGGACGGCAGACATCCTTACCTGTTGGCCACTTGACGTTGTCGCACCTGCGCAGCAATGCTGCGGCAGAGATGGTGCGGTTGGCCGGTTCGGGCGCGCGGCTGATCGTCGCCGATGCGATAGACGACATCGATCTAATGCTCCTCGGCCAGCTTGCGGCAAGGCATAAACTTGTCACTGGCAGTTCAGCCGTTGCAATGGGATTGCCTACAAACTTCGGCATCAAACCGGAAACCACGACCGCTCCAAATGCCTACCTATCCGGCCCCGCGCTGATCCTGTCTGGCAGTTGTTCGACCGCGACCCGCGCACAAGTTGAAGCCTATCGCAGCAGTCACCCCGCGCTCCGCGTAACAGCCGAAGAAGCGCTCGAGCTTCAATCGGCGCTGGCAAAAACGCGGTCGTTTATCGAGGCGCACCGTCATGCCGCGCCGCTTATCTATTCGACTGATGACCCCTCCGCCGTCTCATACGATCAAGCACGCTTCGGGCGCGACCACCTTGCTGCCAGTTACGATTCACTGTTTTCGGCCCTCGCCTCCGCAGCAGTCGCCAGCAGATTTCGAAAGATCGTCGCGGCAGGCGGCGAAACATCGGGGGCTGTCGCCACCGCCCTTGGACAAATCGTGTTCGAGATTGGCGCCGAAATAGCAACCGGTGTACCTATGTTGACGACAACGAGCACGCCCCGCCTTGCGCTGGCCCTCAAGTCAGGCAACTTCGGCGATCGTGTCCCATAGCGTGGTGTAGCTTTTGCCATCCACTGCGTGTTCCGGTCCAGGCCGGAGGGGATATCAGCGTGCCACGGCTGGCAGGCTGATTAGGGGATCATCGCTCATTTGTGCGATTGTTTCCAGCGTCATGTATCGGGACCGCTGGACGGCCCATTCGTCGTTTTGTTCGAGCAGGAGAGCGCCGACGAGACGGACGATGGCGTCTTCGTTGGGAAAGATGCCGACGACCTCTGTGCGCCGTTTGATCTCGCCGTTCAGGCGCTCGATGGGATTGGTCGAATGCAGTTTGGCCCAATGCTGTTTTGGAAAGGTCATGTAGGCCAGTACATCGTTCTCGGCATCATCCATAAGCGTGGCAAGCTTTGGCACTTTCGGCCTGATCTGATCGGCAACACTGCGCCACTGGGCGCTGGCGGCCTCGGGTGTCTCTTGAGCAAAAGCGGTGGCAATGAAAGCGGAGACGACGCGCCGCCCGCTCTTTCCAGCATGCGCCAAAGCATTTCTCATGAAGTGGACCCGGCAACGCTGCCATGTCGCATTGAGCACCTTGCTGGCGGCGGTCTTGATGCTCTCATGGGCGTCGGAGACGACGAGCTTGACGCCCCTCAAACCCCGGCGGGTCAGCTTGCGCAGAAACTCCGTCCAGATCGGCTCGGCCTCAGATGTGCCGATCTCCAGCCCAAGCACTTCACGGCGTCCAAGGCCATGAGCTTCTCGGCGGCAAAGCCAATCATCTCGCGCAGCAAATCGGCATCGGCGCTCTTCTCAACAAGCGAGCGCAGGTTCATCATATCGTCGGTCATCGGTGGTGTCCTTCAGGTTGGTTCTAAGCAACCCGACCCTACCGGAAATCACCGATGGCTATGAAACCCAGCTACACCACGCGCTGGGACACGATCCTCGCCCCCTGATTGGGGTGTTTGTCGGGGTGTCCTGTTGGTGAGACGTTCGACCTTTCAGTTGCACTGAGAGGAAGGAACGCGATGCCAGCGGAGAGACTAAAGATGCGGCGTGTCCGCGAGATTCTGAGATACAGATTTGCAAAAGGGCTCGGCCACAAGTCGATTGCGCTGCGTGTCGGTGCGGCTCCCTCGACGGTGCGGGAGACACTGCGCCGTGTGGAGATCGCTGGCCTTTCGTGGCCTTTGTCCCTGACAACGCCAAGGTTGCCGTCATCAAGGCCTGCCTTTTTGATCCGCAGGTCAATCGCACCTACGCCGGAATGGCGGCTCACTACGGCAGTGCCATTCTGCCGACGCGGCCGCGCCGACCGCGTGACAAGGCGAAAGTCGAAGCCGCTGTTCGCATTGTTGAGCGCTGGCTCCTTGGGCGGCTGCGTCACCGCGTCTTCCATAGCCTTGCCGATGTAAACACGGCGATCGTCGAGTTGCTCGCTGATCTCAACAATCGGCGTGTTCTACGCCGTGTCGGGCGCACAAGACGACAGCTGTTCGAAGAGCTTGATTACCCGGCGCTGCGCCCGTTGCCCGTCGAGCGATATGTCTTTGCGGAATGGAAAATCCGCCGGGCTGGCCTCGATTATCATGTCGATATCGACAAGCATTATTACTCCGTGCCCTATCGGTTTGCCCGTGAGCAGGTCGAGGCGCGGATCACGGCCAACACCATCGAGGTCTTCCACAAAGGTCAGCGGATCGCCGCTCACCGGCGCTCGAGCGGCAATGGCAAGCACACGACGACGCCGGAGCATATGGGCCTGACCGGTATGGCCAAAGCCTTCAACGAACTGCTCACCAACGGCGAAAGCGAGCAGCTCTCCCATGCCGAATGGCTCGGGCTTCTGCTGGAGCGAGAATGGAGTTCGCGTCACGATCGCAAGCTTGCCGCCCGTCTGCGGTTCGCCAAGCTTCGTCATCAGGCTGTGCCAGAGGATGTCGATTATCGCAGCGAGCGGGGTCTCGATCGGGCGCTGTTCATGAAGTTGATCGGCGGCGATTGGATCGATGCTCACGACAATCTCGCAATCTGCGGACCGTCCGGCGTCGGCAAAAGTTGGCTGGCCTGTGCGCTTGGGCATAAAGCCTGCCGGGATTATCGGTCTGTTCTCTATCAGCGTGTACCGCGCTTGTTCGCCAATCTCGCTCTCGCTCACGGCGACGGCCGGTATGCGAGGCTTCAGCGCACCCTTGGTCACGTTCAGCTCTTGATATTGGACGATTGGGGCCTGGAGCCGCTCAATGACCAGGCGCGCCATGATCTTCTCGAGATACTCGAAGACCGCTACGGCCGCCGCTCCACAATTATCACCAGTCAGCTTCCCGTCTCGGCCTGGCACGAAGTTATCGGCAATCCGACCTACGCCGATTCCATCCTTGACCGCCTCGTTCACAACGCGTATCGCATTGACCTATCCGGCGAAAGCTTGCGGCGAAATCAGCATCGGAAATCTTGACTCGCTACACGATTGAACCGACAACAATCACTGCCAGCAGGACCCCAGCCTCAAGGGGGCGAGATCATCCCGGAAACCGGGGGCGCAATCATCTCGGAACAAAGGGGCGGCTTCATCGGAATCTGCACCTAAGAACTGTAC
>NZ_LSRP01000009.1 GCF_001885585.1 Pararhizobium antarcticum
TCGATCGTCCACATCGCAGCTTCCTTTCGTGATTCGAAAGCACAAAAGGAATCACAACCGCGCACAACCCGCAAACCGAAGTCCGCTAACCGATTCCGCCGATTCTCAAAGTCTCCGGACGGACACTAACATAACCAATAATGACGACAATGCATTCGCCTGTGCTGGAGTAACTGAACAATGAAAAATATAGCCGCGTCGGGTAAACACCTCGTTGATCCCAAAGGGGACGAAGATGTTTCACGCGATTCCAGCGTTCTTCTTGAAGCGGCCTCCCGCTTGCGTGCAGCGGATCCCAAAATTGTAGGGCGTGCGTTGTTGCTCGAGGCTATGGTCAATCATGTTCCGGATTTCATGTATGCAAAAGATCGCGATGGTCGATTTCTCTATGCAAACCAAGCCATTATTCAAGGCAACGATCTCTCAAGCGTTGACGACATTATCGGACTGACCGACTTTGATCTTCACGGCGAAGCCGCCACCGATGCGCGCATATCCGAGATAGAACAGCGCGTCATGGAAACAGGTGAGCCAGATCTGGGATACGATGAGCGTGCCATGCGCGGGGGAGGCGACCGTTGGCTGATGATGTCACGCGTGCCTCTGAGAGATAGCAGCGGCGCAATCGTCGGTATTGTCGGGTCTTCGCGTGACATCTCCGCACGTAAGGCCTCGGAACGCCTGATGCGAGCTCAAAACCGCATACTTGAAATGATTGTTGGTTCGGTCGCCATTCCAGAGCTCATGAATACGTTGGCGGAACTGATTGAAGAACTTGCCGAAGGTATCAGATGTGCAGCGGTTGCCTTCCCCCCGGAGGATGGTATTCAGATTTTCAAAGCTCCAAACGCGCCCGATCTGCTGCTGCCGCTTTTCGAAGCTCTATCTGCGTCGTCTTCAACGCCCATCCGTGAGGCGACGGCCAGAACAGCTTTTGAGAATAGCGGTTTTTTGTGCTTTGAAATTCCTTCGGCAAATGGGACCAGTCATGGCCTGATTGGCATATCGTCGACGAAGAACGATCTCAGCCGAAGCCTCACCGAGTTCTTGGCGGGAGCGAGCCGTATGGCAGGGATCGCTATCGACCGCAGGCGGGCAGAACAACAAATACGTTTTCTCCTCGTTCACGACGCGCTAACAGGTTTGGAAAATCGCACCTCCCTCGAAGGAAAACTTCCGGGAATTCTCAAAGCTGCTGAACTTTCGTCACAACAGGTGGCGGTCAGTTTCCTCGATCTGGATAATTTTAAACAGATCAATGATACCTTCGGTCATGCCGTTGGTGATGAACTTCTGAAAGAAGCCTCAGGAAGGCTTTCCAGCCTCATCACAGGGAAGGACATTGTTGCCCGTATCGGGGGCGATGAGTTTGTTCTTGTATTGCACGAAACTGATGAGCGCTTTGAAGATCGACTTCAGCGCATCAAAACAACCGTTGCGCAGCCTTTGACACTACAAGGTCTCGATTTGAAGGTCAGCTGCAGCATCGGTGTTGCCTATTATCCCTCGCACGGCCTCATGGCGTCTGACCTTTTCAGGGCAGCCGATCTTGCGATGTATAAAGCCAAAGAAAATGGGCGCGACGCCGTTCAAGCCTTTTCGCAAGAACTCTCCGATAGCGCACGACGGAAGTTTCTTCGAGCCGAAGAGCTGCGCACGGCCATTCAAAACGATGAATTTGTCCTCGATTTTCAGCCGCAGATAAACCTGACAACTGGTCTCGTGTCCGGCGTTGAAGCGCTCGTCAGATGGAAACATCCCGTAGAGGGCATTTTGCCTCCATCCGAGTTCATCCCTCTTGCTGAAGAAACGGGCATTATCATAGAGTTGGGTGAAGCCGTGCTCAGGAAAGCCTGTCAGCAGGCCAAAAAATGGAGCATGAATGCCCGGCATCGCGTTCGGGTGAGTGTCAACATGTCGCCGAAGCAGTTTCAAAATGCCGGCGTGATCGATCATGTCAAAGCGGCCCTCAAGGAGAGCGGTCTGGACCCGTCACTTCTCGAAATCGAGATTACCGAAAGCTCGATCATGCGTGATATCGGTTCGGCCGCGGGCATCATGAAAGAGCTGACCGATATGGGAGTCGATTTCGCAATTGATGATTTCGGAACCAGTTACTCATGCTTGAATATGCTGAAAAAGCTCCCGTTCTCCCGTCTTAAAATCGATAGATCCTTTATCATGAATACGCCGGACGACGAGCAAGACTGTGCAATTGTCACGGCCATCTTGAACCTGGCGCGAAGCCTCAAGCTTCAAGTCGTGGCGGAGGGCGTTGAGACCATCGAGCAGGCGCAGTTCTTACATCTAGCGGGATGCGAACACGGGCAGGGCTATTTCTACAGCCGTCCCGTCGGTGATCTCACGATTGAGGCGCTTCTGGACAAGCAGTATTAGCACGTCTCGCTGATCGAGATCGTCCGGCGCGCGAGTACCACGCTGACGTCATGGTTCCGAACGGCTGTCACGGCCATCCATTTGCCGTAAGGCTTCTTGCGGTGAGATGGCCTCAACGCTTTTTTCCAAGGACTTCGGCCGCAGTCGTAAAGGTATTGTCCGTTGCTCCGTCGACGACCTAAAGCATCACCACCGTCGCGACCATTCCTGCCGGCGTCCGAGATTTTCACGCGGTCGTCGCGGACGCGTATGGTTTCCCAAGCGCGGCAGTCGGGCCGATATCTGTGACGGTTACATGAACGAAGCATGGGGGCGCCGGTCGAAGGGCCGGGGCGCCTACTATCTGACGTCAAACGATTTCGAGTGATCCTCGTGCGAAAGCTCGCGCTTGTAATTTTCGTCCTTAGGCTCATTGAAATGGTATGTCAGCCTGTATTTCAAGGAGTCCCTGCCGACGAAGCCTGCGTCCGGCGTGTATTCAGCAGTGACACCATCGACGAGGGTGTTGCGGCATTTGTAACGCGAGTTGCTGGGCTTAAAGCCGTCGGGTTTGAATCTGGACTTACTAATTTTCACTCTCCCATGCTGCGGAGGTGTCAGGATCGTGATTTCCGGAACATCAAGTGCAACACATGACCGGTTGACCTCGGAGGCATGCACAAACTGCAAAGTCCGGCCAGCGGGCATCTGACTTGTCGAGGTGCAGGCGGTCAACGCGATGGCTGTGCCGATCGCAACAAGAAATGCTTTGTTCATGAATCCCCCATGCAATTATCGGTTCGCAATTTGGCTGGATGCTCGCATGAGTCAAGACCTACGTGCCCGTGTGCATTATCCAACCTTGGCCGCACATTGGGTGCAGATGGCGAAACAGGCCGCGCGGGACGGCTTGCTCGGCAATGTGACCCGCGCGGCCGTCTCGCTTGGCCATCAAGCTGATGTTATCGAGAACATCAAGCACTCTGTTGCGGATACGCTCGAACAGTTTTTGAAGAAGTTCCCTGTCGCCCATCATGTCCTTCGAATGCGTCTTCAACTCGGCCAGCCGCGTGTTGAGCTTGCGGCCAATGATCTGAGCCTTTTTATGGTCGGAACAATGAAGGCTGAGTGAAAGCCGGCTGCCGGGCTGGCATTGAGTGAAAGCGGCCGGAACCCGGGGGCGCCAGTAGAAGATGTTTCCGCGGCGGATGAGATTCTCGACCTCGTGGCGCACAGCCATGACGAACAGACCCTGTATCGAGCCTGAAGGTTTGACCGCGCCGAATTCGGCTGGGCATCACCTTTGGGCATCAGTTCTGGGCATCAGGTCGCCAATGATGCCAAAACGATATCCGGCACGACTGGAAAATCAAGGAATTAAGGGCTTTTAGGGAGAATTGGCTGGGGAACCTGGATTCGAACCAGGACTAACGGAGTCAGAGTCCGTGGGTCTACCGTTAACCTATTCCCCAACGCTGCGTGAGCGATCAGTGGCGCTCAGCCGGTGTGCCGGGCTTATAAACAAAACAACGGCGGATGCAAATAGATTTTGGGAAAATAATTGGGGCGGGCGCAAAACGGCGCTGGCTGGCGTCCTGTGCGGGCATTTTTGGACGGGGCCTTGGCTGTTTGCGCGTGTGCAAAAAGAATTTGGCGAAAGCCAGCGGCGCTGATAAAGTCGGTGCAACGAAAATCAAGCGAGCGCCTCGAGCGGCATACAGATCCGCGCGGCGCAATGGACACACACGTGAAAGACCCCGACAGCGGCGAACAGCCGCCCGTTTCCGGGGCGTCGGCAGCAGGTCGTAACGATGGGCATTCCGTGTCCCGTTCCGGCAAGGGCAAGCGCAGGCGGCACAACCCGTCCCGCAACGCTTCTGCGAATGTCAGCCCAGCCGGTCCTGCCGGCGAGGCAGGGCGTCCCGAGATGAAAGACACCGCAGAGCGGACCGGCGAGCCGGTGCGCAAGCGCAAGCGTCGTCGCCGCTCGAAATCCGGCCATGGCGCGTCGTCGCCCATGCCGGGACAGGGCATGGCTCAGGACGCCTCCAGCCATCATCAGGCCACGCTCGATGGACAGGGTTCGTCGAGTGCAGCCGCGTCGGCTGCGGGAGTCGAACCGGCCCCCCACCGGCAGGCCCCCCCC
>NZ_LSRP01000010.1 GCF_001885585.1 Pararhizobium antarcticum
CCACGGTGTAGATCCCCAAGCCCTCCTGCATTCGTCGCAGAAGAGAAATAGGTGGCCGGATTTTACTCCGCCCGCAGCCGGACTATTCCGCCGCTACCGTGGCCGACTTTTGCACCGCCGCTCTCATGCAGCAGTTCTTCAATGCCAACTCAAAGCGCTGCATTTAAGTCAATCTTCACGCATAACGGGCACGTTACTTCGGCTTGCCACACTCCGGCTTTGCAAGCGTTCAGTGCTGATCTAGCACTGCTTTAGGAAGAGGGCATTCTCATGGCAATGACGCCAGCTTCACGTGGCAGATCTGAACGGCGTATGTCGTTTACAGTGGCGAAGTTTGCTGAGGCCACAAAACTGGCTCTGATTTCCATCGATAGCGGCGGTAACATCGAATTTGTCAATCCGGCCGCATGTTCGCTTTTCGGCTATACTCTTAATGAGATGATCGGGCGACCGATTACAATCATTGTGCCTCAGCGAATGCGTGGTGCGCATGTGGCCGGGTTGCAGAGGGCTTCACAGGGACACACGCCCAATCTTGGCGGCAAGGCCGTTGAAGTGTGCGCGCTCAGGAAAGACGGGACGGAATTTCCAATCGAAATCACCCTGTCAACCTGGAGAAGCAAACAGGGCTTTTGCGCCGGTGCGGTCATTACGGATATCACGGAACGACGTGATCGCGAGGGACGACTTTTGCGGCTGGCGAGCCAGGATACACTGACCGGACTTCTTAATCGTCATCGCTTTTCGACATTGCTTGCAGAGACGCTTGCCGCCGGAATGGCCGCTACCGTAATCCTTCTGGATCTAGATGGTTTTAAGGAGGTCAATGACACCCACGGACATCTGGTTGGTGATTCCCTGTTGCAAGCCCTCGGCGTGAGGCTTCCCTACATGCTGTCCCCGGATGCTGATATCGCGCGTATCGGAGGAGATGAATTCGCCGTGCTGTTGAAAGGGGTTAGTGACCCTCGAATTGCCTATGCACAGGCTGATGTCATTCTTCAGGTATTCAACAAGCCGTTCGAGCTTGGCGACCTCAGTCTGGAGCTTGGAGCAAGTATTGGATTTTCCCTGTCACCGACGCACGGAAAAGAATCGGAGGAGTTGATCGCAAGTGCCGACTACGCCCTGTACCGGGCAAAGGCTCAAGGCCGTCAATCAATCAGAATGTATGATGCCACCATGCGGAGTGAAGCATCGGCGCGACGGGACTTGCGCGACGAACTCCACTCTGGTCTTCGCAGGGGCGAGCTAGAGCTGTTTTACCAACCCCAAGTCAGTCTGCCGGATGGCGAGATAGTCGGGCTGGAAGCCCTGATTCGTTGGCATCATCCAATTCGTGGGTTGCTTGCTCCAGCAGCTTTTTTGCCTGCCCTCGATCAGGACGCGCTTGCTTTGGATATTGGTTCGTGGACTCTGGATGAGGCTGCAAAGCGCGCGCGCGAACTTCATTCGGCTGGTTACCGGGTCAAGGTCAGTGTCAATCTCTTTCCGGGCCAACTCAGGGCGCCGAACCTCATCCACAAGGTCGCAAACGTCCTTCAAAGACATTCACTGACAGCGGACCGACTTGAGCTTGAGGTCACAGAAACAATAGCGCTTGCTGACGACGACCGATCGCTGGAAGCGATGTCGGCTTTGCGAGAACTGGGCGTAGGGATTGCATTTGATGATTTTGGAACGGGCTACGCTTCTCTCAGCTCGCTGCAGAGATATCCCCTCACCACGCTAAAAATTGATCGCGGCTTTATCCGGCAGATCTGCAACAGTACCGGCGATGCCGCGATCACGCGGGCGCTGATCGCCATGAGCCGTGACATGGGACTTGTGACAATTGCAGAAGGTATTGAAACTATCGAACAGCAAGAGGCCCTAGTTGCGCTGGGCTGTCCTTTCGGTCAGGGGTATCTCTACGGGCGGCCCATGCCTTTTACCGAAGCATTGGATATCATCAAGCGTGAAGTTAGGTCACGCCATGTTGATGATCACCAAGGCGCCCACGTTGTATAATAAGTTCAGCCACATCTAAATACGCGACAGCAAAAGCGACGGTGACTAAAATTACTCTCTGAACCGAAGGTCGAATTCCGAAAGTTATTGAACAGGCGTCATGCAAAAATCACGCGGCTCCGGCCGAGCGCTTTCGCGCGATAGAGCGCTGAGTCAGCACGAACTAAAAGCTCGTCGGGCGTCAATTCATCTTGGTCTTCCGCAACGCCTATGCTGGCGCCAATCTGGCCAACGCCGCCAGGAAATTCACATGGCTCGCGCAGTGCTGCGACAATTGCGCTGCCAAGTTGTGCAATTTCATCATGACGTCTTCCAGCAGCGCAAAGCAGCACAAATTCGTCGCCGCCCCACCGTGCCAGTACATCTCCGTCTTTCAACTGCGCTCTAATCCGTTCGGCAGCAGTCTTGAGAACAGTGTCTCCTGCCTGATGCCCAAACTCATCATTGACTGACTTAAAGTTGTCCAGATCAAGATGGAGAATAGCGCTGAAACCTGCACGATCATCTTTCCAGGTAGCAAAGTGTTCATTCAAACCACGCCGATTGAGCAGTCCGGTCAATTCATCTTGAATTGCAATTTGCCTGATCGTTTCCTTGGCTTCCTCTAACGCCCTAGAACGAGCTTCAGCGTGAGCCGCTGCATCCCGCAACGCCTTCTGAATATTTCGATCTTTCGTGATGTCCCAGTTTACTCCGAGGAGTTTCTCGCGCCCCTCTTGATCCACGAAGGGAACAGAGCGTGACTTCAAATGGCGTATCTCATTTGTCGGTGTCACTATTCTAAACTCATTTTCAAATGGCAGTCCGCTTTCGATTCCAGCCGTTATGCGGCTTATGCAAGCCTCTCGATCCTCAGGGTGCAAGGACTCGCGCAAGAGTACACCAGTCTCGTCCAGCAGAGATATCTCTCGATCCAGACCATACATCTCGTGAAGTCGTCGATCCCTTCTTACGACACCTGTGTCAAGGTCAGCCTCGAATAAGGCAATTTCAGCGACTTCGATTGCAAGAGCCAATTTGCGCGATATGTCTTCAATTGTTTGTTCCGCGGATTTGCGCGCAGTTATGTCAGCATCTGTGCCAACAATCCGTGTAGCTCTGCCAGCGTCATCTCTCGCTAAAATAGAGCTGCGACTCTCGATCCAGACCCAATGCCCGGCACGATGGCGCTCTCTGTACTCAAACAGGTTGAACTCTGCTTGGCCCGAATTTTGAGCGTCGATCGCAGCCAAAACCTTGACGCGGTCTTCTGGATGAACGCTTTTTATCCAAGCCTCGAGGCTTAGATCTTCCATCTCACCCACAATGCCGCGGATCCGACGCCAGCCTTCCGAATAGTAGAATTCCGCAAGCTCCAGGTCATGTGCCCAAGCACCTTGATTGGAAGCATCTAGGGCTCGCCTCCACCCCTCTTCCAGACCTTGACAACGCACAAGCTGCCCCTTGAGCCTTTGGAGCTCCAAGCGCACCATTGAGTCTTCCGAGGCTCCGTTGTCAAAGTCAACGGCGTCAGATAGTGGTTCAAGAGGCAGTGCGGTGGTTGAATAGGCTGGGTTCATCCGAAGACAATAATGCGGCTGCCTGAAACTTCTATTAACAGGGTTCAGACTCTGCTGTCTGTTTTGCGCGCTTCACTTTCCGTTAGGACCTAATCTGAAATAACAGGACACTCACTCCCGGCCTTGCCATGTGCGTCGAGCTCGAGTTCGTCAAAGTTCGCTTCGGGATATATCTCACTGAGTGCCTTTAACACTTTTAAAACAGCCTCTGAAGAGCTCGAATAGTAGATTGTCTGCGCATCCCGGCGCCTCTTGACTAGATTTTGGGCCCGCAGCTTTGATAAATGCTGAGAAAGCGCAGAATGGCTCATACCCAACGCATTTGCAAGATCGCCTACGCATACTTCTCCCCTGCTCAGGACGCTTAAGATAAGGAGCCTGCGGGAATTTGCAAAGGCAGACAACAGCTTACCGGAAATAATGAGACTGCGTTCCGATAGCACCAAACTTTCCAACGGCATCCTCCGCGCAATTCCGTGTTACCAATATCATCGATAACTATTGGCGCAGTTTAAAATGGTGATAAGGGCGTTTCCTACGATGAGTTGCAAACCTAAACCAATGTTCACCTTCGAGCATGGAAACCTGTTAGAGTCCGTCCGAACACTTTCTCATTTTGAACATAGCCTTCGCAGCATGAGGCGGATGGAGGCTAATTTGAGGAAGGCAAGCGCATTTCTTGACAGGTTTTCGAGGTCCTTGGCCAGTCTACGG
>NZ_LSRP01000011.1 GCF_001885585.1 Pararhizobium antarcticum
CCTAAGAACTGTACGTGCGAGTTTGTCGGCAATTTCAGCAATGGTGGTCATGGAAATCCTCGCATCTGCTTGTCAAAGGTAAATCCGTGCCTGCCTACGACGGTGTCGACGGAGCCAGACCTTGTTTAATGTCTTGGGCGTTATGGCAAGATAGCATTTTGGAATCCGACTCGAATTCTCTCTTCTTTGTTAGTGCAAACTAATTTTACGTCGGACTTTAACTTCGTCACAAGAAAGTGGGTCTATAGTTTACGTCGTTGCTGTTGGGGTCACTGCCTTCTCGCGTCAGGAACTGGAGATGTCAAACAGAATATCGATGTTTACTCTGTCTTGGCGATCCGACAGTGACGCGTTGGCGGAGTATCGACCGCGGATCGGGGCGTTGATAAGCAGTCTGGGATCGGTCCTGCTTCTTCCATTTATTGCCGTTCACGTTGTTCAAGGGCGGTTAGGCCTCGCAGCCATGTTTAGCGCCGCGGCTTTCATCCTTTTGCTGAACGTGTGGGCTATCAATAAAAGGCAGCGGCCATTCATACCATTTGGACCGGTTGTTTCCGGCCTCGCAGTCGCAGTCTGCACTTCTGTATGGGTTCAAGGGCATAACGGCCTTTTCTGGGCCTATCCTGTACTGTTCATTGGATTCTTTATACTGCCGCGCCGGTGGGCCAATATTACTGGCTTCGGTCTTCTCATTGGGGTGTCGTTAGTGACGTGGCAGTCTATTGGTTTGGCGCTAGCTACAAGGGTTTCGACCACCCTTTTCCTGAATTTTGTGATGATCAACCTGGTCCTCAATGTGCTAGATCATCTTCATGATACGCTCGTGCGTCAGGCAATTCTCGACCCCTTGACCGGCGTATATAATCGCAGGCATTTTCAAAAGCAGCTCGATGCTGCTGTGGGGCGTCAAGGCTCCTCCGAGGATGCTCTCCTCATTTTCGATATCGACCATTTCAAGCGGATTAATGATGCGTACGGTCATGACATAGGTGATCATGTCCTACGTGAGTTGGTGCATATCGCTCTGTCGTTCGCGCGACCAGGCGACGACCTATTTCGATTAGGAGGCGAAGAGTTTGCCATTTTGCTTTATGATACCCCTCCAGAGACGGCGCTCGAACTTGCCCATTCTCTACGATCGAGAATCGAAGCAGCGCGGCTTCTACCAAATCAAGGGATCGCCGTCACGGTTAGTGTGGGGATCGCTAGCAGTAGGAGCGAAATGCGTGCAGAAGCATGGTTCAAGGAGGCCGATCTCGCCCTCTATGAGGCCAAGCACCGGGGTCGAAACTGTGTTGTCACCTATGAAAATTTGAATGCGCCTGCTGCATCCACGGTTGTCTCGCAGCCCGAGAGGATTGCGAGCTGACACTCGCGTCGAGGGGCTTCCCTCACTCAATGTATAACTAATTAGGCCGAAGTCAGATGGTTCACGGGAAAGCACATCAGGATGTCGCTTGGCTCTTTTGCCCAACGAATATTGAGACAGGGTTGCATCCCCGCATAACACCACTCCGTCTTTCTATCCGTAACGCCGGGGTCATCTTTTCGACAAATCAACAAATGAGCCCAATCGCAGCCTAAAAGGAGATCAGAATGACTCACAGGCTTATCGAGCCCGTTACCCTCGAAAAAGCCTATCGTATTCTCAATCACGGTCCGACGGCGCTCGTTTCCGCGAGGCACGACGGTATGGATGGCGTAATGGCTGCTGCTTGGTGCTGCGCACTCGATTTTAATCCGCCGAAGCTCACTGTAGTGATAGACAGGAACACGCATAGGCGGACCCTTGTTGAGGCTTCGGGCTGGTTCGCAATACAGATCCCAACGGCATGCCAGGATCGTGTCCCAGGACGTGGTGTAGCTTAGACGACCACGGCTCATCCCAGAGGGTCGGATGAGTATCAGCGCGCCACTGCCGGCAAGCTGATGAGAGGATCATCGCTCATTTGCCCGATTGTTTCCAGCGTCATGTATCGAGCCCGTTGAACGGCCCACTCATCGTTCTGTTCGAGCAGCAACGCGCCAACGAGCCGGATGATGGCCTCATCATTGGGAAAGATGCCCACCACTTCTGTGCGTCGCTTAATCTCTCCGTTGAGGCGCTCGATGGGATTGGTGCTGTGAAGCTTGGCCCAATGCTGCTTTGGAAAGGTCATGTAGGCCAGCACATCGCTCTCGGCCTCATCCATCAATACATCCCTTTTTCGCCACAGAATGTGTGGGCTCAGGGCGTGGACTTCGGTTTCATAGTTGCAGGCGGTTCTCAGCCGAAGGACCAACGCCACCAAACGCAATCATCGGCAAAGTTCCATAAATATGCTTATCTGATTTTCGTTAACGACGGGGTACATTCTATTTCCAAGTGCGACATGCCAGTAATTTCAATGGCTTCACTTTGGAGATTTGGCATGTCTCGATGCTATACGCAGATCACCCTCGCCGATCGCCGACGCCTGCATCACATGGTGGCGGCAAAGGTTCCGGTAAACGAGATGGCACGTCAGCTTGGCCGTCATCGTTCCACGATCTATCGCGAGATCCGACGCAACACGTTTCGCGATCGCGAACTCCCGGACTATGACGGTTATTACAGCACCGTTGCGAACGATACTGCCAAAGACCGACGTCGCCGGCTGAGAAAGCTGCGGCGCCACCCGACTTTGCGCACAGAGATCATCAACCAGTTGGAAGCTCGCTGGTCGCCGGAACAGATTGCCGGACGCCTGCTGTCGGACGGCCTCAGTCGTATTCGCGTTTGCAAGGAGACAATCTATCGTTTCATCTACAGCAAGGAAGATTATGGGCTTGGTCTCTATCAGTATCTACCAGAGGCACGCCGAAAACGTCGTCCAATGCGCTCCAGGAAGCCGCGCGACGGTGCGTTTCCAGCCACGCACCGCATATCCCAACGGCCTGATTTTGTTGGAGATAGATCACGGTTTGGCCATTGGGAGGGCGACCTTCTCATCTTCGATCGCCCACTCGCCCATGCCAATGTCACCACTCTCGTGGAGCGCAAGAGCCGCTATACCGTTCTCATCAAGAATCCGAGCCGGCACTCGCGCCCGATCATGGACAAGATCATCAGAGCGTTTTCTCCTTTACCGGCGTTCGCGCGTCAAAGCTTCACATTCGACCGAGGTACCGAGTTTGCCGGGTTCAGGGCTCTGGAAGATGGGATCGGTGCATGCAGTTGGTTTTGCGACCCAAGTGCGCCTTGGCAGAAAGGGACAGTCGAGAACACCAACAAGCGCATTCGACGCTACCTGCCTGGCACCACAGATCTGGCAGTTGTTTCACAACGTGACCTTCTCCACCTCACGCGCGATATAAACGATCAACCGCGCAAATGCCTCGGATACAGGACGCCGAGCGAGGTGTTTATGGCGCATTTGCACGAAGATAGGTGATCTCCTATTCTACAAAACAGGTGTGATGCACTTGGGTTAGCTTTTCCACGGCTCAAGTTCTGCAAGTCGGTCTATCACGGCAGATTTTGGGACGATAAAGGCGTTTGTAGTGTCGTTCCTGGTGCCTGATCTTCTGCTTGCGTTGATGTTCTATCAGTTGAGCGGAAGGCGTAGACGATTTTATGCCAGAGGCTGGCATTGATGTCGAACAGCCCGTTGTTGCAAAGGCAAACGTAGCTGCGACAGCAAGTGCCCTGAAGGTCGCTATTGTCTTTCTCATCCCGCGTCACTCCGTCTACATTTTCAATCTTGAGACTAAGCTGAAAGATATTGAGTATCTAAACAGGCCGCCTTTGGTTCAGGCGGGAAGGTTATTCAGAGCAAATCGACTGTCGATTTTTTTGAGTCATGCCTGAACAAACCGCTACCTGCGTGTCAGATTGATCTTGGATGGTTTTGCTTTTTGAGCAGGTATATAAGTGTCCGTCCGGAGACTTTGAGAATCGGCGGAATCGGTTAGCGGACTTCGGTTTGCGGGTTGTGCGCGGTTGTGATTCCTTTTGTGCTTTCGAATCACGAAAGGAAGCTGCGATGTGGACGAT
>NZ_LSRP01000012.1 GCF_001885585.1 Pararhizobium antarcticum
GTTGGGGAGGGTCTCAACCGACATATTCAAGAACCCCGAATAGAAGAGGAGAAATGCCATGACAGTCCAGACCCCCATCAAGACCCAGGTCAAGGAACGCGCCGAGGAACAGTCGTCCGCCATGACACCCGAACAGCAGGCTATGATCCGCATGGTCGCCAACGACCTGCACCGCCTCAACCAGGCGGTCATGAAGGCTGTCGATGCCGGCGTCTCGGTCGAACTGGTCCGCTCGGCCCGCCATCATGGCGGGGAAGGCAACTGGGGCGATTTGCTGATCCCCGTTATTGTGACCCAGGGCCGCGGCCAATAGAACAACGGGCCGCAGCCGAGAGGAGCGGCTGCGGTCCTGTAAAGCCCGGCGCGCCCTGCCCCGCCGGGCTTTTCCAATGTCCGGAACGCGCATCGGTCAGAGAATGAAATCCGAGGCATTCAGCACATGGCGCCCCTCGAGCGTGATCGTCATGTCGGCAACATAACCATGGGATATGTCGACGACTGTCGTGATGATCGTTTTGTTGCCGACGATTTCCGAATGCACGGTACCGATGTCTCCGGAACCGGTGCGGTCGAACACGAAGCTCTGGTTTCCTGTTACCTCCACCACGGCATCAATGCCGGAAAGATCGATCACGTCATCGGCGCGGTTGAAATCGGTGATTGTCGCATTTGCGCAATATTGCGCGAAATTGTCGAACACGAAGGTGTCGGCGCCTGTGCCGCCGGTCAATTGGTCTCTGCCAAAGCTCGAAACCAGCCGGTCATTGCCCGTGCCGCCGTTCATGACATCGGTATTGGCGCCATCGAACAGCGTATCGTTTCCGGCATCGCCAAACATCTGGTTGTCGCCATAACCGCCATGCAGCGTATCATTGCCGCTATCACCATGGATGACATCTTTTCCGTTGCCGCCGTGGATCATGTCATTGCCGGTACCGCCATTCAGGACATCGTTGCCGCCGCCGCCGTTCAGCGTGTCATTGCCGCCCATGCCATTGATTTTTTTCGTGTCATTCGAGAAAGCACCGAGATGGATGTAGTCCGCAAACGCGGTGCCGACGACCTTTTCCACCTGGGTCTCCGTTGCGCGGCGCGCACCGATTGCATTGGCCTGTGCCTGGGAGGCGGAAGAACCGAGCGCGATGCCCTGGCCGAGCCCATGATAGTCCGCGGTATCGAAACCATCGCCACCATTGACGACATTGCTGAAGGATTTGACGATGATGTAGTCGTCGCCCGCACCACCGCGCAATTCGCTGGAGCCCGTGCCGCCGGTCAAGGTGTCGTTGCCATCGCCGCCGTCCAGATTCTGACTCGCACTGGAAAACAGAATATCGTTGTGATGCGAGCCCGCGACCGTCTCAATGCTTGTGATCTTGTCGCCCTTGGAGGCTGAATCGTTTCCGCCGAGTCCCGTTCCATTTCGCAGATCAACGATGACGCCTGTGCGGCTGTAGCGATAATCGAGCGTATCGTGGCCGGAGCCGCCATCGATCGTGTCGGCGCCCCAGCCCGCGAAGATCAGGTCGTTGCCGCCGCCGGCATAGATTTTGTCGTCACTGCCAAGCCAGACGTCCTCGACATAGGCGCCATCCTTGTCCCAGATGGCATCGTCGCCGCCCCTGGCATAGACCGTGTCGTTGCCAAAACCGATCTCGATCATGTCGGCGCCCGCGGTACCCTCGATAGTATCCCACCAGCCGGAGTCCTCGATCGAGTTCTTGTTGATGAAGCGCATCTTATGATCCTCCGGCTGGATGGGACTGTCCATCCTGCCTAGAGGAGAACGTCCAGGCCGGCTGTCTCCGAGGGAACAAGGGACCGATCAGACCGTGCGGCTCGGCCGTTTTCCAGTCGGCTCCAGCCTCGAAACGAGAAACAAGCGCTGACGGCCCATACCGCTGGCGATGGCAGCGGTGCTGCGCTTGTTCATGTGCCGGCTGAGGACACGCCATCCGTCGTGAACAATGTCCAGACAGACAAACGGCCCGGATCGCTCCGGGCCGTTTGAAGTCAAGGGCAAGCCGTATTCGTCAGGCGGCGCGGCTGTGGCGCTGCGGTGCCGAGGTTGCAGCGTCGAGGCGGAACTGCTCGACCAGCATCATCAGCGTATCGGCCTCGTTGGCGAGCTGGCGGCTGGCCTGCGTCGTTTCCTCGACCATTGCCGCGTTCTGCTGGGTCATCTGGTCCATCTGGTTGACGGAACCGTTGACCTCCGAGAGGGCGGCCGACTGGTCGCTGCTGGCGGTTGCAATCATTTCGACATGCTGGCTGATGGCAACGATCTGGGTGCTGATGGAGGCCAGAACCGCGCCGGTTTCCTGAACAAGCTGCGAACCGGTGCTGACCTCGCTGGTCGACTTGTTGATCAATTCCTTGATCTCGCGGGCGGCACCGGCCGAACGCTGCGCCAGTTCGCGCACTTCCTGGGCAACGACGGCAAAACCCTTGCCTGCATCACCGGCGCGCGCCGCTTCGATACCGGCGTTGAGCGCCAGAAGGTTGGTCTGGAAGGCGATCTCGTCGATGACTTCGATGATCTGCTCGATCTGGCGCGAGGCATCCTCGATGCGGCCCATGGCGGAAATCGCATTGGAGACGACGGTGGCCGAGCTGTCGGCGCTCTTCTTGGTTTGCGCAACGGCCCGGTTGGTTTCATGCGCGCGGCCCGCCGACGATTTGACGGTGACGGTGATTTCTTCCACGGCTGCCGCGGTTTCCTCCAGCGAAGCGGCCTGCGCTTCGGTGCGCTTCGACAGGGCATCCGCCGAGGCGCGCATCTTCGTGCCGTTGCGCTGGATCGCCATGGCATTGTTGCGGATGTTTCCAAGCGTATCCTGCAGGCGGATGATCGATCCGTTGAAATCGACACGCAGCTGCTCGAGGCGACCGGTGAACGGCGTGTCGATCTGGCGCGACAGGTCACCCTGCGACAGCCGGCCGAGACCGGCGGCCAATTCGCTGACGGCGAAATCAATCTGGCCGTCGAGCGCCTTCTTTTCGGAATCGCGGCTTGCGCGTTCGGCGTCCGTTTCCAGACGGCGGCTTTCGTTTTCGCTTTCCATCTGGCGCTTGGCCAGCGCGTTTTCGCGGAAGACAGCGAGCGCACGGGCAATGCCGCCAAACTCGTTCTGCTTTTCGAGATAGGGCACGGTGACATCGAGATTGCCAGCGGAAATCGTCTGCACCGAGCCTGTCAGCCTGCTGAGCGGGCTGATCGATGCACGGATGGCCACATAGGCAAGACCACCGAAGATCAGCATCACGCCGACGCCGATCGCCAGGATCAGATACTGGAGATCGGTGATCTTCTTGAAATAGACCTCGGTCGGAATGCCGATGAACAGCATGCCGACATTGGCGCCAGCAGCGTTCTTGACCGGGAAATAACCGGTGATGAAATCACGACCGAACAGCACGGCCGGGCCGTAATAGGCCTCGCCACGGGCGAGATAGGCCTGCGCCGGGTGTTCCGGGGCGAGTTTCGTGCCGACGGCACGCTCGCCGTTTTCCTTTTTCACATTGGTCGAAATGCGGACGTAATCGCTGCCCTGCTTGTCGAACACCGTTGCAACGCCACCAATGGTTTCGGCCGTGCGGTCGACAAGGTCGTGATCCGGAAGTGCGGCCATCTTTTCACCGGTCACGCCCGCCAGAGTGCCGTCGGTTACCTTGATCGTCGCATCGCTCACCTTCATGCCGTAGAGCACCGCCATGGCGCGGCTTGCTTCGCGCGCATCGGTCGTTGCGTCCTGCATGACGGTGGAACGGAGGTTGTAGTGCATGACGCCGGCAATCGTCGCAATACTCAGAAAGATCAAGCCAAGCGTTATGGCAAGGTTCTGATAGACGATCGACGATTTGAAGAGGCGAAACATTCGTGGGCCCTTTGAAAAATTCATACTTGATTTAAGTT
>NZ_LSRP01000013.1 GCF_001885585.1 Pararhizobium antarcticum
CTTCACCGGCCAGTCCTTGCTTCACCGGCCAGTCCTTGCTTCACCGGCCAGTCCTTGCTTCACCGGCCAGTCCTTGCTTCACCGGCCCGCCCTTGCTTCACCGGAATGAATTGGTGCATTCACGCCGCTTGGCGTAGGACCGCCCGAAATCGCAAAAGACAATTGGGATGAAGCAGCATGGCTGAAGCAGACAAGACGACGGTGGTACCAACTGGTGATTCGCCACGGGGTTTCGCCTTTGCGCTGGCCGCCTATTTCCTTTGGGGCTTCCTGCCGTTCTTCATGAAGGCCGTCGCGCATATTCCGGCGTCGGAAGTGGTGGCGCACCGCATCGTCTGGTCGGTGCCGCTTGCCGGCATCGTGCTGCTTATTTTGGGGCGCACGAGCGATATCAAGCGCGCATTGCGGTCCCCGCGCACCATGATGATGGCAATGGTGACAGCCGTTCTGATCACCATCAACTGGGGCATTTATGTCTGGGCGATCGGTGCCGGGCGGGCGCTGGAAACCGCCCTTGGCTATTACATCAATCCGCTGTTTTCGATCTTCCTCGGTGCCGTGCTCCTGAAGGAAAAACTCAATCCGGCGCAGATTGTTGCGATCGGACTGGCTGCGGTTGCCGTCGTCGTTCTCGCCTTCGATGCCGGTGGTCTGCCCTGGGTGTCGCTGGCCCTGGCCGTGTCCTGGGGTTTTTATGCGTTCTTCCGCAAGACTTTGCCGGTTGGTCCCAACCAGGGCTTCTTTCTCGAGGTGCTGCTGCTCAGCGTTCCCGCCATCGGCTACATCGTCTATCTGGAAGCGAGCGGGCAGGGGCATTTTGGCGATACCGGCATCGCCGATGTCCTCTGGCTTCTGGCCTGCGGTGTCGTCACCGCTGTCCCCCTGATGATCTATGCCAATGGTGCCAAGCTACTGCGGCTCTCGACCATCGGCATCATGCAATACATCGCGCCGACGATGATCTTCGTCATCGCTGTTTTCGTCTTCCACGAGCCCTTCGGTACATCGAAGCTCATCGCCTTCGTGTTGATCTGGGCGGCGCTTGCGGTCTATTCGACATCGATGATCCTGGAAAGCCGCGCCCGGCGCGCGGCCCTCAACCTGGTCCCGCCGGCGGCGTAAATCTTACAGCCGTTTGATGATGCCGGCCTCGCCATCGCGGTCGACCTCGCCGGCCCAGTGGGCCATGATCGCCGGCACGATCTCTTCGGGATCGTCGATGACGATCGGCTGGACAAGATGGGCCGTGTGGATGAAGCCGGCCTCTGACATGTGGCGGATCAGCTCCATCAGCGGATCCCAGAAGCCGTCAATATTCGCGAACACCATCGGTTTGCGGTGACGACCGAGCTGTGCCCAGGTCATGATCTCGATGATCTCTTCCAGGGTGCCGATGCCGCCGGGCAGCGTGACGAAGGCATCGGCGCGCTCGAACATCTTGTGCTTGCGCTCATGCATGTCGGGCGTGACGATCAGTTCGCTGAGTTGGCCCAGCGAATGCCGGGTGGCCTCCATATCCATGAGAAATTCTGGTATGATGCCCGTGACACGGCCGCCATGCGAGAGAACGCCGCTGGCGACGGCCCCCATGATGCCTTTTGTGCCGCCGCCATAGACAAGGCGCAGATGATGTTCGGCGATGGATTTGCCGAGCGTGCGCCCGGCATTCATGTAGGACGGATCGCGTCCGGGCTGGGAGCCACAATAGACGCAGATGGATCGAATCGGGACAGTTTTTTCGCTCATGGCCGGAAAAGACATGGCACCGCAGCGGGCGTCAAGAAAAATGAGGGAAAAAGAACCCGGCCTGGACCGCTCAACATGTGAGAATGCTTGTGAAAAGCACAGGAAATCGTTAGCAATTTCAGAGATGAACAGAAAAAGGGGCGCCTTGGCCTGCCGCCTGCCCAAGAAGCGGACGGAGCGTTTGGTGTCCATGCAGGGGAAGGGCTTCCTGCCGGCGGTGCTCGAGCGATCGCCGGGAGCTTCGGGTCCGTTTGGAGATGTGCATGCTGAAGAACAAGGCCGGCTGGGTGGCCCTTATCGTCCTGGCGATTGCGACCGTGTTGATGGTCTTCTTTGTCATGCCCAATCTCAGCGGCATCAAGGACACGCCGGTGGCCGGAACGCCTGATGTCACCGATGCGAAGCCGGCCGACACGGCAGCTGCGGACGCCAAGGGCGCGCGCCCCTCGGCAACGGCGGAAACTGCCGAAATGCCGGCCGACCCGTCCGTTCAACCGGCAACGGATGCAAAACCTGCCGAAACCGCTGCGGTCGATCCGACTGTAGGCTGGGCCGTTCCTGGCTTTGACGTGCTGCGCGTCGAGCCGGATGGTTCAACCGTCATTGCCGGCAGCGCCCAACCGGGAACCAAGCTCGACATCATGAATGGCGACACGGTGATCGCGAGCACCGAGGTTGGCCAGAGCGGCGATTTTGCCGCCGTTTTCGACAAGCCGCTTTCGGCCGGTGACTATCAGCTGACGCTGCGCAGCGTCGGCGATGGTGGCGCGTCGAAGTCGTCCGAAGAGGTCGCAACCGTTTCGATCCCGAAGGATGCCTCGGGCGAACTTTTAGCGATGGTGTCAAAACCGGGCGAAGCCAGCCGGATCCTGACCACGCCGGAGTCAATGGTGGCCGCCAGTGCGCAGGCAGGGGGCGATGCGCAACCGGCAGGCACGACAGCCACGGAGACGGCAGGCGCGACCGCCTCGTCCGATGCTGATCCGGCCAGCATGGCACAGACCGCGCCTGCAAGCGATACAACTGCCGCTGATGCAGCTGCCGCGGATACGACGGCCGCTGCAACCGATGGCGCCAACGGGCAAGCGGCGAAGGCTGCTGCTGACGCAACTCCGTCCGAGGCCATTGTTGCCTCTCCCGCTGAGGCCACAACCGCGACCGCTTCCGATACTGCTGCGGCAACAACGCCTGCTGCCACGACAATGGCGGGCAAGGCCGAGGTTGCTGTCTCCGCGGTCGAAATCGAAGGCCGCAAGGTTTTCGTGGCCGGCAGGGCAAAGCCGGGCGCGCTCGTGCGTATCTATGCCGACGATATTCTGGTCGGCGAGATGAAGGCGGATGAGCAGGGACGCTTCGTCGTCGATGGCACGCTCGATCTTGCTGTCGGCAAACATACGATCCGCGCCGACATGCTCTCGGCCGACGGCAGCAAGGTCGATGTCCGGGCGTCCGTACCCTTTGATCGCCCGGAAGGCGAGCAGGTTGCCGCTGTCGCGCAATCCGGTGCCGCGGGCACGATGGCAGCCTTCGACGGCGGCAGCTTCGACGGCCTGCGGCTGGAGGCAGGCAAGGCGCTCTCGCTGCTCAAGGGCCTGTTTGAAGGGGGCAAGGTGCCGAGTGCAGAACAGCTCGCGGCGGCCCGCTCGGCAACCGAGATTGCGCTGAACTCGCTGGCCGACTTCAAGGTTGCCGGCACGCTGGACGAAACCATTGCCGATATGGCGACCAGAACCTCGGCCGCTGCAGCGGAAGCCCTTGTCATGCTTAAGGCTGTGCCGCAGGACGCCGCCAGCGTTTCGGCCGCGCTTGGCAAGATCGAAACCGCCGTGGGTTCGGCGCTGATGCCGCGTACCGATGGAACCGGCGCGGCTGCAGACAGCAATGCTGCAACAGCCGCTTCTCCGGCGCAGGATACCGCCACGCAAACGCCTGCCGACAGCGCCACCCAACCGCCCACGACGGAGGCCGCGCAGACGACGCAGCCAGCCGCCGGGACGGACACGGCAGCCGGCGGCCAGGCGGTCGAAGGCCCGGCTGTTGAAGGTCAGACTGTTGAAGGTCAGGCCACCGACGGTGCAGCATCCTCGACCACGACAACAACGGCCAGCGGCGGCCAGTCCGCCTCGGAGCCCGAAACGGTCGAGCAGGCGCCGCTTCAGCAGAGCAAGACATCGGTGATCATCCGCCGCGGCGATACGTTGTGGCAGATCTCGCGCCGGGTCTATGGTGCGGGCGTGCGCTACACGACGATCTATCTCGCCAACGAGGATCAGATCACCGATCCCAACCGCATCCTGCCGGGGCAGGTGTTCGGCGTGCCGGACCAGGCCATGTCGGAGCAGGAATCCGAAGTTGTGCACCGCAAGCATCTGCAGCAGGCACCCTGATGCGGTTTTCAGGGTCCGCTCCATTGCGGTGAGCGCGTGAAAAACCTATTTGAGACAGGAGGCGGCGTCTTACCCAAGGCGCCGCTTTTCATTGAAGACCTGCAAAGGTGACGCACCGTGGCTCCACAGAAAAAAACAGTATCCGCCGACGCCGGCAATCCGATGCGGACCATCGTCAATCTCTGGCCCTATATGTGGCCGAGCGATCGCGCCGATCTGAAAATGCGGGTCGTCTGGGCGACCGTCATCCTGCTCGTTGCCAAGATCGTGCTGCTTTTGGTTCCCTACTTCTTCAAATGGGCGACGGACGCGCTGAACGGTCGAACGGATCTTGTCGGCGTGCTGCCCGTGGTCTTCACCGGTGCCGTCATGCTTGTCCTCGCCTATAATCTGGCGCGGTTGCTGCAGGCTGGGCTCAATCAGCTGCGTGATGCGCTGTTTGCCAGCGTCGGCCAGCATGCCGTGCGCCAGCTCGCCTACCGTACCTTCGTGCATATGCACCAGCTGTCGCTGCGCTTTCACCTGGAGCGACGCACCGGCGGCCTGTCGCGCATCATCGAACGCGGCACCAAGGGCATCGAAACCATCGTTCGCTTCACCATCCTCAACACCGTGCCGACACTGATCGAGTTCCTGCTGACGGCGATCATCTTCTGGTGGGGCTACGGCTTCAGCTATCTTTTGGTCACCGCCGTCACGGTGGTGGTCTATATCTGGTTCACGGTGAAGGCCAGCGACTGGCGCATCGGCATCCGCCGCTCGATGAATGACAGCGATACCGAGGCCAATACCAAGGCGATCGATTCGCTCCTGAATTTCGAGACCGTCAAATATTTCGGCAATGAGGACATGGAAGCGCAGCGCTTCGACCAGTCGATGGCGCGCTACGAGCGTTCGGCGACGCAGGTCTGGACATCGCTGGGCTGGCTCAACTTCGGCCAGGCGGTGATCTTCGGCGCAGGCACGGCCGTGATGATGGTCATGTCCGCACTGGCCGTGCAGCGCGGCGAGCAGACGCTGGGCGACTTCGTCTTCATCAACGCCATGTTGATGCAGCTATCCATCCCGCTGAACTTCATCGGCTTCGTCTATCGTGAAATCCGCCAGGGTCTCACCGATATCGAGCAGATGTTCGACCTGCTGGAGGTCGAGGCGGAGGTCAACGACAGTCCGGATGCGCGCGAACTGCTCATCGACAAGGGTGCGATCGTCTTCAAGGACGTGCATTTTGCCTATGATCCGGCCCGGCCGATCCTCAAGGGCATTTCCTTCGAGGTTCCCGCCGGCAAGACCGTGGCCGTCGTCGGCCCCTCCGGTGCCGGCAAATCAACGCTGTCGCGGCTGCTCTACCGGTTTTACGATGTGCAAAGCGGCACCATCACCATTGATGGGCAGGATGTGCGCGACGTGAAGCAGAAGAGCCTGCGCGCTGTTATCGGCATGGTGCCGCAGGATACCGTTTTGTTCAACGACACGATTGCCTACAACATCCGCTACGGCCGCCCGTCGGCCAGCGAAGAGGAGGTGGTTGCCGCTGCGGACATCGCCCAGATCGGCAGCTTCATCAAGAGCCTGCCCGAAGGTTACAAGGCGATGGTTGGCGAGCGCGGCCTGAAACTGTCCGGTGGCGAAAAACAGCGTGTGGCGATCGCCCGCACGGTTTTGAAAAGCCCGCCGATCCTGATCCTCGACGAGGCGACCTCGGCGCTCGATACCCGCACCGAGCAGGAAATCCAGGCGGCACTCGATATCGTCTCGCAGAACCGCACGACGCTGGTCATTGCCCACCGGCTGTCGACCGTCATTCATGCCGACGAGATCATCGTCCTGAAGGATGGCGGCATCGCCGAGCGCGGTACGCATGGGGAACTTATCGATAGCAACGGGCTTTATGCATCCATGTGGAACCGCCAGCGCGAAGCAACGCAGGCCGAGGAACAGTTGAAAAAAGTGCGCGAAAGCGACGATCTTGGCGTCGTCGTGCGGGGGGCGACGGCGATATGATGGCTGGGCCAACCGCCAAAGGCAGCAGCGTTGGACACGGACCCCACGCTTCGTTGCCCTGCCTTATCCCTTCCGACGACCTGCTGGCTATTGGCTATTGGGCCGCTTCGCTGTAGGCCTTCTGCAACGTTCGATAACTGGAGACTGCCATTCATGAGCTTGATCACGACGATACGCAACACGCTGGTTCCTGTGCATAAGGAAGGATATCCCTTCATCGCCGGTTTCTTCGTTGTTTCGCTTGTTCTCGGCTTTCTCTGGGAGCCGTTGATGTGGATCGGCTTTATCCTGACCGTCTGGTGCGCCTATTTCTTCCGTGATCCGGTCCGCCTGACACCGCTGGATGACGATCTGGTGATCAGCCCGGCCGATGGCCGCGTCTCCTCGATCGCGCTGGTTTCGCCGCCAGACGAGCTTGGTCTGGGAAGCGAGCCAATGCTGCGCATTACCGTGTTCATGAATGTTTTCAATTGCCATGTGAACCGTGCGCCGATGCGCGGCACGATCCGTCGTATCGCCTATCGCGCCGGCAAGTTTGTCAATGCAGAGCTGGACAAGGCGAGCCACGAGAACGAACGCAACGGCCTGGTGATCGAGACGGAACGCGGCGCAATCGGCGCGGTGCAGATTGCCGGTCTCGTCGCACGCCGGATTGTTTGCTGGTCCGCAGAATCGGATACACTGCAGGCGGGTGAACGTTTTGGCCTCATTCGCTTCGGTTCGCGTCTGGACGTGTTCCTGCCGGAGGGCGCGCAGCCGCGTGTCAGCCTTGGCCAGACGGCGATTGCCGGTGAAACGGTGCTGGCGGAGTTCGGCTCTTCCAAGGGCCCGGTCATCAGCCGCCGAGGCTGATGATGGCTCACGATCCAGGAACAGGAGCGACGCATGGAAACCCCCTTTCCACCCTTTGAACCGAATGGACCGAACGATGAGGCCCGCGGCCCGCGCCTGCGCGAGATCCCGCTGCGGCTGATCATCCCCAACCTGATCACCGTTCTCGCCATCTGCGCCGGTCTATCGGGCGTGCGGCTTGCCTTTGAAGGTCGCTTCGAACTGGCGGTTGCCATGGTGCTGGTCGCTGCCTTCCTGGATGGTATCGACGGGCGCGTGGCGCGGCTGATGAAGGCCACCTCAAAGTTTGGCGCGCAGATGGACAGTCTTGCCGACATCGTCAATTTCGGTGTCGCCCCGGCCCTGGTTCTCTATGCTTTCGTTCTGGACCAGGCACGCTCGCTCGGCTGGATCGCTGCCCTCATCTACGTCATTGCAGCCGGTCTCCGGCTTGCCCGTTTCAACGTCATGTCCGAGCGCGAAGTGAAAACCACCTGGCAGTCGGAATATTTCGTTGGCGTGCCGGCGCCCGCCGGCGCCATGCTGGTTTTGCTGCCGATGTATCTTGGCCTGCTCGGGATCGTGCCGGACCAGACGATGGGCATTCTGTCTGCAGCCTATACCGTCCTGATCGCTTTCCTTCTGGTCAGCCGCCTGCCGGTCTGGTCGGGCAAGTCCGAAAACCGCGTTCGCCGCGATCTTGTCCTGCCGATCATCCTGTTCGTCGTGCTCTATGTCGCAACGCTGATGAGCTTCACCTGGGAAACCATGGTGCTGACGGCCGTCGGTTACCTGATCACGCTGCCCTTCGGCGCCCGCAAATGGCAGAAGAAATATGGCAACTGGCCGATGCATCCGGACAGTGCGGCGAGCGGCGAGGATGGATTGCCGGGCGACCGTCTCTAGCCGGACTGGCCTTTCCCTCGGCGCGAATGACCGTTTCTGCGGTTCAAGGCAATGGTTGTGAAGTATCGGTCGCTGCGGGCTTGGCATCGCCTGGGCGGATACCCTGGATCGCAAAGCGGTGAACGGGGAGGGCGTAGGGCGCCGTCTCCGGAACGCTGGCGCCCATGTAGCGAACAAGCGCAATCGACAGCGCCTTGGGCTCAACAATCCCGCGTTGAAACAGCTTGATGATCAGCTTGGTCGCGACATTGCATTCCCGTGGCTTTTGACGAGACGCACACCAATACCCTGTGGCGATCAGCACCCCCTGAAGCATATTCAGGTCGCGGCTGGTGAGATAATGGTATGGAGATGTGGAAGACATGATGTCCTCCTTCGGTTGGGGCGAAGGTATGGAGGCCCTCAATCAGCAGCGCCCTTTTTCAAGGCTGCCGAAGGTCTGACAATGCGCTCTAGAGCATGCATACACAAGGCCCTTCTTAACAAGGCGCAACCATGTCGATATTGGATATTGCGCTTGCTATTTCCTGTTGAAGGCCACATAGCTTGCCCTTCGGCAGCATTTTGTGCGGGCACTGCCGCTTAAGGGGGTATACCCCTAGCCTCAATTGAAGGAGGGCTTTATGTCTTCCACCTTCGTCGCCAATCGAATTGCGCTCTTCCTCATCAGTTCGTCCGTGGTCCTCGCGATGTTTTTCATCGCAGCCATCACTTTCGCCTAGCCGATGCCAGAAATTGAGGATCGTGCATGACGGTATCCTTTCCAAATGCGGCCAGAAGTTATGATGAAACCAAGCAGCGGATCCGCTTCCTTGGGCATGACGGCATGTTTGAAGTTAAATTCTTCCTGAACATCGAAGCGCTGGGTCTCGATCGGCCCGTTCGGGATCTGTCCGAAGCCGATTACCTGAAAGCTTTCGACGCCATGAGGGCAAAGATCCTCAAGGTCGCGGAACGGCTTTACAAGTCCCGAGGCGGAAATGCCGTCAATCTGGAAAGCAGTGATTTCTGAGCCGAACCGGTTGCCTATTCCGGCAGCCGGTAATCGACGATCTTGTTTTCCCGGACGATGAACAGCTTGCCGGTTTCTGTCTGGTCCGGCCCGAGCAGCGGCATCAGTGCTGCCGCCACTTCGGACGGGTGCGGCAGTGTAGTCGGGTCTTCGCCGGGGATCGCCTGTGCACGCATGGCCGTGCGCGTCGCGCCGGGATCGACGCTGAGGATGCGCAGGGCGAGCCGCTGCGTTTCGCCGGCCCAGGTGCGGGCCAGGGCTTCGACGGCAGCCTTCGAGGCGGAGTAGGCCCCCCAGAAGGGCTTGCACTTGTGGGCGGCGCTGGAGGACAGGATCAGGGCCCTGCCGGCATCGGAAAGCTGCAGCAGCGGATCCACCGAGCGGATGAGACGCCATGTGGCTGTGACGTTGACCGTCATCACCTTTTCGAAAACCTTGGCTTCGACATGGCCGATCGGCGAGATGACGCCGAGAACACCGGCATTGGCAACGAGGATATCCAGTTTGCCCCAGCGCTCGTGAATGGCGCCGCCGAGCTTGTCGATTGCCGCCATGTCGGCGAGATCGAACGGCACGAGGGTCGCCGGCAATCCACCCGCCGCCTTGATGGCATCGTCGAGATCTTCCAGACCGCCGACGGTACGGGCACAGGCGATGACCTGCGCGCCGGCCTTGGCAAGCTCAAGTGCCGTGAAATAGCCGATGCCGCGCGACGCGCCGGTGACCAATGCTATGCGGCCCTTGAGATCGATCATGTTTGGAAGGCTCCGAATGTGATGTGGCAGGGTGTGCTGCCACAGGTTCGGGCGGATGCACGAGGCAGGCAGCAGATCGTTGGATAGTCGAGGCGATGCCCCGGGCCGTCACCGGCCCGGAAAGGACTGTCAGCTCTTGCTGGCGAGCATGGAGAGCTTGGGGCCCGGATTGTCGCCATTCTTGTCGAGAAGGCGCGTTGGGTAGTCTCCGGTGAAATAGTGATCGGTGAACTGCGGCCGGGTATCATTGCGGCTTTCGCCGCCGACGGCCCGATAGAGCCCGTCAATGCTCAGGAACTCCAGCGAATCGGCGCCGATGAATTTGCACATCGAGGCGAGATCGGCATGCTGGTTGGCGAGCAGCTTGTCGCGGTCCGGCGTGTCGATACCGTAAAAGTCCGGGTAGAAGATCATCGGGCTGGCCACGCGGATATGCACTTCGGTTGCCCCGGCTTCGCGGATCATCTGCACGATTTTCAGTGACGTCGTGCCACGCACGATCGAATCATCGACCAGGACGACACGCTTGCCCTCGATCATGGCGCGGTTGGCCGAATGCTTCAGCTTCACACCGAAGGCGCGGATCTGCTGTGTTGGCTCGATGAAGGTGCGGCCGACATAATGGTTGCGGATGATGCCGAGTTCGAAGGGTATGCCGCTGGCCTGGGCAAAGCCGATCGCAGCCGGCGTGCCACCGTCCGGAACGGGAACGACGACATCGGCCTCGACCGGGGCCTCCTTCGCCAGGTTGA
This sequence comes from Pararhizobium antarcticum, assembly GCF_001885585.1. Lineage (GTDB taxonomy): Bacteria > Pseudomonadota > Alphaproteobacteria > Rhizobiales > Rhizobiaceae > Pararhizobium > Pararhizobium antarcticum. The sequence continues at coordinate 10,394 of NZ_LSRP01000013.1, forward strand.
TGCCCATGTTCTTGCGCGCGACATAGACATTACGGCCGCCGACGACTGAATCCGGTCGGGCAAAATAGACATATTCGAACAGGCAGAGCCGCTCCGGCTGTGGCTTGTTCGGCTTGCGGGCGTCAATGGAGATCGATCCGTCGGCTTCGATCTCGCAGATGACGACTTCGCCGTTTTCGACGTCGCGAATGTATTTCGCGCCGATGATGTCGAGCGCGCAGGTTTCCGAACAGAAGATCGGCTTGCCGTCGAGCTCGCCCATGACGAGCGGCCGGATGCCGGTCGGGTCGCGCGCTGCGATCAGTTTGGTGCGGGTCATCGCCACCATTGAGTAGCCGCCTTCCATCTGGCGGATGGCATCGATGAAGCGGTCCGCTGTCGAGGAATGACGCGATCGGGCGATGAGGTGCAGCACGACTTCGGTGTCCGATGTCGACTGACAGATGGCGCCGGTGGCGATGATCTGCCGACGCAGTGTCAGGCCGTTGGTGAAGTTGCCGTTATGGGCAATGGCGATACCGCCGACTTCCAGTTCCGCAAACAGCGGCTGGACGTTGCGCAGCGCCACTTCCCCCGTCGTCGAATAGCGCGTGTGTCCGATCGAGATGGTGCCCGGCAGCTTGGCCAGCGTTGCCGGGTCGGTGTAGTGATCGCCGACGAGGCCCATGCGCTTTTCGGTGTGAAACTGCGTCCCGTCGAAGGTGACGATGCCGGCCGCTTCCTGGCCGCGATGCTGGAGCGCGTGCAGGCCAAGCGCCGTCAGCGTCGCTGCGTCCGGGTGTCCGAGAATGCCGAACACGCCACATTCTTCATGCAGCGTATCGCCATCCATCTCGTCTTCGATCTGTGCGGCTCGCAAATGGGTCATCGCTGTTGGCCTTTGTGTTGACGGCTGAAACGCGTTTCGCATGTTGTATCGGGTCTTCCGTCCGTCAAGCCGAAGCGGCCTGATGGTTTCACATATCGTTACTGCAAAATGGACAGAGCCCGCCAAAGCGGGCCCTCACTCTATCTGCGGCCTTAGCCGTTGGTCGCCGCGTCATTCGTTGCGGGGTTCTCTTCGGCGGGCGGCTGCGTGGTCGTACCACCCGTGCCGTCATTCTCGCCTTCGCCGGTCGTATCCTTGCCGCGCAGGCGGTCGAGGATCGTCGCATCGGCATTTTCCGGCAGGAGCGCAATCAGCTTTCCGCCGAGATTGTCGAGCAGCGGCTTGGATTTTGCGGTCGTCACCCAGACCGGCTGCTGCTGCGGGGCAACCAGCCAGTTGAAGAACAGCATGGCGACGACCACCAGAAGCACGCCACGGGCCGCGCCGAACAGGAAGCCCAGCGTGCGGTCGAGTGCGCCGATGCGGCTGTCGATGATGAAATCGGCGATGCGCATGGTGATGAAGGAAATGATGATCAGAGCGACGAGGAAAACCACGCCGGCCGACCCGATCATCGCGACCGTGTCGCTCGTCGTGTAGGTCTTCGCATAGGGCAGCAGGAAGGGGTAGAGGAAGAAGGCCGCGGCAGCAGCGCCGACCCAACTGGCAACCGACAGAACTTCCCGCGAGAAGCCGCGGACCATGGCCAGGATGGCCGAGAAAAGCGCGACGCCGAGCACGATACCGTCGAGAATTGTAATGGGCATGTTGTCCTACTCCGAACCCGCGTCTGACGCGACCCCAAGCTAATTTTCTGCACCATATATCATCGCGCGTTGGGCGTCTTTCGATGGCACATGGTTGAACACTGTTTTCACCGGAATAGACAGGCTTTCACCCGCAATTCCGTCAATCGTCGTTATCCGCCTGTTTCAGCGCACCCTTTGAGCCGGCAATGCGCGCCACGAGATCCGGCAGGCTTTCCATCTCGCTCCACCGCATGCCGGCGCCTTTCGGCAGGTCGGCGGAGGCGGCGGGCAGGACGGCCTGGGAAAAGCCGAGCTTCTCGGCTTCCTTCAGGCGCTGGGCCGTGTGCGCAACCGGCCGGACGGCGCCGGACAGACTGACTTCGCCGAAATAGACGCAATCGGGCGGAAGGGCAAGACCGGCAAGTGACGAAACAAGGGCTGATGCGACCGCAAGGTCTGCCGCCGGCTCGCTGATCCGGTATCCGCCGGCAATGTTCAGGTAGACGTCGTGCTGTCCAAGGCGCACGCCGCAATGCGCTTCGAGCACAGCCAGGATCATCGACAGGCGCGCCGAATCCCAGCCAACCACGGCGCGGCGGGGGGTGCCGAGCGAAGTCGGCGCGACCAGCGCCTGCACCTCGACCAGCACCGGCCGCGTCCCCTCCATGCCGGCAAAGACAGCAGCGCCCGGCGATTTGGCATTGCGTTCGCCCAGAAACAGTTCGGAGGGGTTGGTAACTTCGCGCAGGCCCTTGTCCGACATTTCGAACACGCCGATCTCGTCGGTCGGGCCGAAGCGGTTCTTGACGGTGCGCAGGATGCGGTAGTGATGCCCGCGGTCGCCTTCGAAATACAGCACGGCATCGACCATGTGTTCGACGACGCGCGGCCCGGCGATCTGGCCTTCCTTGGTGACATGACCGACCAGGACGACGGCGGCACCCGTCTGCTTGGCAAAGCGGATCATGGCCTGCACGCCGGTGCGCACCTGCGTCACCGTACCCGGCGCCGAATCGGCCGTGTCGCTCCATAGCGTCTGGATCGAATCGATGATCGCAAGATCCGGCCGCCTGCCTTCGCCAAGCGTCGCCAGAATGTCTTCGACATTGGTTTCGGCGGCCAGCAGCACATCGGTGTCGGCAGCACCCAGTCGCTGTGCCCTCAGCCGCACCTGCGCCACCGCCTCTTCGCCCGAGACGTAAATGACACGGTGGCCCTGGCGCGCAAGGGCGGCGGCTGCCTGCATCAGAACCGTCGATTTGCCGATGCCGGGATCGCCACCGATCAAAACGGCCGAGCCGCGTACGAAACCGCCGCCGGTCGCCCGGTCGAGCTCCGAAATGCCGGTGGTGATGCGCGGCGCTTCCTCGATCTCGCCGGACAGGGTGGTCAACGCCACCGGGCGGCCCTTCTTCGGCGTCCTGCCGGGTCCGCCGCCGATCCCGCCCATCGGGTCTTCCTCGACGATCGTGTTCCACTGGCCGCAGCCTTCGCATTTGCCCACCCAGCGGGCGTGCACGCTGCCACAGTTTTGGCAGATGAAATTCGTACGGGCTTTCGCCATCAGGTCATGTCGCTTTCGGGGAAATCATCGGCACGGTTTTTTTGCTTTCCGTGCCGGATGCGCAGAACCAGAATGTCGGAGTCTGCAGAACGGAAATAAATGATATAGTTCTTGTAGAAAAATGCGCGAAGTCCTTCCCGGAATTCCTCACGAGAGACGCCTGTCATGCCAAGGCTTGCGAAGCGTTCAATCTTCTGCTGGAGTTCATCAACGAGTCGGTCGGCGGCGATAGGATTTTTCTCGGCGATGAATTTGTAGATTTCGACCAGGTCTCTGCTCGCTAGTCGCGAGAGGCGGAACCGTTTCGGCCGGATCAATTTTTCTCGGCCGCCATCGCCTTCACATGTGCCAGCAATTCCCCCGGCGATGAGAACGTATAAACATGGCCGGCTGCGACATCGTCTTCTGCCTGCTGTATCAACAGCCGCAACTCTTCGGCGTCTTCCTCCTCACGGCTCTGCAAAAGGTGCAGCCCTTCCCTGATAACATCGACAGCGCTCTTGTAAGGTCCGATTCTCACACGCTCCTCAATGAACGCTTCATCTTCGTCGCTGAGCTGGATATCTGCCATCCTGATCTCCTTTTGTTCTTTCTACAGCAACGGACAGGTCTTTCCAAGAGCGTCGACGGAAATTGCCGATCAGGCTTCGATATAGTCCCTCACAGCGCGATGCCCAAGGCTGGTCAGCATTTCATAACCGATCGTGCCGCCGGCACGCGCGACATCGTCGACGGCAATGTTGCTGCCGAAAAGCTCGATATAGTCGCCGGCGCGGACCGCCGTTTCCGGCAGATCGGTCACGTCGAACAGGCTGATGTCCATGGTGACGCGCCCGAGATGCGGCACCTTTTGGCCGTGCAGGAAGCCGTAGGCGCCGGAGGGCGTTGCCTGTCTGAGCGCCACGCCGCCGCCGGAGACGGAGCGGTGATACCCATCCGCATAGCCGACCGCGACAATGGCAACGCGGCTGTCGCGCGAAAAAAGCGCCGATGCGCCGTAGCTCGCCGTGTCGCCGGAACGGACACGGCGTACCTGAATGATGCGGGCCTCGGCCGTGACCACCGGCTTCATCGGATTGGCGATGCCGTTGACCGCTTCGCCGCCATAGACGGCAATGCCCGGCCGCGTAAGGTCGAAATGAAACTCGGGTCCGAGATGCACGCCGGCGGAATTCGCAAGGCTCGAATCGACGCCTTCGAAGGCCTGTGTCACCGACCGGAACGCGTCGAGCTGCCTGCGGTTCAGCGGATGGCTCTGGTCGTCGGCGCAGGCGAGGTGGCTCATGACAAGCACCGGCGAAAAGCTGGCAGGGCGGACCGGATCATGGGCCAGCGCCAGGGCTTCCTCGACCGTCAGGCCCAGCCGGTTCATGCCGGTGTCGACATGCAGCACGCAGGGGTGATCGCCATGGTGCGAGAGCGCCGCCATGAACAGCGACAGCTGTTCCTCGGAATTGATGATCGGCACGAGGTCGTTGTCGAAGAAGAGATGCTCGTTGCCGGGCCACATGCCGGCCAGGATATAGATGCGGCCATCCGGGACGAAGGGACGCAGTTCGGCACCTTCCTCGGCATTGGCGACGAAGAAGTCTCTCGCCCCTGCAGCATAGAGCGTTTTGGCGGCCGGTTCGATGCCGATCCCGTATCCGTCGGCCTTGAGAACGGCAGCGGCCCGCGCCTTGCCGGACAGCCGGTCCATCTTGCGCCAGTTGTCGGCCAAGGCACCAAGATCGATGGTCAGCCGGTTTGATGCCGCGGCAAAGTCAGGATGGGCGAGGGGAGATGTGCTCGATAAAACCATATTGGCAGAGATACAGCGAAGGCAAAGCCGGTGCAATTGTCGCAAGCGAACGATTATGGCCCCCGGCAAACTTGCGCCCGAGCTTTGACATGCGCCGCGAGCTGCGACGCCGTCAATGCTCTTCGTATTGTGTGAACGAGGGATCGGCGAGGTCGGTGAAGCGGGTGAATTCGGCCTGGAAGGCCAGTTTCACAGTGCCTGTCGGTCCGTGACGCTGCTTGGCGATGATCACGTCGGCCGTGCCCTTGACCTTCTCGAAGGTCTGTTTCCATTCCTCGTATTTCGGATCGAACTCGTCACGCGGTTCCATGTTCTTGACGTAATATTCCTCGCGGAACACGAACAGCACGACGTCGGCGTCCTGCTCGATCGAGCCGGATTCGCGAAGGTCAGACAATTGCGGACGCTTGTCCTCGCGGCTTTCCACCTGACGGGAGAGCTGCGAGAGCGCGATGATCGGCACGTTCAGTTCCTTGCCGAGCGCCTTCAGGCCGGTGGTGATCTGGGTGATTTCCTGCACGCGGTTGTCGCTGGATTTTCCCGATCCGGTCATCAGCTGGATATAGTCCACGACGAGGCAATCAAGGCCGCGCTGGCGCTTCAGACGGCGTGCGCGCGCCGAGAGCTGGGCAATCGAGATACCACCGGTCTGGTCGATGAACAAAGGCACCTTTTGCATCATCTGGCTGCAGGCGACGAGTTTTTCGAAGTCGGATTCGGAGATGTCGCCCCGACGGATCTTCGAAGAGGAGACTTCGGTCTGCTCGGAAATGATACGCGTGGCCAGCTGTTCCGACGACATTTCAAGCGAATAGAAGCCGACGACACCGCCGTTGCGGGCCTTCATCGATCCATCCGCCTGGATTTCCGGCTCATAGGCGGCGGCGATGTTATAGGCGATATTGGTGGCAAGCGAGGTCTTGCCCATGCCCGGGCGTCCGGCCAGCACGATCAAGTCGGAGCGCTGCAGGCCCCCCATGCGGCCATCGAGGGAGTGGATGCCGGTCGAGATGCCGGACAGGGATCCGTCGCGTTCGAAGGCCTGGCCGGCCATGTCGATCGCCAGCGCCACGGCGTCGTTGAAGGCCTGGAAGCCGCCGTCATAGCGGCCGGTTTCCGCCAGTTCGAAGAGCCGCCGTTCGGCATCTTCGATCTGGCTCTGCGGCGGCATGTCGAGCGGTGCGTCATAGGCGATGTTGACCATGTCCTCGCCGATGGTGATCAGCGAACGGCGCAGCGCCAGATCGTAGATGGCGCGGCCGTAGTCTTCGGCATTGATGATCGAGACGGCTTCCGAGGCGAGGCGGGCGAGATATTGCGCCACCGTCATGTCGCCGACCTTTTCGTCGGCCTTCAGGAAGGTCTTGATCGTCACCGGATTGGCGGTCTTGCCCATGCGGATGATGTCACCGGCAACCTCGAAGATCTTGCGGTGCAGCGGTTCGTTGAGATGGACCGGCTTCAGGAAGTCGGAGACGCGGTAGAAGGCATCATTGTTGACCAGGATCGCGCCGAGCAGCGCCTGTTCGGCCTCGAGGTTGTTCGGTGCCTCGCGATAGTTGAGGTCCCCCTGCGGCTTGTCCATGGGTACAATTCTCCGCGCTGCTTCATTCATGGTGTTTCTCTATCCGGAATCATCGACCGTTCGGTCCCCGGTTTGGATCTGTTGACGGCATGGGTCAAGAGAAAGGGTGTTGCCGCATGCGCTTCCGTCTGGCGCGTGTGATTCTGTGCCCGTTGTTCGACTGATCCACAGGCACCGCCGTGCGATGAACAGGAATTGCCGATTCTGCCATGTTTCCGCTTGACCTGCTTGCAAGCGAGTCGAACCCGCACAAACCATCGTCCGGTGGCTACCCCCGCAATGCAGAAAGGCCCCGGAACGATTGCTCCGGGGCCTTTCTTTTGACGCTATGAAGCGCAGGTCTTATTCGTCTTCGCCGTCGAATTCGGCTTCCGGATTGAAGAAGTCTTCAGCCTTCAGCGCGTCTTCGTCAACGCCGTAGATGGCGTCGGCCGAGGTCAGGCTCTCGCCCTTCTGCTGGCGTTCAGCTTCTTCAGCCGAACGGGCAACGTTGACCTGAACCTTGATTTCGACTTCGGCGTGGAGGTGAAGGACAACCTCGTGCAGGCCGATTGTCTTGATCGGGTTGTTGAGGTCGACCTGGTTGCGGCCAATGTTGAAGCCTTCTGCGCCCAGAACGTCGACGATGTCGCGGGCCGCGACCGAACCGTAGAGCTGACCGGTTTCGCCGGCCGAGCGAACGACGGTGAAGGACTTGCCGTCCAGCTGTTCGGCAACGGTCTGGGCTTCGGACTTGCGCTCGAGGTTGCGGGCTTCAAGCGTCGAACGCTCGGATTCGAAGCGCTTCTTGTTGGCTTCGTTGGAGCGCAGTGCCTTGCCGAGCGGCAGCAGGTAGTTGCGGGCAAAGCCGTCGCGAACCTTGACGGTCTCGCCCATCTGGCCGAGCTTGGCAACGCGTTCGAGAAGAATGACTTGCATGGAATGTTCCTTTCGTGTGGTCGTCTTGTTTCAGAGTTCAGTGTCTTTTGGTTTCCCTGTCGGAGACAGCGCGATGGTGCGTCGCGTGTCCATGAGGCCCGTCAGGAGAATGAAGAAGGCCGGCAGCGTGAATAGCAGCACAGCCAGGTAGGTGAGCCACAGCACCGGCAGCCGCCAGGACTTGCCGCGCGTGCGGAAATGCAGCACCGCAAAGCCCGACAGCAGGAAGCCGGCGCCGAATGTGCCGCAGACGAGTGCCCCGATGACGGCGGGCGTGCCGCCGACAAAGGTCAGGACGAGACCGCCGAGAAAGGCAAAGATCGCATAACGATGCATGCGCAGCGTCGAGGGCATGTCCTCGCGCGGACGCAGACCCTTGCCGGAGGTGCGGACGATGCGGGTGGCGAGATAATAGGCCGCAAACAGCATCAGCACCCAGAGCGCGCCCTGGATCAGCGGCAGGGCAAGGCCGAAGATCGACTTGATCTGCATGATGGTGTCGGCGTCGGGATTGTAGAGTGGCTCCTGGGCTTTCAGGGATTCCAGCACCAGGTCGATCATCCGGTCGGACAGGCCACTGTCATAGCCGATCATCACGCCGACGATGATCATGCTGAAGGTAACGAGCATCGACAGATTGGTCATGATGTCGGACAGCGGATACCAAGCGAGTGCGTCGGCAGGGCCGCCGAGCTCCGACGCCGGACGGGCCAGATTGGCAAGATGACTGAGCCAGGCTGCCGGGATCAGCGTGATCACCACGATCATCAGGGCGAAATAGGGAGAGACGATCAGGCCGCCCGTCAGGCCGGCCGTCACCACGGCCGCAATCGCGGCAGCATTGCCCCAGCCGAGGCCGGCAATCAGGACGGGAAGGGCGGATGCGGCATAGAGCAGGATCGCAAACGACGACTGCGTGTTCGCGCCAAGCGAAAGCAAGGCGGCGGTCACGCCGGCGAGAACGCCGGTCAGCAGCGATGTCTTGTCCAAATTCTTCACGGTCGCTGTCCTGCTTATCAAGCAGTTAGAGGCGTTTGCTGATCTTTTGATTCAACGACGCCCCAACATGGGGTTTGACGCAATCGCTTGCGCCGGCGTTTCCGATCCGCGCCCAACGCGGAAGGGATAAGGTGAGGCGCTGTCCTGCCTTGCGGCACGGCGCCTCACCTTGAAGCGGTTCCCCTCGAGTCAGAGACCCGACGGAAGGTCAGGTCTTAGGACATGACGTAGGGCAGGAGGCCGAGGAAGCGGGCGCGCTTGATGGCCTGGGCCAGTTCGCGCTGCTTCTTCTGGGAGACTGCAGTGATGCGGGACGGAACGATCTTGCCGCGCTCGGAAATGTAGCGCTGCAGCAGACGGACGTCCTTGTAGTCGATCTTCGGCGCGTTGGCACCGGAGAAGGGGCAGGTCTTGCGACGGCGATGGAACGGGCGGCGAGCCGGTGCGGATAGGGTATCAGCCATTGTCTTTTCTCCTAAGCCTTATGCACGGTCTTCGCGCGGACGGCGCGGACGGTCTTCACGGTCGCCACGATCCGGGCGCGGACCACGATCGCGATCGCCGAAGCTGCGCTCCGGGCGGTCGCCGTCACGGCGCGGACGGTCGTCGCGGTCGCGCTTCTGCATCATGGCGGACGGGCCGTCTTCATGCTTCTCGACTGCGATGGTCATGTAACGAAGAATGTCTTCGTTGATGCGCATCTGACGTTCCATTTCGTGGACAGCGGCTGCCGGAGCATCGATGTCGACCAGAACGTAATGAGCCTTGCGGTTCTTATTGATGCGATAGGTCAGGGACTTGAGGCCCCAGTTTTCCACACGCCCGACCTTGCCGCCGTTTGCTTCGAGGACACCCTTGTACTGTTCGACGAGGGCATCGACCTGCTGCGCGGAAACGTCCTGGCGGGCAAGGAATACATGTTCATAAAGAGCCATGGTGGCTTTGCCTTTCTTGCGTTAATCGTCACCCGATATTCGGCGGCTAAGCCTCAACGACTGTTCTGTTGGCTGCGGACAGCCGGCAAGAAAGTGTTGTTTCGAGACGGTCGAGAGCGGAGACACGGGAGGCTGGAACCCTTTGGTTCCTGACAGGTTTCATCACGGAAACCGGCCCTCCGTTCAGCCACCAGCCAGAAGACCGGGTGTTGCGAACAGCGCGCTTATACGCATTTTCAGGCAGGAAGCAAGGGCCGTGTGTCCAATCCGGGTACAAACCCTGTTGGCAAACAGGGGTGCACACCGCATCCATCGTGCTGTTATACCCCGCGCCAAGGCCGATTGCAGGTGGGTGGATTTTCGCGGATGCCTGCGGAATTGGGGCAGGTGTTGATCCTGCCCCGAGGGGTCTACTGTGTGCGGCAGCGACCGGTTTTCGTGGTTTCCTTGTCGCCATCGTCATAGGCGATGCCAATCTTTTCGCCCGCCAGGGAGGCAATCTTTCCGGCATACCAGTCGCCGGAGCCCTTGTAGTTGCACTCGACCCGCATGCCGATCATCCAGTCATAGGGACGGACCTTGTCGAGCCCAACCGTTTCGCGATCGCCATCGTCATAGCGGATCGTGATCTTGCCGCCGCCAACCTTTTCGGCGACGCCGGGAAACCAGTAGCCGGCTCCCTGATAGTTGCCAAGCACCCAGTCACCGACCGTCTGTGCGCTGGCAGGCCCGGTCACTGTCAGCAAGCCTGCAAAAACTGCAGCAAGTCCATATTTCAGCAAAGCATTCACTCCCTGTTGCGCAGTCCTTCTTGGCTGCGTGCTTACCGTTAAGCGCGGGCTGGTGAATGCGCTATGAACTAAAAAGGGCAGGCGACACTGGCGTGAAACCATTTTTGGTGGCGTTTCATAGGGGCTGCGGCGCGTGACGGTCATGCACCCGACAGGACCTCATGACAGCGTCCCGCAATGGCGGCTGGTTTGGTCAATCCTGTCAAATCGGGGCGGGATATTTCTTGTGCAGCTTACCAATGCCCTTCAGCACGTCCTTGGAGAGGACCACGTCCTTCGCCCCGATATTCGTCTTCAGCTGCGCCATCGTGGTTGCGCCGATGATGACGGAGGTCATGAAGGGGCGGGTGAGGCTGAAGGCGAGCTGCATCTGTGCGAGGTCGAGGTCGTTCGCCGCCGCGAGCTTGGCATAGCCAGCAACGGCGGCGTTCTGGTATTTGGTGTAGCGGCCGCCCAGATCATCATTAATGGTCAGGCGGGACCCGTCAGGCTTTGCGCCGTCGAGATACTTGCCGGTCATGAGGCCGGCTGCGAGCGGCGAATAGGCCAGAAGGCCGACATGCTCGTGGTGGGCGATTTCGGACAGGTCGAGATCAAAAGGGCGGTAGAGAAAATTGTATTCGTTCTGGATCGAGGCAAGGCGCGGGAGGGCGTGTTTTTCGGCCAGTGAAAGCATGGTCATGACGCCCCAGGCGGTGTCGTTGGACAGGCCGATCGCCCGCACCTTGCCCTCCTTGACGAAGTCGCCCAGCGTTGCAACGATCGCCTCGAGATCCTCGGTGACCGCCGCAGAGTCCTGACCGGTAGGATTGTAGGACCAGCTCTTGCGGAAGTGATAGTGGCCGCGATTTGGCCAGTGCATCTGGTAGAGATCGACATAGTCCGTCTGCAGACGCTTCAGGCTGACCTCGAGCGCCTCGCGCATGGTTTTCGGGCCAGCCGGCGTGCCTTCGCGGATATAAGGACGGCCGGGACCGGCCACCTTGGTGGCGACGACGACGGCATCGCGATGTCCGCGCGCCTTCAGCCATGTGCCGATATAGTCTTCGGTCAGGCCCCGCGTTTCGGGACCGGCAGGCGTCACCGGGTAGAGTTCCGCTGTGTCGATGAAATTGATTCCCTGTTCGCGCGCATAATCCATCTGCTCGTGGGCTTCGCGCTCGCTGTTCTGCGTGCCCCATGTCATGCTGCCGAGGCAGATTTCGGAAACATTGATGCCGGTACGGCCGAGTGTCTTGTAGCGCATGGGGGATGATGCCTCGGTGGGAATTTGGCGGAAATGTAGAGCCTGTTTGCTGCAGCGCAAGAGGCAATGCAGGATCGCGCGGAAATCGAGCGCAGGCGCGCAGTGCCTTGAGCAAAGCTTGACTCTGCCGTCAGGAATGTGAATGGAGAGGAAAACACAACGGCGGCTGTGCCGATGTCTCGGGCAGATGTCCGGCGACAGGACACAGGCTCAAACGGCGCGGCGACCATTGCGCGTGACGGGAGAAACTTCATGGCAATTGCATTCACGTTTCCAGGTCAGGGCAGCCAGGCCGTCGGCATGGGCAAGGATCTCGCTGACGCATTTCCGGAGGCAGCCGGCGTGTTTGCCGAGGTCGACGAGGCGCTCGGCGAAAAGCTGACAGACGTGATGTGGAACGGCCCGGACGAAGTTTTGACGCTGACCGCCAACGCGCAGCCGGCGCTGATGGCGGTGTCCATCGCCGTCATGCGGGTGCTGGAAGCGCGTGGGCTGGATATGAAGACACAGGTCTCCTTTGTCGCTGGCCATTCGCTCGGCGAATATTCGGCGCTCTGTGCGGCCGGCACGTTTTCGCTGGCCGATACCGCCCGGCTGCTGCGTATCCGCGGCAATGCCATGCAGGCGGCAGTTCCGGCCGGTCAGGGTGCCATGGCGGCGATCATCGGTCTTGAATATTCCGCCGTCGATGCGGTCTGCACCGCAGCAAGGACGCTCGGTGCCTGCCAGGTGGCCAATGACAATGGCGGTGGCCAGATCGTGATTTCCGGCGAAAAAGCTGCCGTCGAGAAGGCAGCGGCACTGGCGACCGAAAGCGGCGCCAAGCGCGCCATCCTTCTGCCGGTCTCCGCCCCGTTCCATTCGTCCCTGATGGCACCGGCGGCCGATGCGATGCGCGTCGCACTGGCTGACGTTTCGATGAACGCACCGCTGGTGCCGCTGATTGCCAATGTGCGCGCAGCGCCGATCAGCGATCCCTTGGAAATCGCCGGCCTGCTGGTCGAGCAGGTCACCGGCCAGGTGCGCTGGCGCGAGACGGTCGAGTGGTTTGCCGCAAACGACGTCACGACGCTGTATGAAATTGGCGCCGGCAAGGTCCTCACCGGGCTTGCCCGCAGGATCGACAAGTCCGTCACCGGCATCGCCGTCAATTCGCCTGCCGATATAGAGACATTGCTGGCAAGCCTGTCGGCCTGATCGGGTCGCTGGCACACCGGCTTTCAAAACAACAAGGATCAAGACCATGTTCGATCTGTCTGGCCGCAAGGCCCTCGTCACCGGTGCGTCCGGCGGCATCGGCGAGGAAATCGCCCGCATCCTGCATGCCCAGGGCGCCATCGTCGGCCTGCACGGCACCCGCGTCGAAAAGCTCGAAGAGTTGGCCAATTCGCTTGGCGAGCGCGTCCATCTGTTCCCCGCCGATCTGTCCGACCGCGCAGCCGTCAAGGCGCTCGGTGAAAAAGCTGAGGCTGATCTGGGCGGGGTCGATATCCTCGTCAACAATGCCGGCATCACCAAGGACGGCCTGTTTGTGCGGATGAGCGATGAGGACTGGGACAAGGTGATCGAGGTGAACCTGACCTCCGTCTTCCGCCTGACCCGCGAACTCACCCATCCGATGATGCGCCGTCGGTATGGCCGCATCATCAACATCACCTCGATCGTCGGTGTGACCGGCAATCCGGGCCAGGCCAATTACTGCGCCTCCAAGGCCGGGATGATCGGCTTTTCCAAGTCGCTGGCCCAGGAAATCGCCACACGCAACGTCACCGTCAACTGCGTCGCGCCCGGGTTTATCGAAAGCGCCATGACCGGCAAGCTCAACGACAAGCAGAAGGAAGGCATCATGGGTGCCATTCCGATGAAGCGCATGGGCACCGGCGTGGAAGTGGCTTCGGCCGTCGCCTACCTGTCGTCCAGCGAGGCAGCCTACGTGACCGGCCAGACGATCCACGTGAACGGCGGCATGGCAATGATCTGACGGGTCACGCGGCCGCGCTTCCCGGCGCGGGAGGGCTTTGACGCTAAGATCCGAAGCGCTGCGGTCAAATACCGGAATTTGCGTGTTGACCAAGCGGATGGCTGCGATTTTCGGACTTTGCGGCAGACATAAACCGTGTTAATCGGGCCATGACTGTGTGCAGTCGATCGGAAGATGTGAGGTATACGACGGCTTTCGCCGCCCGTGTTTGGCCGCACTTCCAGTGGAATGGATTGCCCGGTGGACCCTGTTGGTCTATCAGGCGTTAGTGAGTGTACCGGTGTCAGAACGGCATCGTCGAAAAAACAAAGGTCGAGGAATCCGACATGAGCGACGTAGCAGAACGCGTAAAGAAAATTGTTATTGATCATCTTGGCGTCGACGCCGAAAAGGTAACCGAAGGCGCGAGCTTCATCGACGACCTCGGCGCGGATTCGCTCGACACCGTCGAACTGGTGATGGCGTTCGAAGAAGAGTTCGGTGTTGAAATTCCGGACGATGCTGCAGATTCGATTCTGACCGTCGGCGACGCCGTCAAGTTCATCGAAAAGGCACAGGCCTGATTTTGGTCTTGAGGCGGGCCGCATCGCGGCCCGCCCACTTGCCCTCTTGTAGGGCAGAGCTTCCGTTGAAGCTGCGCATGAATCGGCAAGGCGTCCATCGCTTCCGTACCCGGTCATGCAGTAGAGTATCGAGAGTTGGATAAACGGATCCGGTCTTATATGCATGGTCCGGTCCGGCTCTGGAGTGAAACAGGCAGGATGGATCGCGGTTTATGAGACGTGTCGTTATCACCGGTACCGGCATGGTATCGCCGCTGGGATGTGGAACCGAAGTCAGTTGGGCCCGCCTTCTTGACGGCCATAATGCCGCCCGCCAGGTCACCGAATTTCAGGTTGACGATCTTCCCGCGAAAATTGCCTGCCGCCTTCCGTTCGGCGATGGCTCCGAAGGCACCTTCAATCCCGATGACTGGATGGAGCCGAAGGAGCAGCGCAAGGTCGACGATTTCATCATCTATGCGATGGCCGCATCCGAAATGGCGCTGAAAGATGCCGATTGGCATCCGAAGACTGACGAGGACCAGATCGCCACGGGCGTGATGATCGGTTCCGGGATCGGCGGCCTCGAGGGCATAGTCGAGGGCGGCATCACGCTGCGCGACCGCGGCCCGCGCCGGCTCTCGCCGTTCTTCATTCCCGGCCGACTGATCAATCTTGCCTCCGGTCAGGTGTCGATCCGCCACAAGTTGCGCGGCCCCAATCATTCCGTCGTCACAGCCTGTTCCACCGGCGCGCACGCGATCGGCGATGCAGCCCGGTTGATCGGGCTCGGCGACGCCGACGTCATGGTTGCCGGCGGCACGGAATCGCCGATTTCGCGCATCGCCCTGGCCGGTTTTGCCGCCTGCAAGGCGCTGTCGACCCGGCACAATGACGACCCGAAGAAGGCTTCGCGCCCCTATGACAAGGACCGCGATGGTTTTGTCATGGGCGAGGGTGCCGGCATCGTCGTCCTGGAAGAACTGGAGCATGCGCTTGCCCGTGGTGCCCGTATCTATGCCGAAGTTGTCGGCTATGGCATGTCGGGCGACGCCTATCATATCACTGCTCCGTCCGAAGACGGCGACGGCGCCTATCGATGCATGAAGATGGCGCTGAAGCGCGCCGGCCTTGAGCCATCAGACATCGATTATATCAATGCCCACGGCACTTCGACCATGGCGGATACGATCGAGCTTGGCGCCGTCGAACGGCTGCTGGGCGACCATGCCGGCAATGTCTCGATGTCATCGACGAAATCGGCCATCGGGCATCTGCTCGGCGCTGCAGGTGCGGTCGAGGCGATCTTCTGCATCCTGGCCATCCGCGACAATATCGCGCCGCCGACGCTCAATCTCGACAATCCCTCGGTCGAAACGAAAATCGACCTGGTTCCGCATGCGGCGCGCAAGCGCAAGATCGACGTGGCGCTGTCGAATTCCTTCGGTTTTGGCGGCACGAACGCCTCCCTCGTTCTGCGTCGCTACGAAAATTGATGGGAACGCGGCGCAGGCGACGGCGTCCGCATTCAACCGCTGTGGGCGTGTTCGCGACGGTAGCCTGAGCAAGATCAAAGGGCATCCCCTTTTTTGCCGTATTGCTCTGGTGAAGAACTGTTGTCGGCTGTGTTGACGTTGGCAGTGGTGAGACCATCTTCAGGCGCGTTTGCTCCGTCGCGCGCCGCAGTCAGAATTGTTTTCTTCCCTGGTTCTCTTCCGGAGTCCGCATCAGGGTTTGATATGTGCATGAAGCGAACTCCGGAAGCAGGACACCCGTGAGCGACGGAAACGAAAATAGCCCGATGCAGTTCGGCCGCAACGAAGCGGGCAACAAGGGTCCGATCATCCCGAAATCGGCAAGCGAAGCCCTGCGCCCCGAAAAGGTGCCGCAGCCGCCCAAGCGCTCGCGCAAGGCGCGCAGCCAGATGGTCATCTTCCTCAACTTCCTGATGACGCTGGTGGTCTTGCTGACCGTGGCTGCCGCTGTGACTGTCTACTACGCGATGAGCGCCTACGAGGCGAAGGGACCGCTCTCCGCCAATACCAATTTCATCGTCCGCAATGGCGCCAGCATCGTCGAGATCGCCAGCAGCCTCGAGCGCAACAGCATTGTTTCCGATGGCCGCGTGTTCCGTTTCATGTCGGAAGCCTATCTTGATAATGATACGCTGAAGGCCGGCGAATACGAGATCAAGGCCGGGGCGACGATGCAGGAGATCATGCAGCTCCTGAAATCCGGCAAGTCGATCCTGTATTCGGTGTCGCTTCCGGAAGGCCTGACGGTCAAGCAGATGTTCAGCCGGCTTTCCGCCGACCCGGTACTGGAAGGCGACCTGCCGGCCGATCTGCCGGCGGAAGGTACGCTTCGCCCCGATACCTACAAATTCTCCCGCGGGACCAAGCGCGCAGAGATCGTTGCGCAAATGGCCGCGGCGCAGAAGACACTGGTCGATCAGATCTGGGCGAGGCGCAATCCCGACCTGCCGATCGAAAGCCGCGACGAATTCGTGACGCTGGCCTCGATCGTCGAGAAGGAGACGGGTATTGCCGACGAGCGTTCGCGCGTTGCTTCGGTGTTCATCAACCGGCTGGAAAAGAATATGCGGTTGCAGTCCGATCCGACGATCATCTACGGGATCTTCGGGGGCGAAGGCAAACCGGCGGACCGGCCGATCTTCAGGTCTGATATCGACAAGGAAACGCCCTACAACACCTACGTCATCAAGGGCTTGCCACCGACGCCCATCGCCAATCCGGGGCGGGCGGCGCTCGAGGCGGTGGCCAATCCGTCGCGCACCTCCGACCTCTATTTTGTCGCGGACGGCACGGGCGGACACGTTTTTGCGGGCACGCTTGACGAGCACAATGCCAATGTCCGGCGCTGGCGAAAGCTGGAAGCCGAGAAGGCGGCGGCTGCAAAAGCCGCAGGGACAGCGGAAGAGACGCCGGCCCAGCCCTGATCGACAGCGTGGCTTGTGGATGACACGGCCCCGCAACGGTTCCCGCTTGCGGCGGACCGTTGCGGGGCCGTAAACATGAGGTCTTGCTTGCCTATAAGGAGCTGACGATGCCGTTGCAGTCCATGACCGGATTTGCCCGCCGGGAGGGAACCGCGGGTCGCTATCGCTGGGCCTGGGAGATGCGCTCCGTCAACGGCAAGGGTCTGGATGTCCGGCTGCGGCTGCCGCCAGGCTGCGAACATATCGAGACGGAATTGCGCAAGCTCTCGGGCGACAGTCTTGCGCGGGGAAACCTGCAGATCGGCCTGAACCTGTCTGCAGCCGAAGCCGGCGTCGAAGCCGTCGTCAACCGGGACGCGCTGGCCGCCGTACTGGCGCTTCGGGCGCAACTCGGCGATCTCATTGATCCCGCGCCATTGCGGCTGGACACGCTGCTGCAGATGCGTGGCATTGTGGAATTTCGCGAACCCGTGGATGACGAGGCAACGCGCGTTGCGCGCGATGCTGTTCTTCTGGAGGGTTTCCGTCTTTCGCTTTTCGACATGATGGCGATGCGCGAAACGGAAGGCCAAGCGCTCGGGCAGATCCTGCTTGCCCAGATCGACCGGATCGAAACGTTGGCGCGCCTGATCGAGACGGACCCGACCCGCAGCCCGCAGGCCATCGCAACAAAGCTGGCGCAGCAGGTGGCCCTGCTGATGGACACTGGAACCACGCTCGATCGTGACCGGCTGCATGCCGAGGTGGCGCTGATTGCAACCAAGGCGGATCTGCGCGAAGAGATCGACCGGTTGCAGGCGCATGTCGCGGCAGCCCGCGATCTCTTGAAAAAAGGCGGCCCGATCGGCCGAAAACTCGATTTCCTTGCCCAGGAATTTAACCGCGAATCAAATACCATCTGTTCGAAGTCCAATGCCGCCGCGGTGACCGCAGCCGGTATCGAGCTGAAAGTCGTCATCGACCAGTTCCGCGAACAGGTTCAGAATCTGGAGTAAAGCATGAGTCCCGCCGTCCCGACAAAACCCGTTGCGATCTCGCGCCGCGGCCTGATGCTGGTCATCTCCTCGCCGTCAGGCGCGGGCAAATCGACGATTGCCCGCCACCTGCTGGAGGCCGATTCGAATCTTAGCCTTTCGGTCAGCGTCACGACCCGCGCGCGCCGCCCAAGCGAGATCGCCGACCGGCATTATCATTTCATCAGCGTGCGCGAATTCGAGCGCATGCGCGATTCCGACGCGCTGCTGGAATGGGCCGAGGTTCACGGTAATTTTTACGGAACGCCGCGCGAACCTGTCGAGATCGCCATGTCGGAGGGACGCGACATGCTGTTTGATATCGACTGGCAGGGCGCCCGCCAGTTGCAGGAAAAGATGTCGGCTGATGTCGTATCGATCTTCGTCCTGCCGCCGACCATGGCCGAACTGCAATCGCGCCTGCATCGCCGCGCCGAGGACACCGAGGCGGTCATCGAGACCCGGCTGGCCAATTCGCGTTCGGAAATCGAACATTGGCGCGAATACGACTATGTCTTTATCAACGACGACCTCGATGCCGCCTTTGATTCGGTGCAATGCATCGTCAAGGCCGAACGCGTCCGCCGCGACCGACGCTTCGGCCTGTTCGATTTCGTCACAGGCCTGCTGACGGAAAAGCCGGCGCTGTAAGCGGCGGCTTTCCAGGCCGCCGGAAGTCAAGGTGATCTGTCGGTCGTCGGCAACGTCGCGCTCAGAGACAGTTTGCCAGCCGGCAGAATTCCTCGACAGTGAGGGTTTCGGCCCGGCGCTGCGGGTCGATTTCGGCGCGGGCGAGAAGTGCTTCGCCGCCGATCGACTTGACGCTCTGGCGCAGCATCTTGCGGCGCTGGCCAAAGGCGGCCATCGTGACTTTTTCAAGATCGGCTGCGGAGCAGGGGATCGGGTTTTCGATCGGCACCAGGTGCACGACAGAGGATGTGACCTTCGGCGGCGGCGTGAATGCCTGCGGCGAGACATCGAAGGCCATCTGCGCCTGCGTGCGCCAGCCGCAGAGCACGCCGAGCCGTCCATAGTGATTGTCGTCTGCCTGAGCGACAATGCGCTGGCCGACCTCGCGCTGGAACATCAATGTCAGCGACTGGTAGAAGGGCGGCCAGGTTTCCGGCAAAAGCCAGTTGACCAAAAGTTGCGTGCCGACATTGTAGGGCAGGTTGGCGATGACGCGCACCGGCGAGCCGTCGGTCACCAGCGTCTCGAACGGCGTTTGCAGCGCGTCGCCTTCGATGACGTCGAGCCGTCCCGGATAGTGATCGGCGATTTCGGCGAGTGCCGGCAGGCAGCGCGCGTCACGCTCGATGGCAATGACCTTTTTAGCGCCGAGCGCCAGTATTGCCCGTGTCAGTCCGCCGGGGCCAGGCCCGACCTCGATGACGGTGACGCCGTCCAGTATGCCGGCCGTGCGCGCGATCTTCTGCGTCAGGTTGAGATCGAGCAGGAAGTTCTGGCCGAGCGCCTTACGGGCATCAAGCCCGTGTCGCTGGATGACGTCGCGCAGTGGCGGCAGACCGTCGAGCGCAGCCATCAGCGACCTCCCTGGGCGGCAACGTTGCCCGCCAGTTCCTGTGCCATGCGCAGCGCCGCGAGCAGGCTGTCGGCCCGTGCTATGCCCTTGCCGGCCAGACTGAAGGCCGTGCCATGATCCGGCGACGTGCGGATGAAGGGCAGGCCGAGCGTGACGTTGACGCTGTCGTCGAAACCCAGCGCCTTCGCCGGGATCAGCGCCTGATCATGATACATGCAGATGGCAACATCATAGGTAGCGCGGGCGCGGTCGTGGAACATGGTGTCGGCGGGCAGCGGCCCGACCGCATCGATCCCCTCCGCGCACAGCTGCGCGATGACCGGCCGGATGATGGCATCGTCCTCGAGACCGAGTGCCCCGCCTTCGCCCGCATGCGGATTGAGGCCGGCAACGGCAAGCCGCGGCTTTGCGATGCCAAACCGGGTGCGCAGTTCCCGTGCGGTGATTGCACAGGTCTCGTAAATCAGGTCTGCGCTCATCTGTGTCGGCACGTCCTTCAGCGGAATATGGATGGTGACAGGCACGGCGCGCAGTTTCGGTCCGGCCAGCATCATCACCGGCAGTGGCGTTGCCTCGCTGCCGCGCGCGGCCAGGCTGGCCAGAAATTCGGTATGGCCGGGAAACCGGAAGCCGGCGTCGTAGAGCACGGACTTGGCGATGGGGTTGGTGACGACGGCGGATGTTTCGCCGGAAAGCGTCAGGGCGACGGCCATCTCGATGGCGCCGGTGATCGCCCTCGCATTGCGGGGATCGGCAAGGCCCGGCACCACGCTGGCGTCGCACCGGACGGGGCAGACCGGAAAGACATCGGGGAAAAGCCCGGCGACTTCAGTCGCATCGGTTTCGCGGATGCTGACCTCATGGCCGAGAAGCGCCGCACGGTCGCGGATCACCTGCGGATCGCCGATGAAAAGGAAGGCCGGCGTCTGCCATGTCTTCCGGTTAAGCCAGGCCGCGATGCTTAAATCCGGGCCAATGCCTGCCGGGTCTCCCATGGAGAGGGCGAGGGGCAGGCTCAAGTCTGATGTCATCCGGATGGTCTTACTTGTCCAGGATCTGCGCCTTCTTGCGCAGTTCCTCGACATACTTCTTGCTGTTTGGATCTTCGGCGCCGGAATCCTTCTTGCCGAGGTCTTCGGCGCGGAAAACGATTTCAGCGGCAAGGTCGTCGGAAACCTCGCGTTTCTTGCAGATCGCCAGATATTCGACACCCCTTTCCGTGACGCGGGTACCGGTGGTCAGGCCATCGCCAGCCTTCTCGATCAGCGGCTTCCAGTCCGCCGGCAGTTCCTGCGCCATCATGCGGCCGAGCGGGCGGATCGAGACGTCCCTCATCGTCGCGGCATAGGCCTTTGCGCCGTCGCAGCCGGGAAAACCGGCCCGCGATGCATTGGCTTCGGCCTGCCGCTTGCCGACGATCGACTTGCGCTTGGATTCCGGAATGACGAAAATGACCTGCTGCAGGAAATATTCGGTGGTCACCGGCTTCTTGCCGCCATTGTCCATCATGCGCTTGACTAGATCAGCCGGCGACATGCGGCCGTTGCTGCCACCATAACGGGCACTGACGGCGCGCGGCCAGCTCATCTGCACGGCGACATATTGGCGGAAATGTTCAATGCCGACGCCGGCCTGGTCGAGAACCTGGCCGAGTTGCTTGATGTTCATCTTGTTGCCGCCGGCGAAGCGATTGACGGCAGCTTCGACGTCGGAGGCACTGACCGAAGCCCTGAGGCGGGCAATTTCCGAGCGCTTGAGAGCCTCGTCGATCATTTGTTCGCGCGCCGTGTTCTTGTCGGCCTTTTGGCGCTGCAGGCGCAGGAATGCTGCCCGCTTGGCGATGTCGCCCGTCGTGATCGGAACATCGTTGACCACGACGGCGACCTGGCTTGCTGCCTGTGCCGGAGGCAGTGCCGTCATCATCAGGCCGCCGGCAACGACCACAGCCGCAAATCCACGCATTACGGAATGTATCCCGCCCATTGTCTGTCCTTTTCGTTTCCCTCCCTCAGATCCAATTGCCGATCCGGGTGAAGGTCGCGCTTCATCTGGCTGTACCGCTGTCGCGCGCGCACGTTTATCGCATCATGAATAATACATGCGGCCAAACGATGACAAGGCCGCAAGCCGCTGCAAACGCGCTTCTGGCGGCAATCGGCTTGCAGAAAAGCGAAAACACGTAAAGGATACCGGCTTTTCCGCCGGTAGAGGATCAATTGAGGCCGTCGAACTCCGTGTCGCCGACATTGATGTCGCCCAGCGTGCGGAAGCTCAGGCGCGCGCCGATCGACCAGTCATTGGCCAGCGATTGATCGGTATCGCGCTCGCTCTGATAGACAAGCGAGAAGATCGTGTCGCGATCGTCATAGGTGAAGCCGATGCCGTTGCGGGAGATGACGTCTCTGTTGATGTCATAGGTCACCGAGCCGAAGACAGACCAGTATTCCCGGAACTTGAAGGCGGCTGCCGTCTGCACTTCATCCTGGTCGCTGACCGAGCCGTAAAGCGGCTGCGCCTGGATGCGCGTATAGGTCAAGGCCGTCTGCCACTTGATACCCTGATAACCGATGCTGGCATCGGCCCGTCGCAAGTCGAGATTGCTCTCGTCGAGGCGGCCGCTCAGGCTTGCCGTCAGGCCGGATGGCGCATCAATGCCGACCATGGCGACATAGTCCGAGCGCTCCGTTTCGAGACCGGAATCGGATCCGGCCTTGACGAGATCGTCGCTTGCAAACGAGTTCACGCCGCCGAGATGGAACGATTGGCCGGCAACGCCGCGCAGGGCGTAGCCATTGTCGAAACTGCCGGTGTAGCGAAAGCCGATATTGGCGCGTGTGCCGCCTTCGATGCGGTCATAGCCGGAAAACTTGTCGCGATCGAAAAGCGAGGTCGCGTCGAAGACGAAGCTCTGGGCGTCTTCGTTGGGCAAGCCGCCGGTGAATTCCTCGTCCGGGCGGGCAAAGATCTGGGCCATCGGCTCAAGAACATGGCTGCTGCTCTCGCCCGAAAACAGGATCGGATAGCGGGCTTCGAGGCCAGCCGTCAGCATGCTGCGGGTCGCGGCATCATCGTTGGAATAGGTGCCGGTATAGTTGGCTCCGGGATCGCGCATGTTGAGGCCGATCGCATCGCCACGGGCCGCGAAAAGCGGCGTCAGGGCCAGACCGCCTGGAACGATGAAGGTTCGCTTCCATTCGGCTTCCGCCGACAGGCGGTGCGTCGTGCCCTCAAGGCCGCGGTAACGGAAGACATCGGGCCCGGGTACGCTGACCTGAAGCTCGTCTTCGCGGTTGCGGTTGATGTTGGTCAGGTTGACCTTGGCGCTGAACTGGCCGCCGAGCACGGGATCCGGCGCGGTATAATCATAGTCGAGAACCTGGGCCACGGCCTGCTTGTTTTCGGCAAGGCTGTTCGGATCTGCATCCTGGATATCGAAATAGAAGGCGCGCATATCGAAGTGGTTGCGCTTGCCGAGACCGGTCAGATAGGCCTGATTGGTGTAGGTCGTGCCATCGAAGGTCGAAAGCTCGTAGGTCTTGGCGAAGTTGTTGTCGCTCTGGACAAGCACGTTCCAGCCGAAGGTCCAGCGCGGATTGATCTCGAACTTTGCCCGCGACGCGACCATGCCGCGATTGGTCTCGTTGGCATCGACCGTGCCATCCGTAAAGCTGTTGCGATCCATCTGGCTGATGCCGGCAAAGTTTAGCGTGTGTTCGCCATTGTGGAAACGCTGGCGGAATTCGCCCTCCAGCAGGAAGCCCTGGCGGGTCATCCCGGTCCCCGTAACAGTCGCGTCCATATAGGGCGAAATCGCCCAGTAATAGGGCACGCTCAGACTGGCACCGAGTTTCTGGGTATATTTCAGGCGCGGGAACAGGAAACCGCTCTTGCGCTTCACCGTATGATCCGGAACCTCCAGCACGGGCAGGTAAACGATCGGCTTGCCGAACAGTTCAAAACGGGCGTTTTCCAGCCTGACGGTATGGGTCCTGCCGTTCTGGACGATACGCTGGGCCTTGATCTGCCAGAGCGATTTGTGATCGGGGTTCGTCGCGCAAGGCGTGCAGGCCGTGTAGACGGCCTGGTTGAGAATGATTTCCTCGCCATTGCGCCGTTCGCCGTTGACCGCCGCCAGCTTGGTCAGGTCCGTCGTTTCGATGCGCATGGTTTCGATGAAACCGTTCGCGAAATTGTCTGTCACGTCCATCTGGTCGGCATAGATCTTGTTGCCGCCGGGTTCGATCAGTTCGATTTCGCCGGTCGCGATGATTCGGCCGGTCTTCTGGCTGTATTCGACCTGCTGGGCGACCATCTGGTAGCCGCCATAATTGATCTGGACGGCGCCGCGAACGATGACGCGCTCGGCGTCCTGATTGTAGACGAGTTCATTCGCCGACAGAAGCATCTTGGCATCTTCGGGTAGATTCGGGCGAAGCGAATCGAGATCGGTCTCTTGCGCCCACGCAACCGCCGTCATGCCAGGCACAAAACTCTGGAACGCTACACTTGCGAGCAGGGCGGCAATCACCAGCCTTGTATGTTTGCGGTTGCCTGCCGCCACTAGCCGTCCTCCTCATGCAATAGAATCGTCGAACCCAGCGCCATCGCTACAACAACTGGTAGCCAGGCTGCAACGAACGGAGGCACTACACCGCTGGTCCCGAATGCTTTTACAAGCACGGTCACGACATAAAGCACGAACCCCGACAGGATTCCACCGAGAATTACCGAGCGTGATTGGTTGAACCGGCTAAATTTCAGCGACACGCTGGCGGCAATCAAAGTCATGGCCACGAGCAGCAGCGGAAGCGACAGCATGGAGTGGAACTGGGTTTCCAGTCCACTGGTCGAGAAACCAAAGGATTTGGCGATTTCGATCTTCCGCAACAGGTCGAAAAACTGAATGGAATCAGCTTTCGTCAGGGCCTCCTGGACGAATTCCGGTTTCAGACTGGTACGCAATTGTGCCGTATCGAGACGGCGCGGCAACTGACCGTTGCGCGTTTCCGTCACGTCCTTAAGCAACCAGTAACCATCTTCCAGTTTTGCCGACTTTGCATCCTGTCGGGATACAATCATGCCTTGTGGATTGAAGTGAATCACGGCCACGTTGAGAAGTGTCGCGCCGTTGTCCTGGACGGAGCGGGCGCCGATGATTGCGTCGTCGTCACCGTAGATCTGGCGTAGCCAGGGAATGGAAATCGCTGCTCGCGAGGACGACGAGCCGCCGAGTTCAGCCTCCAGCGCTTCCGCAGCCTTGGTGCCCCAGGCGGCAATCGGATTGAGGATCACGACGGTCAGCACGCCAAACAGAAAGGCGCCGATGATGAAGGGCTGCAGGAATTGCCAGACCGATATGCCAGCCGCGCGCGTCACGACCAGTTCATAACGACGATTGAGCGAGATCAGCGCCGCCATGGCGGAAAACAGCGCGACGAATGGCACGGTTTCCTGCAGGATCGTCGGGATCCGGAACGTCGTCATCAAAAATGCGGCTGCCAGGGAATAACCGGGCAGGGCCGACATCCTGTTCGAGACCTCCGAAAAGTCGATGATGAAGACAAGCGAGAAGATTCCGGTCAGGAACCAGAACGTCGTGACGGCGTAGCGACGAAAGAAATAGCGGTCCAGTGTACTGAAAATCACGGCGTGCCGCCTCCGCCGGTGGGCTTGGGCTGGCGAAGGCTGCGCAGGCGATCAAGCCCGTCTTTCAGCCGGTCGTTCCAGTTGATCGGCAGCGCAAGCCGGCGATTGCCGGCCAGCTGGCGGATCGTGATGAAGGCCGTCGCGAGCGGGATGATGTACATCAACGGGATGAACATCCGCGAATCCTCGGCATTGTTGGCAGCGTAGAATGTTGCCCAGCGCAGGAGAAGCGTGATCAGCAAGGCGCGCACCATGGGATGCATGCGCGCTTCCCGATGCGAGCGGGCGTCGCTGCTGACGACCAGCGCGATCAGCCCGAACAGGATGGGGAAGGTCCATTCGGTGAAGCGACGATGCAGTTCCGCCTCATAGGTTCCGGGGTTTTTCTTGTAATTTTCCTCAGTGACATCGGGCGCCAGCAGATAAGCGAGGCTGCGGTCCTGCGCCCGGATCGTCGCGGCGCCGGCCATCTTCGTCAGGTCGGTCAGGTCGAAGGCATAGGAATCGAACTTGATGATCGAAACACCGCCGTCGGGCAGCTTGCGATGCACCTCGCCGTCACGCATCACCAGTGCCGAGCTTTTTTCGTCCACGGCGCCTTCGCGGGCATAATAGATGAGTTCATAGCCGGGATTGCGGGAATCGGCCACGAAGATGCCGCCGAGCACGCCGTTGTTGCGTCTCGAGGCGACCTGCACATAGAGCCCGTCGGCGATTTTGCGGAAGGTATTTTCCTGGACCACCGAGGACAGGAGGTCTGCATTGGCGGTGGCAATCATCTGCCGCGCGGCCTGCCGCACCACCGGTTCCGCGACATTGTCCACGGCAAAGGAAAACAGCCCGAGCGCAACCGACAGCATCATGATCGGCCGCACGACGATCGAACGCGAGCCGCCGGCTGCCTCGATCACGGTGAGTTCCGAATCATTGTTCATCGTCGTCAGTGTCTGGGTGATGCCGATGACGAGCGCGAAGGGCAGGACGAGCGGAATGATCGTCGGCAGGATCAGCGTCGCCAATTGCAGGAAAGCGCCGATCGACTGTCCGGTATCGGTGACGAGATTGATCCGCTGCAGCGCCTGCGTCGTCCAGATGATGCCGAGAACGGGCAGGAGCGCCGTCAGGAACATCTGGAACACACGGCGCAGAATATAGGTTTCGAAGATAATCATCGCGGCCTTGTCTCGGGAAGACACGCTGCACTGCACTGGCTTAACCGGTTGACGACCCTGCGCCCCCGGCTTGCCTGATGTGCGTTGCACCATCGTTCTTTCGAACCATGAACGGATCTTGCATTTCCTGCTCTAGCCGACCGCATTCGCCACCGCAATGTTGAAGTCGCCTGTGCCGTTTCTATTTCCGCCTTCGCGGCTTTTTGGTGACAGCGGGATCGCGGGCGGACATCCGACAGGATCGAACGTCAGGTCGGATCCCAGGCCAACTGTCCCGGCTGTTGAAAAGCCGGTTTTGCTTTGCATTTCAGGGCGGGGCGTTTAACACTTGCGGCAAGACGGGCCGCGGCCGGCCTGCGCTCAAAGCCTTGCCGACAATCGCAATTCGCTTGTTTCCGGAGAAAAAATGACTGTCAAGTTCGAGATCACCTTCGCGAAATCGGCGCGCATTGCCGGTGGCACTGCCGTGCTTTTGAAAACGCTGGATGGCAAGGAAGTGGCCGGGGCAGACATCGCCGATCCCGAAGGCGTTCTGGCGAAGGCGACGCGCATTGCGAAATTCACCGGCAAATCGCTGCGCACACTGGATGTTGTCGCCCCGCATGGTTCGCCGGCCGACCGGATATTGATTCTCGGCCTTGGTGATGGCGCCGGCCTGTCGGACCATGACTGGCTGAAGGCCGGCGGTGCGGCAGCGTCGAAAGTCAAGTCTACCGAAAAAGTCACGATCTTCCTCGATGCGCCGGGTGCCGTCGTGTCCGGAAAGGCCGCGGCTGATTTTGCGCTCGGCATGGAACTCAACGCCTACAGCTTTGATACCTACAAGACGAGCAAGTCCGACGATGACCACAAACCATCGGTCAAACCCATCAGGGTGACGATCGTCACCGGGGCGGTGATCGCTGCCAAAAAGGCGGCCATCGCCTCCCAGGCCATTGCCGAGGGTGTCGTGCTGGCCCGCAATCTTGTCAACGAGCCGGCCAATGTGCTCGGTCCGGTCGAATTCGCGGCCAAGGCCAGGGAACTGGAAAAGCTCGGTGTCGAGGTCGAGATCCTGACCGAGCGCGAGATGAAGAAGCTCGGCATGGGCGCGCTGCTTGGCGTGGCGCAGGGGTCCGTGCGTCCGCCGCGGCTCGCCATCATGCAATGGAAGGGCGGCAAGCCGAAAGAAAGACCGGTGGCCTTCATCGGCAAGGGTGTCGTCTTTGATTCGGGCGGCATCTCGATCAAGCCTGCAGCCGGCATGGAGGACATGAAGGGCGACATGGGCGGTGCTGCCGCCGTCACCGGCCTGATGCATGTTCTGGCCAGCCGCAAGGCAAAGGCAAACGTCATCGGCATGATCGGCCTTGTCGAAAACATGCCTGACGGCAACGCCCAGCGCCCGGGCGATATCGTCACCTCGATGTCGGGGCAGACGATCGAGGTTATCAATACGGATGCGGAAGGCCGCCTCGTTCTCTGCGATGCGCTCTGGTATTGCAACGACCGCTTCAAGCCGCAGTTCATGATCAATCTGGCAACGTTGACCGGCGCCATCATGGTGGCGCTCGGCAGCCATCATGCCGGGCTGTTCTGCAATGACGACCGGCTGGCCGGGCAACTGACCGCCGCCGGCCTGACGACGCAGGAACGGCTGTGGCGCATGCCGCTCGGCAAGGAATACGACAAGATGATCGACAGCAAGTTTGCCGACATGAAGAACACAGGCGGCCGTTATGCCGGCTCGATCACGGCGGCGCAATTCCTCAAGCGCTTCGTCAAGGAAACACCCTGGGCGCATCTCGACATTGCCGGCACGGCCATGGGCTCGCCGAACGACGAGATCAACCAGTCCTGGGCTTCGGGCTTCGGCGTGCGCCTGCTCGACGAACTAGTGCGCGCGAATTACGAGGCTTGATCGGGGTCGTGACGGAGATCCTGTTCTATCACCTGACCGAATCCAAGCTCGAGGACGCACTGCCCGGGCTGCTCGACCGTTGCGTCGAGCGCGGCTGGCGTGTCGTCGTCCAGACGGCCGCAGACGAGCGGCGCGATCTGCTCGACAATCACCTGTGGACCTATCGCGACGACAGCTTTCTGGCGCACGGCACCGACGCCGTGGATTTCGCCGCGCAACAGCCGATTCTCCTGACGTCCGGTCCCGGTAATGACAATGCGGCAACCGTCCGCTTCCTCGTCGATGGCGCCGAGCCGCCGCCGGTCGGTGGCTATGAGCGCGTCGTGTTCATGTTCGACGGCTACGACCAGGCGCAACTGGAAGGCGCGAGAGCACACTGGAAACGCCTGAACGGCGAGGGCCACGCGCTGACCTATTGGCAGCAGAATCAGGACGGGCGCTGGGTGAAGAAGGCTTGATTTGGAGAGAAGAGGCCGCGCAACGTTGATCCGCGCGGCTTGTATTTTTAGACGTATCGGCTCAATCGACAAACGCTTCCACGAATTTCCGCCGTCCGAGCATGAACGCATCGGCCACATGGCGCAGCGGTGCGAGATCGACGTCCGAGATGCCGGCCTTGATGATTTCGGCGAAGCGGGCGTAGAGGGCAGGGTATTCCTGTTCGGGTTCGTCATGCACGAGCTTGCCGTCGATCGACAGCTTGGCGCCGCCTTCGGAAAGAACCATGCGGCCGGCCTCTGTTTCGGCGATGATGTCCCAGCTCTGGTGGCCGGTCTGGCGCCAGTCGAAATCTGCCGTGACGGGCAGCTTGTCGGCGTCCGTGAAGGTGATCGCAGCTGCAATCGGGGCGTCGCGGTTTTCCGGGAATTCCAGCGTGGCGGCCGTGATGAACAGGGGCTTCGGCATGATGTGCGTGACGATCGACAGCGCATTGATGCCGGGATCGAAGACGCCAAGACCGCCGGCGGCCCAGATCCAGTCCTGGTTCGGATGCCAGTGGCGGACATCCTCCTTCCAGATCACCTCGACGCTGTTGATTTTTGTCGATGCGAGAAAGGCCTTGGCAGCCTCGACGGCCGGTGCGTAGCGCGAATGCCAGCTGGCAAACAGCGACAGGCCCTTGGACGCGGCCAGCGCCTCGAGATCGGCAACTTCGCTCAGGGTCGCACCGGGCGGCTTCTCGAGGAACACATGCTTGCCGGCGTCCAGCGCCGTGCGGGCGGCCTCGTAGCGGAACTGCGGCGGCATGCAGAGCGAAACCGCCTCGATGGAGGGTACTGCTTCGAGCATGGCCTCGATCGACTTGAAATTGTCGATCCCGTCGACCGTGCCGTTGCGGCTTGCCGCTGCGATCAACTGGTAGTCCGCATTCTTGGCGATCGAGGGCAGGTGCTGGTCGCGGACGATCTTGCCGACGCCGACTATGCTAAGGCGAATGGGTGCGCTCTTGATGCTCATGGTGTTTCGCTCGATTTGTATGATTTTATAGCGGGCTTTTTGTATCAGACGGTTTGCCCGATACAAGCCGGAAATCAGGCCGAATCATCCCAAATCCGTCTTCGAGAATTCATCGCCGACAAACAGCAGCGGCACATTGGCCGCCTTGCAGGCCGCGTAGGTGAAACAATCGCCGAAATTGAGCTTTGCCGGGTGCTGCCCCTTGCCATAGCGCGCAAAGGCATCGATGGCGGTAAGCCCGATATCGGGGGTGATGGGCATGATCTCAGCGTCCAGTTCACTGAAGAAGGACTGCACCAGTGCGAGCGCTTCCGGAACTGTACAGTTCAGTCGTGACGAGAGAACGCTCACAGCCTCGAACATCACCGTGGGTGCGCTGACAAAGCCTGTGTCGGCGCTTCTCAGGTGATCGGCGACCTTTTCTGATTGCGGCAAACGAAGCAGATATTCGACAACTGCCGAGCTGTCGATGAACATCAGTTGTTGCCCCACATTTCGTCGAGGTAGGCTTTCTGATCGAAATCCGGATCAACGGGACCGAGTGCTGCGGCTTGATCCTGAATCTTCTTGAGGCGCTCCATTAGCGGCGGGCGATTTTCCTCCGTCGAGATGGCGCGCTCCAGCGCAATCCGGATCGCTTCCGTCTTCGTGCGCGTTTTCAGCACACGTTGCGCCTGGGCGGCCAGATCGTTCACGCTTTCATCACGCACATAGAGCGGCATGGAATATCCCGTTTGAACAATTGAATATCCACTATAGATAAGGCCGTAAGATTGTAAAGTGAACGGAATTTCTGCCATGGCCCTGACGATCCGAAACGCTTCCCGTGCCGATCTCGACATGATCCTGGACTGGGCCGCCCGCGAGGGATGGAACCCGGGTGTAGACGATGCACCAGCCTTCTGGGCCGCGGATCCCGAAGGGTTCTGGATCGCTGAGCAGGATGGCGTTGCCGCCGCCGCGCTGTCGCTCGTCCGTTACGGCGAGGACTATGCCTTCCTCGGCTTCTACATGGCGCATCCGGACTATCGCGGGCAGGGCGTCGGTTATGCTTTGTGGACCGAAGCGATCCGAAGAGTGGGTGCCGGCCGCATCATCGGTCTCGACGGCGTGGTCGCCCAGCAGGATAACTACCGGAAGGCGGATTTTTCCTATGCGCATGCGAATTTTCGCTATGGCGGTCTCGTCGACTGCAAGGATCCGCCGGGGACCGAACTGGTTTCGGTATCGCCGGTGCATGTGCCGATGATCGTCGATTACGACCGCAGGTTTTTTCCAGCGCCGCGCGAAGCCTTCCTGCGCGAATGGCTGAAGCCGCTGGAGCGTCGCCAGAGCATAGCCATGATCCGCAATGCCGCGATTGCCGGTTATGGCACCATCCGAACCTGCAGTGACGGTTTCAAGATCGGACCGCTGTTTGCAGAGCAGGAAACCGTTGCCGACCTGATCTTTCGCAAGCTGGCGGCAAGCGTTGGCGGCGGCCAGATCTATATCGACATTCCCGAGCCGAACGCGGCGGCCCGCGCGCTCTGCGATCGCTACAATCTGAAACCTGTCTTCGAAACGGCACGCATGTATCGCGGCCAGGTGCCGGACCTGCCGCTCGGGCAAATTTACGGCATCACGACTTTCGAACTGGGGTGAGAAGGTGCGGCCCGCTCAGACGGTCGGACTTTGCAGACCGTAAAACAGAACGGCTGCAAAGGCAGCGACGGTGATGAGCGAGACGAGCACCCAGAACAGCTTTCCAATCGGCGGATCGTCGTCGACGGCGACCGGCACCTTGTCGCGAAGCGCGTTGAGCTTGTGGCGCGGATTGCCCCACTTCACCTGTCTGAACCGGTAGAGGTTCGTATCTGGCGGATGCTCGTGTTTCATGGATAAGGACGATAGAAGCCGGTTCTGAAGACCGGCTTAAATCAGTCGCTAGAGTTTTAGCAATTGCTGAACCTAGCTTGCCATCGCCTCTTCGTATTCGGACGACAGCGCCATCCACTGTTCCTCGGCCTTGGCAAGCTTGCCCATGACCTCGGCGCGTTCCTTGACCTTGGCTGCGGCCTTGTCCGGGAACTTCTCGTAGATGTCCTGGTCTTCAAGATCCCGATCCAGCGCCTGAATCTGTTTCTGAAGTTTACCCGTCAGTTGCTCGACATCGTTGATCTTTTTCTTCAGGGGCGCAAAGGTGGCGCGCTTTTCGGCGTTGGCCTTGCGCTGGTCGGCCTTGTTGCGTTTTTCCTCCGGCGTTGCCTTTGCCCCGCCCTTGCCGCGCGAACTCTGGACGATGACCGCGCGATAGTCCTCGAGGTCGCCGTCATAATTGGAGACGGTGCCGTCCTTGACCAGCCAGAGCCGATCGGCCGTCGCCTCGATCAGGTGGCGATCGTGGGAAATCAGGATGACGGCGCCGGTATATTCGTTCAGCGCCTGGATCAGCGCATTGCGGCTGTCGATGTCGAGATGGTTGGTCGGTTCGTCGAGGATCAAGAGGTTCGGCGCATCGAAGGCGGCAAGCCCCATCAGCAGCCGCGCCTTTTCACCACCGGAGAGATCCTTGGCGGGCGTGCTCATCTTGGCGGTCGCCAGTCCCATCTGGGCGACGCGGGCGCGCACTTTGCCTTCAGTGGCACCCGGCATGCGCTGGCGCACATGCTCGACGGCGTCATGTTCGGGGATCAGGTCGTCCAGCTGGTGCTGGGCAAAGAAGCCGATCTTCAGGCCGGGAGCGACCTGCACAGAGCCGCCGGTCGCCGGCAGGCGGCCGGAAATCAGCTTGGCGAAGGTCGATTTGCCGTTGCCGTTCGAACCAAGCAGCGCGATGCGGTCGTCGGTATCGATGCGCAGCGACATATGCTGCAGGATCGGCTTGCCGGGCGTATAGCCGACAGCGCCGCCTTCGAGCGAGATGATCGGTGACGCCGCTTCCTTTTCCGGATCGGGAAACTTGAAGCCCTGGACATGGTCCTCGATGACCGA
Source organism: Pararhizobium antarcticum (assembly GCF_001885585.1). Classification (GTDB taxonomy): domain Bacteria; phylum Pseudomonadota; class Alphaproteobacteria; order Rhizobiales; family Rhizobiaceae; genus Pararhizobium; species Pararhizobium antarcticum. The sequence continues at coordinate 43,037 of NZ_LSRP01000013.1, forward strand.
GGAAACGGTTCCCATGCGTTCCAGCGCCTTGACGCGGCTCTGCGCCTGGCGGGCCTTGGAAGCCTTGGCCTTGAAGCGGTCGATGAACGCCTGCAGGTGCTTGCGCGCCGCATCGTTCTTGGCTTTCGCCTTGGTCTGCAGTTCGTTGGCCTCGGCACGTTGGCGCTCGAACTGGTCGTAGGAGCCGCGATAGAAGGTCAGTTTCTGCTGGTCGAGATGGACGATGGCGTTGACGGCGGTGTTCAAGAGGTCGCGGTCATGGCTGATGATGATGACGGTGTGAGGATACTTGCTGATATAGTCTTCCAGCCACAGCGTGCCTTCAAGGTCGAGATAGTTGGTGGGCTCGTCGAGCAGCAGCAGATCGGGCTCGGAAAACAGCACGGCTGCGAGCGCAACGCGCATGCGCCAGCCGCCGGAGAAGCTCGAGGCCGGACGCAATTGCGCTTCAGCGTCGAAACCGAGGCCGGCCAGAATGCTCGCGGCGCGCGATTCGGCCGAATGGGCGTGGATGTCGGACAGCCGCATGTGGATTTCGCCGATCCGGTGCGGGTCGGTGGCGGTCTCGGCTTCCGCCAGAAGCGCCTCGCGCTCCTTGTCGGCCTTGAGCACGATCTCGATCAGCGGTTCTTCGGTGCCGGGTGCTTCTTGGGCCACCTGGCCGATGCGCGCATTCTTTGGAATGGACACCGAACCGGTCTCCGCCTCCATGTCGCCGGTGATGATTTTAAACAGCGTCGACTTGCCGGCGCCGTTCTTGCCGACGAGCCCGGCCTTGATGCCAGCGGGGAGTGCAACGCTGGCCTGGTCGATGAGGAGACGCCCGACGATGCGGGCCGAAAGATTATTGAGCGTGATCATGCCGGGGTTTTGGCCGAACTCGGCGGATAAGGCAAGGGCCGGCGGAGGCTGGTTTGGCCTCTGGAGCGTTATGCCACAAAGCTTCCGCGACTTTTCCGGGATTGGCTGCCGATGGCGGAGGAAAAAACCAGGAGACCGGCACCGCCATTCGCCCGGACCGTCTTCAGGGCAAGGTCGGCCTGCTGGAACAGGTCGGCTGCACCGGTGGCACTCTGGCTCATCGCGATGCCGGCCGAAAGCGTCACCGCCTGCCGCGTGAAGGCGCGCCCCGGAAGGGCGATCTCGATGGCCGCAACCGAGGCCTGAAAACGCCCGGCGATGGCGCTTGCATTGTCGGCGCTGACATCGCCAAACAGGAAGGCGAATTCGTCACTGGCGATGCGACCGACGAAATCATTCTTCTTGATCGATTTCTTGAACAGCGGCGCGAGCTTCTTCAGCACTTTATCGATGACGCCGGGGCCATGGTTTTCGCCCAGTTCCAGGAGACCGTCGATGGAAACAAGGATCAGCGCGCTCGGGCTTGCGTCGACTTCGTCGCTGAAAAGCGAAGCGAGGCGCGTGGAAAACGCTGCCCTGTTCGGCAGTCCGGTCACAGGATCGCGGGTCAGGGCCTTGCGGCTGGCGTCGAGCGAAATCGTCGTGTCGCGCAACTGCCCGGCCATCTCCTCGACCGCTCCGGCAAAGGCTCGCTCTTCCTTGAGGAGGGCCGCCGCCGCATGACCGAAACGATGGGCGTCGTCGGCAAAGTCCGACATGCCGACAACGGGGTCGGATTCGAGCCGGGCGATGAAGGCCTGCAGGCTTGCAGCGAAGGTCTCTTTCTTGGTGATGTGCTTCTGGAGCGACTTCGACAGAGTGGCGATGGTCTCGGCGGCACCGGTGCGTGCCTTGTCGGCGGCCAGCATGCTGTGGCCGACGAGACCGTGCCGCGTGCCGATCTGGTCGAGTTGCGCCTGCGAAACGCCTGGCACAAGGGCGGATATGTCCCGCGAAAGGGCCGGCGCCTGGCCGCACAGTGCCTCGTAGAACAGTTCATAGTTGCGCGGCAGCGGCGCGATGCCGAGCTTCGACATGGTCTGGGCGACCTTCAGCAGCAAAGCGGCATTCTGCGCTGCGCCCGAAGTGCCGTCACGCTCTGCCTGCACTGCCATCGCAATCCCTCGCATGTGACTATCGCGCCGGCTGCCCTGTTTTCGCGCCTCGCATCGAGGATCCCCTATAGCGCACCTGCATTAAGATAGTCTCAAACAGGCCGCCGCTCTCCATCACAGCAAACGACGGGACCGGGGCTTATTGTTGTGGCGACAGGCTTTGCATCGGCGCCGGAAATCGCGATGATCGGCTGCATATCCTACTCGCCTCTCAAGGACCGACACTGAAGGACAGACGCCGATGACGACGATTTTCGATGCACCGGACGATTTTGCGACAACGGCGCTGGCCGGTTTCAGCGCGATCTACCGGCGTTATGTCCGGCTTGTCCGGGGCGGCGTCGTGCGGGCCACCAAGGTGCCTGCCGGCAAGGTGGCGGTGGTGATCGGCGGCGGCTCCGGCCATTATCCGGCCTTTGCCGGCTATGTCGGCGCCGGCCTTGCCGATGCGGCGGTGGCCGGCGATGTCTTTGCCTCACCCTCGACGGCATCGGTCGCGCGCGTCTGCCGGCAAGCCGAGCAGGGCGGCGGCATACTGCTCGGCTTCGGCAACTACGCCGGTGACGTGCTCAATTTCGGCGTCGCCGCCGAGCGCCTGCGCGCCGAGGGTATCGACGTGCGCATCGTCCCGGTGACCGACGATGTCGCAAGCGCGCCTGTGGAGGCGTCAGCGCAGCGCCGGGGCATTGCCGGAGACCTCGTCGTCTTCAAGATCGCCGGGGCGGCGGCCGAAGCCGGCCTGTCGCTGGACGCGGTCGAGCGCATTGCAAGACATGCCAATGCGCGCACCGTGTCCTTCGGCGTCGCCTTTGGCGGCTGCACGCTGCCCGGCGCGGACGGCCCGCTGTTCACGGTTCCCAAGGGCAGGATGGCACTAGGGCTTGGCATTCACGGCGAGCCCGGCATTCGCGAGGACGACACCGTGCCGGCCAGCGATCTCGCGACGCTTCTGGTCGGAAAACTGCTTGCCGAGCGGCCGGCAGGTGCAAACCGCGTCGGCGCGCTTCTGAACGGGCTGGGGGCAACAAAATACGAGGAGCTGTTTGTGCTCTGGACGCAGGTCTCCCAGAGGCTGGAGGCGAGCGGCCTGACGATCGTCGATCCCGAATGCGGCGAATACGTCACCAGCCTCGACATGCGGGGCTGCTCGCTGACGTTGGTCTGGCTCGACGCCGAACTCGAAACCCACTGGTCGGCGGCCTGCGACACGCCGGTGCTGCGCCGCGGCCTGCCAATCGCCACCGAACCGGCCACCGACATGATCGTCAACGAGGACGGCGCGCCAAGCTTCGGTCCGGCATCGGACGTCTCGAAAGCGGCGGCTGCCTGCCTTGCCGACCTTGTCGGGGCCATCGCGGCGAAGCTGGCGGAGGTGGAGGACCAACTTGGGCGGCTGGATTCCCACGCTGGCGATGGCGATCACGGGCAGGGCATGCGTCGTGGGTCGCAGGCAGCCTGGCAGGCCGCCGACGCGGCGCTCGAGATGGGCGCCGGTGCCGCAAGTCTGCTGGCCGCGGCCGGTGATGCCTGGGCCGACCGCGCCGGCGGCACATCCGGCGCCATCTGGGGGCTGCTGCTGCGCTGCTGGAGCAAGGCGTTCGACGACGAGACGGCAATGGCGGATGCGGCAATCGTTGCCGGCGCGCGTCTGGCGCTCGACGGCGTCACCCGTCTTGGCCGTGCCCGCCCCGGCGACAAGACGCTGGTCGATGCACTGGTTCCGTTTGTCGAGACGCTGGAACGGGAATTTTCAGTCGGAACACCCTTGCCGGACGCCTGGTCGGCCGCGGCGGAGGCAGCCAGAACGGCGGCAGAGGCAACCGCGGCGCTGACACCGAAACTCGGCCGCGCCCGTCCGCTTGCCGAAAAGAGCCTCGGCCATCCCGATCCAGGCGCCGTATCGCTGGCCATGGTCGCCGCCGTCGTCGCTAAAGTTTTCGCCACGCGCCGGTAGAGCAGGCTTGGGCAACAAGCGCGTTGAAGCCGGCTGAAAAGCCGGTCTCTCCTGTAATGTCCAGAATGCCTCGAGTTGAGGGCGTGCCCGAAAAATCAGCGCTTCGGCAGCATGTTTCGGCCGGCATTGCGGATCGTCAGGCCGGAATCGGCCATCTGCGCGACCAGTCCGGCCGCCATCGCGGATTCGAGCGCTTCGGTATATTCTTTGCCCTCAAGACCCTGCTTGCGCGAAAAGCTCTCGACGGCACCGCGCGTGGCCGTCGGCGACACGCCGTAGCGGTTGTTGTGGAAAGCGTTGACGATGATCTGGTGTTTTTCGGCAGGGGTCATGACGGCTCTCCGGTGCGGTTTCCGCTGTGCTATCAGCACGGGGCCAAACTAGATAGCGGCGTTTTGCAATGGCGGGGATGTTTTGGGATTAACCTTCTGATGATGATGCCCTTCGACTCAACGTAGCGCGCTAACGGCAGATGTAGACAATGAAGTAGCTTAGTGCTGACATTCGGTTTTGTAGGCAAAATATACAGGAAACTGCCGTCAAGAATTATTATTAAATATCAATTAGTTAGAAAATAAGCCTGTGTATAAGTCTCAAAATATGCGAATTAGGACGCATCCATCCCGTTAATTCCTTGCAAAATAAATTTTGTAGAGCGATATGCGGAGCAGGAGCAGCACCAATTGTTTTTTATGCAAAGGTGCGCCATGGAAGAACCTAAAGATTCTCTTACATTTGAACTTGGCTGGCTCAAAGCATCGGCTGTAGGACGATTTGCTGTAATTGCTCTGTTGATCTTTTCTGTGATTCTGGTGGCATCTGCTATGGCTGTTGGGCCAGTGCAAATTCTGCGGTGGTACTCAACTTCCAATGAAATTACGACCTCAATAGAGAGTTCCACCGGTCAAAATTGACGGGCTAGGGATGGGGTAAATGTTTCCAGCGTGCTTGGCAGATCGCTGGGCACTGTGTGCTACGCCGATTATTTGGGCCACATTTACCACCATCACCCCGCATAACCCCGCCCCTCCGCCGCCCGCAGAAAATACACCATGTCCAGCGCAAGGCTCGGTTTCCCCAGCGCCGTCAGCGTCATGTGGCACTGGCCGCGATGGTGGGTCTGGTGGTTGAAGAGGTGGGCGAGGCTGGGGCTGAGTTTCTGGGTGGTTTCGACGGGGCTGGTGATCGGGGTATAGGTGAAGGATCCCGAAAGCCGCTCCGGCGTCAGGCCGTCGATGAAGGCCTTGATCCGTGCATCCTCTGCTTTTCGCGCCGCGGTGAGGGCGGCAAGATCTTCAAACAGGATCGTGTCGAGCGCGCCGGGTGCCGCGCCGGCGCCGGTGAAGCGTTTCAGCCAGATGCGGTCGGCGCAGAGGATATGGTTGAGGGTGGCGTGCAGCGAGCCGAAGAAGGCGCCCTTGGCCTCCCGGAATTCTCCGTCCGTCAGTCCCGCCGCGGCCGTATAGACGAGGCCGTTCGCCCAGCCGTTGTAGTTTGCAAACATGCGGAAATGGTCGATCATCCGGCTCTCCTGTGTTTGTGGGCATCCTAGCGCGACTTTGCATGGTGCGGGGTGATGGCATCGATGAAATTTCCTGATTTGATTTTTGTCGCGCGCTGCCTTCCCATGGGGCCATCTCGTCTACCCATGGAGCCATCATGACCCGCATTCTCTACGCCCTCGCCGGCGCCGATCGCGCCCGTCCTTTCAGCCCGCATGTCTGGAAGGTGGCGCTGTCGCTGGCGCACAAGGGGCTTGCCTATGAGACCGTGCCGGTCGCCTTTACCGAAATACCGGCGATCGAGAACGGCGCGACGAAGACGGTGCCGCTGTTGCGCGACGGCGACCGGCTGGTCTCTGACAGTTTTGCCATCGCACTCTATCTCGACGAGACCTATCCCGATCGCCCGTCGCTGTTTGGCGGCGAGGGCGGCAAGGCGCTTGCACGATTCGTCGAAAGCTGGGCGCAGACGGTGGTGCACACGGCGCTGGTTCGTTTTGTTGTCCTTGATATCCATGATTGCCTCGGCCCGGAAGATCGCGCCTATTTCCGCGCCTCCCGCGAGCCGCGCTTCGGCAAGAGCCTGGAGGCCGTCGTCGAGGCCGGTGTCGGCGAGATCGAGACATTTGCAGCCAAGCTCGAGCCGCTGCGCGCCCTTTTGGGCAAGCAGGCCTATTTCGGCGGCGCCGGGCCGTCCTTTGCCGATTACATCGTCTTTGGCGCCCTGCAATGGGCACGCATTGTTTCGCAAAAGGTGATCCTGCGCGATGGAGACCCGGTCAAGGACTGGTTCGAGCGTTGCCTTGATCTCCATGGCGGCGTCGGGCGTTCCGTGACGGCGGCGTGAAACTTCGCGCCGTCAAACCGAAATGCCCTGTCTACCTCTTGTTTTGCGCGGGATTGGCGGCTATTGAACCGCCAAATTCACGGACAAACCAAAGGAATTGAGACAATGGCGATTGAACGCACCTTTTCGATGATCAAGCCGGACGCAACCAAGCGCAATCTCACGGGCGCCATCACCAAGATGCTCGAAGATTCCGGTCTGCGTGTCGTCGCATCGAAGCGCGTCTGGATGAGCACACGCGAAGCCGAAGGCTTCTACGCCGTGCACAAGGAACGCCCTTTCTTCGGCGAACTGGTTGAATCCATGACGTCGGGCCCGACCATCGTCCAGGTTCTCGAAGGCGAAGGCGCCATCCTGAAGAACCGCGAAATCATGGGCGCGACCAACCCGGCAAACGCCGACGAAGGCACGATCCGCAAGACGCATGCTCTGTCGATCGGCGAAAATTCGGTGCACGGTTCCGACGCCCCGGAAACCGCAGCGATCGAAATCGCCTACTGGTTCTCCGGCACCGAAATCGTCGGCTGAATCAACATCTGAGGGTTTTCCTTCAGGATGCTGAAATGACTCGTTGAAAAGGCCGCAGCAGAAATGCTCCGGCCTTTTTAGTTTCCCGGTTTTTCAGTTTCCCGGTTTTTCAGGCATGTCAAAGTCGTGTGTCGCGTCTGGACGCAGGCTGGCCGGACCAAGCAGGGCCTCGGCCCGATGCAACAGGTTGGGCTTGGTGAAACGCTGGCGCGTGCCGAAGGCGCGATGCTCTGGCGGGAGTGGTTCCAGGCCTGGTCAGGACTTCGTCCAGCGGTCGCGCGCGCTGTCGTCGGCATCCTTGGCGCTGACCCAACCACCGGCGCTGCCGTCCGCGCCATGTTCCTTCTTCCAGAAGGGCGCTGCGGTCTTCAGGAAATCCATGATGAAATTGGCGCCGTCGAAGGCCGCCTGCCGGTGCGACGAGGCGGTGATGACCAGCACGATGTTTTCGCCGGGCGCAATCTTGCCGTACCGGTGGATCGCCGTTGCCGCCTGCAGCGAAAAGCGTGCTATGGCCTCCTGACAGATGCGGGTGAGTTCGGCCTGCGCCATGCCGGGGTAGTGCTCGAGTTCAAGCGCGCCCAAAGTCCCGCCTTCGTCGCGGCAGAGGCCGGAAAACGTCACGACGGCGCCGATGTCGCGACGGCCGGCGGAGATCGCGGCGACTTCTGCCGCCAGGTCGAAATCGTCCCGTTGGACGCGGACGCGAACCGGACTGTCGGCCACGGGGCTCAGCCGCCGGTCATCGGTGGAAACAAGGCAATCTCGCGCACGCCGGCGATCGGCTCACGGTGGTCGACATGCTCCTGGTTGAAGGCGACGCGGATGACGTTTTCATGTTCCAGCGCCGTCTCGTATTCTTCACCAAGCGTCTTCAAATGCTTGAGCAAATCGCCGGCCGTCACCACGCTGTCGGGCAGCTCGAGCGTCTCTTCGCCCCTGCCGATGCGTTCGCGAACCCAGGCGAAATAGACGAGATCGACACTGGCCATCAGTCGACCATGTGTTTGAGACCGGCGCGGAAATAGTCGTAGCCGGTATAGATGGTCAGGACTGCAGCGACCCAGAGCAGGGTGATGCCCGTTTCGGTCGTGTAGGGAATGATCTTGTCGCCGGCCGGACCAGCCAGCAGGAAGGCAATGGCAAACATCTGGGCCGCCGTCTTCCATTTGGCGATCTGCGTCACCGGCACGCTGACCTTCAGCGCCGCCAGATATTCACGCAGGCCCGAAACCAGGATTTCACGGCAGAGTATGATGATCGCAGCCCAGAGCGACCAGCCGGCAATCGTGCCGTCGGCAGCGACCAGGAGCAGCACGGAGGCGATCAGCAGCTTGTCGGCGATCGGGTCGAGCATGCGGCCGATATTGGACGTCTGGTTCCAGATGCGGGCCAGATAACCATCGAGATAGTCGGTGATCGACGCAATGACAAACAGCCCAAGCGCTGTCCAGCGGGCGAAGTCGGAACTCTGCAGCTCGCCCTCGATGAAGAAGCAGAGAACGATGACCGGAATGGCCAGGATGCGACCATAGGTCAGCAAATTCGGGATGTTATAGGCAGTAGGCGTGGCCATGGATTCGGATTCTCGATGTTCTTGGGCACAGATGAAAGACTTTGTGGCGGGAAGGTCAACCGGTCTTTGAGGGATCACCTGAAATTATGGCGGAATTCATCTGAACCCACGGTGAACCGCGTCACAAATGGTTTCACTTTGCGCTGTCGTCGTGAAAATGGTCGTAGACCAGTTTGGCAACGGCTTCCGAAATGCCGCCAACGGCCATCAGATCGCTGAAGGCCGCCCGTGAAACGGCTTTGGCCGTGCCGAAGTGATGCAGCAGCGCGCGCTTGCGCGTCGGCCCGATCCCGGCGATCTCGTCCAGCGGGTTCTTGACCATTTCCTTCTTGCGCCGGGCGCGATGGGAGCCGATGGCAAAACGGTGCGCTTCGTCGCGCATGCGCTGGATGAAATAGAGCACGGGGTCGCGCGGCGGCAGGGTGAAACCGGGGCTGCCGGGCGGGAAGAAGCGTTCGCGGCCGGCCTCGCGGTCGACACCCTTGGCAACGCCGATCGCGGTGACGCAGTCCTCGATGTCGAGTTCCTTCAGGATGCCGCGCACCGCGCTCATCTGGCCCTGGCCGCCGTCGATCAGGATGACATCCGGCCAGGCCGGGAAGGGCGCGTCCTCGAGCGGTGCCGCCGTCCTGTCCGGCTTGCCTTCTTCCTTTAGCAGACGCGAGAAACGCCGCGTCATGACTTCCTTCATCATGCCGAAGTCGTCACCGGGCGTGATCTCCGTCGATTTGATGTTGAACTTGCGATACTGGCCCTTCACGAAGCCTTCCGGGCCGGCAACGACCATGCCGCCGACGGCATTGGTGCCCATGATGTGGGAGTTGTCGTAGATCTCGATGCGGCGTGGCACGGCGGCGAGCTTGAAGGTTTCGGCAAAGCCGTCCAGCAGCCGCGATTGCGAGGCGGTCTCGGCCAGCTTGCGGCCATGGGCCTCGCGGGCATTGCCGACGGCATGGTCGACGAGGTCCTTCTTCTCCCCCCTCTGCGGCACGAGGATCGAAACCTTGTAGCCGGATTTTTCGCTGAGCGCCGCGCCGAGAAGCTCTTGCTCCTCGACCGTCTCGCAGAGCAGGATCTGCCGGGGGCAGGGCTTGTCGTCATAGAATTGCGCAAGGAAGGCGGCCAGCACCTCGGCAGGCGGCATCGCCGGATCGGCCTTCGGGAAATAGGCGCGATTGCCCCAGTTCTGGCCGGTGCGAAAAAAGAACACCTGAATGCAGGAAATGCCGCCCTCGTGGTGAATGGCAAAGACATCGGCTTCCTCGACGCCGGAAGGATTGATGCCCTGGTGGCTCTGGACGTGCGACAGCGCCGCCAGCCGGTCGCGGTAAAGTGCGGCCCGCTCGAAATCGAGGGTCTCGGAGGCTTCGCTCATGGCGGACGCGATCGTTGCCTTCACCGCCTGGCTCTTGCCCGACAGGAAGTCATTGGCCTCACGGACCAGGTCTGAATAGTCAGCATCGCTGATCTCGTGCGTGCAGGGGGCGGCGCAACGCTTGATCTGGTGCAGAAGGCAGGGACGGGTGCGGCTTTCAAAGACGCTGTCGGTGCAGGTGCGCAGAAGGAAGGCGCGCTGCAGCGAGTTGATCGTTCGCCCGACCGCTCCGGCCGAGGCGAAGGGGCCGAAATAGCTGCCCTTGCGGCTGCGCGCGCCGCGATGCTTGTAGAGCGCCGGTGCCCGACTGTCGCCGGTAACCAAAATATAGGGAAACGACTTGTCGTCGCGCAGCAGCACGTTGAAGCGTGGCCGCAGGCGTTTGATCAGGTTGGCCTCGAGAAGCAGCGCCTCGATCTCGGTGCGCGTCGTCACGAATTCCATATGGGCGGTTTCCCGCACCATCTTGGTCAACCGGTTGGAATGGACGCGGCCCTGCGCATAATTGCTGACGCGCTTCTTCAGGCTGCGCGCCTTGCCGACATACAAGACGTCGCCGGCCTCGTTGAACATGCGGTAGACGCCGGGACTGTTGGGCAAAAGCTTGACATAGGCCTGGATCAGCTCCGCACCGCGCAGGCCATCGGGAATGGCGCCGGTCTCGGCCCAGTCGAGAACGACGCCGGGAACAGCCAGCGTCTCCGCCTCGCCTAGCAGGTCGTCATCGTCGTCGATCTCGGCATCGGTCTCGTCGTAGAGAACGCCACCGTCCTGGGGCGAACGCCCATTCATTCCACAATCTCCAAAATATCCGGCGTCTCCCACGCCAGATGCTGGCCGCCGTCCAGGGCGATCATTTGCCCGGTAATCGAGGGCGTGTCGAACAGAAACCGGATGGTCCGGCCGAATTCCCCAAGTTCCGGCCCCGCCCTCAGGATCAGAGCATCCACCTGCTTGCGAAAATCGGCGATGTTCTGGCGCTCGTTCGGGACCGTCGGCCCGGGGCCAATGCCGTTCACCCGGATATCAGGCGCCAGCGCCTGCGCCATGGTCTGCGTGGCCGTCCACAGCGCTGCCTTCGACAACATATAGGAATAGAAACGCGGATTGGGAGCCCAGACCCTCTGATCGATGAGATTGACGATCAGGCCAGCATTGACCTCTGGCAATTGCCGGGCAAAATCGCCGGCCAGCATCGAGGGCGCCTTGACGTGCAGCGCGAAATGCTGGTCCCAGATTGCGTTGTCGAACTGGTCGAGACTGTCTTTCTTGAACAGCGAGGCATTGTTCACCAGAAGCCCGATGGGTCCGATGGCGGCGTTGACCTTGGCCATCAGCCCGGAAACGGCTGTTGTGTCCGCCAGATCCGCCTGCACCACGGCTGCCCGGCCACCGCGCGCGACAATATCCCGTGCCAGCGTTTCCGCGGCCTCCACGGAAGTGTTGGCGTGGATTGCGACGGTGAAGCCGTTGGCCGCCAGATCCTCGACGATCGCCTTGCCGATGCGGATCGCGCCGCCGGTCACAAGGGCTGTTTTCAACTGCGTCTTCAAGCGATTCTTCCATGCTGTTCGATGAGCCCTCTTCTACGCGAAGAATACAGGGCCGGATGTGCAATGCGAAACCGACCCAGCCAATTCCTTTCGGAAAATTTAACGAGAAAGGCCGGAATTGAATTGTTTTGGCGCCTTTTAGTATAGTTTTGGCTAATCCTGTTTTATAGTTAACGAAATGCCTGTGACCCTAAAGCAACATCGCATTTCAGCCATGTCGTTGCCACTAAAATTTCACAATTTGGCTCTTGTGAATCCGCAATTGACGACCAATTTCACCTCAACCGGGCGGGTTAACTAGAATTTGTCCGATGCACCATTTCCGGTCACGAGGGCCAGGCGCATCGGTTTGATAAGGAGAATAGTATGCGTACCATTATCACCACTCTCATGGCTTCTGCCGTATCGCTCATCGCTTTTTCGGCCGTTCAGGCTGCTGACGCCATCGACGAAGTACCGGCTGCTCCGGCTGCCGAATACAGCGAACCGGCTGCCAAGGACTGGTCCGGCGCCTATGTCGGCGGCACGGCCAACTGGGCCCATGGCAAGTTCACCGGCGACCGCACGGCTGCCGGCTTCGGCGGTGGTCTCTATGGTGGTTACAACATGCAGAACGGCCCGATCGTATACGGTGCCGAAGCTGACGTGAACTATGGCGATACCGATGTCAGCCGCAACGGCCTCGCGCTGTCGCAGGGCGTCAACGGCTCGATCCGTGGCCGCGTCGGTTATGACCTCAACCCTGTCCTGCTTTATGGTACGGCCGGTGTTGCTGCCTCCAACGTCAAGGCACGTCAGGCTGGCGTATCCGACAAGAACACCCTGCTCGGCTGGACAGCCGGTGCCGGTGCGGAAGCTCTGGTAACCGACAACATCACCGCGCGTGTCGAGTATCGCTACACCGACTACAACTCGAAGAACTTCAATGTCGGCGGCGGCACGGTTTCGTCGGGCTTCGACGAACACAGCGTTCGCGTCGGTATGGGCGTCAAGTTCTAATCATCGGCAGTGTCGATGAAGGTGAAAAGGCCGGAGCGATCCGGCCTTTTTGCTGTCTGCACGAAAATCCGGTCCGGTCCGGTCAGGTCCGGAATTGCGTGTGGTCAGGAAAGGCTTTCTGGAATTTCTGCGGCCAGTTCTTGAGCTTTGGCCGGCCCTTCTGCCATTCGCCGGTGAAGCGCAGTTCCAGATAGGTCAGCATGGCCGCCAGCGCGAAATGGCCGGCATGCAGCTTGGCTGCAGTCTTTGGCAGGTTTGCGTTCAGATAGTCGAGGCCGCGCTCGGCCTTTTCCCAGTGCCTGTCGATCCAGGGCTGGTGCACCTTTTCCGGCGGATGGAAGCGCTTTTCGTAGACGATGGCGAGAAGGCTGTCGCAGATGCTGTCGCAGATGCCGTCGCAGAGCGCTTCCAGAACCTCCACATCCGTGCGCTTGGCCGGATTGCGCGGGTAAAGCTTGCCCTTGCTCTCGCGGTCGACGAAATGCAGGATGGCGCGGCTGTCATAGATCGACCGGCCATCCTCGGTGATCAGCGTCGGGATCTTGCCGAGGGGATTGCTGTCGATCAGCGAGGGCGGATTGGCGTTGGTATCGGTGAGGACGCTCTCGGCGGACAGTCCCGCATAGTGTGCAGCCATGCGGACTTTGTTCGAGTAGGGCGAGGCGGGCGAATACAGGATTTTCATCACGGGTCTTTCTTGTCTTGCGGTCGTGTCGAGATCGGCACTCAGGGTGCCGGCGGTACGGTAACGCTTTTCCGGCGGCAACTGCGTGCATCGACTTCAGGGCAGGGGCGGAAGCTCAGGTCCTTGTTGTAGCAGATCCGGACTTCCTCGAGATACTGGCCCTCGCAGGTAACGGCGATGGCATTTGCCCGCAGGCCGGGATTGGCGGCAATGAAGGCCATCTCGATCGCGCCGGTCTCCGCCTGTCGCGGCCTGTCGACGGTTTGAAGCGCCGGCGGGATTTTCAGCTTTTGCCTCGCAGCACGGACAACGGCAAAATACGCCGCCTGCCGGAGCCCCGAGCAGCTGCCATGCTTGCGCCACTGATGGCCGATCAGACCCATGGACGGCATCATGTCGAAAAGGCTGCGCCCCAGCCGTTCCGGAACACGGTCGGGCTCGCGCGTCTGGCAGTATTCGGGAAAGCCCTTCTCATTCTGCGGCCACAGACCATGGACGATGAAGCCGTTGCTGGCATCGGCAGCACATTGTTCCGTCCGTCCCGCCGCATCATTTCCGGCGCACCAGGTCGGCGACCAGGACAGGGAGAGCACATAATAGTCGAAGCCCGTTCCCAGTGGCACATCGTTTGTGGCCGGAATGGATGACGGCACCGGCTTGTGCGTCTGGATCTGTTCCCGCTGTGTCTGTTCGGTCGTCGCCTTCGTCTGATGTGGCCTTGCCTGGTCCGGGGCCTTTGCCTGTTCGCCGTTGTCGCAGGCCGCCAAGGCGGCTGCAGCCGCCAGAAGCAGGCCGGCGGAAAAAAACCTCAAGGCTTTTGTGCGGGTCACGGGAAGCAAGCGTCTCACCAGGGCGACGCGCCGGCAAATGCGACGGATGGCAGTATATCACCGGAGGGCGGAAGCGTTGTGGGCGCAAGCGGGCGAGGCATGATGTTCTCCTGATGCAGCAGCCGAGAGTGCGTCGGTTGTCCGTCCAACGTCAAGGGTCGCTCGGTCAGGATGCGCTCGGTCAAGGGTTGCACGGGCGAGGGGCCGCTTGACCGCTTATTCCCAGTCGGGATGATCGATGGTTTCTTCGCCGCGCAGCCAGAAGGTCCGGGACGAGGCATGGCGATCGATTTTCAGCCGGTCCTTCAGGAAGGGCAGGATGGTGTCGAGTTCGCTCTTCAGCGTGAACGGCGGATTGACGATGATCAGGCCGGAACCGGAAAGCCCGGTCGTGTCGCGATCGCTGCGCACAGACAGTTCGGCGCAGAGCATTTTCGGGATCTCCAGCGCCTGCAGCGCTGCGTGGAAGTCGGCGATCGGTGCACCCTGTTTCAGCGGATACCAGAGGCAGAAGGTGCCGCCGGAAAAACGCCTGTAGGCTTTGCCCAAGCCATCGGCCAGGCGTTCGAATTCACCATCGATCTCGAATGGCGGGTCGACCAGCACGAGGCCGCGCTTTTCCTTGGGCGGCAGATGCGCTCCGAGTGCCAGCCAGCCATCAAGTTCGGTGATCCGGCTCTGATAGTCGCCGTCAAACAGCCGGTGCAGCGTCTCATAGTCGTCGGGATGCAGTTCCATGGCGGACAGCCGGTCCTGCGGCCGCATCAGCATTCGCGTCAGCTTCGGTGAGCCCGGATAGAGCGTGATTGCACCGTCCGCATCCGGATTGAGGTCGCGCACCGCCTGCAGGTAAGGCTCCAGCACCGCCGCAACCTTGGGCGGCAGCGGCTCGGCCAGAAGCTTGCCGATGCCGTCGCGCCATTCGCCGGTCTTCTGCGCCTCTTCGCCGGAAAGGTCGTAGAGCCCGATGCCGGCATGGGTGTCGAGCACCCGGAAGGCCTTGTCCTTCTGTTTCAGATAGGTGATCAGACGCGCGAGAACGGCATGTTTCAGGACATCGGCAAAATTGCCGGCATGATAGGCGTGACGATAATTCATGATTGTTGCTGATCGTCCTGATGAATTGTTGAGATGGGCACGGAATGGCGCTTTAAGACCCTCTGGCGATGCAATATAGAAAAGCCATGAACGTTGCGACCCCCATTCGAGCAGAAAAAACCATCGGCCATACGGTCTGTCCGCATGACTGTCCCTCCGCCTGCGCGCTGGAGGTCGATGTCCATGCCGATGGCCGGATCGGCCGGGTGCGCGGCGCGGCCGCCAACAGCTACACCGCCGGTGTCATCTGTGCCAAGGTGGCGCGCTATTCAGAGCGGATCTATCATCCCGGCCGGCTGCTGGTGCCGCAACGCCGCACCGGCGCCAAGGGCGATGGCGGCTTTCAGGACATCTCCTGGGAGGCGGCACTCGACGCGATCGCCGATGCCTTCGTCAAGGCCGAGCAGGCGCATGGTTCGGAAGCGGTCTGGCCCTATTTCTACGCTGGCACGATGGGACAGGTGCAGCGCGATTCGATCGAGCGCCTGCGTCACGCCAAGCGCTATTCCGGCTTCTTCGGTTCGATCTGCACCAACATGGCCTGGACCGGCCTGTCGATGGCCACCGGCGCTTTGCGCGGGCCCGATCCGCGGGAAATGGCGAAATCCGATTGCGTGGTGATCTGGGGCACCAATGCGGTCTCGACCCAGGTCAACGTCATGACCCATGCGATCAAGGCCCGCAAGGAACGCGGTGCAAAGATCGTCGTGATCGACATCTATGACAACCCGACGGTCAAGCAGGCCGACATGGGCCTGATCCTGAAGCCCGGCACCGATGCGGCGCTGGCCTGCGCCGTCATGCACATTGCCTTTCGTGACGGTTATGCCGACCGGGCCTATATGGAAAAATACGCCGATGATCCCAAAGGGCTCGAAGCGCATTTGAAGACGCGGGGACCGGACTGGGCCTCGGCGATCACCGGCCTGCCGGTCGAAGACATCGAAGCCTTCGCCAAACTCGTCGGCACCACGCCGAAGAGCTATTTCCGGCTCGGCTATGGTTTCACCCGCCAGCGCAACGGCGCGGTTGCCATACACGCGGCCGCCTCGATCCCGACCGTGCTCGGCAGCTGGAAACACGAGGGCGGGGGCGCTTTCCACTCCAACAACGACATCTTCCGCTTCGACAAGCGCGAACTGATGGGGTCGGCAATGCTTGATCCCGATATCCGCATGCTGGACCAGTCGCAGATCGGCCGGGTTCTCACCGGTGATGCGGAAGCCTTGCGCCATCGCGGGCCTGTGACCGCAATGCTGGTCCAGAACACCAATCCGGTCAACGTGACGCCCGAGCAACGACTGGTGAAGCGCGGCTTTCTGCGCAACGACCTGTTTGTCGCGGTGCATGAGCACTTTATGACGGATACGGCGAAACTCGCCGACATCGTGCTTCCGGCGACCATGTTCCTCGAACATGACGATCTCTACCGCGGTGGTGGCCACCAGCATATCCTGCTCGGCCCCAAGGTGGTGGAGCCGCCATCCACGGTGCGCAGCAATCTCTTCGTCATCGAAGAACTGGCAAAGCGCCTCGGCGTGGCCGACCAACCGGGGTTCGGTCTCGGCGAGCGCGCGCATATCGACCAAATCCTCGTGCATTACGATATTGGCTATGACCGGTTGAAGGAAGAGAAGTGGCTCGACGTGCAGCCGGACTTCGACACGGCGCATTTTATCGACGGCTTCGGCCACCCGGACGGAAAATTCCGCTTCAAGGCCGACTGGACCGGCACGCCGGCGCCCAACCGCCCGCCAAAATCCATGGGCGTGCAGGGGGCCTACACCGCGCTTCCGGAGTTTCCTGATCATGTCGATCTGATCGAGGCGGCCGATGCAGGCCATCCCTTCCGGCTGGCGACCTCGCCGGCGCGCTCCTTCCTCAATTCGACCTTTGCAGAGACGCCGTCCTCCGTGACCAAGGAGGGGCGTCCGGCTCTGATGCTGAATGCGGACGATGCCGCAGCGCTCGGGATTGTCGAGGGCGATGTCGTGCGGATCGGCAATCCTCGTGGCGAAATTCGCCTTCATGCGACGATCGGCGGTGGCGCCCGGCGCAGTGTCGTGATCGCCGAGGGGCTTTGGCCGAACGACGCGCATCTCGATGGTGAGGGTATCAACGTCCTGACCGGCGCGGACGCCGTCGCCCCCTATGGCGGCGCGGCCTTTCACGACAATCGCGTCTGGTTGCGCAAGGAATGAGAATGGCAAAGTTCAAGGATGCGAAGGTCGAGATCCTCAAGGACGAGACCCTGTCGAAAAACTGGTACCACCTGCGAAACGTCACCTTCAACTATACCGGCTCGAGCGGTGTGACGCAGAAACTCAAGCGCGAAGTCTATGATCGCGGCAATGGCGCGACCATCCTGCTCTACGATCCAAGGCGCGAAAGCGTCATCCTCGTGCGCCAGTTCCGCATGCCGGTGCATCTGAACGGCCATTCCGGCTGGCTGCTGGAAACGCCTGCCGGCCTTCTTGACGGCGACCATCCGGCCGAAGCCATCCGGCGCGAGGTCATGGAGGAGACGGGGTATCTGGTGACGGACGTGCGGCCGATCTTCCAGGCCTTCATGTCGCCGGGCGCCGTCACCGAGACCATCCATTTCTTCGCCGCCGTCATCGATGCGACGCAGCGTGTGGAGGAGGGCGGAGGGGTGGCCCATGAGGACGAGGACATCGAGGTCATCGAGATGCCGCTGGTCGAGGCCATGGCCATGATCGAAACCGGCGCCATCTGCGACGGCAAGACGATCATGCTGCTGCAATGGGCGATGCTGAACAGGGCGAGCCTGACGTTCTGACAGAATCTGGCAATCCGGCCGGCTAAAACTTCCCCTTGAGCCCCAGGCTGACCGATGCGGTGGAGAATTTTGCGCCGGCGGCATCCTTGAATTCCGCGGTCGCGCCTGACGTCGTGCTGCGCACGTGCATGTCGCCGGTGCCGAAGTCGGTCATCTCGAAGGCGCCGCTGGCGTAGAGGGAGATGGTCTTCGTCAGGTTATAGGCAATGGCGGCATTGGCGCCGTAAACGGCGGCAAGATCGAAGCTGTCGGTAAAGCGCAGGTTGCGCAGCCAGTGATCGTCCGGCGCCTCTGCGCGGATCAGGGCGCCAGCTTCCAGGCCGCCGGAAAGCGTCCAGTCTCCCATGGTCTGGGACCCCCGGACATTGGCGTAGACAACCGGCATTTTTTGTCTGTAGGTGATGACTTTCTGGCCATCGGCGAAGTCGCCGATCGTGTCGCGCAGATCGTTGGTGCTGTAGATATAGGAACCGCCATAGCCGGACCATTGCACGTCGCTGTAGCGGCCGCCAAGGCCTAGGCTTGCGAAGCGGCCATTGTCGTTGATGAAGGTGCGGTTCACTTCCAGGCTGCCGCTGTAGTAGTGGTCGAGGCGGGTGTCGTCATGGACGGAGCGATGGCTCCAGTCGCTATCGGACTGGCCGGTCGCGTGCGGCGCGATCCAGTCGTAGTCGGTCATATGGCCGTCACCGTCCATGCCGGTCTTGCCTTCGGCACGAATAGTCCAGTTGGGCGCCACTTCGATGCTCAGCGAACCGCGAAGCAACGTAACCCCCTTGGATTCCCAATCCAGACGACTGACGGTGCGGTTGCCGCTGAAGACGCTTTCTTCCGCATAGATATTGGCCAGCCCGACATCGAATGTCATCGAAACGGGGCCCTCGGTCACCGGGCTATAGAAATCACCGGCCTGCGCGCCAGAGACACAGACGATCGCGGCACCCGCGACGAGGCTGGAGAGAAGCTTCATGACCAATTCCCGAAGATGAGCACCGTGGGGTGCAGACGATGAAATATCTCGTCCACTTTCATCGGGTATGGTAAATTTTCAGTATATTTCTTGGATTTGTCTGACTGTTTTTGCCACTTTAGAGTGTGCTTGCATGTGTGCCGGAGGGGTGCGCCCGAGACAATGGGCGAACCGTCCTGCCGTCTTCCATGCGCACGCTGCCATTGGCGAGCTGCAGCAAGGCCTGCGGATAGAGCAGATGCTCGACGCGCAGCACCCGGGCGGACAGCGTTTCAGCAGTGTCGTCGCGCAGGACCGGCACCGTGCCCTGCAGCACGACGGGGCCTTCGTCCATGCCTTCGGTGACGAAATGCACGGTGCATCCGGCCTCGGTCATGCCGGCGTCGATCGCCCGCTGATGCGTGTGCAGGCCGGGAAACAACGGCAGCAAAGACGGGTGGATGTTGAGGATACGGCCTTCGTAGCGCTGGATGAAGGCGCCGCTCAGAAGACGCATATAGCCCGCAAGGCACAGGATATCCGGCGACAGGCGGCCGAGTTCGGCAAGGATGGCCGCCTCATGGGCGTCCTTGCTGTCAAAGTCGCGGCGCGCGAAGGCAAATGTCGGGATGCCGAGTGCTTGCGCCTTGGACAGACCGCCCGCATCCGGCCTGTCGGAGATGACGGCGATGATTTCGGCGGGATAATCCGCAGCCTGCGTCGCCCTGGCCAGGGCCAGCATGTTGGATCCGCCGCCGGAAATAAAGGCGACGACACGCTTCTTCGCCGTAGCCGCCGACATAGGGGCCCCTGTCATAGGGCAAGCGTGCCCTTGTAGATCGTCCCGGCGGCGCCGTCTTCGCGGGCGACCATGCGCCCGAGCGGGAAGATCGTCTCGCCCTCGGCTTCGAGTGCGGCGGTTACTTTTGCGGCATCTTCGGCGGAAACGACGGCGATCATGCCAACGCCGCAGTTGAAGGTCCGCAGCATCTCGTTGGCGGCCACGCCACCGGTCCTGGCCAGCCAGGAGAACACGGCGGGGGCCTTGATGCTGTCGAGGTCGATTTCAGCGGCGAGGTGCTTGGGCAGCACCCTTGGAATGTTTTCCGGAAAACCGCCGCCGGTGATGTGGGCCAATGCCTTGATCGCACCGGTTTCGCGGATCGCCTTCAGGAGTGGCTTCACATAGATGCGCGTCGGGGTCATCAGCACGTCCGCCAGGGTGCCCTCGCCAAACGGGGCGGGTGCGTCCCAGGCAAGGCCCGAAAGCGAAACGATCTTGCGCACCAGCGAGTAGCCATTGGAGTGGACGCCGGACGAGGCGAGACCCAGGATGATGTCACCTTCAGCTATGTCGCCGGCTGGCAGCAACTGGCCGCGCTCGGCTGCACCCACGGCAAAGCCTGCAAGATCATAGTCGCCGCCGGAATACATGCCCGGCATTTCGGCGGTTTCGCCACCGATGAGGGCACAGCCGGCCTCGCGGCAGCCGGCGGCAATGCCGCCGACGATCGATGCGCCCTGATCCGGGTCGAGTTTGCCGGTTGCAAAATAATCGAGGAAGAACAGCGGCTCGGCACCCTGCACGACGAGATCGTTGACGCACATGGCGACAAGGTCGATGCCGACCGTATCGTGCTTGTTGGCGTCGATGGCGATCTTCAGCTTGGTGCCGACGCCGTCATTGGCTGCGACCAGCACCGGATCGGTAAATCCGGCCGCCTTTAGGTCGAACAGACCGCCGAAACCGCCGATTTCACCGTCGGCGCCGGGGCGCCGGGTCGAGCGCACATGCGGCTTGATCTTCTCGACCATCAGATTGCCGGCGTCGATGTCCACACCGGCATCGCTGTAGGTCAGACCGTTCTTTTCCGACTGGCTCATCGCACGCTCTCCGCTGGCTCGTCATGTTTGGGATGCGAATTGCATGATGAGGGGGGAAGTGCAAGCATCTTGCCGATCGGATTGCCGCTTTTTCACCGCTTTGCTCGTGTCTTGCTGCGGATAAGGGGCGGGGAGGCGTTTTGACCGGCCATCTGCCCGGTATAGGCTTGACCTGTCTCCCGGGCCCATCCTATCTCCCTTGAACGAGACACGACGGCATGGCCCGTGCAACTGGCGGCAAGGAGCAGACGATGCCCATCCAAATCAATCCGGCAGGCCTGTGGCGGCAAGCGATGTTCTGGGCATTGTCGCTAGCTGCATTCGTACTCTTCCTGCTCGTCTTCAGCTCCATCCTGCTGCCCTTCATCGCGGGCATGGCACTCGCCTACTTTCTCGATCCGGTTGCCGACCGGCTGGAGAAATGGGGCCTGAACCGCCTGTGGGCGACGGTCGTCATCCTGATCAGCTTCGTCGTCGTCTTTGCGCTGTCGCTGATGATCATCATTCCGCTGATCGCCAGCCAGGCGGCCGACTTCATCCAGAAGATGCCGGGTTATATCAGCAAGCTGCAGGAACTGGTCACCGACGCGCAATCCTCGGTCGTGCCGGACTGGATCAGCAGCCAGATGGGCCAGATCAAGGAGAATTCCGCCAAGCTGCTGGAGCAGGGCGCAGGCTTCCTCGGCACACTGTTCCAGCAATTGTGGAATTCCGGCATGGCGCTGCTGGATATTATCTCGTTGTTCATCGTGACGCCGGTCGTCGCCTTCTATCTGCTGCTCGACTGGGACCGCATGGTCGCCAAGGTTGACAGCTGGATCCCGCGCCCGCAACTGGCGACCGTCCGCCAGATCGCCCGCGACATGGACACGACCATCGCCGGCTTCGTACGCGGGCAGGGTTCGCTCTGCATTATTCTCGGCCTGTATTATGGCATCGGCCTGTCGCTGGTCGGGCTGAACTTCGGCCTTTTGATCGGCCTGTTCAGCGGCGTCATCAGTTTCATTCCCTATGTCGGCTCGATGATCGGGCTTGTCCTGGCGCTCGGCATTGCGCTCGTGCAGTTCTGGCCGGACTACACGTCGATTGTGCTGGTGCTGATTGTGTTCTTCAGCGGCCAGTTCCTCGAGGGCAACATCCTGCAGCCGCGCCTCGTCGGCAAGAGCGTCGGCCTGCATCCGGTCTGGCTGATGTTTGCGTTGCTGGCCTTCGGCGCGCTCTTCGGTTTTGTTGGTCTTCTGGTCGCGGTGCCGGCGGCCGCAGCACTCGGCGTTTTGGTCCGCTTCGCTCTTGGACGTTATCTCGATAGCGACCTCTATCACGGCCATTCAGCGCTGATCGTTCCGGGTGCACCAAAGAGCATGATCGCCGCAAGAGAAGACCCGATCGCAAACCCGGACGGCACGGCATAAGCGCCATGAAGCCTATTTCCGAGCAATTGCCCCTGGCCTTCCAGCATGACGCCGCATCGGGTCGCGACGATCTCCTGATCTCCGATCCGCTGAGCGCTGCGGTGTCGATCGTCGATACATGGCCGCAATGGCCGTCGCCCGTCGTTATTCTTGCCGGCCCGGTGGGGTCCGGAAAATCGCATCTGGCGAGCATCTGGCGCGAAAAAAGCGGAGCCGTACCGATTCATCCGGTGACCGGAGGCAATGCTGCCGAGATTGCTTCGCGCCAGCCCGTGCTGTTCGAGGATGCCGACCGCCGCGGTTTTGACGATCAGGCTCTGTTTCATGTGATCAACAGCGTGCGCGAAAACGGCACGGGGCTCCTGATCACCACGCGGCTCTGGCCGATGTCCTGGCCGGTCGAACTTGCCGACCTGCGTTCGCGGCTGAAGGCTGCAACGATGGTCGAGATCGGCGAACCCGACGACGAACTGCTGGCACTGGTGCTGGTCAAGCTGTTCTCCGATCGGCAACTGACGGTCGATGAAAAGCTGGTCGGCTATATCGTCGCCCGTATGGAACGCTCGCTCGATGCCGCACAGACCATCGTCGAGCGGATGGATCGTCTTGCCCTGTCGCGCCGGACCCGGATAAGCCGGGCGCTGGCTCTGGAAGTGCTGACGGAGTTTGGAAATGCGCGCGAAGCGGATTGACTGTCACGGTTGCGTCGTCAAACTGGGATAACGGCGTGCTGAATGAGGAATGGGCTGAACCGACATGGACACTGCAGTATCCGAAACCCCCGCGACACCGTTGAACGAGACGCTGGACCTGCTCTCCAGTCCGGATCGTTTCATCAATCGCGAATTTTCCTGGCTGCAGTTCAACCGGCGTGTCCTGGAAGAAACGCTGAACACCGCGCATCCGCTTCTGGAGCGGGTTCGCTTCCTGTCGATTTCGGCGGCCAATCTCGACGAGTTTTTCATGGTCCGCGTCGCTGGCCTTGAGGGCCAGGTGCGTCAGGGCCTTGTGATCCGCAGCCCGGATGGCAAGACGCCGGCCGAGCAACTGGAGGAAATCCTCAAGGAAATCGACAATCTGCAGATGGAGCAGCAGGCGTCGCTTGCCGTCCTGCAGCAGTATATGGCCAAGGAAGACATCCTGATCATCCGTCCCGTGTCGCTTTCGGCACAGGACAAGGTCTGGCTTGCCAATGAATTCAGCCAGGCGATCTTTCCTGTTCTGACGCCGCTTGCCATCGATCCGGCGCATCCGTTTCCGTTCATTCCCAATCTCGGCTTTTCCATGGGCCTGCAATTGATCAGCAAGAGCGGACGCGAGCCGATGACCGCTTTGCTGCGCCTGCCGGTGGCGCTGGATCGCTTTGTCCGGCTGCCTGATGCGAAATCGGTGATCCGCTACATCACCCTGGAGGATGTCGTATCGCTGTTCATCGACCGGCTTTTCCCAGGTTATGAGGTTCAGGGCTCCGGGACGTTCCGCATCATTCGCGACAGCGATATAGAGGTTGAGGAAGAGGCTGAAGATCTCGTGCGCTTCTTCGAGACGGCGCTGAAGCGTCGCCGGCGCGGTTCCGTCATTCGCATCGAGATCGATTCGGAAATGCCGGCGGAACTGCACAAGTTCGTCGTGCAGGAACTCAACGTCCCCGAAAACCGCGTGGCCGTCCTGCCCGGGCTTCTGGCGCTCGACACCATGTCCCAGATTGTAAAGGCGCCACGGGACGACCTGCGGTTCGAGCCGTACAATGCGCGATTTCCCGAGCGGGTCCGCGAACATGCCGGCGACTGCCTCGCCGCCATCCGCGAAAAGGACATGGTCGTCCACCACCCTTACGAGAGTTTCGACGTGGTGGTCCAGTTCCTGCTCCAGGCTGCGCGCGATCCTGAAGTTCTCGCGATAAAGCAGACGCTCTACCGCACCTCTAACGACAGCCCGATCGTGCGCGCCCTGATCGATGCCGCGGAAGCCGGCAAGTCGGTGACGGCCCTGGTCGAACTGAAGGCGCGTTTCGACGAGGAAGCCAATATCCGCTGGGCGCGCGATCTCGAACGCGCCGGGGTGCAGGTCGTGTTCGGCTTCATCGAGTTGAAGACGCACGCAAAGATGTCGATGGTGGTGCGCCGTGAGGAGGGCAAGCTGCGCACCTATTGCCATCTCGGCACCGGCAATTACCATCCGATCACCGCGAAGATCTACACCGACCTGTCCTTCTTCACCTGCAATCCGACGATTGCCCATGACATGGCGAACATCTTCAACTTCATCACCGGCTATGGCGAACCGGAGGAGGGTGCAAAGATCGCGATCTCCCCCAACACGCTGCGACCGCGCATTCTCCGGCATATCGAGCAGGAGATCGAGCATGCCAGGAACGGCGCGCCGGCGGCCATCTGGATGAAGATGAACTCGCTGGTCGATCCGGAGATCATCGATGCCCTTTACGCCGCGAGTGCCGCCGGCGTCGAGATCGACCTCGTCGTGCGCGGCATCTGCTGCCTGCGGCCGCAGGTTCCGGGCCTGTCGGACAACATCCGCGTCAAGTCGATCGTCGGGCGGTTCCTGGAACATTCACGAATATTCTGCTTCGGCAACGGCCATGGGCTTCCCTCCGAGAACGCGCTTGTTTATATCGGCTCGGCGGATATGATGCCGCGCAATCTGGACCGGCGTGTTGAGACCCTCGTGCCTCTCATCAACCGGACTGTGCACGAACAGGTTCTGTCACAGATCATGCT
Source organism: Pararhizobium antarcticum (assembly GCF_001885585.1). Lineage (GTDB taxonomy): Bacteria > Pseudomonadota > Alphaproteobacteria > Rhizobiales > Rhizobiaceae > Pararhizobium > Pararhizobium antarcticum. Next base: position 67,782 of record NZ_LSRP01000013.1, read on the forward strand.
GGGCAATCTCATCGACAACCAGCAAAGCTACGAAATCCTGCCCGACGGAACGTCGCGGCGCATGGAGGTCGCAGCCGGGGCAGAGCCGTTCAACGCACAGCATTATTTCATGACCAATCCGAGCCTGTCAGGCCGCGGAGAGGCCCTGAAGTCCAGCACACCGAAGCTTATTGCCGGCTGGAACAATGGCCGCAAACGATAAACTGGACTTGCATGGTAGAATCTGAAGCGCAGGGACGGCTGCCTGGCATCGCCCCGGTCTCCGTCATCGACATCGGGTCGAACTCCATTCGTCTGGTGATCTATGAGGGGCTGAGCCGCGCCCCGGCAGTGCTTTTCAATGAAAAGGTCATGTGCGGCCTGGGCAAGGGCATTGATGCCACGGGCCGCATGGATGCCGAAAGCGTCGAGCGGGCGCTGAAGGCACTCTATCGATTCAAGGCCCTTTCGGTTCAGGCGCGTGCTTCCACGGTGTTCGTGCTGGCGACGGCGGCGGCGCGCGATGCCTCCAACGGTCCCGATTTCATTCGCCGGGCCGAAATCATCCTGTCCCAGAAGGTCCGCGTCCTGACCGGCGAGGAAGAGGCCTATTTCTCGGCGCTCGGCATCGTCAGCGGCTATCACGATCCGGATGGCGTCGTCGGCGATCTCGGCGGCGGCTCGCTGGAACTGATCGACGTCGCCGGCCGCTCGATCGGCAAGGGCATCACGCTGCCGCTCGGCGGCATCCGGCTGTCCGAGCATGCGGACGGATCGATCGTCAAGGCGCGGGCGCATGTGCGCCGTTATATGCGCGATGCGACGGTGCTGAAGAATGCAGCCGGACGTACCTTCTACGCCGTCGGTGGCACCTGGCGGTCGATCGCCAAGCTGCATATGGAGGTGCGCAACTATCCGCTGCACATGATGCAGGGCTATGAAATTCCTTTCGACGAGATGATGGCCTTCCTGGTGGAGGTCATCGAACCCAAGGACACCAAGGCGCCGGCCTATGCGGCGATTTCAAAGTCCCGTCGCAACCTCCTGCCGTTCGGCGCCATCGCCATGCAGGAGGCCATTGCGTTGATGAAGCCGGAGCGTGTGTCGTTTTCGGCCCTTGGCGTGCGCGAGGGGTATCTTTTCTCACTTCTCTCGGAGCAGGAGCGCAACCGTGATCCGCTTCTGACGGCCGCCGGCGAACTGGCCATCCTGCGCGCCCGGTCGCCGGAGCACGCCCGTGAACTGGCCGACTGGACCGGCCGTATGGTGTCGTTCTTCGGCATCACGGAAACGGATGAGGAAAGCCGCTACCGGCAGGCCGCCTGCCTGCTCGCGGATATCAGCTGGCGGGCCCACCCGGATTATCGCGGGCTGCAGGCGCTGAACATCATCGCGCACAGCACGTTCTCAGGCATCACCCATGCGGGTCGGGCCTATATCGCGCTTGCCAATTATTACCGTTTCGAAGGCCTGCATGACGACGGCGCGACAGGTCCGCTGACCGGCATCACCACGCCGCGCCTTTTGGAGCTCGCCAAGCTGATCGGCGGACTGTTGCGGGTGGTCTACCTGTTTTCGGCATCGATGCCGGGTGTGGTTCGCAACCTGCGCATACGGCCCGCCGCAAACCCGGATTTCGACCTCGAATTCATGGTTCCCGCCACCTATGCAGACTTTTCCGGAGAACGGCTGGACGGCCGCCTGCAGCAATTATCAAAGCTGACCGGCAAGAAGATCGCCTTCGTTTTCGAAGAATAAATCCGGTTGTCAACGCGTTTGCAGTTTGTGTATTTGCCTTTATTTATTAGCGGTTCAATATTTTATGTCTGGAGATTACCTTGGCCATTTTCACCTATGGAAATATCGGCGTGGGCGTCAATATGGCGAAAGCCAGTGTTGCAAGCCTGTTCGACTATGACTTCTGGCGCGCATCGTCGACAAAGATCACGATGTACGACGACAGCAGCAATATGGTGACCTTTTCGGGTGCCCGTCTCACGTTCATGATGAAGAACGGCGACGTGAAGGACGTGACAGCGGGAACGCTGACCGGGGTGAAATTCGTGATCGACGGCAAGGCGGCCTGGACCGTGAGCGGGCTGAACGTGTCGGCTGTGAAGCTTGGGGATGCGATCTTTGCGCGGAACGACAAGGCCTTCATCGATATCCTTATGGCCGGCAACGACTTGATCTCCGGCACGTCGAAGGGGGATACCCTTCTGGGCGGCGGAGGCTCTGACGTTCTGAAGGGCAATGCCGGTAATGACAAGCTGTTCGGCGGGGCGGGCGCGGACGACCTGTTCGGCGGCACCGGAGCGGACCGCTTTTCTTTCTCATCGCTTTCCGATTCGACATCGGTGGCGCGCGACAGCGTCTTTGATTTCAGCCGCAGCGAAGGCGACAAGATCGATCTTTCGGCCATCGATGCGAACAAGAATGCAAGCGGCAACCAGGCCTTCAAATTCATCGCCTCGGAGAAATTCCATGGCAAGGCCGGCGAACTGCGTTTTGAGAAGAAGGCGTCGGACACCTATGTCTATGTCGATGTGAACGGCGACAAGAAGGTGGATTTCACCCTGCATTTCGACGATCCGATCGCCCTGAAGGCGACCGATTTCGTACTTTGAGGTCGTGTCGGGAGTGGCGGATGGGATCAATGGATCCCGTCCCATTTTCGCTGGACGCTATTCTGCCGCCATCCGCATGCGCTTTCGTGCGCGTGGCTGTGCGGAGACGAGGCGCTTTTTCAAGGCGATGACGCCGACCTCCTGGCCGCGCCCCTTGACGGCATGATTTCCGAGATCCTCGGCGACGACAGAGCCCGGCAAGGGGATGCGCTGGGCAAGGTCTGCCGAGATCAGCACGGTCCGGTCGAGCGCCTTGCACAGGCTTTCCAGTCGTGCAGTCGTGTTTACCGTGTCGCCGAAATAGGTGATCTTGTGATGATCGACGCCGATTTCGGCGGTGATGATCACCCCGCCATGGAGAGCTGCGCGCAATTGCGGCACCTGTCCGAAGTTCTTGCGCCAGACGTCGGCATCGGCTTCGATCTCGTCGAGAATATCGAAGATGCAGCGGACGCAGCGCGCATGTCGGACGCCGCGGGCGAGCGGCCAGGTGACGATCGCCGCATCGCCGACATAATCGTCGATCGAGCCGTGGTGGCGCCGCACGGGCTCGGCAAAGGCGGCAAACAGCGCATGCAGAAACTGCTGCGCCCGCAAGTCACCATATTTTTCGGCAAAGGCCGTTGAATCCGCAAGGTCGATGAACAGGAAGACCCGTTCCTCCTCGACAGGATTGCGGTAACGACTGATCAGCATGCTGGTGAAGACGTCGCGGCCGAGCAGATCGCGCACGCGCAGGACGAAGATGATCAGCGCGCAGACGCCGAGCGCATAGAGAAAGACTTCGAACGGCAGGACCAGCACCTCGACCCAGGAGGCCCGGTCGAGCAGTCCAAGCGCGGACAGGAACAGCCCGGCCAGGGCGTAGCCAGCGCTCATGATGACTTCATAGACGATGATTGACGCCAGGATGAAGGAAAGGGTCGGCAGTTTTTCGATTCGCCGGTGCAGCGGTCTCAGCAGGATGCGGCGCTCGAAGGCGAGGATCGGCATGCCGGTAAACAGCGCAAAGACAGCGCCGATGAAGAGCGAACCGTTTGGGTAGAACAGGAGGCTGTAGATCATGCCGCTCAGGGCCAATCCGAACGCAATCAGCAGCCAGTTCTGTGTAGGAGATATTTCTCGCATGAGACCTGCTTCGCCGTGATGCTGGCGCACATTCTTCCATGTGCATGGCCAGGGTCAAGCGGTTTTCTGCCGCACGGAAACCGTTGCGGCTGCAAGGCGTTGGCGCCGGCATCTGCATTGCGCAGCCTGACGTCTTGCGACAGCGACCGACCCCTGTTTCGAAGCTGTTCGACGTCCTAAGACAGTTCGACAGCCTCGATTTTCTTGTCGATGAAACGCAGGGCGACTTCGCCGTTGATCAGTTTGAGGGCGGTATCGCCGAACAGTTCGCGCCGCCAGCCCCGCAAGGCGCCGACATCGGCCTTGTCGCCTTCGGCTGCGATCCGCTCGAGGTCGTCGGTATTGGCAACGATCTTGGCCGCGACGCCCTGTTTTTCGGCAATCAGCTTCAAGAGAACCTTGAGCATCTCGATTGCGGCGGCGGCACCCTCCGGCGACGCGTTCTGGCGCGGCAGGCGGGGCATTTCATTCTTCGGAATTTCCAGCGCCGCGTTGACGGCCTCGGTAATAGCGGCGCCTGCTGCCGAGCGTTCCCAGCCCTTGGGGATAGTGCGCAGGCGGGCCAGTGCGTCGGCATCCTTCGGCTGCTGCTGGGCGATCTCGTACAGCGCGTCATCCTTCAGGATGCGGCCGCGCGGAACGTTGCGGCCGCGCGCCTCGCGTTCGCGCCAGGCGGCGACCTTCTGCAAAACGGCCAGTTCCTGCGGCTTCTTCAGCCGCATCTTCAGGCGCTGCCAGGCATCATCAGGGTGGATGTCGTAGGTTTCCTTGGCTTCGAGGATGGCCATTTCCTCGGTCAGCCACAAAAGGCGACCCTCGCGCTCCAGCTCCGCCTTGAGATGCAGGTAGACGTCGCGCAGGTGGGTCACGTCCGCCAAGGCGTAGTCCAGCTGCTTTTCCGTCAGCGGCCTGCGGCTCCAGTCGGTGAAACGCGACGACTTGTCGATGTGCTCGCCCTTGATGCGGCTAACGAGCTGGTCATAGGAGACACTGTCGCCAAAACCGCAGACCATGGCTGCGACCTGCGTGTCGAAGATCGGATGCGGGATCAGGCTGCCGAGATTGAAGATGATTTCGATGTCCTGACGCGCAGCGTGAAAGACCTTCACCACATCCGGATTGGCCATCAGTTCGAAGAATGGCTGCAGATCAAGACCCTTGGCCAAGGGATCGATGATCACAGCGATATCGGGTCCGGCCATCTGGATCAGGCAGAGCTGCGGCCAGAAGGTGGTTTCGCGCAGGAATTCGGTGTCGATCGTCAGATACGGAGCCGTCGCGAGCGTTTTGCAGGCTTCGGCGAGTTCGGCGGTTGTCTCAATCATCAAACTTCAATCACTGTGGCGAAAATGCGGCGTTAAACGAGGTTTCCGATGTAACCCTTCATCGCCGTCGTCACAATCAAAAATTCAGACTGTCCGGAAATATCCGGTCATGCCGGTCTTCTGGTGTTCGATGATGTGGCAGTGCAGAACCCAATCGCCGATATTGTCGGCAACCAGGCCGAGTTCGGCCCGTTCATCGGGTAGAAGCAGGATCGTATCGGTGGGCGGCGGCAGAAACGTCCGCTTGTTGGAGTTGAGGATGCGGAAGCTCATGCCATGCAGATGGATCGGATGCGCATGCGGCGTCCGGTTTGCGACCTGCAGCACATAGCTCTTGCCGAGTTTGAGGTCGGCGAGCGGCGCGACGGGGTCGGGGGTATCGCCCGGCCATGGAACCTTGTTGATCGCCCAGAACGTATAACCGAGCGTGCCGCAGAGGCTGGGCGCCGGGGCGTGCTCGGCCGTTGCCGTGAAATCGAGCGGGATGCGCGTCGCCTTGGACAGGTCGGCCTCGGCGAGCGGGTTGGGCGGCAGCGGTCGCACGTCGCCGAGCGCACGCTTCAGGGAGGTGCCGGTCGCGCGAAACGTCGCGATCGTAAAGGGTGTGCTGCCGCGGACGTTGCGCAGCGTCACCGCCGCGCCCTCGCTGTCGGGCATGCGGATGACCAGATCGACACGCTGGCCGGGGCTCAAATCCAGCCGGTCGAGCGGTATGGGTGTGTCCAGCGGATTGGCATCGAGGGCGATGATCGTAGCCGGCGAACCGTCAAGCGCGAGCGTATAGATCCGGGTGACGTCGGTTGCGGCAATGCGGACCCGCACGAGGCCGCCGGCTGGTGCATCATAGCGCGGTTCCTGCTGCCAGTTGGCGGTGCGCACGGTGCCGTAGGTCCCACCGCGGGCGGCGTCGCGCGGTTTGAACGGCGCGATGAAGGCGCCGCCTGCGCCGAGCCGCCAGTCGCGCAGGTTGAGCACGATTTCCGCATCAAAGACCGGATCGTCGGGATTTTCGACGACGATCATCCCGGTGAGGCCATGGCCCATCTGCGTCAGCGTGTTGCAGTGGGGATGATACCAGAAGGTGCCGGCATCCGGCGGCGTGAAGGCGTAGTCGAAGCTGTCGCCGGGATAGACGTAAGGCTGGGTCAGTTCCGGGACGCCATCCATCGCATTGGGAATGCGCAAGCCATGCCAGTGCACGGTCGTCGGTTCGTCGAGTGCATTGAGAAGCCGGGTCGAAAACGGCTGTCCGCGGGTCATGCGCAGCACGGGCGGCATGCCCGTCGCTGCAGTATCGCCCCTTGCATAGGACATGACCTTCGGCGTGATGCCGTCGGCGGCAATCCGGATATCCGCGAATTGTGCTTTGAGCACCGGCACGCTCGCGGCCGCGTTCGGGGCTCTGGCGGCAAATCCGGCTCCGACGGCAAAGGCGGTGGCCGTGGCGGCAGAGCCTTTGAGGAGGGTACGGCGGGTGAGGATCGGCATGGGCGGTCTTCCGGCTTCAGCAATGCGGGCTGCCAGAGCTTTAAACTTGATCGCCGAATTCAGCAATTGCCCGTTCTGCGCATCTTGCCGCAGCAAGCCGGTCAGACATCCTTCTTGTCATCAGGGGGCACTGCCAGCTTGTTGAAGAAGGCGGAGGTTCGCAACAGGTTGCGAAAGCGCATGCGCCGTTCGCCGGCCGGCACGCCGCCGCGCGCCGCCATGCGCTGCAGCGTGTAGAGCATGAAGGCGGCGAGGATGGTGGCGGTGTAGATGAACAGCGCCTGCGGCCCGAAAACATCGAGCATGACCGATGCGAACAGCGGGCCGATGATCGCGCCGAGCGACCAGAAGAACAGCATGCCGGCGGAGACCAGAGCGTGCTGGCCTTCCGCGGCATGATCGTTGGCATGGGCCGAGCAGAGCGAATAGAGCGGCATGGCGAAGGCACCGAAGATGAAGATGCCGATGTAATTCGCCGCCTCGTTGCTACCGGCAAAAAATGCGAGAAACAGCCCGGCAAGCAGCGAGCCGAAGGTTGCAAGCAGGATGATCAGCCGGCGGTCGAAGCGGTCGGAATAGAGGCCCAGCGGATATTGCAGCACCACGCCGCCGATGATGCCGATGCTCATGAACGTGGCGATGGCGGTAATCGAAAGTCCGATGCCGTCGGCATAGATCGGGCCGAGAGAGCGGAAGGTGGAGTTTGTCAGGCCGACGACGATGCAGCCGATCGTCGCCAGTGGCGAGATGTTCCAGAGCGCCCTTATGTCGAAGCGGATCGCTTCCGGCGCGCCGGGCTTGACCGGTCGGCAAGGGAGATCGGCACCAGCGACAGCGACAGCGCCATGGCGACGATGGCAAACAGCTGAAAGCCGTCGATCCCGACGGTCGGTATCAGATACTGCGCCGCCGTGACCGAGCCGAGATCGACGAGCCGGTAGATCGACAGGGTGCGTGCGCGGTTTGCATTGGTAACGCGGGCGTTCAGCCAGCTCTCCACGGTTGCAAACAGGCTGGCGAAACAGACGCCGGCGATCAGCCGCATGAGGAACCAGAACCAGGGATCGATGAACAGTACCATGGCGATGGCCGCAGCCGAGGCAATGGCGGCCATGGCGGAAAAGGTCCTGATATGGCCGATCGAGCGCAGGATGCGGGTGACATAGATGCAGCCGATCGCAAAGCCGATGTTGTAGCCGGTGCCCACCAGTCCGATCAGCGAAGTCGAGAAACCCTCCTGCAGCGCACGCAGGGAAATGAACGTGCCTTGCAAGCCGTTTCCACCGATCAGGATGCCCGCCGTGATCAAGAGGGGAATGAGCGGGCGGATCTGGGACATGGGAACAACGGCCTGTTGCAAACGTTGTGGCTACACAGAGCCAAACGGGTCCGGCTTGTAAACCTGGATTTCTGGAAAATACGTCGTTGAAGTCCAAACAACATGGAACTGACGTCACAATCGCGGGAGTAAATTGCCGTTTATGTCGAATTCTGCGTGCCGGACAGATTTAAAGAAAGAACCGCGAATGATGCCGGATGAGTTGCGCGCACTATTCTCCACCTACGAATCGATAGCGCTGATCGCCAACAACGAAAAAAACGACATGGCGGCTATTGAGGGCCGGTTGCCGGAGAATACGCTGTTCGTCTTCTTCAACCAGTGCGACAAGGTCTTGGCGGCGCCCTTTCAACGCGATGCGATCCTGTGCGTCCGGCTGATCAGTCTGGGTGAAGTGCTCGATTCCCGGAAACATCAAGTGCGCGCCCATCGCCTGTTGCCAAAGCTGAAAACCGTCATCGGCGTGCTTGCGAACCGGGGATCTGCCAGACGGGAGGAGGGGCCCGATGCGCCGTTGAAGAGCCCCGCGGTACCTTTGACCCTGGATTTCGACTATCTGTTTCCGTCATTTTACCCGAGCCGCCGTTATGCCTCAACCGGGTTCGCCGTAGCGCTGTCGCTGCTGGAAAACATCGGTAACGCCGCGATCTATCTCTGTGGCTTTTCCGGCGTGCCGGGCCAGAAATTCAGCATGAATGCCAGTCACGACTGGGTGTTCGAGCAAACGCTGCTGCAGTTGATGATCGGGCAGGGGCGCCTGCACCGGATCGATCCGCAGGCGACCGACACTGCCGGTCCCTCGCTGTCAAGAATTCCGCAACGCTATCCGGAGTTCAAACCCGCCGACGTGGCGCTTGCGGCGACACAGGCCGTCAACGAGCGTTTCATCGGCATGGAGCATCGGGTCAGCAAGCTCTGGCAGATGACGGGCTGGATTCGCGGCATCAAGACGGTCTTTCGTCCCGCACGCCGTGCGTTTCGCCGCCTCATCGACTGAAAACGGCGCAGGGCTAAGGGCGCCCGTGTGTGTTGCCTGCTCTTTTCCAACCGGTGCGCTACGGCGTGGCGTGGCCGGGCGCCCTTGACAAATACGGCCCGCCATGCGCTTTTCCGCCCGATTTTGACACTGCCGTTGCGCGCTTTCCCCTGCGAGCCGGCACCGCACTTCCAGGATAAAACAATGCATCGTTACCGCAGCCACACCTGTGCCGCTCTTCGCAAGACCGACGTTGGCCAGACCGTCCGCATCTCCGGCTGGGTCCACCGCGTCCGCGACCATGGCGGCCTGCTGTTCGTCGACCTGCGCGATCACTACGGCATGACGCAGATCGTCGTCGATCCCGATAGCCCGGCCTTCAAGGCAGCCGAAACGGTCCGTGGCGAATGGGTCATCCGCGTCGATGGCATGGTCAAGGCGCGTTCGGATGAGACCGTCAACAAGCAGATGGCCACCGGCGACATCGAACTCTACGCGCAGGAGATCGAAATCCTCTCCGCCGCCAAGGAACTGCCGCTGCCGGTGTTCGGCGAACCGGACTATCCGGAAGATGTGCGCCTCAAGTACCGTTTCCTCGATCTGCGCCGCGAGACGCTCCACAGGAACATCGTCAAGCGCACCCAGATCATTGCCGACATGCGCGCCCGTATGAATTCCATCGGTTTTGCCGAATATTCGACGCCGATCCTGACCGCGTCGTCGCCGGAAGGCGCCCGCGACTTCCTGGTGCCGTCGCGTATCCATGAAGGCAAGTTCTTCGCGCTGCCGCAGGCGCCGCAGCAGTACAAGCAGCTTCTGATGGTGGCTGGCTTCGATCGCTATTTCCAGATCGCGCCGTGTTTCCGCGACGAAGACCCGCGCGCCGACCGCCTGCCGGGCGAATTCTACCAGCTCGACCTGGAAATGAGCTTCGTGACGCAGGAAGACATCTGGAACACGATGGAGCCCGTCATGCGCGGCGTCTTCGAGCAGTTCGCCGAAGGCAAGCCCGTCACCCAGGAATTCCGCCGCATCCCCTATGACACATCGATCCGCACCTATGGCTCCGACAAGCCGGACCTGCGCAACCCGATCGAGATGCAGGCCGTGACCGAGCATTTCGCCGGTTCCGGCTTCAAGGTGTTCGCCAACATGATCGCGTCGAACCCGAAGGTCGAGGTCTGGGCAATCCCGGCCAAGACCGGCGGATCGCGCGCCTTCTGCGACCGCATGAACGCCTGGGCACAGTCGACCGGCCAGCCGGGATTGGGCTACATTTTCTGGCGCAAGGAAGAGGACGGCACCACCGGCGGTTCCGGCCCGCTTGCCAAGAACATCGGCGAGGAACGCACCGAAGCGCTGCGCGTCCAGCTCGGCCTTGACGCTGGCGACGCCTGCTTCTTCGTAGCCGGTGATCCGGCCAAGTTCTACAAGTTTGCAGGCGAAGCCCGCACGCGGGCCGGCGAGGAACTGAACCTCGTCGATCGCAATCGTTTCGAGCTGTGCTGGATCATCGACTTCCCGTTCTACGAATGGCTGGAAGACGAAAAGAAGATCGATTTCGCTCACAACCCCTTCTCCATGCCGCAGGGTGGCCTCGAGGCCCTCAACACGCAGGATCCGCTGTCGCTCAAGGCCTACCAGTACGATCTGGTCTGCAACGGCTTCGAGATCGCCTCCGGTTCGATCCGAAACCAGCTTCCGGAAGTCATGGTCAAGGCCTTCGAACTGACCGGCAAATCGGCGGAAGAGGTCGAGGAGCAGTTTGGCGGGCTTTACCGGGCCTTCCAGTACGGCGCCCCGCCGCATGGCGGCATGGCGGCTGGTGTCGACCGTGTCATCATGTTGCTCGTCGGTGCCAAGAACCTGCGCGAAATCTCGATCTTCCCGATGAACCAGCAGGCGCAGGACCTGTTGATGGGCGCCCCGTCGCCGGCCTCGCCCGCCCAGCTGCGCGAACTGGCCCTGCGCGTCACGCCGACGCCGAAGAAGGACTGAAACGAAAAGCTGATCGTCTTTCCAGGCGACGGAATGATTTGATAGGGCCTGGCAACTGTTCTGCCAGGCCCTTTTTTGGTTCAGCGGCGCCGCAGCGCGTTGTCGAGATAGTACCATTGATCGAGATGCGCGCGCACGACCGGTTCGAGAGCAGCATTGAGCAGGAGAATATCGTCGACGGTGCGCGCCCCGGGTGTTTCCTCATGCGGAAGCTTGATGGCGGGGAGGGCGTAGCCGACGAACCGGAAACCCTCTGTGCGCAGATTGTACCACGGGCATATGGTGGCGCCGGTTGCGCGCGCCAGCCGGACGACAAGGGCGAGATTGCCTTCCATATGCGGTTCCCGTCCGAACAGCGGGCCACGGATCACTCCGCCAAATCCCTCGTCGCAAAAGGCATTGATGACTCCGCCGTTCTTCAGAATCTTCATTGCAGGGCGGACACCCTGGAAGCCAGGCGGAAGGAATTGCAATCCGGCTTTCCGCCGGACCCGTTCCGCAATCCACGCTTTCGCCCGACCGTTCGGCGGCAGATAAAAGCTGTGCGGCGAAACGTTGATCCGTTGCAGCAGGATCGGGCCAATTTCCCAATTGCCAAGGTGCATGCTGACGATGATCGTCGGTCCTTCACGCACCGCTTTGTCGATAATGTCGATACCGTGCAAGGTGATGCGCTCCGGATGTTTCGCGATGCGGTTAACCACCGAAAACTCCGTCATCAGTCGGCCCTGCATGCGGCAATTTTCGCGAAAGAGCGCGTCCTGTTCCTCAGCCGTCTTTTCCGGACAAAGCTGCCGGATCGTATCGCGCGCACGCTTCTCGCCGGCCTTGTAGAAACGGGGAATGGCGAAAAGCCCGAGCCGCGCGCCGATCGCCGAGCAAACGTCCATCGGCAGGAGCTTCATGCCGAAAAAACCGAGGAGGTTGACGCCGTTCCAGAAATTGTCCGTCACCCAGTACCGACGGAACGCTCGGCCTCTTAGGCCTCCGGCAAAAAGATCTGCAAGGCCGGGGCGATCGGCTTGCGAGAATATCCAGGCTTTGCGGCGTGAAATCTCGCTTTTGCTCGGTTTTCCACCCTGTGTCATGCGGCCGCTCCCCCTTGCGTCATAAAAGCGTGATCGCATGTTTGACGCGGACGAGTCGAGAGGCAGGAAGGCAAGTTTCGGGGATGCACGCGCGCCCGGATCGAGAAGAATGGGATGAGCGCTGGAAACATGGCCCGGTGTTGAAAAACGCCGGGCCATTGCATTATCCGGTCAAGTCACCGTCTATCAGTCGTTCGCTGTCACCTTGACGCCCAGAACCGAAGGGATCGTGTTCGGGGCACCCATGGCAGCGCCCATGATCATCGGGAAGGGGACGGGATTGGCCGGCTCTGCGCTGATCGTCAGGCTTTTCGGCGCATCGAGGTAGGAATTGACGGCCATCGTGACCTGGTTCTGCAGTTCCGGTACGTTGAGCTGGGCCAGCATGATCGGCACCAGGCCCTTCAGCGACTGCGCCAGCTGATCGCCGGAGACGCCCTGCTGCGAACCGGCATAGTCCAGCGCCTTCTTCGTGATGCTCGCATCGTCAAAGCGGATTTCGGCGCCGTTGAAGGTCAGTTGCTGCATCAGGCCCATCATCGAAAGCCCCATGGCCTGGTTGGCCTCTTCCTTGTTCGGATTGGCTTCCGCCGCCTTCATGGCATCCTGCATCGCCTTGAAGAATTCGAGCGTGTAGCCCGAAATATCGAAGCTCATGGCGAGCCGTCCGACATTGGCGAAGTCGAACGCATATTCCTCGAGATTGATGTTGCCGCTTGCCAGTTCCCAGCTGCCCTTGATCGTGACTTCGCCCGACAGGGTCGTCAGCCCGAGCTTCTGGATGGCTTCCTTCGCCTTGGCATCCTCAACCATCGACAGGTCGGCCTTCAGGCCGGTGAGCGTTCCATCGAAATCGAAGCCGGCATCGCTCTCCTGCTTGGTGAGGTTGCCTTCCGATTCCTCCATCGAGAAGACCTGCTTGCCCTTTGCAGTGACGACGATCGGACCGGTGCCGGCCGATTCATAAAGCAGCATGTCGTTGATCGTGCCGCCTGCTGGGTTGCCGGGGATCGACATGCCGCCAATGGTAATGTCCTTGGCGGAGACGCTGGTCTCCGGCTCGGTGATATTGACATCGGGCAGGGTGACCGTTTCGACATAGTAGCCGCCGTCATCATTTTCCTCGACGCCGTCCATGGTCACGTCGCCGATCTTCACGGTCTGGTCGGGCTGTGCCGCCATCTTGATCGCAGCACCCTTGACGGTGACCGTGTCGCCATCGACCTCGACGCCGTCATAGGCGATGGACGCACCGCTGATGGCATAGGCGGCGTTCAACTTGGTCATCAGGGCCGCACCGTCCAGTGCAAATGCCGGGCTGCTCAGGCTGACGAATGCGGCACCAGCCAGCATCAGACGGAAGTTGCGCGTGTGGATCATCTCGGGGTTCCTTGTGTAAAGTTGTCATGTCGAAAACGTTTCTATGACGATCTGATGCGGGAATATATTCGAATTAAGGCACCGAGTCATGTTTTCCCAGAGGGCTATTTGCGGGAGAACAGTACCGAGCCTCATTTCCACGGACACGCTGTCTTCCGTTTCCCGGTGATGCCGGTGGGAACCATGTGGCCCCGCAGGGTTGGCGAAAAGGCGCAACGGGCCGGAGCTTGCCTATTGGCGCGCAGGCTGGAGGCCTGGCTTTCCCCAATGACAAGGCCTCAGGATCCGATCGGTCCGGTTTGCGGTTCTCCACAGCCCAATCCCCTGCAATCCTTGCTGTTGCACAGGTCTTGGGTTAGCAAGAACCTATGGGACAGAGCCTTTTGCCGCCGTCTGGCGGAGACGATCATATTCTGCCGGTTGACCTCAAGGCGGCGCTGGAAGAGCGCTATCTCGCCTATGCGCTGTCGACCATCATGCACCGGGCACTTCCAGATGTCCGCGACGGCCTGAAGCCGGTCCATCGCCGCATCATCCATGCGATGAGCGAGCTTGGTCTGAAGTCGAATTCGTCGTTCAAGAAATGCGCCCGCATCGTCGGCGACGTCATCGGTAAATTCCACCCGCATGGCGACCAGTCGGTTTATGACGCACTCGTGCGTCTGGCGCAGGATTTTTCGCAGCGTTATCCGATCGTCGATGGCCAGGGCAATTTCGGCAATATCGACGGCGACAACGCCGCTGCCTACCGCTACACCGAAGCCCGGATGACCGACGTCGCGAGCCTGCTTCTGGAAGGCATCGAGCAGGACGCCGTCGATTTCCGACCGACCTACAACGAGGAAGACCAGGAGCCGGTTGTTCTGCCCGGCGCCTTCCCGAACCTGCTCGCCAACGGCGCATCCGGCATCGCCGTCGGCATGGCGACCTCCATCCCGCCGCACAATGCGCATGAACTCTGCGATGCGGCGCTCTATTTGATCAAACATCCCGATGCGACGGTGGAGGATCTCATCTATGATCCGGCCAACCCGCAAAAGGGTGGCATCGAAGGCCCGGATCTTCCGACCGGCGGCATCATCATCGAGAGCCGCGAAAGCATCATCGAATCCTACAAGACCGGCCGTGGCGGCTTTCGCGTCCGTGCCAAGTGGGAGAGGGAGGATACCGGTCGCGGCGGCTACCAGATCGTCATCACCGAAATTCCCTTCCAGGTGCAGAAATCGCGGCTGATCGAAAAGATTGCCGAACTGCTGATCGCCCGCAAGCTGCCGCTGCTTGAAGATATCAGGGATGAATCGGCCGAGGATATCCGGCTGGTGCTGGAGCCCAAGAGCCGCACCGTCGATCCGACCATCCTGATGGAATCCCTGTTTCGGCTGAGCGAGCTTGAAAGCCGCATCCCGCTGAACATGAACGTCCTGTCGATGGGCCGCGTGCCGCGCGTCATGGCGCTGAACGAGGTGCTGACCGAGTGGCTCGCCCACCGCAAGGAGGTGCTGCAGCGCCGCTCGCGCTTCCGGCTGGCGGCCATCGACCGTCGCCTCGAAATCCTCGGCGGCTATCTCGTCGCCTATCTCAACCTCGACGAGGTGATCCGCATCATCCGCGAGGAGGACGAGCCGAAGCCGGCGCTGATGTCGCGCTTCACGCTGTCCGACCTGCAGGCCGAATCGATCCTCAACATGCGGCTGCGCTCGCTGCGCAAGCTGGAGGAGTTCGAGATCCGCACCGAGTTCGAAGCGCTTTCCAGTGAAAAATCCGATATCGAAGCGCTGCTCGCCTCGGACGAAAAGCAGTGGCAGACCGTTGCCTATGAAATCAGCGACGTGAAGAAGAAGTTTGCCAAGGCAACCGAAATCGGCAAGCGCCGCACGCTCTTCTCCGTGGCGCCAACCGCCGATGTCGAGGCGCTGCAGCAGGCGATGATCGAGAAGGAACCGATCACCGTCGTCATCTCGGAAAAGGGTTGGATCCGGGCGCTGAAGGGCCATATCTCCGACACGTCGACCCTGCAGTTCAAGGAGGGCGATGCTCTGAAGATCGCCTTCCCGGCCTCGACCACCGATCGCATCCTTGTGGTCACAACCGGCGGCAAGGTCTACACGCTGGGCGGCGACAAGCTGCCGGGCGGACGCGGCCATGGCGAACCGCTGCGCATCATGGTCGACATGGAAAACGATCAGGACGTGCTGACGGCCTTCGTCCACGACGCCTCCCGCAAGCTGATCGTATCCTCTGCTGCCGGCAATGGTTTCAGGATCGCCGAGACCGAGATGGTCGCCAATACCCGCAAGGGCAAGCAGATCATGAACGTGGCCATGCCGGACGAGACAAAGCTCGTCGTTCCGGTGCGCGGCGACCATGTTGCCGTCGTTGGCGAGAACCGCAAGCTTCTCGTCTTCCCGCTCGACCAGTTGCCCGAGATGACCCGAGGCAAGGGCGTGCGCCTGCAGCGCTACAAGGATGGCGGTATCTCCGACATGCGTTGTTTCGCGATCGCCGATGGTCTTACCTGGAGCGACAGTGCCGGCCGCAGTTTTGTGAAAAACAAGGATGAACTGATCGAATGGATGGCGGACCGCGCAACCGCCGGCCGCGCCGTCCCGAAGGGCTTCCCGAGGAGCGGCAAGTTTTCGGGGTGATGGTGGCGTTTATTTCATGACGGACGTTTTAAGCGATAGGAATTGAGACGTCGCGTAAAAATTCGGCGGCCCCTATTTCATCAATTTCCCCGGCTGCAACGGACAAAACGAAAGAAATCACATCGGCCTGCGAGGCTTCGATAAGGACGCCGTTTAGGTATAGAAACGTAAACGCTGCCAGCCATCCGGTTCTTTTGTTGCCGTCCGAAAAACCGTGGTTGCGGACAATCCCGTAGAGATAGGCCGCCGCAAGCGCGTAGATATCGTTTTCTCCGTAGAGCGCTTTGTTGATCGGTCGCGCCAAGGCCGATTCCAGTGCATTTTCGTCCTTGAGGCCGGCTAATCCACCATGCTCTAGCAACTGTTCCTGATGGATAATCTCAATCGCTTCACGAGACAGCCATTGAATGAGGGTCATTTGGCCAATTCGCGCAAGGCTGTATGGTATTTTTTCATGCCGATGCGCGCCGCGCGCAACTGTTCTGCAAGATCGGCCTTTTGCGGTACAAGCTCGATCTTGGAACCGTTCTCGTTGATCTGCAACTCATCGCCGGCCTTCAGTCCAAACCGGTCCAGGACCTCTTTCGGGATGATGATGCCTTCGGAATTGCCGATCTTTCGGATGGTGACGTTCATAACGAAGCTCCAATGTTATAACTCGATTATAACATCAAGGTCGTCCCCGTACAACGGCGCTCAATGCAGCGGCGGTGCGATCGATGCGGCCGATCTCTGCCGCATCTGCCATAGCGAATGACCAACCAGCGCCAGGATCAGCACGCCGCCGCCGGCAAGCGTCTGGGATGTCGGCGTTTCGTTGAAGGCCATCCAGACCCAGATCGGCGCGAGAATGGTTTCCAGCAGGTAGAACATGCCGACCTCGGGTCCCGAGAGATAGCGCGGACCCGTCGCCAGGCAGAAGAAGGCAAGCGGGATCATGATCGTGCCATCGAAGATGATCCAGAACGGGTCTGCAATGATGAGGCCTTCGGCCGGCGAGAGCAGGTAGCCGATGATGCAGGGAAAGATCGCCGTTGCCAGCGGCACCAGTCCCATGTCCTTGCCGCTCGCCCGGCTGACGGTGATGGCGCAGGCGAGCAGCAGGGCGGACAGAACCGCCATGGCGTCGCCAAAGACATTGCCGCTCTTCAAACCGTCCTGTACGATGAGGCTGACGCCGAAGACCATGATGGCCATGGTGATCAAAGTCGCGTTCGACGGGCGCTCCTTGAGGAAAATCCAGGACAGGATGGCCGCGAACATCGACGTGAAGGCGACGATGAAGACGACATTGGCGGTTGCGGTGTTGAAGACAGATAAAAGGAAGGTGAACGTGCCGAGACCGTAGAAGATGCCGGCGAAGAGACCTTGCCTGCCGGGCACAAGTGCAATCTGGCGCCCCATGATCCTGTTCAGGACAAACCAGGCGATCAGCGCCACGATGAAGGTGCAGAGACTGCGGGTGGCGAGAAGCGACCAGACCTCGCCGTCGGACAAGCGGATCAGCGGGATATCGAACGACAGGGCAAGCCCTCCGACGGCGGTGATCGCAAGACCCCGGCGGTGGTGGGCAGCATCGATGGGCAGGGACACGTCTATTCCGATTCGGAGGTTGTTTCTTCGATCCCAGCATAGCGTTCCCATCCGCGGGCCATAAGGTGCTCCTGCGGCAAAAACTTTGTTTTATAGTCCATCTTGCGTGAGCCCTTGACCCAATAGCCGAGATAGACATGCGGCAGTCCGCGATCCTGTGCCTTGCGGATATGGTCGAGGATCATGTAGCTGCCCATCGATCGATCGGCCTGGGCGGGATCGAAATAGGAATAGACCATTGACAGGCCGTCGCCCATCTTGTCGGTGAGGGCGGCCGCGATCAGAGGCCCTTTTCCCTTCTCGGAAATCCCGTCGCCTTCGGCACGCAATCGATATTCGATGATGCGGGTGTTGACGTGCGTGTCCTCCACCATCATCGCATAGTCGAGCACAGACATGTCGGACATCCCGCCGCGCTGGTGGCGGCTGTCGAGATAGCGCCGGAAAAGCGCGTATTGTTCACTGGAGGGCTCCGCCGGATATTCGGTTGCAACCACGTCGCTGTTCAGCGCCTGGATGCGCCGCATCGAGCGGGTCGGCTTGAATTCCCCGGCAATGATGCGCACGGAAATGCAGGAGCGGCAGGTTTCGCAGGCCGGGCGATAGGCGATGTTCTGCGAGCGTCTGAAGCCGCCCTGGGTCAGGAGGTCGTTGAGCTCAGGAGCCCGCTCGCCCACCATATGGGTAAACACCTTGCGCTCCATCTCGTCCGGCAGGTACGGGCACGCTGCCGGCGCAGTTAGGTAAAATTGGGGAGACGGTGCAGTTTGCGTGTTCATTGGGCGCGGGGGTCACTCTTCAGTCCGCTTCGGGTGCAACCAGCATGGCGAAAGAATGGAAAAGGTCAACCGGCACCCGCAGGTGCAGATGCCGGTGATGCCCGAAAAGCGGATCCGGCGCATCGCGAATTCTGGGGATGTTTCGCGTTCGACAGCCTTCGAGGCGTCAAGAGCGGTCGCGACGGACGGTGACGGTGCCGATCAGGAGGTCGTGGAGCAGGCGCCCACGATCCGTGAAAAGCCCGATCAGGAGAATCAGCGGGGTCAACAGCGCATTGGCAATCCAGAAGATCACCAGATGGACGATGGCCGTCAGGAAATCCATCGGACGTCCGTCGGTGCGGGCAATCGCCAGCCCCATCATGTTCATTCCGGGCGAAGCCTGGTTTCGACCGCCAACGGTAACGCCGAAATACAGCATGGCCAAGGCCGCAAACAGAACCGGGTAAAGCAGGAAGCCGAGGCCAAATGTCAAAATGCCAAGGAAGAACACGACAACGGCTGCCGGCACCCAGAGCATGGCCACGATCAGATAATCGATGACAAAGGCGAACATCCGGCGCGACAGGACGCCCTGGTAGGCCCGCCAGTCGGTGGAGGGAATTCTCAGGTTTTCGTCTTGCACGCTCATCGGCTTATCTCCAATTGTCTGGAACCGGATATGGGATCGATCGCTGGAAAAAACAATGGTCTGTCCCGGCCGGCTAGCCTTGGCGCCTTGCCGTCACATGCAGCCATTGCGTCGGCTGGCGATCATAGCCGCTGCCCTCGCGTGTCTCGATGCGGATGTCGGCCCAGCCTGCAGCGCCGTACTGCGCACAAAGCCAATCGGCCGCAGGATAGTTGTAATATCGGTCGAAACGGTCGCGGCCATCGACAGCGCCCGCTTTATAGCTTGCCTGGAACAGCCCGGCCGCCCGTGTCGCTCTTCGAATGCGCGACAGGATGCCGGCAAGGTCTGGTCTTGGGACATGCAACAGGCAGGCATTGGCCCAGACCGCATCATATTGGCTGACGGCGTCCAACTGGTCGAACGGCAGGACCGCGACAGCGCGTCCCAGTGTTCGTTCGGCCTCCAACGCCATTTCCGGCGTTCCATCCGTCGGGAAAACGTCGAAACCGCGTGCCAGCATATGGGCGCTGTCGCGGCCGCTGCCGCAGCCAAGTTCGAGTATGGTTGCTCCTGGCTTCAGTGCATCGAGAAACCGATCGAGGTCGGTGGTCGGCTGGCTGGCTGTATCCGTCGCATAGGTCTTCGCCTCCCGGGCATAGAAATGCAGCGTTTCAGCATCCGATTGCGCCATGCCGACCTCCCTCTTATGCGCGTTTCGCCAATATCCGCGCAACATCCATGGCAAAATAGCTGAGGATGCCGTCGCAGCCGGCGCGCTTGAACGAGAGCAGGGTTTCCAGCATGACGCGTTCGCCGTCGATCCAGCCGTTCATCGCGGCAGCCTTGATCTGCGCGTATTCGCCCGAGACCTGATAGGCAAAGACCGGCAGGCCGAATTCCTGCTTCATGCGCCAGCAGATGTCGAGGTAGGGAAGCCCGGGCTTGACCATCAGCATGTCGGCGCCTTCTTCGACATCAAGTGCAGCGTCCCGGAGGGCTTCGGTGCCGTTGGCCGGGTCGATGTAATAGGTCTTCTTGTCGCCCTTCAGGAGACCGCCGGTGCCGATCGCCTCGCGATAGGGGCCGTAAAACGCAGAGGCGAATTTTGTCGCATAGGCCATGATGCCGACCGACTGGTGGCCGGCGGCATCCAGCGCCTGGCGGATGGCGCCGATCCGCCCGTCCATCATGTCGGACGGAGCGATGATGTCGGCGCCGGCGTCGGCCTGCATCACGGCAGCCCTTGCGATCTGCGCCACCGTCTCGTCATTGAGGATTTCGCCGTCTCTGAGGATGCCGTCATGGCCATGGCTGGTAAACGGGTCGAGCGCAACATCCGTGATGATGCCGATATCGGGCACGGCGGCTTTGATGGCGCGCGTCGTCTCGTTGATCAGATTGTTGGCAGCGAGACTGTTGGAACCGGTTTCGTCGCGCAGCGACATGTCGATGTTCGGAAAGGTTGCCAAGGCCGGAATGCCGAGGTCGGCCGCCTCGCGTGCCGCCTCGACGGCCTTGTCGACGCTCATGCGATTGACGCCCGGCATGGCGGCGATCGGCTCTAGGATGTTCGATCCCGGGACGATGAAGATCGGCCAGATCAGGTCATCCACGGTCAGGCGATTTTCCTGAACCATGCGCCGCGTCCAGTCGGCCTTGCGGTTGCGCCGCATGCGCCGGTGGCCGGTGATAAGGTCAACGGGGCTGGTCTTGTCTGTCATGCGTCTGGTCTCTCGTGGGCCTGGTCCGTCGGCTGGGTCTTGGCCAGGGGTGTACCATGCAAGAGGCCCCACGCAAATATCAGCCTTCAGGCACGTCGCCGCGACGTATTCGCACAAGGAGTTCCGGAAATGTCTTCACCGGGAGACGAGCGCGTCGGCGCGCGCTGTAGCTTCAACAGCCGCACCGCGCGCCGGCAGGCGCCTTTGAGTATCGGCTTGCGATCTACTTGTCTTTTTCCTGATCGACACGGCCTGTCGCGACTGAGGGGCTGGTGATAGAGACCGGGTCGCTGGCCGGGAAGCTTTCCTCAAGTCCCTTTTCAAGCTCCTTGTCAGCCGACTGTGTCGTCTGACGCTTCTGTTCCTGCTTGAGGGACTGGACGGCCGGCGATTGTGCCTGGCGCTGCTCGTCGGTCTGCTTCGTTCGGTTGTCGTTCATATCAGTCTCCGATCGGATGGGTGTGCCGGGGAAACGTTTTGCGACGACCATTGTTCCGCCGCGTCCTTTGCTAGCGATGGGGCTTTCGCGACAGCGCCGTCTCATCCATTTCGCTCAGGCATCGTCCAGGTCCTCGCTGTCGATAGCGGCAATGGCGCTCGCCCGTTGAAGGTCGTCCTCGAGCGTGCCGCTGCGCGGGAAGTCGGTGACGGTCAAGCCAGAGGCGTCGATGATGAAGATGTCACCTTGTTCCGTGACAATCGCGCGGAACGGTCGTTGATAATGCATTGTTGTTTCCCCTTTGGGCCACGGCTTAATCCTGCCTGCGGTCTGGAAAAGACACGGACCCAATTTGACCGCTGGAACTGTCGCAGCGCTGAGACAGTTCCGCATTAAACTTTTCTTTTGCCATTTGGTTGCATTGCAAAACGACAGAAAGAGAATTGCGCAGGCGCACAACGCAGCCGAACAAGCATCTGGCTAAGCGCAAAGGCCCCACGTATCGTCCGCGCCATGGCTGCTGATTCTGTACACGTTCCCAAACCATCGCTTTCGGAAACGGTCTTCGGATTGTTCCTGCGCCTTGTGTCCATCTCCTGCTTCTGGTTCGGCCTGGGCTATTGGGCGATGCTCATCGGCTTTTCCTTGGGCGGGCAGGGGCGCTTCGACCTTCTGTCCCTGCCATGGCGCGCGGCAGCGACGACACTGGCGGTCGTCTACCCCGTGGCAGCACTTGGGCTGTGGCTTCTGGTGTCCTGGGGGCCAGTGCTTTGGGTGGTGGCGGCGGCGGTCGAAATCACCATGTTTGAGGTCTATCCGCAGATCTTCGGAAGCCGGCCTTTCCTGTTCACGCTTCACCTTGCGGTGGCCGCAACCTTCGTGATTTTCAGGGCAGCAATCGCCTATCAGCGATCGAGACAGGCCAGGGCTGCAAGAATTGATTTACCCTGACACAAGGGCTGTGGATAGTAAGGCGCTGTTAAGGCTGTAGTTTAAGTCGAATTTTAGACGTATTCGATAGTGTCTACCTCAAGGCGGGAAGAGATACACACACCGCCAAACAAAACAGTGAGGCAGTCATCATGAACACGAAAATGAAACCGCAGGTCGTTGCCGTCAAAGATCCCCATGAAGATGCAATCCGCTCGCTCTACATGGAATCGCTCCACCTCGTTGAGCGTCTTCACCGCCGTCTCCTGGATGTCATCAAGGACGAGTTCGATCGCTCGGGCCGCTCCGACGTCAATGCCGTCCAGGCGCTCCTGCTCTTCAATATCGGCAATTCCGAACTGACGGCCGGCGAACTGCGCTCGCGCGGTTATTACCTCGGCTCCAACGTATCCTACAATGTTAAAAAGCTGGTTGATCTCGGCTTCATCAATCACCAGCGCTCCCGCATCGACCGCCGTTCGGTCCGCATCAGCCTGACGGATGATGGCCAGCTGATCGCTGAAACCGTTGCCAAGCTCTATGAGCGCCATATCGGCTCCATCCAGAAGGTCGGCGGCATCGGCACCGACGAATTCGGCCAGATGAACAAGCTCCTGCAGCGCCTCGACCGCTTCTGGAACGACTCGATCATGTACCGCCTGTAAACAATATGCCTTTGTCTTCCATCAAAAGCCGGACGTGTCCCGCACGTCCGGCTTTGCCGTGTTCTGTTGCCGAGAAGCCATATCCTGTTGCCGAAAAACGGCGTGCAGGCACGGTCGCCCCGCAGTCTCCGGGCAGAGCGCGGCCGGCGACACGAATCAGCCATATTGCTGTGACAGCGACTAGAGGCTGAAGCAGGCGCGCTTTATCGGTGTTCGGTTCACCCCAGGCGGATCCTCGAACCGGAGCTTCCGGTTCCCGCTCGCTCGATTGTGAAGGCGGAAAAACCGGATTGGTTTGCGTTTGTTAACCGTATTCGTGGTAACTGCTTCGGTCAGGATGCGCCGCAGCATTGGATGGCCGCAAGCATTGGATGGTAGGATTATGTCGAAGAAAAACGGAATTGATGCTTTCTCGCGCCGGGCTTTCCTGCGCTCCGCCGCAACGATTGGGGCTGCCGCGATTGCCGGCAATGCGATGGCGCAGACGGCGCTGGATGAGATCATCAACGCGCCGCGCCGCGGAACCTGGGATGACCAGTTCGACGCCAAGGCGTCCCGCTCCGCAACGGCGGTCGTTTCCAACAATCCGATTTTCGGCATGGACACGCTCGCCAACACACAAAACGCCATTGCCCAATACCAGCAGATTGCCTCGGCCGGCGGTTGGCCGCAGGTCAATTCGTCTGTGCGCCTCGAAATGGGCGTGTCCGATCCGGCGGTGCAGGCTTTGCGCCAACGCCTGATGATCGTCGGCGACCTGCCACGCTCGGCGGGCATCTCGAATGCCTTTGACAGCTATGTCGATGGCGCCGTGAAGCGCTTCCAGGCCCGTCACGGCCTGCCGTCGGACGGCGTGCTCGGCGAATATTCGATGAAAGCGCTGAACATCCCGGCCGACGTCCGCCTGCAGCAGCTGAACACCAACATCATCCGCCTGCAGTCGATGTCGGGCGACCTTGGTAGCCGCTATGTGATGGTCAATATTCCGGCCGCCTACATCGAAGCCGTGGAGAACGGCCGTGTCGCCACGCGTCATACGGCTGTCGTGGGTCGCATCGATCGTCCCACGCACATCATCAATTCGAAGATTTACGAGGTCATCATCAATCCTTACTGGACCTCGCCGCGTTCGATTGTCGAAAAGGACATCGTTCCCTTGATGCGCAAGGATCCGGAATATCTGAAGAAGAATTCGATCCGCCTGATCGACGGCAAGGGCAACGAGGTTGCGCCGGAAACCATCGACTGGAATGCCGAAAAGGCGCCGAACCTGACCTTCCGACAGGATCCGGGCAAGACCAATGCCATGGCCTCGACGAAGATCAATTTCCACAACGAGCATAATGAATACATGCACGACACGCCGCAGCAGGGCCTGTTCAACAAGCTGGCCCGCTTCGAAAGTTCCGGCTGCGTGCGCGTCCAGAACGTGCGTGACCTGACGACCTGGCTGTTGCGCGATACGCCCGGCTGGTCACGCCAGCAGATCGAGGCAACGATCCGGGCGGGCCAGAACTCGCCGATCAAGCTTGCCGTCGAAGTGCCAGTCTACTTCAAATACATCACGGCCTGGGCTGCGAAGGACGGTGTCGTGCAGTTCCGCGATGATATTTACCAGATGGATGGCGAGCAGCAACTGGCTCTGCAGACCACCACCGGCATCGAACAGGCGGCCGGCTCCGTCGAGCAGGACTTCCTGCCGCAATAAGACAAATCTGCGTGTTCTCGAGAAAGGCCGTCCACCCTGCCAGGTGGGCGGCTTTTTGTTTGCCTGCGGCATTTTTGCCCGGCGCGGCAGGTGCGGGAAATGGCGCAAATCGCACAGCGTGTATTGCCCTTGCCATGCGAGGACGATAAACACCGTGCCACAGTCCTTGAGGAGCTTCAGACATGAGCCTTTCCGCCGCCGACAATGACGTTTTCTTCAGCCGTTCGCTCGCCGACAGCGATCCGGATATTTTCGGTGCGATCGAAAAGGAGCTTGGTCGCCAGCGTCACGAGATCGAGTTGATCGCCTCGGAAAACATCGTCTCGCGCGCCGTTCTGGAAGCGCAGGGCTCGATCATGACCAACAAATATGCCGAGGGCTATCCGGGCAAGCGCTACTATGGCGGCTGCCAGTTCGTCGATATCGCGGAAGAACTTGCGATCGAGCGTGCGAAGCAGCTTTTCGGCGTAGGGTTCGCCAACGTCCAGCCGAATTCCGGTTCGCAGATGAACCAGGCCGTGTTCCTCGCGCTCCTGCAGCCGGGCGACACCTTCATGGGCCTCGACCTCAACTCCGGCGGTCACCTGACCCATGGTTCGCCGGTCAACATGTCCGGAAAATGGTTCAACGTCGTCTCCTATGGTGTCCGCGAAGACGACCACCAGCTCGACATGGAAGATGTCGCCAGGAAGGCCGAGCAACACAAGCCGAAGCTGATCATCGCCGGCGGCACCGCTTATTCGCGCACCTGGGACTGGAAGCGTTTTCGCGAAATCGCCGATTCGGTCGGTGCCTATCTGATGGTCGACATGGCCCATATCGCCGGCCTCGTCGCCGGTGGCGTGCATCCGTCGCCGTTCCCGCATTGCCATGTCGCGACCTCCACGACCCACAAGTCGCTCCGTGGCCCGCGTGGCGGCATGATATTGACGAATGACGAGGCGCTGGCAAAGAAGTTCAACTCGGCTGTCTTCCCGGGTCTTCAGGGCGGACCGCTGATGCATGTCATTGCCGCCAAGGCCGTTGCCTTCGGTGAAGCGCTGAAGCCGGAATTCAAGGACTACGCTGCCCAGGTGGTGAAAAACGCCAAGGTTCTGGCCGAGACGCTGATCGAGCACAATCTCGACATCGTCTCCGGCGGCACCGACAATCACCTGATGCTGGTGGACCTGCGCAAGAAGAACGCGACCGGCAAGCGTGCCGAGGCAGGGCTTGGCCGCGCCTTCATCACCTGCAACAAGAACGGCATTCCGTTCGACCCCGAAAAACCTTTCGTCACCTCCGGCATCCGTCTCGGAACACCGGCCGGCACGACGCGTGGCTTCAAGGAAGCCGAATTCCGCGAAATCGGCAACCTGATCGTCGAGGTTCTCGATGGCCTGAAGGTTGCCAATTCGGATGACGGCAACGCCGTCGTCGAAGCGGGTGTGCGCGCAAAAGTCATGAAGATGACGGAACGCTTTCCGATGTATCCCTACCTCTAAGCTTCAGGCCATAAAGACAAAGGCCTGAAAGGACCAGGATCGCGCATGCGCTGCCCCTATTGCAGTTCCGAAGACAGCCAGGTGAAGGACAGCCGTCCGGCAGAGGACGGCTCCTCCATCCGCCGCCGGCGCATCTGCCCGGATTGCGGTGGCCGTTTCACGACCTTCGAGCGGGTACAGCTGCGCGAACTCATGATCATGAAGAAGACGGGCCGCAAGGTTCCGTTCGATCGCGACAAGCTGTCGCGATCCTTCGAGATCGCGCTCCGCAAGCGGCCCGTCGAACGCGACCGCATCGAACGGGCCGTCTCCGGCATTGTGCGCCGGCTGGAAAGCTCCGGCGAGACGGAGATTCCGTCCGAAGAAATCGGCCTGCAGGTCTTGGAAGCCCTGAAGGGGCTCGATGATGTTGCATTCGTGCGCTACGCCTCGGTCTATCGCGAATTCTCCCATGCGGAAGATTTCGAGAAGGTGATCGCCGAGATCAGCGCCAAGATCGCCCGCGACCCGGGCGTCTGACGTGAAAAGCGGTGATCTGCCAGACGAGGATGCGCGTTTCATGGATGAGGCGGTTCGCCTGTCTGCCCAGCATCTCGGCCAGACCGCGACCAATCCCTCCGTCGGCTGCATCATCGTACGCGATGACGGCGATGGTCCGGTGATCGTCGGTCGGGCCGTCACGGCCCTCGGTGGTCGGCCCCATGCGGAAACACAGGCGCTGAAAATGGCCGGTGAAAAGGCCAGGGGGGCCACCGCCTATGTGACGCTCGAGCCCTGCTCGCATCATGGCAGAACCCCGCCTTGCACCGAAGCCCTGATCGCGTCCGGGATCGGTCGGGTGGTGATTTCCGTCCTCGATCCGGATGAGCGGGTGTCCGGCCGCGGCGCAGCCCTGTTGCGCGAGGCAGGCATCAAGGTGACGCTCGGCACTCGGTCGCAGCAAAGCGAGCGGGCGCTCGAAGCCTATTTGATGCGCCAGCGCAGCAAACGCCCGCATGTGACCTTGAAACTGGCGATTTCCGCTGATGGCATGATCGGTCGCAAGGGGGAGGGGCAGGTCCGCATTACCGGCGCCGAGGCACGCGAAGCGGTTCATCATTTGCGCGCCCGCATCGATGCAATTCTGGTCGGCATCGGAACGGCGATCGCCGACGACCCCGAACTGACGAGCCGGTTGCCCGGCTTGGAGGAGCGGTCGCCGGTCCGCATCGTGCTCGATCGCCGGCTGGACCTGCCGCTGTCGTCGAAGCTCGCCCGGACCGCGCGCGATGTGCGGGTGATTGCGGTTGCCGATTCCGAAATCGCAAGAGCAACGGTCGATGACGCGTTCGATGCCCGCCGCACGGCGCTTGAGGCGCTCGGCGTTGAAGTGCTGGATTGCAATTCTGCAAAGCTCGCCGATCTCCTGATGGCGCTCGCGACGCGGGGCGTCTCGTCACTGCTTGTCGAGGGCGGCGCGAGGACCGCAGTCGCATTTCTCGATGCAGGCCTCGTTGATCGGATCTTGCTGTTTCGTGGACCGGGTAGAATTGGCGAAACGGGAATCGCATCCCCATTTGATACGCGATCCATCCCCTCCGGCTTCAGGCTGGTGGAAACGCGCGGATTTGGCGCGGATATCTGCGATACCTACGAAAGAGACATCTGATGTTCACAGGCATTATCACCGATATCGGCACTGTCGAATCCCTGACCGCCCTCGACGAGGGCATCAAGCTGCGGATTGCCACCGCCTATGATCCCGAAGGCATCGACATCGGCGCCTCGATTGCCTGCTCCGGTGTCTGCCTGACGGTGACGCACCTTCCCGACGCGACCGCCAACCAGCGCTGGTTCGAGGTTGAGGCGTGGGAAGAAGCATTGCGGCTGACGACGATTTCCGGTTGGAGCGTCGGCCAGAAAATCAATCTGGAGCGTTCGCTGAAAATCGGCGACGAACTGGGCGGTCATCTCGTGTCCGGCCATGTGGACGGAAAAGCGGAAATCCTGTCTGTCGAATCGGAAGGCGATGCCACCCGTTTTCGCCTGCGCGCGCCCGAACATCTGGCAAAATTCGTGGCACCAAAGGGCTCCGTCGCGCTCGATGGCACGTCGCTGACCGTCAACGCCGTCAATGGCTGCGATTTCGACGTGCTGCTGATCCGTCATTCGCTCGAAGTGACAACCTGGGGTCAGATCAAGGCCGGTGATTTCGTCAATTTCGAAGTCGATACGATGGCAAGATACGCTGCACGGCTGGCGGAGTTTCCGGCGTCCCAATCTGTCTCCTGAGCGAGCCTGCTGCACGCAGGCTGACTGAAGCGGTTATTTGGAGGGCGAGGTGCCTGATCAGGTGACAGTCCGCGCTCTATCGCTCGAGCAAAACGACTTGCGCGCCGTGATAGACAGAGCGTTTCAGTTCCCGGAAATGCAGCTTTGCAGCGACCCGCAGGGACGCCTGGTTGGCGATGTCGATGATGCAGGTTTTTTTCAGCGCGGGAAAATGCTGGTCGCCCCAGGTCAGGGCTGCGCCGACGGCCTCTGTCGCAAGGCCGCGTCCATGGGAGAGGGGAGAGAGCGCCCAGCCGGTTTCCATCGTGCCTTCAAGCGTTGGGCTGATGACGCGGTGGAGGTCGTGAAAGCCTGCCTCGCCGATGAAATGGCCGCTTTCCTTTTCCTGCAGGGCAAAGAAGCCGAAGCCGAAATAATGCCACATGCCGACCTGCCGCAGGAAACGCGTCCAGGCCTGCTCGCGCGAAAACGGCACGCCGCCGATGAAGCGCGTCACCTCGGGATTGGCGAAAAGAACGCTGTAGGGCGCGAAATCATCGCGACGATAGGGACGCAGGATCAGGCGTTCGGTTTCAATCGTGTGGACAGTGTGCATGAGGACGGGTCATTCCGGTGGTTGGGGGAAAGGGGGAGGCGGTGCGCGGTTCAGATGCCGGGTTCGCCGTCCCAGTAATCGACGTCGCTGGCCGGTCTTCCGATAAAGCGGAACCGGGGCTTTCCCGATGCATCGCGGGTCTTGGCGAGGAATTTCCCGGAATCGGGATATTCGCAGATTTCGGTTGCGGCATTGGCGGAGATCGACAGATATTTGAGCGGCACGGCGCCCGTATTGATCAGGGCATGGGCGGTTTCGGGGCCTCCGGCCGGTGCGCCGAGCACATCGCCGGCCTTGACCGCATGACGGTCCGGGCCGAACCGATACTCCCCTTCGCCTGAGAGGATGACGAACAGTTCCTCTTCGACATGGTGATTGTGGAACGGGCAGCCGGATTTCCCGGGCGGGACCTCGCCATAGCCGACGCCGAGATTGCGAAGCCCGAGCAATGCGCCGAACGATGCATCGCGGGATTCAAAGAAGGTGCCCTCGCGCCAGTGTTCCAGTTCGAGCGTCGCCGGATTGACGATCGGTGCCTGCGTCTCGGTCATGCGCTTCTCCGTTTTCATGGAAATCGTATAGATGTGGCCGGGTGTTGGAAAGCGTTGACGTCAGATCCTGCAATGCGGCGCGCCACCATGGATCAGAAAGTCGATGAAAACCCTGTCGGCGCGCCGTTTTCACGAAAAAGCTTGCCAATCCTGCGCCGTCGTGGTTTGACCGCCGCCTGTGCCGGAGATGTCCGGACCCAAATTTCAAGCAGGTGAAAAATGGCCAACAATCCCACGCCACATATTCTTATTGTGGAAGCGCGCTTCTATGACGACATGGCCGACGCTCTGCTCGATGGCGCGAAGTCGGCGCTGGACGCGGCCGCTGCGACCTATGACATCGTGACGGTCCCCGGCGCGCTGGAAATTCCGGCTGCGATTGCCATGGCGCTCGATGGTGCCGACAATGGTGCGGCTGAATATGACGGCTTCGTCGCGCTCGGCATGGTCATCCGTGGCGAGACCTATCATTTCGACATTGTCGCCAATGAATCCTGCCGCGCCATCATGGATCTGACCGTCACCGAGAGCCTGCCGATCGGCAACGGCATCCTGACCGTCGAGAACGATGCCCAGGCCTGGGCGCGCGCAAAGAAAAGCGAAGGCGACAAGGGTGGTTTTGCCGCCCGTGCCTGCCTCACCATGATCGATCTCAAGATGAAACTGGGCGGCGAACGGTGAGCGACACGTCTTCGACACCTCCGGCCAATCCGCCGGTCAAACAGGCCAACCAGCGTGGCGCAGCTCGCCTTGCAGCGGTTCAGGCGCTCTACCAGATGGACATCGGTGGCACCGGCGTTCTCGAGATCGTTGCCGAATACGAGACACATCGGCTTGGCCAGGAAATCGACGGCGAAACCTATCTCAAGGCAGACGCCTCGTGGTTCCGGTCGATCGTTGCCGGCGTCGTGCGGGACCAGCGCTCGCTCGATCCGCTGATCGGCACGGCACTCCAGGACGACTGGGCGCTGTCCCGGCTGGATTCGACGGTGCGCGCCATCCTGCGCGCCGGCACGTTCGAACTTGTTGAACGCAAGGATGTTCCGGTCGCCGTCATCGTCACCGAATATGTCGAAATCGCCAAGGCGTTCTTCGAAGACGAAGAACCCAAGCTGGTCAATGCGATCCTTGATCGCATCGCCCGCCAGATCCGCACCGACGTCAAGAAATAGGGCGATCACCGCATGAGCATGGAGACGGGCAGCGGGCAGGGCACGATACCGGACCTGCGGGAGGCCCGTCGCAATGTCTATCTGCTGACGGCGGTACAAG
This sequence comes from Pararhizobium antarcticum, assembly GCF_001885585.1. Classification (GTDB taxonomy): domain Bacteria; phylum Pseudomonadota; class Alphaproteobacteria; order Rhizobiales; family Rhizobiaceae; genus Pararhizobium; species Pararhizobium antarcticum. The sequence goes on from NZ_LSRP01000013.1 coordinate 98,376, forward strand.
GCATCCTTGGCACGCTCGGTCCCATCTGTTTTGCCGTCGGCGGTGTTGCCGGTTACCAGTTGCTGGGCGCCGACAAGTCACTTGCGACCGCGCCGCTCACCGGTTTCAATGTCGGCGTTGCCCTGGGGGCGGTGCTGGTTGCCTTGTTGTCCCGCCTGCTCGGACGGCAGGCTGCTTTCATTGTCGGCGCCCTTTTGGGGGCTGCCGGCGGCGCCGTGGCAGCGATCGCCCTGTTTCGCAGTGATTTCTGGCTTTTTGCATTCGGCCTCTGCATTGCCGGCATGTCTGGCGGTTTTGCCCAGAAGATCCGCTTTGCCGCTGCCGACGCTTCCCCGTCATTCTACAAGCCGCGTGCCATCTCGTGGATACTCGCGGGCGGCATGATATCAGCGGTTCTCGGGCCGCAACTCGTCATTCTGACCATGGATGCCTTTTTGCCGATCCTCTTTGCCGGTGCCTTCATGGCGCTGGTTCCGATCTGCCTTGCTGCCATCATCGTGCTTCTGTTCCTGCGCCTGCCGGATTTGCGCAAGCCCACGACGCCGACGTCTGGAGCCACGGCACCGGCAGCCGTTGCGCGGCCCTTGAAGGAGATCGTGCTGACGCAGCGCTTCCTGACCGGCATGATCTGTGGGATTTCCACATACGCCTTGATGACCTTCATGATGACCGGCGCGCCGATCGCGATGGTCGTCGGCTGCGGCTTCTCGACCGATCTTGCGACACTCGGCATCCAGTGGCATGTGCTGGCAATGTTCGCGCCGAGTTTCTTCACCGGCATGCTGGTGTCGCGTTTCGGCGCGGAAAAGGTCGTGGCGGCGGGACTTGCCCTTCTCATGCTCTGCGCCGTTGTTGCCCATGCCGGCATTGCGCTCTGGAATTTCTGGGGTGCACTCATCCTCCTGGGGCTCGGCTGGAACCTTGGTTTCATCGGCTCGACGGCCATCGTCGCAGCAAGCTATCGCCCTCACGAAGCCGACAAGGTTCAGGGCTTCCACGACATCATCCTGTTTGCTGCCGTCGCTCTTGCGTCCTTCGGATCCGGCAAGGTTCTGACCGCCTATGGCTGGGATATGCTCAGCGCGGCCGTGTGGCCGGTGACCATTCTCTGCTTCATTCTCCTGGCATTTCTGGCCCGTTCCGGGACAAAGCAGACAGCCTGAACCGATTGCTTCGGGCAGGCTCCCGCTTGTCCCCTGAAAAAGCAGCTAAGTCCTGCAAATCAGCCAGTTTTGAGCTTGTCGAAGGGCTTGACGATACCGATTCGTCACCGCACTCTTGCCCCTGCATGGGCTGCCGCGCTTGATGGGGAGCAAGGGCCCATGCGTTTTTTTGCCTGTGGAACGGAGTGAGCTGCGGGTTAACGGAGGAAAGAGCGAAATGACCATTCTACTGGGCGTTATCGCATGCGGGTTGCTTTCGGTGGTCTATGCCATCTGGACGACCCGGTCGGTGCTTGCCGCCGACCAGGGCAATGCCCGCATGCAAGAGATTGCAGGCTTCATACGCGAGGGGGCGCAGGCCTATCTCACCCGTCAATACATGACCATTTCCGTCGTCGGCGCTGTTGTCTTCGTCGGCACCTGGCTTCTTTTGTCGGCAACTGCCGCCGTCGGCTTTCTGATCGGCGCGGTTCTTTCGGGGCTGGCCGGCTTTATCGGCATGCATGTCTCCGTCCGCGCCAATGTGCGCACGGCGCAGGCCTCTTCCGTCAGCCTTGCGGCCGGCCTCGACATCGCTTTCAAGTCGGGCGCCATCACCGGCATGCTGGTGGCCGGTCTCGCCTTGCTGGGGGTCTCCATCTACTATCTCGTGCTCACGGAAGGTTTCGGCCACGCGCCGGATTCGCGTGACGTTATCGATTCACTCGTTTCGCTTGGTTTCGGCGCTTCGCTGATCTCGATCTTTGCCCGTCTCGGCGGCGGCATCTTCACCAAGGGCGCGGATGTCGGCGGCGACCTCGTCGGCAAAGTCGAGGCCGGCATTCCCGAAGACGATCCCCGCAACCCGGCCACGATCGCCGACAATGTCGGCGACAATGTCGGCGACTGCGCCGGCATGGCGGCAGACCTGTTCGAAACCTATGCGGTCTCGATTGTTGCGACCATGGTTCTGGCGGCGATCTTCTTTTCCGGAAGTGCGACGCTTGACCTCGTGATGGCCTATCCGCTGGCGATCTGCGGCGCCTGCATCATCACCTCCATCATCGGCGCCTTCTTCGTCAAGCTCGGCTCGAATGGCTCGATCATGGGCGCGCTCTACAAGGGGCTGATCGTGACGGGCGTCCTGTCGATCGTTGGTCTCGGGGCAGCCACGTCGCTGACCATTGGCTGGGGCTCGATCGGCGTGGTCGAGGGCAAGGATATCACCGGCGCAAACCTGTTCGTCTGCGGTATTCTCGGCCTTGTGGTGACGGCCCTGATCGTCGTCATTACCGAATATTACACCGGCACCAACAAGCGCCCGGTCAATTCCATCGCCCAGGCTTCGGTCAGCGGCCATGGCACAAACGTCATCCAGGGGCTTGCTGTTTCGCTGGAATCGACCGCGCTTCCGGCGATCGTCATCGTCGGTGGCATCCTGTCCACCTATCAGCTGGCCGGCCTGTTCGGCACCGGCATCGCCGTCACTGCGATGCTCGGCATTGCTGGCATGATCGTTGCGCTCGACGCATTTGGCCCCGTCACCGACAATGCCGGCGGCATTGCCGAAATGGCGCATCTGCCGCCGGATGTCCGCAAGGCAACCGACGCGCTCGACGCGGTCGGCAACACGACGAAGGCAGTCACCAAGGGCTACGCCATCGGTTCGGCCGGTCTCGGTGCGCTCGTGCTGTTTGCGGCCTATTCCAACGACCTGAAGTATTTTGCCGCCAATGGCGACAAATATCCGTATTTTGCGGATGTCGGCACGATTTCTTTCGATCTGTCGAACCCCTATGTCGTCGCCGGCCTGATCTTCGGCGGTCTCATCCCCTATCTCTTCGGCGGTATCGCAATGACGGCCGTCGGCCGTGCGGCCGGCGCGGTGGTCGAGGAAGTCCGCCGCCAGTTCCGCGAGAAGCCGGGCATCATGGCCGGGACCGATCGTCCCGACTATGGTCGCGCGGTCGACATGCTGACCAAGGCGGCGATCCGCGAAATGATCGTGCCGTCGCTCTTGCCGGTGCTGGCGCCGCTCGTCGTCTATTTCGGCGTCCTGCTGATCTCCGGCTCGAAGGCGTCGGCGTTTGCTGCGCTCGGGGCCTCTCTTCTCGGCGTCATTGTCAACGGCATCTTCGTGGCGATCTCCATGACCTCGGGCGGTGGCGCCTGGGACAATGCCAAGAAGAGCTTCGAAGACGGCTTCATCGACAAGGACGGCGTGAAGCACATGAAGGGATCGGAGGCACACAAGGCCTCCGTGACCGGCGATACGGTTGGCGATCCCTACAAGGACACGGCCGGTCCCGCGGTCAACCCGGCGATCAAGATCACCAATATCGTCGCGCTTCTGCTGCTCGCCGTTCTGGCTTAGGGAATTCGCTGACGGTTGCGTTGAAAGACGCGCCGTCGGTTGCCCAACGATCGCATAAAAAAACCGCGGAAACTTGTTCCGCGGTTTTTGCATTGAGGAAATGCAATGCTGCCGGTTAGCGGCCCCTGCTGCCGCCGTCGCTGCCATCGGCGAAGATCGATCTTGCCATGCTCTTGCCGATACCATTGCCTGACAGCAACTGGTTGAGGAAGGTCATCTCGCGACCGCCGGTCGGCGTCGTGCGGGAGATCACGTCGAACACCTTGCCATCCTGCAGCGTGTAGTTTGCGAGCTTTTCGACGACGCCCTCCTTGTCGAAATAGACGGTCAGGATGCTTTGGTCGACGAGCTTGGGCTTCATGAACGCAACGGGACGCGTCCGCTTCTGCGAGATGTAGTAGAACACTTCATTGTCGAAGGTGGCCGTCGTGGATGGCGTCCCAAGTGACAGGAGAACCTGCTCGCGGCTCGCTCCGACCGGCGCCAGCGCCAGCGTTTCCTTGTCGACCACATAGCCCTGATTGAGGACTTCGCCTGTCCCCAGCATGTCCGTTGACTTGCACCCTGTCAGCGCAATGCCACAGATCGCCAATGTAAGAACAACGCTACGCAGTTTCATGTCAGACTTGAAATACCGTTTCGTCAACGACATCTCCCTTGGGGTAAAGATGGCAGATGCGCCATTGCAATTCGTGCCTGCTTCGGTAAACCAGCTTCAGCAATCATGCAACAACAGGATGCGTGGGTGCGCGCACTTTGAAGCAGCCAAACTTGGGCTTTATGATGATTTTCGGATTGTTCGGCAAAAAAAATAGCAACACTGCGATCGTCGAGCGCCAATACGGCCTTCTGACGGCTGCGGCACGTCGACCGGTTCTCTACGCCGAGCTTGGCGTCCCCGATACGGTGATGGGGCGGTTCGAGATGCTTTCCACCGTCCTGATCCTGTATTTTCGCCGCACGCGCGGTTCGGCGCGCACCGGCCAGGAAATCGCACAGGAGATCGTCGATGCGTTTTTCGAGGATGTCGATCATTCGATCCGCGAACTCGGCGTCGGCGACGTCGCCATTCCCAAACGCATGAAAAAACTGGCGGGCATGTTTTACGGCCGCCTTGAAACCTATTCTGCTGCCCTCGAATACCGGGATGCCGCAGCCCTGACTGCAGCGCTGAAACGCAATTTCTATCCCGAGCCAGCGGGTTCAGACGTCTCGATGCAGGCTCTGGCAGCCTATCTGCTGGAGGCCGAGGCTGCCTTGGCAGCGTCCGACGAGGCCGTGGTCGAAGCCGGTATGCTGGATCTGCCTGTGCCCGCAAGCCCGGGTTTGGACTGAAACCGTCCTGCCCCCCAGCGCCTGTCTGATACAAGCGCTTGACGATACGAACGGCGCGGTGCCCAGATGGCCGCGATCGTCTCCAGAAGGATCACAGAATGACCCATGACGAAAAACCGGCATTTTCCTATCCGGTCAAGGTCGGCAACATTTCCGCCAATGCCGTGACGGTCCGTCTGTCCGCCGACGATCAGGAGCGTATCGCGCTGGCTGCGCTCTGGAATGTCGTCGAGGTCGAGTCCTTGTCTGCCGAGTTGCAGATCAATCGCTGGAAGAAGGACGGTGTACGGATCCGCGGACGCGTCGCAGCGAAGATCGTCCAGGCCTGCGTCGTGACCCTGGAGCCGGTCGGATCACAGATCAGCGAGCCGATCGACGTGATCTTCGTCCCGGAAGGCTCGCGGCTGGCCCGCATCGCCGCCAACGACACTGGTGAAATGTTTGTCGATCCCGAAGGTCCCGATCTGCCTGAGGTCTTCACCGGCGATACGATCGATGCCGGCACAGTCGTGGCCGAGCATGCAGCACTCGCAATCGATCCTTATCCGCGCAAGGACGGCGTTGCTTTTGGCGAACGGATCGAAAGCACGAAGGAAGATGACGTGCGTCCCAATCCCTTTGCCGTGCTGAAGGACTGGAAAAAGGACTAGGGCGTCTTGCTCCCGGCACAAATCGGTTGTCACGGAACTGAAAAACGGTATTTTGGCCGCAATCCGGCCCGTTGGGCCATCTGTTCCGGAAAGCCGGGCATTGATGGTCCAAACGTCATGGAAACACGTGTGTCTCCATCGCTCAAAGAGTTGCGTTGAGACGAAACATGCGGTGTGGCCGGAAAAAAGGATAAGGCACGCGTGGTCAGAATTTCTCTTGATGTTATGGGCGGCGACTTCGGTGCGCAGGTCGTCATTCCGGGTGCCGCAAAGGCACTCGAGCGTCATCCCGATATACGGTTCGTGCTGTTCGGCATCGAATCGGAATGCGCGCCCCTTCTCGACAAGCATCCTAAACTGAAGGCGGCCAGCGTTTTCCACCACAGCGAAATCGCCATTGCCATGGACGAGAAGCCGAGCCAGGCCCTGCGCCGCGGCCGCGGCAAGTCGAGCATGTGGAATGCGATCGATGCCGTCGGCAAGGATGAGGCGGATGTCGTGGTTTCCGCTGGCAATACCGGCGCGCTGATGGCGATGTCGGTCTTCTGTCTGCGGACGATGTCCGGCATCCAGCGCCCGGCGATCGCCGCCATCTGGCCGACGCTGAAAGGCGAAAGCATCGTGCTTGATGTGGGCGCGACGATCGGCGCCAATGCACAGCAACTGATGGATTTCGCTCTGATGGGCGGCGCCATGGCGCGCGCTTTGTTCGAGGTGGAACGCCCGACGCTCGGCCTGCTCAATGTTGGTGTCGAGGAGATGAAGGGACAGGAAGAGGTCAAGGAAGCCGGACGGCTGCTGCGCGAGGCGGGCCTCGACAGCATCGACTATTACGGCTTCGTCGAGGGCGACGACATTGGTCGCGGAACCGTCGACGTTGTGGTGACCGAAGGCTTTTCCGGCAATATCGCGTTGAAGACTGCCGAAGGCACGGCGCGGCAGATCGCCGAATATCTGCGTGCCGCAATGTCGCGCACATTGCTGGCTAAGATCGGATATATCCTGGCGAAAGGCGCTTTCGACCGGCTCCGCGAGAAGATGGATCCGCGCAAGGTCAATGGCGGTGTCTTTCTCGGTCTGAACGGCGTGGTCATCAAGAGCCATGGCGGCACCGACGCGGAAGGGTTCGCGGCCGCGATCGACGTTGGTTATGATATGGTTCGAAATGGGCTCAAGGCGAAGATCGCCAATGATTTGCAGAAATATCGTGCCGTGGCCGCTTCCGAAAGCGCGGCCGGTAGCATGAGCGATGAGGTTTGAATAAGATGATTCGTTCTGTGGTTCGCGGTTTCGGGGCAGCGCTCCCGAAACAGGTGGTGACCAATGCCGATCTGGAAAGCAGGGTCGACACGTCCGATGAATGGATTGTGCAGCGAACCGGCATCCGGCAGCGTTATATTGCTGGCGAGGGCGAAACCACGGCATCTCTGGGCGAGGCCGCAGCGCGCGCCGCCCTTGACAATGCCGGGCTGACTGCGGCCGATCTCGACCTGATCATTCTTGCGACGTCGACCCCGGACAACACTTTTCCAGCGACCGCCGTGAATATCCAGAATCGCCTTGGCATGCACCACGGCGCCGCCTTCGACGTTCAGGCGGTCTGTTCCGGCTTCATCTTCGGCGTGACCACCGCCGACGCCTATATCCGTGGCGGCCTGGCCAAGCGGGTTCTGGTGATCGGTGCGGAAACGTTTTCACGGCTTCTCGACTGGACAGACCGCACGACCTGCGTCCTGTTTGGCGATGGCGCCGGAGCAATCATCCTCGAGGCGCAGGAGGGCACCGGCAGCAACAGCGATCGCGGCGTGCTAACGACGCAATTGCGCTCGGATGGTGCCCACAGGGAAAAGCTCTATGTCGATGGCGGCCCGTCAACGACAGGCACGGTTGGCCATTTGCGCATGGAGGGCCGCGAAGTCTTCAAGCACGCGGTCGGCATGATCACCGACGTCATCGAGGCCGCCTTTGCCGCCACCGGCACGACGGCGGACGATCTCGACTGGCTGGTCCCGCACCAGGCCAATCGCCGGATCATCGACGGCTCGGCAAAGAAACTCGGAATTCCGCTGGAGAAAGTTGTCGTGACTGTCGATCTGCATGGCAATACCTCGGCCGCCTCGATCCCGCTTGCGCTGAATGTTGCAGCGTCCGACGGCCGTATCAAAAAGGGCGACCTGGTGCTGCTCGAGGCCATGGGCGGTGGCTTCACCTGGGGTTCCGTGCTTCTCCGCTGGTAAAAAATTATTGATATACGGCAGGCGCTTGACCGGAATAGACAAGGGCAATAGTCTTCGCAGACTAATCGATATCCAATAAAATCGGTGGGGGAAGATGAGCGGAAAAACGGTAACACGGGCAGATTTGGCTGAATCGGTTTTCCGCAAGGTCGGCCTGTCGCGCACGGAATCGGCGGAACTGGTCGAGACGGTCATCGACGAAATCTGCAATGCCATTGTGCGTGGCGAAAGCGTCAAGCTTTCCTCCTTCGCAACCTTCCAGGTGCGTGACAAGAACGAGCGCATCGGCCGCAATCCGAAGACCGGTGAAGAAGTGCCGATCTCGCCCCGCCGCGTCATGACTTTCAAGGCCTCCAACGTGCTCAAGCAGCGCGTCCTGAAATCGCACGTGGCGCGCAAGGCCAAGCAGAAGCCGGCGGTTTCTGCGACCTGATCCCCCGATGGTTACTGTTGCAGCCATCTCCCGTCGCTTGTGCACCCGCAAATAATCGCTCAGAAGCCATGTTAACATGGTTGAAAACCTATCCTTAAGCCGTTGAAATGGGACCGATTCGTGTAATCATCGAATCGTGCAGCGAAGCGCCGACCGCGACCTTCGAATGGGGATGACATGGAAAAAAGCCCGGATGCGTTTCGCACCATCAGCGAGGTCGCTGACGATCTCGACCTGCCGCAGCACGTGCTGCGCTTCTGGGAGACCCGTTTTCTCCAGATCAAGCCGATGAAGCGTGGCGGTGGCCGCCGCTATTATCGCCCGGACGACGTCGATCTGCTGAAGGGTATCCGTCACCTGCTGTATGACCATGGTTATACGATCAAGGGCGTGCAGAAGCTCCTGAAGGCCAACGGCAACAAGTTCGTATCAGCGATCGCCAGCGGCGATCTCGCGACCATTGAGGCACTGGCCGCGGCCAACAACGACGAGTCTCCGCTGCAGGCCCAGCAGCCCAAGCTCGGCAATCCGGACGACGACCAGATCGTCGGCCGCGCCAAGGCACCGGCGAGCCGCCGCTTCTTTTCCTTCGTCGGCGGCAATGAGGACGTGCCGGAAATTTCCATCGGCAAGACATCGGTCGGCAAGGAAGACCGGGCGCTTTTGCAGGAGGCGCTTTACGATCTCCTGGAATGCAAGCGGCTGCTCGATCAGGTGCGGTAGCCGGCGGTCTTCGCAGACCAACTGGCCGCAATTGCGCAGCGGCCGGAAGCCGCGCGCCGTACGGGCAAATCGCGCCGCACGGGCAAATATTGTCGAGATTGTCTATGTTCCGGTGGGGAATTTTGGTCGGAGTGGCGGGATTCGAACCCACGACCCCTTGACCCCCAGTCAAGTGCGCTACCGGGCTGCGCTACACTCCGAGCCGCCGCAAGACCTATAGTTTCAGGATGCGTGGTGCAAGGGGAAAAAGCGGCAATCAGAAACAAAATAGCCGGTGCATCCTATGTGGCCGGATGGCGGCAGGCCGGGGCGTCCGGCTATGTCCGCTGTGCGATTTTACGATACAGGCTCTCGGTCTTGTCGATCATCACGGCGAGCGAATAGTCGCCCTTGCGGGCCGTTGCTGCCGCCTGCAAGGCGATGAAGGTTTCGGGTTGCGCTGCGGTGGCCATGGCAGCGGAAAGCCGGGTGATGTCGTCGGTGTTCGGCACGATGAGCCCGTTCATGCCGTCCGCGATCACGGTCCGGGCGCCGCCAATATCCGTGGATATGATCGGTTTTCCGGCTGCTGCAGCCTCGAGCATGACATAGGACATCGCCTCGTAGCGGCTGGGCATGACCAGCACATCGAAACAGGAGACCGCCTGTGGTCCTGAAAAGACGCTGGTCAGGTGAATGCGGTTCTGCAGGCCGCTCGCCTGGATGGCCGCCTTTGTCTGTCCTTCCAGTTCCCCGGAGCCGACCATGACGAGATGGGCGTTGCCAAGGCGCGACGCGGCATGGGCAAACGCCTGCAGCAGCCGCTCGGGTGCTTTTTGCGGGGAGAGGCGGCCGATAAAGCCGAAGACGAGCTGGTCCGCTGCTATGCCGAAGCTGGCGCGCAGTGTCTGCGCCATCGCGGCTTGCGGCGCCGTGACGCCGTTGCGGATGACCGACATCATGCGCTGCGCAATGCCGAGGCGACGCGCGTGGTCATACTCGTCGTCGGAAACGCAGATGAGGTGGTCGGTGAAAAGGCGGGCCAGCAGAAGTTCGATCGACCCATAGATCAGGCGTCCCGCAAGGCCGAGCGTCGGATCCATGGTGCGGAAGGCATGCGGTGTGTAGATGCGCGGAACATGCGGGCCGGGCAGGCGCAGCCGGGTGAGGGCGCCGGCCTTGGAACTGTGCCCATGGACAATGTCGAAGCCGCCGTTGCGGATGATTTTGCCGAGCGCCTTGTGGGCGGCGATATCCGAGCGCCCCGGTGCCCGCTTCATCGCGACGCTGTGAATGGCCGGCAGGCCAATTGCCTTTAACTCGCGTAGAAAGGCCTCTTCGGCCCGCAGTGGCGAGTAGACCACCTCGACGTGATGGCCGCGTGCGGCCAGTCCCCGGCAGAGATCCAGGAAATGGCGACCCGATCCGCCACCGCTGGGCTCCAGAACCTGCAGGATCCGCATCGGCACGGAGGTGGGCGTTGCTATCGGCAGTACATCGCTGGTCATGTTCACGGTCCGCTGCGCCCGGCTTTGGGAATAAGCCGCTCTGTCACTCGAAGATGATTAGAATCAAAATGTTAAAGGAGCCTTTGCGCGCCGCAGCGCGGCCCCTGCGACGGTTTTCTGGCGATGGCGATATTCGAGTGCGCCGCAGCCCCAGACGATGCCGAGCAGCAGGTAAAAATGTCGCCAGTGGTCTGTATCGATGACGGTGCCAATGGCGGTATGGCCGATGAGCACGATCCAGGCGATCATCAGATAGGGCTGCCAGGGTCGGTCGAGCAGCAGGAAGCGGAAGCCGATCGCTACCGTCCAGAAGATCAGCGTGACATAGCAGATGAAACCCAGCCAGCCGTAGGATGTCAGCGATTTCAGCCAGATATTGTGTTCGTCTTCCGGAAACAGGGTGCTGAACACCATCGGTCCGATGCCGAGAGGGTGTTCCATCGCCATCAGGAAACCGATGCGGTGGCGCTCGAAGCGCCCGAGATGGCCGCCATCATACTCCTGGACCAGTTGCGTCCGGCTGGAGAACAGGCTGGACACCTGTTCGAACTGCAGCGCGATGACAAGCGCCGAGATCATCAGGATGGCGCCGCCGAGCGCCAGTACCAGGATCTTCAGGCGAAAGGCGCCGGTCCGTTCCTTCATCAGCATGATGAAAACGAGCGCGCAGGCGCAGAACAGGTAGAGCGCCCAGGCCGCGCGGGAAAAGGACAGGAACAGGCCGAGCACCATGACCAGAAGGCAGAGGATCCGGACGGGCGCGCGCGACAGGCGGTCTGTCAGAAGCCCGTGCATCAGGTAGAGCGACGGGGCGACCAGAAAGGGACCGAAGACGTTGGGATCCTGGAAGGCGCCCTTGGCGCGGTCATAGAGCGTGAACTGCTCTCCACCCGGTATGGCGCCGAAATAGCCGAGAATGCCAAGCAGGGAGGTGATGACGCCGGCGGCGACCCAGGCATTGAAGATCAGCTTCAGGCGCTCCTGGCGTGCCTCGATAATGGCGGCATAGAAGACGGAAGAGAGCGCCAGGAAGGCGGACACGGCGATATACATCGGCCCGCCTCCAAGCTCCTTCATCACCGTCAGCGACAGGATGCCACCCGTGTTGAACAGGATCAGGAGCGCAAGCAGCGGCGCGGTGTAGCGTGAAATTTTCAGGCCGAACAGCGCCCAGAGTCCGATCAGCGCGGCCATGAAGAGTTCATAAGGGGCCGGCTCGGCAATCACGAAACCCGACAGAAAGACGCCGAAGGTCACCATTGCCGATCCGAAGATGGCGACTGCGGCGAGTTGCGGCCTGAAAGCGGGGGCCTGCGTGACGCCAATCGCCATCAATAGGCGTTTTCGGTGTTGAGCAGGCGGATCGGCGTCAGGAACAGGATCTTCAGATCAAACAGCAGCGACCAGTTCTCAATATAGTAGAGATCGAAGGCCGTGCGGAACTTGATCTTGTCGTCATTGTCGATCTCGCCACGCCAGCCGTTGATCTGCGCCCAGCCGGTAACGCCGGGCTTGACGCGGTGGCGTGCGAAATAGCCTTCGACGACATCGGAATAGTTGCGGTTCTGCGTCTGCGCCAGAACGGCATGCGGACGCGGTCCGACCAGCGAGAGTTGGCCCTTGAGCACGTTGAAGATCTGCGGCAGTTCGTCGATCGAGGATTTGCGCAGAAAACGACCGACCGATGTCACCCGCGGGTCGCCCTTGGTGACCGCATTGCGCGCCGTCGGATCGCTCATTTCGGTATACATCGAGCGGAACTTGTAGACGTCGATCATCTCGTTGTTGAAGCCGTGGCGCTTCTGCTTGAAGATGATCGGGCCTGGCGAATTGATCTTGACGGCGATTGCCGCACCGAGGAAGACCGGCCAGAGGCAGACGAGTGCAACTACGCTGAAGAAGATGTCGAAGGCACGCTTGGCAACCGAATCCCAATCGGTGATCGGCTTGTCGAAAATATCGAGCATCGGCACGTTGCCGACATGCGAATAGCTGCGCGGACGGAACCGCAGATTGTTGGCATGGGCGGCAAGCCGGATATCGACGGGCAGAATCCAGAGCTTGCGCAGCAGTTGCAGGATGCGGGCTTCCGCAGACAGCGGCAGCGAGATGATCAGCATGTCGATGCGGGTCAGCCGGGCAAAATCGACGAGTTCGGCGACCGTTCCGAGTTTCGGATAACCGGCAATGACGCTGGGCGAGCGGCGCTCGTCGCGGTCGTCGAAGATGCCGCAGATGCGGATGTCGTTGTCGGGCTGGCTTTCGAGGGACCGGATGAGGTCCTTGGCGGCCTGGCCGCCACCGACGATGACCGCACGGCGCTCCATGACGCCGTTGCGCACCCAGTGACGGATCGAATAGGAAATGAAGGCGCGCTTGAGAAACAGGAACGCGGCGCCCGATAGGAACCATGCGCCGAAGAAGACGCGGGAATAGGGGCCGCCGACCTTGGTGAAGAACAGGACGAGCGCCAGGCTCGCAAAGGCCAGCATCCAGGCGCCGACCAGGCGCGGCAAAGCGCGCAGCGCGGATCGAAGCCAGGTCACCTGGTAGGCATCGGCCAGTTGCAGGAAGCAGACGGTCAAGGCCGAACCCCCGGCCAGGATGCCGCAATAGATGAGCCAGTCATTCAGGCCCGGCGCGACATAGAGCATCAGGATGGCATAACCGATGGCGAACAATCCGCAGAAATCGAGCAGCCGCAACAGGCCGACAATCATCGCCGGCGAATAGGTATCGGTCCGGAACTGCTGCGCGATGCGCTTTGCAAGCGGGTTGAGATCCGGCTTTGCCGTGTCGTCGATCTTTTCATCGGGACCGATCGTGCGGATCTCGGAAATCTTCTTGCGAAGCGCTTCCGTGTCGAATGATTCCGGTCTGTCGATCTGGTTCATGATGTTTTCCGCCCTTGGCTTCGATCCGGGATAGCAGAAAGCCCCTAAAAAACGCTTACGAGCGCTGCGGAATCACCGGGACTTTGCGGCTGATTTCGGCACAAGATCCTGATAGAGCTGCAGCATGGCTGCGGCCATCGTCGAGGTGGAGAAGGCAGTCTTGAATGTGTCGGGTTCCGGCATGACGCGCTCTGCCCAGCCCGGTTCGGTGACCGCGGTCGCCATGATCTCTGCAAGCGACTGCGCGTTGTCGGGAACGGCCAGGGCGGCGCTGTCGTTGCCGAGCACTTCTGGTATGCCGCCGACACGGGCTGCGATCACCGGTTTGCGGGCCGCCAACGCCTCGAGCACGATATAGGGCATGGATTCGGCCCGGGAGGGAACGACGACATTGCGTGTGAAGGCAAAGGCGTCGCGGGCTTTCATGGCTGGCAGCATTTCGATCCGGCGACCGAGGCCGCGCTCCAGCATCATCTGTTCGTAGTCGGCCTTCTGTGGCCCGTCGCCGACCATCATCGCCGATAGCGGCCGGCCGACCAGCCGCTCGGTACGGGCAAAAGCATCGACGAACAGGTCCGGGCCCTTCAGGTCGCGGAGCATGCCGATATAGAGAAAATCCACTGCGTCGGGCCGGGCATGTACGGTTTCGAATTCGCGATCATTGATGCCGTTGTAGATGCGTTCGCTGCGCATTCTGGGCCGGCCGATCTTGGTCTCGTATGTCCTGCGTTCGAAATCGCAGACGAAAACCATCGCGTCGGTGAAGCGCTCCTGCAGCCGTTCGGCCAGAAACACCAGTTTTCCACCGAGCCGCGATCCGTCATAGTGAAGGCTGCCGCCGTGCGGCGAATAGAGGCGGGCGACGCAATACCTGTTTACCCGCAAGGCTGAGCCGATGATCCGCGCAACACCGCCGCCCTTGGCGCCGTGTCCGTGCAGAATATCCGGCCGCAAACTCCTGATTTCCCTGTAGCTGCCCCAAAGGGCCTTGAGATCGCTCGGTCCGACCGAACGTTGTATCGGCAGGCGCATCAGACCGAGCGCCAGATGGGGCCGTATTTCATCAAACAGTTTGTCTTCGAAGGTTCCCCCGGTGGTGCTGTCGCAGAGAATGCCGACCTCGTGCCCGGCCTTGGCATGGGCCTCGGCCAGATCCCGGACATGACGAAAGATGCCGCCCACCGGCGACCGGAAACAATGAAGGATGCGCAGCGGGCGGGGATCCGGCATGACTGTCAGAACAGCCGCTCGCGAACATAGATCGTATCGCCAGCCATGATCGGGTCTGAAATCGAGACACGCCCGGTGAGGACCTTGCCGTTGATCTTGCGGGTCACGTCGACATTCGCCTGGTTGGCGCGCGGCGAGTATCCGCCGGCGACGGCGATCGCGTTCTGGACCGTCATGCCCGGCACGTAAGAGTATTGTCCGGACTGGCCGACTTCGCCCATGATGAAGACAGAGCGGTAGCGGTCGACCTCGATCGTCACGTCGGGATCGCGCAGATACCCCTGGCGCAGCTTTTCGGCGATCATCTTTTCCATTTCAGGCAGGGTGTGCCCCCGCGACGGCACGGCGCCGATCAGCGGAAAGGCGACATAACCGGCCTGGTCTACCGTGTAGCTGCCGGTCAGGCCGGCTTGCTCGAAGACGCTGATGCGCAAGCGGTCGCCGCTATCGACCCGGTAGGGCTGGATCGTGGCTTCGCTGAATGCCCGGGGTGCAGGCTGATAGCTGGTGCAGCCGGCAACGGCGACGCACAGCGCAACCGCTGTGAATGTCAAACCTGTTTTCAATCGTGCGAACGTCATTAGGGTCTCGCGCTCCGGACTTCCTGCAATATCCAGATGTTATCGATCCGTTAGGGTTAATAGCCGGTAAAGGCCGGTGGAAATTTCGGTGTGCCGCGCTGCTTTCTGCAGGGGGAAGGGCGGTTGTTGACCCGGGAGAGGCTTGTTCGCGCCATTAACCCTTGTGTTACCATGTTTGTTTACGGTGACCGGCAGGTTGTGTTGGTTCGGAGTAAAGCGCATGTCGGGCGTCAATAGCGGTCATCAGGATGTCGATATCGATCTCGGCGGTCTCTTCCGTGCGATATGGGATAAGAAGGGCCGCGTGCTGCTGGCCACCGTCTGTTTCGCCGGCATGGCTTTCGTCGGCGCCAGTCTCATGTCACCGACGTACCAGAGCGAGGCGCGCCTGCTGATCGAATCGCGCCAGCCGGAATTTTCCGGCGTCAACCAGGCGCAGCAGCCGCCGGCCGACGCCGCTTTCGACGAATCCGCGATTTCCAGCCAGGTTCAGGTCCTGCGTTCGGTTGACCTGATCAAGCAGGTCGCCCGCGAAATGAAGCTTTACGAGCTGCCGGAATTCGACCCGACGGCCAATCCATCGGCGATCTCGGATCTTCTTGTCATGCTCG
Source organism: Pararhizobium antarcticum (assembly GCF_001885585.1). GTDB lineage: Bacteria > Pseudomonadota > Alphaproteobacteria > Rhizobiales > Rhizobiaceae > Pararhizobium > Pararhizobium antarcticum. Next base: position 114,073 of record NZ_LSRP01000013.1, read on the forward strand.
GCATCAAGAAAAATCCGCTCGATCTTCCTCCGGAAGAACGAGTCCTGAAGGAATTCCAGGATAAGCTGCAGGTCTACCAGGTCGAAAAATCGCGGGTTATTGCGGTGCAATTCACCTCCAAGGACCAGACGCTCGCCGCCGCCATCCCGAACGCGATGGCCAAGGTCTATCTCTCGCTGCAGAGCGGTGCGAAACTCGATTCCAATTCGGAAGCGTCGCGCTGGCTTGAGCCGGAAATCGCCAATCTGCGCGAGAAGGTGCGTGAGGCGGAAGCCAAGGTCGCGACCTATCGTTCTTCCCAGGACCTTTTGCCGACCGGCGACAACAGCACGTTTGCGATCCGCCAGCTCAACGATATTTCGGCCGAGCTTGCCCGCGTGCGCGGCGAACGGGCCAATGCCGAGGCCCGGGCCGAAGGTGTGCGCTCGGCGCTCTCGAATGGTCGCGCCGTCGATACGCTGAACGACGTGGTGGGGTCGGCGATGATCCAGCGGCTGAAAGAAACCGAATCAACCATGCAGGGCCAGATCGCTGATCTCTCGACCACCCTGTTGGATGGCCACCCGCGGTTGAAGGCGCTGAAATCCCAGCTGCAGGGCATCCGTGCGCAAATTCGCACCGAGACGCAGAAGATTCTCGGCAGTCTTGAAAACGAGGCGAGCGTCTCGCAACTGCGCGAGCGCCAGCTGGTCCAGCAACTGAATACGCTGAAGGCGACCTCGGCCCAGGCTGGCGAGGATGAGGTGGGCCTGCGCGCGCTCGAACGCGAAGCCACATCGCAGCGTCAGCTGCTCGAAACCTATCTGGCGCGGTATCGTGAGGCGACGTCCCGCACCGGCGTGAATTCGACGCCTGCGGATGGCCGGATCATATCCCAGGCCGTCGAGCCGAACGATGTGCATTTCCCGAAGGTCCTGCCGATCACCATTGTCGCGGCCCTGGCCGCCTTCCTGATCAGCTGCGTGGTGATCATGCTCAGCGAGCTTTTCAGTGGCCGCGCGCTGCGCCCGGTGAATTACGAGGACGATCAACCGTCTGCCGATGAGCCGCCGGTTGTCATAACGCATACGCCGGTGAAAGCGGTCGAACCGAAGGCCGCTCGCAGCCTGCTTGAGCAACCCGTTGACATCGCGGAACCCGCGCCGGAAACGGCCGCCAATGCTGAAGATTTCTCGATCGAATCGGTTGCCGATCATATCTGCAGCAATGACATCCGCATCGCCGTATCGGTGTCGCCGGCAGGTGACCAGGGCTCGACGGCGACCGTCATGCTGGCCCGACTGATTGCCGAAGAGGGGCGCAAGATCATCCTGATCGACCTCACCGGCTCGGCCTGCCCGTCGCGCCTGATGGCCCAGTCGACGCAGTTGCCCGGCATTACGAACCTGCTCGCCGGGGAAGTGCCGTTCACCGAGACGATCCATGCCGACCGGCTTTCCGATGCACACATCATTCCGCAGGGGGATGCCGATCCCGCGATTGCGATGCGGGGCATCGAACGCCTGGCGATGATCGTCGATGCCTTGACCAATGCCTATGACACCGTTTTGGTGGAGTGCGGGCCGGCAGACGTCAATGCGGTCCGAAAGGTGATGCGCTCGACCGAGACGGAAATCATTTTGTCTGCACCGGCCGTCAGCGACGAGGATATCGTTGCACTGATCCATGGTTTCGATGAGGCGGGCTACAGTGATATCGTGCTGATGACGGCCACCGCGCTGCCGCAGCCAGGACATCCGGGTCGCCGCGCGGCCTGAGATTGATGACTGCTTGTCAGCCGTTGTCCATTTCGGATGAGGCGCCCGCGGACGTGCCCTGGCGGCGCTGCCGCAGGCGCTGGACGAAGGCATAGAGCGTGCGGTTCTTCTTGATCGCGCTCTTCATCGAGACGAGGGAGCGGTGCAACCATGCCGCAATCCGTCCGCGCACGGTCAGCGGCAGGACGATATCGCGTTGCACGGTTTCGACCGTGCACCAAGACCGCTTGTAGGGCTGGTCGCCAATGCCGAAATCGAACAGTGCGGCCCCCTCTGCACACTGGCGGCGGATCATCAGGAAAAACAGCAATTCGCCGGGACTGCTGTCTGCAGCGATATCCTCGTCGATTGATCCGAACTGGCAGATGACGTGGTCACCCTTGCGCGACAAGCCGGCGATCGCGATGATCCGGCCCTCGTTTTCGCCCCGCAGGCGAATGGCATTGAGTTCGAGCGGTTGGCCGTTTTCGGTCTCGCCCAGCGCTGCGAGACGATGGAAAAAAGCCTGCGTCTCCGGATCCTGAAAAACATTCGGCAGGCCGAGAACCTTGAACCGGGCAGCCTTCTGGGCGAAAAACAGGTCGAGCAGCGCGCGCCGTTCCTCGCTCGTCTTTGCCACGACGTGATCGTAGCCGCCCAGCGCCTCCAGGCGCTTTTCGGAGACGCGGAATTTCTTGCGCCGACGCTTGGCATTGATCTGCGCCAGCGTCGTTTCGAAGTTTTCCAACAGCGGAAGCTGGTAGGATGCGTTCTGGTTTCGCACGGCCGGCAGGCTTGCCAGCGGATGGCATGTGCCGCGCCACTCAAACGGCATCTTTTCGAGCGTCACGATGTCGGCGACGCGGGATAGCTTTTCGCCAAGCTGTTTGATGACGCAGGCCGCGAAATCCTGCGACGCCAGATCACCCAGATCGCTTGAAAACAGACCCGTATTGATGTTGCTGTGCGGTGCGCCGATGAAACGGGCTGTGCGGAACAGACGCCCGCGCACCAGTTCCAGCGGCAGGATGAAGATGGTTTTGTGGCCGAGATTGCCGCGCACAAGCAGAAGCGGGTTTTGATGGCTCTTGGCCCAGGCCTTGCACCAGTCGAACCCCTGATGCAGGGAAATGGTGTTTGACGCCTCCAGCCTGCGCCAGTCCGCTTCCAGGGCGTCTAGGCTCACATGCACGGAGAGTGTCAGGCTGTCGGTGGCGGCGGCTTCGATGGCGGCGGCACGCGTTGCGCGCGATGCACGACCGCGCATCTTGTCCACCGGCATCATGTTGAAGTCGACATCCGTCATCGTAAAAGTCGCCCGGGAACCCGTTTTCGCCTCGCTTTCTAGCGTGCAAACGGTGTGACTTTCTTTAAAAAATTGTGCGACTGCGTTCATCGTCCCCGAAAGCGGAAAATGAGGTTAGCGAAATGCTAAGCCGGTCTTGCCGGCGCAAGTCGGTCAGTCCAGCCAGCCGGTGGATAGCGCGCGCTGCCATTCGCCATGGCCGCGTTCGCCGGCAAGCCGCGACATGGCCAGATTGTCGTAGCGGACGCGGCGGAAACTGACCGTCCATGCGGTGCCGGTTCTTTCACCGCCGGTTTTCTCAATCACCGCATAGGACGCATCGGGCGAGCCGGTCTCGACCTTGTGGAAGACAGGCTCGTCATCATCATAGCCGGGGCAGCCGACGCTGCCGGGATTGACGATCAGCCGGCCATCGGCGAGGCGCACGGCCCTTGGAATATGGGTGTGTCCGCACAGAATGACCGCGACATCCTGATCGCCGGCGAGGTCCTCGATCCGCTGGCGGGCCGACATGTGCAGCACACCCTGCGGTGTCAGGTCTTCGAGCCAGTATGTTGTGTCGCTCGACGGTGTGCCATGGCAAAGCAGGATTTCATCGCGATAGAGCAGCGTCGGCGGCAGCGCGCGCAGCCAGTCGAGATGACGTGGCTCCAGTTCGGCGTGGGAGAAGCTATCCCAGGTGTTCATTTCGACAGGCGCGCGCGTCGTCAGCCAGCGATCGTGATTGCCGCGGATCGACGGGAAGTCCTGCGCCATCAGCATGTCGGCGGTGCGCGCCGCGTTCAGGGGGCCGCTTAGGTGATCGCCGAGATTGACGACCTCGCTGATGCCCTGTGCCGCAATGTCTTTCAGCACGGCGTAAAGGGCGAGATCGTTGCCATGGATGTCGGCGATAACGGCGATGCGCATGGGAGAACTTTCAGGTCGGTTTCGACATCCATTTGATGATCAGCATGGCGGGCAGGATCCACAGCAGGCCGGTGAAGAAGAAATACAGCAGATGCACCCACCACGGCGAGGCGCCAAGCAGCAGCGTGGCGAAGGTCGTCGCCGCCAGCGCATAGACGATGACGAGCAGGACGATCAGGACGGTGCCGATCAGTTTTCGCAGGCGTAAGGGCATCATGCTCTTTCCGGTTGGCGGCTCTGCTGGTCGGCGGCTGAGCCGCGACGGCATGCCGCAAAGGGGTAAGTCTTGTTTTGCATGCTGCTCTGGTGCAAATCAACACGCTTGAAGCGCGATCACCGAGACAATTCGTCTCGTGCCAGTTTTGACCGCGCTTGATCTATCAGGAGCCCGCATGACCAGCGTACAGATCATTGATGAGCCTTCGTTCGCCCGGACAAACGTCCATGCCGACCGCAACCGCCGTCAGTTGCGGCTCTGGCTCGGTTTCGTGCTCCTGGTTCTGTTTTCCCTGGTGCTTGTCGGGGGCGCCACGCGGCTGACGGAATCCGGTCTTTCGATTACCGAATGGAAGCCGATCCACGGCGTCGTCCCGCCGCTGAGCGCGCAGGAGTGGGACGAGGAGTTCGCGCTGTACCAGAAGATTCCCCAGTACCAGCAGATCAATCAGGGCATGAGCATCGATGAGTTCAAAACGATCTTCTGGTGGGAATGGGCGCATCGGCTTCTGGCGCGCACGATTGGCCTGGTGTTTGCGCTGCCGCTGTTGTTTTTCTGGGTGACGGGCCGCATCGAGCAGCGCTTTAAACTGCCTCTGGTCGGCATTCTGGCGCTGGGCGGTTTCCAGGGTTTCATCGGCTGGTGGATGGTCTCTTCCGGCCTCGTCAACCGCACGGATGTCAGCCAGTACCGGCTGGCCACGCATCTGATGATTGCCTGTCTGATCTTTGCATCCTGCATGTGGATCATGCGGGGGCTGTCGAAGCATGTCGGCGAGGCTGCGCCGACGGCAAGCTCGAAGAAGATGGCGATGATCATCACCCTGATGACGCTCTTTCAGATCTATCTGGGCGCGCTCGTTGCCGGCCTTGATGCGGGCTTCACCTACAATACCTGGCCGTTGATGGATGGAGCGCTGGTCCCGGGCGACCTGTTCGTCCAGCAGCCGTTCTGGCTCAATCTCTTCGAGAACCCGAAGACGGTGCAGTTCGTCCACCGGTGCGGGGCCTACCTGCTCTTCGCACTCGTGCTGATGCACATGATCGCCTCGGTCCGCAAGGCGCCGCAGACGACGCATGCCCGTCGTTCGATTCTTCTCTTCGCGCTGGTGACCCTGCAGGCAATGATCGGCATCATGACCCTTGTGCTGCAGGTTCCGGTCAGCTGGGGCGTTCTGCACCAGGGCTTTGCACTGATCGTGCTCGGCTTTGCCATCGCCCACTGGCGCGCCTTCGTCGGCGAATACCCGCCAGAAGCCATGGCTATCCGTCAAGCCTGAGCCGGCACAACGCCGGCGCCTAGGCGGAGAGCATGAGGTCCATGTTCTGCACGGCAGCACCCGATGCGCCCTTGCCGAGATTGTCGAGCAGCGCAACGAGGTTGACCTGGTCACCGCCGGCCGAACCGAACACGAACAGCTTGATCGTGTCCTGGCCGGCAAGCTCGACGGCATCGACCCGTGGCATGGCAGCACTGGTCGAAAGCGGCACGACCTCGACGATCGACTGTCCGGCATAATGGGCTGTCAGTGCGGCGTGAATGCTCTCGAGCGTGGCACCGTCGGCGAGGTCTTCGAGATGGAGCGGAACCTGGACGATCATGCCCTGCGGAAAGCGTCCAACCGATGGCGAGAAGATTGGCGTGCGGGCCAGAAGCCCGTGGGCCTGCATCTCGCCGACATGCTTGTGCTTGAGCGGCAGTCCGTAGAGGAAATGCGGGGAAGCGATGTGCTCCGGATTATTTGCGTCTTCCATCTGGGCAATCATCTGCTTGCCGCCGCCGGTATAGCCGGATACGGCGTTCACCGTGATCGGATGATTTTCCGGCAGGATGCCAGCCTGCCGCAACGGCCGGATCAGTCCGATCGCGCCGGTCGGATAGCAGCCGGGATTGGCGACGAGACGGGCCGCGCGGATCTTTTCCGGCTGCGCATTGTCCATCTCGGCAAAGCCGTATGCCCAGCCGGGCGCGATCCGGTGCGCGGTCGACGTGTCGATGATCCTGACGCTGTTATTGCCTTCCAGCATGCTGACGGCCTGCTTTGATGCGTCGTCGGGCAGGCACAGGATGGCGATGTCGGCGCTGTTCAGAAGGTCTTCACGCATCGCGGCATTGCGCCGTTCGGCTTCCGGAATTGACAGCAGTTCGACATCCGGGCGGTCCGCCATGCGGACGCGGATCTGCAGCCCCGTGGTGCCGTGTTCGCCATCGATGAAGATCTTCGGTTTCATGGATAATCCTGTCTCGTCAACACTCTGCAGCGGTTTGCTGATTCATGCTGGCATGCAATTGAATCAGTTTGATAACAGTCCCTCTTGCTCCGAGCCGGACCAATCAGCCGCGTCTTTCTGCAAGCTTCTCAGCGTGCAGGCCGAGCATATACATCGCGATTGTGGAGGCTGCAATGGCGGTGATATCGGCATGATCATAGGCGGGAGCGACCTCTACCACGTCGGCACCCTTGATCGACAGCGCCCCGAGTTTGCGCAGAATCGACAGCATGCGCGCAGACGAGGGCCCGCCTGACACCGGCGTGCCTGTTCCGGGTGCATAGGCAGGATCAAGGCAGTCGATGTCGAAGGTCAGGTAGGTCGCGCGTTCCCCGACATGGTGCAGGATCGTGTCCGCTATCTCTTGCGCGCTCATCTCTTCAACCGCGTAGCCATAGAGGATGCGGATGCCGCAATCCTCGGGCGCATGGGTCCGGATCCCGACCTGGATGGAGGTGGAGGGGTCGATCAGTCCTTCGCGCACGGCGCGGCCGACGAAGGAGCCGTGATCGATTCGTCCCTTTTCGTCGGCCCAGGTGTCCTGATGCGCATCGAAGTGAACAAGCGAAAGCGGTCCATGGATCGCCGCATGGGCCCGCAGCAGCGGCAGGGTGATGAAGTGATCGCCGCCGAGTGTCAGCAGGAAGGCGCCGCTCTTCAGGATCTTTGCGGCCTCCCGCTCGATTGTCGCGGGGGTTCGGGAGTGGTTGCCAAAGTCCAGCAGGCAATCGCCGTAGTCGATGGTCGCCATATCGGCAAACAGGTCCCGCTCGAACGGATATTGCGGATCATTGTCGAAAATGGCGGAGGCGCGGCGGATCGCCTGCGGTCCAAAACGCGCCCCCGGGCGGTTGGAAGTGGCCGCATCGAAGGGAACCCCCCACACCACTGCATCCACCCCCGCAAGTTGCTTGGTATATTTCCGCCGCATGAAGGACAGGATACCGGCATGGGTGGGGTCGCTTGCGGCGCTCTTCAGCGATTTTGCGGTGATCGCATGGTCGATGGTCTTGCTGGCCAAAAATGCCTCCGTTCTTGGAATAGGGGGCAATCCCCATGGCAATTCGTACCCGCCGCGCATTTGATCGTCAATTCTGGCCCGGAAATTGCTGTGTTTAAGAAATGGTTGCACGGTCGCCGATTGTGTTCCGTTCTGGAACAGAATCGGCTCTCGTGCCCATCGGGAGAAATGGCAGGGAGAAGTGCGTGGCCGGTTCTGGCGCAATCGCATCGCGCCGCGAGGGCGGAGCAGACAGTCTGATCTGTCCTAGGCCGCGGATTGGTGAAATGCCATTCCGCAGGGCTCAGCTATCGGCACCGGCGAGCATTGCATCGGTGCAGTATCTGCGGGTCGTTGCCTGCTGGTGTGTCGTGCTTTTTCACATCTTTGCCTCGTTGAACAGCGAGCTTGGCTGGTCGAACCATTTCGGTTTCGGTGCCATCGGCGTGGACATCTTTTTCGTGATCAGCGGGTATATCATGGCCATGATCATCGCCCGGGACGAAGACTTTCGGCCGATGACATTCCTGATGAAACGAATTGCGCGGATCGTGCCGATCTACTGGGTCATGTCGGCGGGTGCCGTCGCCATCACCTTTGCCTTGCCGCACCTCATGAACCGGCCGGAGATGGAATGGAGCAAGATCATCTCTTCCATGCTCTTCCTGCCGGATCCGGTTGCCGGTTCAATATTGCCGATCATATCTGTGGGCTGGACACTGAATCTGGAGATGTTTTTCTACTGCCTTGTCGCCTTCACCGTGTGGATATCCGGCGACCGCGGTATGATGGTGACAATAGGCGTTTTGGTTCTGATCGTTTTGGCCGGACTGCTCGTCGATGGTGGGACAATCTTCAATTTCTTCACCCAGCCGCTGCTCCTGGAGTTTGCTTTTGGCATTCTGATCTGGAGATACGGCGTGATCGCCACCCGACAGAAATGGTTCACAGGCTTCTGGCTCGTGTCCATGCCTGTTCTTGTGATCGGGCTGATCGTCTCAGGCGCCTATGACGACACGTGGCGCTTCGCCATCTGGGGCCTGCCTGCCGCATTCTTCTTTCTCGGTGCCCAATCGCTCATGACGAAAAGCATCCCGTGGCTGCAAAAGCTCGGTGATTGGTCGTTTTCGACCTATTTGCTGCACGTCTATGTCATCCAGCTTTTCGTCAAGCTTATCGCCGAACAGCTACCCTATGAGCCGATGCTGATCACCAGCGCGATCGGCGTTCTCATCCTGGTGATTGCGATCGGTTCGGCCGCGATGTTCCATCTGTTCGAAAAGCCGGTCACGATGTGGCTCAACAGCGGCATTGCCCGCTGGGCGCTGCGCCCGCGCGAGAGCCGCCAGCCTCTCTGAGCAAACGGCCGTCAGCACACGGATTTCAAAAATAACAAAGGCCGGGCAGTGATGCCCGGCCTTTGCAAAAATGCGCAGTGTGAAACGATTAACGCTTCGAGAACTGGAACGAACGACGGGCCTTCGCCTTGCCGTACTTCTTACGCTCGACGACGCGGCTGTCGCGGGTCAGGAAGCCACCCTTCTTCAGGACCGGACGCAGGCCCGGTTCGAAGTAGGTGAGGGCCTTGGAGATGCCGTGACGAACAGCACCGGCCTGGCCGGAGAGACCGCCGCCGACAACCGTTGCCACGATGTCGAACTGGCCGTCACGGGCAGCAGCGACGATCGGCTGGCGCAGGATCATCTGCAGGACCGGACGGGCGAAGTAGGTCGCAAACTCGCGGCCATTGATGGTGATCTTGCCGGAACCCGGCTTGACCCAGACGCGGGCAACGGCGTTCTTGCGCTTGCCGGTCGCATAGGAGCGGCCCTGGGCGTCGACCTTGCGGACGTGAACCGGAGCGGCCGATGTCGATTCAGCGACTGTGCCGAGGTCTTTCAGAGAAGAGAGGTCAGCCACGATTAGGCGCTCCTTGTGTTCTTGCTGTTCAGCGCTGCGACGTCGAGAACGGTCGGCTGCTGAGCTTCATGCGGATGATTGGTGCCGGCGTAGACGCGCAGGTTCTTCATCTGGCGACGGCCAAGCGGACCACGGGGAACCATGCGCTCGACAGCCTTCTCGAGAACGCGCTCCGGAAAGCGGCCTTCGATGATCTGGCGCGCGGTGCGCTCCTTGATGCCGCCCGGATAACCGGTGTGCCAGTAGTACTTCTTGTCGCTGTACTTCTTGCCGGTGAGGACTGCCTTTTCGGCGTTGATCACGATGACATTGTCACCATCGTCAACGTGAGGTGTGTAGGTGACTTTATTCTTGCCGCGCAGGATGTTGGCGATAATGGAAGCGACGCGACCGACAACGAGGCCTTCGGCATCGATGAGGATCCACTTCTTCTCCACCTCTGCAGGCTTCTGAACGAAGGTTGACATGTTGAAACTCTTTCGTTTTGAACCCGATGCGTTGCCGCCGGGCTTTTTTGTTGCTTGATTTGGCGGCTTCACGCGCGCCAAAAGGAAAGCGGCCCCAGGGGACCGCGATCTGATGCGGCTTATACGCAAGGCTGGAAAAACCGTCAAGATCACGCGTTTTGATGGTTTGAAAAAATATCCATTATAAACAAGGACTTAAAGATGTGGTATTATATTACCACAATTTACTTCGGCGGAATCGAATAGGTTCCGGTTGCATGGGCAACCAGTTCACCACTGCCCATGCCGGAAATGGCGGCGTCAAGCACCGCCAGGCGTTTTCCGAGCTTCAGGATATGGCAGGTGCAGAGCAGCGGCCCGAGCGGTGGTTTGCGCAGGAAGTTGATGGTGAAGCTGGTGGTGACGGCGAGAGCCACCGGACCGATATGGGCGATCAACGCGACATAGGCGGTGACATCAGCCAGCGTGAACAGCGAAGGGCCTGATACGGTCGCGCCAGGCCGCAGGTGGCGCTGCAGCGGCTCGAACCGCATCGTGGCGAAGCCCGGGCCAACAGCTTCGACCGTAAAAATCCTGCCGTCTGCATGGACCTCGGGGAAATCCGTATCCAGAAAACGGTTCAGATCATCGGGTGTGAGAAGGGGCGTCAGGGGCATGGTGTTTCTCCGGCGGCAGGCGAACCGATTTACAAGTGTCCGGCAAACGTAAGGCAAGCCGGACGATAGTCTGAGCCAAAAGCTATCCGGTTCTCGGTGTTGCTTGAAACCGGTGCCGCGGAAGGCTACCAAGCGGTCACGCTGCAGCCAACCCCGGGAGAACGCCATGGCCGAGATAGTTTCCTTGCACAAGGACGAGGCGCGCGGACTGGTCCTGCGCGACGCAATGTCCGATGGCGTTGTGCGGCTGACGCTCAACAACCCGCCGGCCAATGTGCTTTCGCTGGCGCTGATCGAGGCGCTGATCGGCGAACTGGATGCGATTGCAGCCTCCAGCACGATCCGGGTCGTCATCCTCGCCGCATCCGGCAGCCTGTTTTCGGCGGGGCACGACCTCAAGGAATTGACCGCGCACCGCACGGATGCCGACGAGGGCAGGGCATTTTTCGAAAGGGCGATGCGGCTCTGTGCCCAGCTGATGCTGAAGATCACGCATCTGCCGCAGCCGGTGATCGCGGAAATCGATGGTCTGGCAACGGCCGCCGGTTGCCAGCTGGTCGCCACCTGCGATCTTGCCATCTGCACCGACAGCTCGACCTTCTGCACGCCGGGCGTCAATATCGGCCTGTTCTGCTCGACGCCGATGGTGGCTGTATCGCGGGCGGCTCACCGCAAGCAGGCGATGGAAATGCTCCTGACCGGCGAGACCATCGATGCCTCGACCGCCAAGGATTTCGGGCTGGTCAACCGTATCGTGCCCAAACAGTACCTGCAGCAGGTCGTCAACAAATACGCTGCCGTCATCGCATCGAAATCGCCGCAGGCGCTGAGCATCGGCAAGGCCGCCTTCAACCGCCAGGCGCATCTGCCGATCGAGCAAGCCTATGACTATGCGGCGGGCGTAATGGTCGAAAACATGCTGATGGCCGATGCCAAGGAGGGGATCGGCGCGGTTCTTGGCAAGCGTTCGCCGGAGTGGAAGGAAGAGTAATGGCAAGAATTACAAAATTCGAAATCGCCGAAATGAATCGCTTCCAGTTGCACGATGACGTTGATGCCAAGGTTTTTGTGCAGGAGCATGATGGAAGAGCGCTACTTCAGATATCAACCTATGACCGTGAAAGTCGATAGAACCATGGAAAGCTAAGCCAGACCTTTCAAGTTGATGAAAAGGCTGCAAGCGAATTTTTTGCGATTTTGAAACGTGAGTTCGGATTTAAATAGCTCAAGCCAGCTTCAACAGCAGCGCGCCCAGCGCGATCAGGCAGGCTGCGGCAATCCGGAACAGGCTGACGCGTTCCTTGAGGAAGACGATCGAGATGACGATGGCAAACAGGATCGAGGTTTCGCGCAGCGCCGCGACCGTGGCCACCGGGGCCTTGGTCATCGCCCAGAGCGCCAGTCCGTAGGAGCCGATCGAACCCGCGCCGCCGATCAGGCCGCGCCACCATTGATGGCGGACGTGGAACAGAACAGGCGCAAATCCGCGCTGGGAAAAGGCCCAGGCAAAGAGCAGAACCGGCGGCAGCAGCGCCATCCACAGCGTGTAGGAAATCGGGTTGAGCGCCAGCCTCGCGCCAATGCCGTCGACGAAGGTATAGGAAGCGATGACAACGGCATTGGCAAGCGCCAGAAGGATGGCCCGTTTGCCGCCCTTGCGGGCCTCGAATGCCAATGTCAGGACGCCGGTCGAGATCGTCAGCACGCCGGCCAGCGCCCCGGTCGTCAGCGTTTCGCCGATCAGCACGCCGCTTGTCGCGGCCACCAGAACCGGCGCGACGCCGCGCATCAATGGATAGACAAGACCGATGTCGCCGGCTCGATAGGCTGCGGCCACCAGTTGGAAATAGGCGAACTGGAAAAACGCAGAGATAAGGATGAAGGGCCAGGCATCCGGATGCGGCAAGGGCAGGAAGGGCAGGAACACGAGGGCGATAACGCCGGCACCCAGCGCGATCATCGCGGCATCCAGCGATTTTTCAGACCCTGATTTGACCAGCGCATTCCAGGTCGCATGCAGC
>NZ_LSRP01000014.1 GCF_001885585.1 Pararhizobium antarcticum
ATATTTACACAGAACAAATTTAATCGTCACCGCCGAATATTTCTCACGATGTAATATTGGAGTTTTATTGAAGATTTCTATCGTCAATTTTAAAAATTTGCATATATACATAAATATATTTACAGAATAATTTTATGTAAATTTAATGCTGACTGGTGCAGATATCAAGGGGAAAATACAAGATTTTGATATTTTACCGCAAAGCTAATTTCCAAACCGCGGATAAATACTTTTATCGCAATCCCTTGATGCGACTCTCTCCGCGTCTTCTATTTCCTTAAATAAACGCAGAGACTATTTCATTTGGCTGGCCGCAATAATTTCTGTTGAACAATATTCGCACGCTGACTGATGTCTATGACAAAAGGGAAATCGAGCTGGCGCAGTTGAGACGAATTTAACAGCGCCGGCCGATGACCGGTCCACCGACGACCGCGATAGGAAACGAAGCGCGTGGAATGGAGTCACTCGCCTCTGTCGAGCGGTGCCGCTGCGAGGCTTTAACCAAGGACGTAGCGGCTATTGCGTGATAAAATGTTGATAAGTTCCCGGTCGGCCAGGACCGCCATTGACGAGCGACACAGCGCTAGGCATGAGGATTTGCAACGACTGGCGCTTGATTATAAGCAGTCAGCGCCTAGTTGATCGTTAGCTTGCTCTATTGCTTCGGCTTGGCGATCATGAGGTTCGGCTGACGAGGTGACCTGCTGTACATGCTTCCCGCAAGGAAGTCAGGTTACGCATGACGAATGAAGGAGAGCGCAATGATCCTACCACCGAGACCGAACGTTGCGGCTGAACTTCGTAAGGCACAATGTGCTGAAATGCTTGATCAAATCCTTGATGACCTGGTCAGTTTGTCCGTGGCTAGCGGGTGGAATGAGGACGAACTCTGCACTGCCATGGACAGCTTTCTTGAGAAGAGGCGGTTCACGTCAAAGCAACGTGACGTGTCGCGCATGAAAAGCAATTGATCTGGGGAGTGTCACCACTCTCAAGTCCGCAACAGCCGATGTGCCACGTTTTTTAAACGGGGTCGAATACCTCCAATAAGCAGTCGGCAACTCCCCTCCGGCGTTCAGCGCAGCAAACCTGTTTTCTACCGCGCGCAGGCGGACAAAAGCCCGTGATCGTTTTCTAGTATGTCGCGCTCCGCCTTCAGCTTGGTCACATCGCGCCGACGCGCTCGATCTCACGCTGCTCCCGCTTCATCTGGCCGCTACCAATAAATGACTGAGCCGGATCGGTACCGTATTCCCGAACCCACTGTCGAAGCAATTTCTCATGAATATCGAGATCGCGGGCAGCTTGCGACACGCTGACACCGCGTTCCTTGACCAGCTTCGCAGCCTCAATTTTGTATTCCCGACTGGGCTGTCGTCGTTGCAATCATGCTCTCCGGTTTCATCAGGAACACCTTAACTCAGTGTCCAGGAAACCGGCAGCAGGCCAGAGAATGCGGTAGCCGAAAGCTTGCAGAAATAAAGTAACCCGAGGGCGTCGACAAATCTCGGGGCTATTCAGTCGACGGTAGCCGCTGCAGCCGGAAATTTGTCGAGAGAAACCAGAAAATGATTGGCATCATCCTCGCAAGCTCGCGCTCAATTTTCCGCTATTATGTAGGACCCACCACCAGACTCCATTCGTTTGATGCCTTAGTCTAAAAGCTGTGCTTTTAGAGAGGGTTACGATGCAGATTGTGGATGAATTGAAGAGGAAGCGTGGCGAGGTCAGCGGCCGCATTGATGCGCTGAGAAGCGAGATTGCGGCGCTCGAGGAGCAGCGCGCGGCGTTTGACACCGTTCTCACGGTGTATGACCCAGGCTATCGCCCAGAGGAGGCCGTTCCGGCTCGTATCCGGAGGCCGTCCAAAGTCTCAGCAAGTGACGTTACTCAGTTGCTGAAGGGCATCGACAAGCGTGGCAGCCTTCTGCGCATGCTGAGGGAGGCTGACGGGCCGATTTCCACGGGTGAATGCGCCAGGCTGTTGGCGCGGCAGATCGGTATCGCTGACGACGATCCGCGACTGGGCCAGCTTGGCAACGTGCTATCCCGAGACCTCGACAAGCTCGTCAAGAACGGACGCGTGCGATATGCTCCCGTCGGCGACGGTGGCCGCCGCCTGTGGGAGATCGCCGCCTGAGCGGTCTCAATCGTCTTCGGGGCTGACCCCGTTCGCCCAGACCAAGTCCGGCGGCTTGTTGCCCTCCCAGTAGCCGCACAAATTGCGCGACGTTTCCCTCGACAGCGCGAAGTGAACCATGCCCCACATCTGCGTGCCGTTATCGACCCGGCGGTTGTCCTCCCGCCAGGCGATCTCGGCGGCGTACCAGTCGAAATACTTCACCGAGAAGCGATGATGGATGCCGACATAGGCGCGCTGCACACGGGAGAAGAAGCTTTCGACGTGGTTGGTGTTGATCCCGTCCTCGGTCTCGTATTCCTTGCTGTGATTGACGCGCTTCAGTTCCTGCAGGCCCGCGAGGTCGTCGTAGCTGAAGTGCTCGTCGGCGTGGATCGTGGAGCCCTTCTTGACGTGCTTCTTGGCAAACTCCCATGCCTCGTTGCTGTCCTCGGTTCGGATGACGCGGGTGACCGTGCGTTCCCGTCCCCGGCCGAGCAGCGTCTTCTCGCGCATGGCCAGGATCGTGAGGCGCTTCAGGTTCTGGTACTTCTTCTTGCGGCGATCCTCGCGGTCTTCCTTGCGGTTCTTTGGCTTGATCTTGCCGCCCGCGTACTTGCCGTCGATGTGAATTTCGCCTTCGAGAACAATATCCTCGCGTCTAGTGGCGATGGCTTCGCGCATCTTCATCAGGAAGACCCATGCGGTCTTGTACTGACAGCCGAGCTCGCGGGAGAGCTGGAGGGCGCTCTTGCCCTTGACGCTGTTCACGGACAGCCACAGGCCCATCAGGATGTCGCGGAACGACATCTTGCGGAACGCGAAAACCGTCTTCGAGGTGACAGAGAACTCCTTGCGGCACTTCTGGCATTTGAAGCACTGGCGGCGGACGTTGTAGCAGCGAGGATGGTCGCAGTTGATGCAGACCGGACGGCCGCCAGTCTCGGGCCAACGGATCAGACAGAAGGCCTTGAACGCATCGTCCTCGGTGACCTGGCGGAGCTTTTTAAGCGTGAAGGTCCGGCATTCCGGAGACAGCAGGAAGTGCTGGTTGCCCCAATATTTCTACCCTCCGAAGAACCTCCAGATCATCTGAGTTGAAGGAAATCGCGGATACGGCAGGCACGTTGATGTTATTGGGATCTTCCATGTTCAGCACCTTCAATGAGGAAAATACGAGAGCGTTCGCCGTTCAGGCGTGGGGTTGTCGCAGCTCTATTCGTATCAATCTGAACATCCGGCAGGCGTAGCAGATCCCCAAGAGGGAGTCGATCGGCCTGTTATAGGATGGTTAATAGCTCAGAATGGAAAAACACATTGTTCCGCAAACGATCTGGGCTCAGCATTTAGTTGATTGATCAGCAAAGGAGTAGTCAATGAAACCCACGATCGGAACGGCCGAAGCGGAAGATTTTGAACTTGTCTTCTCGGGATCAGATCTTACCGCGATGCAGCGACTGGTCGACAAAGTTTTTGCTTATGGTAGCACGAACTCCCGCATCGTCATGCCGACCGACGACGCAGAACTCGCGTCGATTGCCATTGCCGCAGGGGCTGCTGCGGCCCGCCGGGCTTCACGTATCCTCTCCGTGTGGAATGCGTAGCCTGAGAGTCTCGCGAACTGTTTTTCTGTTGGTGGTGGCTCCTACATAATAGCGCAATTTTCGTACGACGTCTTGTGCCTTGCCAAAGGCGAATGGTTGTGATGAACTTGATTTTATATC